>JACMNO010000061.1 GCA_014378485.1 Bacteroidia bacterium
CGTGACTAACGTATGATAAATGTGCTGCTAAATGATGCAAACCTTTTCAAATATTTTCTGCAAAAGCCTTGCATAAAAAAGAAAGTAAACTCTTTAAAATAGTTGAATCTATTACTATTTCAGTGTTTTGAGTGAACCCTATTTAATAAGGGAAGGTTTTATCATAATGATACTTTTACGAAAAGTATCCAAAAGCTCTTCTATCTTACTTTTTTCCTTGATGAAAAAAATAACAAAAAAATCAAGAACGAACGCCAACTCCAATCTTTTTCGGGGCGCACAGCGCAAGAACTCCCGAAAAAATTGTAGTTCGCACCGTTCGTTCACGTCCCTGCGCCATTCCAAATAATATTTTTCGAAGTTTCCGGCACCCAGGAGCTTTAAATCAAAATATCATATCTGAGTTTATAGTACATCTATATCTCACAATAGAATAATGAGCATCTGACTTGTGGTTCTTCCGCCTTTTAAATTTAGCGAAGAAAATAGATGCACTTTCAGCAGGGAATGATGCGACGATTTTAGGCTGTCTGAGGACGGGTTTTTTCACCCGGACGAGTTTCTAAAATCGGGCGGGAAAGTGCTTCGTTATTTTCGAGGTAAATTTAAGAAGCGGTGATTTTTCTTTGTTACTTTCTTTGCATGGGATGCAAAGAAAGTAAGTCCTAAAAAGGTGAGATTTTGGATACTTTTTAGTTGCATAAAGTATCATAGAAAAAAAACTTAAAAAGAATATTTTACGATACTTTTAACAAAAGTATCAAAAAAACTATTTTTTAGTCTTCTGTGACTTCGATTGTATAAATAGCCCTTCATAAAGCGCAATCCATTCTTTGGGCGTCATTTTTTTGCAGAGCTCAGCAATGAGTTCAACAGGAATGTCTTCCGGTTTTTTAAACCGAATGCAGCTTTTGCCCATATCTAATTTTGCTTTACTGTGCTTGGGAAATTCGGTAACAAACCAGTTCAGTAATTTAGGATCAGAGTAAATGCCCATGTGGTAAAAGGCGATGAAATTCTTTTGGTTGGCAATACTTATAAAGCCCAGGGGCAGGGAAGGATCACAATGATAACCGGCAGGGTAGGTTTTGTGTGGCACCACATAGCCGATCATGCCGTATGACATGCATTCTTCAAAACCTTTGGGAATATTTTTAAGAATGGTATCGCGTAATTTAGTAAAGGCCTGAACCCGCTCTGCAGGAAGCTCCTTTAAATAATCTGTAACATTGGTAGTTTTGGATTGCATGGCATCTGGTTTAAAACAGTAATAAATATAGGGTTTTGGTTGTAAAATACAACACACCGAATTGCGCTATTAATAGAAGGAATAAATAGTCAAATAATATGTTGTACAATTCACAGTAAAGCTTATTTTTGGAAGAAGCATTATTGGATATGAGTGATATACAGGAAATAATAAATGAATTAGTGAAATTTAGAAATGAACGTGATTGGGCGCAGTTTCATGATACCAAAAATTTAGCTGTGGCAATTTCAATTGAGGCTGCTGAGTTAAATGAATTATTTCTTTGGAAAGACCTAAAGGATAGTGATGCCGTTGATAAAGAGAAAATAAAAGAAGAATTGGCAGACGTTTTAGCTTATGCTTTTTTGCTAGCAGAGAAACAGGGCTTGGATGTTAAACAAATAGTATTGGATAAGATTAAACGTAACGGAGAAAAATATCCCGTTGATAAATCAAAAGGCTCTGCTAAGAAATATAACGAGTTATGAGTTTATCTTTCGAATTAGCAGTTGAAGTATCTGAACAGTATGATTTTAATAAAGCATCGTTAAGTAAAATCGAAGCAAATCCCTGGGTTAAAAACCAATGGCCTCTTGTTTATTTTATAAGAAATGATGGTAGAAAAGAGGCTTATGTTGGTGAATCGACTAATGCGCTAAACAGGATAAAAAATCACCTTGATAACCCTAAAAAGACGGTATTAAATAAGATTTCAATCATTGGTTCAGATAAGTTTAATAAATCTGTAACCCTCGATATAGAGTCGAAGCTTATTCAATATATTTCTGCCGAAGAGACTTATGAATTACAAAATGGTAATTATGGTTTAATAAATCATACCTATTATCAACAGGATTTATATAAAGACATTTTCAGGGAAGTTTGGACTAAATTAATTGAAAAAAAGATCGTCAGTAAATCACTTGAAGAAATTGAAAACTCTGAATTATTTAAATATTCACCTTATAAGACATTAAACGAAGATCAATATAGATCTGTATTGGAAATTATTAAAGGTCTTGGTACAAAAAAGTCGAACAGGATTTTTGTGAAAGGAAGCGCAGGAACAGGTAAAACCATTCTCGCAACCTACTTAATAAAATTATTGAACTCCGATGTTTCAGATAATAATGATGATTATAATAAGGACGAAATATTGGAAGTTAATTTAATCAGAGTCTTTAAAGAGAAGTATCCAAATGCTGAAATTGGCTTTGTTGTGGCAATGAGTTCCTTACGTAAAACATTACAGAATGTATTTCGGAAAGTACCCGGATTAAAATCATCAATGATTATTAGCCCTTCTGATACATTTAAAAAGAAATATGATCTCTTAATAGTAGATGAGGCTCATCGGTTACGTCAATATAAAAACATTGGATGGATGGGTGTTTTTAGACAAAATAATATGAAACTCGGATTGGATGATAAAGGAAATGAACTTGACTGGATTCTTGCAAACAGTAAAAACCAGATTTTCTTTTATGATGCAGCGCAATCTGTAAAACCATCAGACATAGATGGATCTCATTTTGATGAGTTATTATCCCAGAATAATTTAATAATTGAATTGTCTTCTCAAATGCGAGTTCAAGGCAAGGATTATATAAGTTTTGTAGATAAGCTATTAAATCTGAAACTAAACCACACTGAAGTTTATGAAGATGAAAATTATGAACTTTTAGTATTTGATTCATTAAAGGTCTTGTATGAACAGCTTACGGTTAAAGAAAATAAACATGGTTTATGCAGATTAGTAGCAGGTTATTCATGGCCCTGGTTATCTAAAGAGAATAAAAAAGCTATTGATATTATCATTGACGGATTAGAATTACGATGGAACCAAACAGATAAAGATTGGATCAATTCACCTAATGCTTTTAAAGAAGTTGGGTGTATTCATACGACTCAAGGGTACGATTTAAATTATACAGGAATTATTTTCGGGGAGGAAATTATTTATAATAAACATAGTGGTAAAATTGAAATCGACGCCTCAAAGTATTTGGATCAGAATGGAAAAAAAGGAATCGCTAATCCAGATGATTTGAAGGCATACATCATTAATATTTACAAAACAATTATGTACCGGGGCATTAAAGGAACTTTTATTTATGCTTGCAATGAAAATTTGAGAGATTATCTGAAAACTCATATATCTTCTTTTAAAAATGAATTACCCTTTAGAATTATTCCTTTAAACAATGCAAAGCCATTTATTAATAGTGTTCCTTTAGTTGATATTTCAGCTGCAGCTGGGTCTTTTAGTAATCTGCAGATTTCGTCAGACTTCCAGTGGATTGAGTTGCCAATGAATTACACACCTAAGGAAGGCTACTTTGTTTGTAAAGTAATCGGAGAATCAATGAATAAAATAATCCCGAATGGTTCTTACTGTTTATTTAAACAAGATGAAGGCGGCTCAAGGAATGGTAAAATAGTTTTAGTTGAACGTAAAGCCATCCAGGAAGATTCGGGCTCACGATATACTGTTAAAGAATACCACAGCAAAAAGAATATAGATAATGACCAATGGAACCATCAATCTATTATTTTAAAACCATTATCTGATTCTAAAGAGTTTAAAGATATTGTTTTGAATGAAGAAGAGGCGATTGAATTAAAAGTTGTTGGTGTGTTTGTTGGGTTTTTATAAAAGGAATTGAAATAATTTAAATTCATATACATTACTATGACACACTTTATAAAATATACCTGTAAGTTCATTGCTTGCTTGGTTTTGATAAACATCAGCTTTTCGATACAAGCGCAGGAAAATTGGGCTGCTTATTCCAAAAAAATTGATGTTAAGCCATACATTGGAAAAAACTTTAGGTTTAAAACAAAAATAAAAACGAGTGCAACAGCCGATAGTGCGGCTGCACGCCTTTGGGTGAGAATAGATATGACTACTGGCTATAATTTTTTTGATAATATGCAAAAACGGCCCGTTCGCTCAGTTGAATGGAAAGAGGTAAGCATTGAGGGAAAAATAAACGAAAAAAGCGAGTACGCTGTTGTGGGTGCTTTATGTGAATTTAATGGTAAATTTTATTATGACGATTTACTATTTGAAATTGAAAATTCGCCCAACAACTGGACTGCTCTTTACGCAAACAATTTCGAAAAAAATAATGACGATTTGCAAGCGGGCATTTTTATAAAGGATTATGGTATCAATACTCATTTTAAGAAAAGCATAACTACCCAAAACACCAATCACTGTTTAATGATTGAAGGCAGCGGTATTATTGCATACGGTCATAACAAAGAAACCGGGCATTTTGCTGAAGTAAATGGCATTAAATTATATTATGAAATATATGGTAATGGGCAACCACTTTTGGTATTACACGGCAATGGGGGCTCTATTGAAAATGCATCGCCTTTTTATCCCGACTTAATAAAACACTATCAGGTAATTGCTATCGACAGCCGCGCACAAGGAAATTCTACCGATACCAACGAACCGCTTACCTATGATAAGATGACAAGTGATATTAACGAACTATTAACTCAGCTGCATATTGATTCCACTTATGTTTGGGGACAAAGTGATGGCGCAATATTAGGCATATTGCTAGCGAAAGATTATCCTAAAAAAGTAAAAAAAGTGTTGGCATTTGGTTCAAATATGCAGCCCGATAGTATGGCTATTTTTAAATGGGATATCATAGCAACGCAGCATATTTGCGAAAAAAGTAAAGATCAAACAGAGGTAAAGCTAAATCGCATGATGTTAGACTACCCTAATGTACCATACACTGAACTTAAAAAAATTAAAGCACCGGTTTTAATTATGCAGGGCGATAGAGATGTGATACGACCAGAGCATAGTTTGAAATTATTTCAACATATTCCAAACTCACAGCTCTGCATTTTACCAGGTACTACACACGGTGCTTGCTGGGAAAAACAAACTATGTTTTTAAGTATTTTACATGAATTTTTTGACAAACCTTTTACTATGCCCGATAGCAAGGAAATTTATGGGGAGTAATAGATAATAGTTACTACTATATGTTATTACAGAAAATACTCCATACCCATGCATTTGCAATGCTGCGACACTTCTACCACAACAAAAATTAGCACATGTTTATGTTGTCGCAAACCGTTTGGCCTGTACCAGCGATCTTCTTTTCTTATAGTGCTCATACAGTCTGCCACCTATCCATGCCAATGGCACACCTAGTAATGCCTTTGTAATGTTATACCAAGTAGGTGAATGATCATATAATATGAACGCTCCTACTACCCACATAAATAACTCTTTGGTACCGAGTATTAACACGGCTTTGCGTGATTGGTTTTTTGCAATTTTGGCTGTAACCATTGCGCCTATGATAGCATATATACTATGATAGAATAAAGTGAACTGAACCTGATTATCATCCAGCATTGGTTTAAACAAGAGTGGATGCTGGCCTAACAGATTTAATATAACATGGGTTAGCATGGTAAGGAACATGGTGGCGGCAATACCGGCAATAATGGAGACAATGAGTCTGTATGGAATGCGATGTGTCATAACGTGGTGTGGGTTTGTATGGTACAAAATTACAATGAAAAACAGCGGAGATACCAACACTTTGATAAGATCCCGTTTTTATACTCCAAAGGCATTGCGTTGTTGTTTAGGCGAGGGTAGATGTAAAATGAAAAGTGCAACAATTGTTTTCAAATAGTTCAATAAATCTTACTACTTGCCTGCTGTTTAAACTTTAGCATTTTGATTTTAAGGCATTTAAACGTTTAGATAGCCAATGCTACAAAACATAGCAATAGATGCCTACGGTCTTCTATAGCTTTGTAACATGAAACTTGTTGTTAAACTCCCAAAAGATAAACCCCCTTTTATAGGTATTGTTTTTGATCATGAGAGTGATGCCGAAAAAGTAAACCAGAACCTGATTACCGATCATAAGTATGCCGATTATCGAATCGTGTTTGAGTTTATAAGTGATTGGGTCAATGTAAAGCTCATCTCCAATTCTATTCCGGCTGTTAAGTTCTACAATAAGCTGTCGTATGATAAAGAAAAGCTCATTGCCTGGTTTTATATTACCAAAAACATGAAGGGATTTAATTTCTCTCAATTATATGTGTACGGTAATAAAGAGTGTGTAGCGAAAACAATTGCTAAACAAAAATTGTTTGTACTAAAGGTAGATAGCTACGAAGTGCATACCGGTGAACCCGATGACTTTGAACCGGCCAATGTGATCAGGGCCACTAATAATAAGAACAGGCTCTATGAACCTTGAGAAGTAGCATAGTACGCTGAGCAATAGGTGGTAGTGCGCTGAGCAATAGGTGGTAGTGCGCAGGTGTGTTGGTGCTAGTCCGCGGGTGTATCACAACCTATCCGTGGGTGTATAGGTAATAGTCCACAGGTGTATCACTCCCTATCCGCGGGTGTGTGGGTGCTAGTCTGCGGGCGCATCAGTACTAGTCTGCGGGTGTATCGGCACTAGTCTACTGGTGGGTAGGTAGTAGTCCACGGGTGTGCAGGTAGTAGTCTACGGGTGTATCAGTGCTATTCCGCGGGTGTGTCACGGCCTATTCCCATGGGTATCACGCCCTATTCCAAAATATTTTCACGTAATACTCCGGTGCATCACTACTAATTCCATTGTTTTTTATTAAAAAAGGACAGGGCAAAGGCATCAGTTCAAACAATTTTTACACCGATGCAACACGTTTGGATACTCTTCAAATGTTAATGCAACATTTCTACAGAAAAAATTTCGTTACCAGATATCAATTCATTTCCACCACTTATGGTGCGGTTACAGTCAGCCGTCAATTAAAACACGTTTTAACTTTTTTTAGAGCTTGTTAAAATTTTGTTTTGGCACGCGGCTTGGAATGCCTGTGGTAGGCTCACCGCAGAGACACGGAGAAGAAGGGATGAAAGAGACTAAGGAGATTGAAGGGATGGAAGAGAGGGTAGGGAAGGAAGGGATTAGAGAGACTAAAGAGATTGAAGGGATAGAAAAGAATGGAAAGATTAAAAGCCCGCGTTAAGGATTGAAGTGGAAATCCTTTTGTGATCACGCCGGGGCGTGAGAACAAAAGATTGAAACGAAAAGCCTGACCCGACGATAGGAGGGTAACGCCCAAACAATAAATAAGAAAAGAATGACACCAAAAAAAACTTAAAAACATCTTGCGATGAGTAGCAGGGCAAAAGTTAGCAAGCGACATTACCAAAACAATTCACGAAAGAAATAGTTTTAAATTAAATCATAAAATAAATCGCCTTTGATCACGCCAGTGCGTGATGCTAAAGGCAAATTAAAAAAAGTAAAAAAATGAGTAATTCTAAATTCATCCCCTTAGGGGATTCAGAAAAAGTTGTATGGTTAAACAACTTTACAACTAAGATGGGTACCAATGCAACCCTTCTTGGTTTCACACCCGCAGAAATAACCGCGCTGCAAAAAGACAATGCGTTCTTTCAATACCTTGTCAGCACCATTGAACTCTTCAGGCAAAACCTTTTGAACTTCATAGGCTACAAGAACATGGCCAAGTACGCTAAAAAGGATCAGCACAACGGCGCTTTGCCTGCGGTTCCTTCGATGGGAACTCCACCGCCGGCTGTAACCGAAGGAATCTTTGAACGTGCATCCAAAATGGCAGGCCGTGCAAAATTAAGCCTTAACTACACGGAAGCAATCGGTGCCGACCTGGGAATCATTTCGCCTTCATCAACGGTAGATGTGGCTACGTTGCAACCTGAACTGAAGATCAAAATTGATGTGGGGAAACCACACGTGAGATGGATAAAAGGTTACTCCGATGCCCTTGACCTTTATGCCGATCGTGATGATGGTCAAGGATTTATTTTAATTGGCCGTTTCACCCGCAACGAGTATTTAGACATTACGCCTTTAGCCACTGGTAAAGTGTTTGATGAATGGAAGTACAAAGGCATCTATGTGATTGCTGATACACAGGTAGGGTTGTACTCTAATGTGATTAGTGTGGATGTAAAAAGAATGTAGGTTGTTTTATTTCTCTTCCTTTAAAAATCCTTTCGCCAACTGGCGGAGGGATTTTTTATTTATATTAATTGTCTTTTAATACAACGGTTCGCTCAAAAGTTCAGTGAATTTTTGTTGTGTCCCAAGTAACAGTATAAAGATTTATATGTTTCTGTAAAGATCGGATAGATCTACAAAAGCGGTAAATAAGTGTAAACGCTCTTCGCTTGGATCCAGGAATTCTACATCTTCAATATCGTTAGAATGGCAATTGTAGTAAACTTCAACAAAGTCTCCATCTACAATGTAAAGGTTAATGAAGTAACCAAAGTATTTAATTCTGGTAATGTATTCGCCGCTATTATTTACAATCTCTATCCGTTCGTCAAGTGTGCTGGAATAAAACATATTTAGATCTAATGCCATTATCGTAATCTTTTGGATTCTGATTTAAAGGTAGTGGATGAAAAAAGGTTTACTATTAATTATTCGGTAACAAAGGGTAAACAGTAGCCGTATTCTTAAATTCTTTTTGTGCTGAACAATGCTGTAGGCTCACGTTATGAAAGAAGTTGACTCTCGAAAAAAAAGGCAGGGCTGATAACAGAAAAAACTACTTCAAAGGCAATCTGTAAATCAACACTGCCTGAAATAACAGTCCATCTGAAAAAGTTTTGTTCAGCTGCCGGCGATGGTCATTAATATAAGTTAACGGAAATGCAAGATCCGTTTTATCATCATCATGGTACACTCGATACTTTCTACCCAAAGAATATCCACACTTGGTTAACAAAATAATGTTTTTAGGTAACGTAAATTTCAAGTATCCATAAAGTTCATTGGTTACTCTTACCACATAAGAGCTCTTTAGTCCGGGAGAAATATTTGATACATGGTAGGAGCGTGTTTGGCCAAAGAAGTTTGCACCAATACTCATGAATTTGATGAGCCGGTAATTCATATCAGCTGATAAAGGCAGCATCACATTCAATTCGAACCTGGTGTTATTACTTAAATAATACACACCTAATAGTGGCACAAAGAAAGGGCCAAACCGCTCGGCGTTATAATACAAACCATAGCGGTAATTTAGGTTTTTATTAACTGCATATTTAAATAAAGCAATGCCGCCTAACTGCATATCTTTTTGAGTGAGTGTTCCAAAGTTGGTAGCCAGTTTTGGTAACAGTACCATTGTGGTAGAAAAATGTTCGTTGAAATTATGGTTGACTCCTAGTTTAAGTGTGATACCACTTAGACTTTGCATTGCCTCATCCGGAAATAATTTTGTATTGATGTTCTCGTAAATGGCACCGGTTAAAAAAGCTGTTTTCTCATTTAGTTTGATGGGTAATGAAAGATCTGCTCCGTATTCGTTCAGCACCGATTGGCTCCTGCTTGAATCAAAAGTATTGAGGGGTGTAGTGCTGGCGTTGAGTTTTACGAGATCAACATAGTTTTGGCCATGTGTGTTTATTACTATGATGAATTGCAATGTTAAAACATAGCAGAAAATCCTGAATTTATATGATGAAAACATTCTGTGCTTTTTGATATATCAATACTAAGATTTATTTGTGATTTTACAAAATCGGGATTAGTGCAGTATCGTGCAGTTTCAGCATTCGGCACCCAGCCTGACAAACCCCGGCTAACCCGCCGAACGGAAAGTTTAAATGTTTTATATTTGTAATACATGAATCAACGGCTAAATAACCTGGGCTATTAAAAAAGTTTCTGTAAAGATTTCCGCAACAATTTTACAAGGCTGAAGCAATTTGGTAGAAACTATTTTGGGGCAGCAAGCTGAACGGAAAAAGTTTCGCGGACAACACAGTGCAGGGAATTATAGTTTAGATTTTCAAGGTTAGAGACAAAAGCTCACGTTTGAAATGGATGGCGCCAATCATTTTACCGAAGAATGAGTGGTGGAGATAAACAATGCACATTATATTTAAATGAATGCGATATTACTATCATTAGGTTTGAAAACAAATTGATATTTGATAAGACAGATTGGGTGGTGCATGAAATAATGAAAAATTTTAAAGAATCTGTAAAAAGTGAAACCTAATCTTAAGGATTATATAATATCAAGTGTAACATTCTGCTATAACTTTACAATATAAAATCATAATCATGGACATATATCTTAAGGAAAAAAAGAAAACTGTATTTGTTAACTATAAAACAGTTCGCAGTGCCATTCATTTAAATAAAATAAATGCAGACCAAAAAGAGGCATTAAACACGCAATGGGCAAGCAACTGGTTAGAACAGGTTACGGAAATGAAAATGGAATTAACCCCTGTTAACCAAACGGGTTTCAAATATAATAAGCTGATCATTAAATGGTGGGAGAACTAGACTTTCCACATTACTTTTTTCTATTATGAAAAAAAGTACGGAAAGAAAATATATCATTAAATAAAAACGCCTGCAATCTATTGATTACAGGCGTTTTAACTTTTTAAAAGTGACCCCGATTGGATTCGAACCAATGGCCCACAGCTTAGAAGGCTGTTGCTCTATCCAGCTGAGCTACGGGACCATATCCAGAAATATAAAGTATATTGCTGAATTTGGAATGCGAATTTACTGTTTTTTTTCATACTAATAGTTACTTTTTTAAAATCTTTGGTTTTCACAATATTTTGTTATTTTTAGAAAATTATAGCACCCGTGACTAAACTATCCGTTGTTATTGTTAATTACAATGTCAAGCACTTCATCGAACAGTGCCTGTTTTCTGTATTAAAAGCTTCTGAGAACTTTCAATGTGAGGTATTTGTCGTAGATAACAATTCCGTAGATGGTTCTGTAACACTAATTAAAGAGAAATTTCCCCAGGTAAATTTAATCGTCAATAAAACAAATACCGGTTTTTCTGTGGCTAATAACCAGGCAATTCGTCTAGCCAAAGGTGAATATGTATTGCTCTTGAACCCTGATACAGTGGTGCAGGAGGATACCTTTTCAAAGATCCTTGCTTTTATGGATGCACATCCTGAAGCTGGCGGTTTGGGTGTAAAGATGTTGGATGGCCAGGGTAATTTTGCCCCAGAATCAAAGCGCGGTTTGCCAACTCCCGAAGTGGCCTTTTATAAGATGTTTGGCTTTTCACGATTTTTTCCGAAATCCAAACGCTTTGGCAAATATCACCTCTCCTATTTACCCGAAGATCAGCTGAGCGAGATTGATGTGATGAGTGGTGCTTTTATGCTTATTCGTAAATCTGTGTTAGATCAAATAGGTTTATTGGACGAAACATTTTTTATGTATGGAGAAGATATCGATCTGTCATACAGGATCAAAAAAGCAGGGTATAAGAATTACTATTTTCCGGATACGCAGATTATTCATTATAAAGGAGAAAGTACTAAACGAAGCAGTCTGAACTATGTGGTGATCTTTTATAAGGCCATGGCTATTTTTTCCAAAAAGCATTTTAGTGGTTCTAACGCATTTTGGTTTAATGCGCTCATTCACTTAGCTATTTTTTTAAAAGCAGGGTTGGCTTTATTGTCACGGTTTTTAAAGGCGTTCACAGTTCCAATTTTTGATTTCTCAATCATCACAATGGGATTATTCGTGATTAAAAATATTTATCAGCAAAACACGGGTGTTGACGGAGATATCTATTCGCAGAAATTATTGAGCGTTGCTTTTCCATTATACGCTATTGCGTGGATCATCATGGTGTATTTTAACGGTGGATATGATAAGCCCATTAAGCTTTTGAAAATTGTTCGTGGTGTAGTGCTAGGAACAGTATTTATTTTATTAGGCTATTCATTGTTACCGGAATCACTGAGGTTTTCGCGCGCGCTCATTTTATTAGGAACCAGCTGGGCTCTTATATGTTTCTTATTAACGCGTGTGTTATTTCATTTCCTAAAATTTAAATCATACAGTTTAAGTACCGCCAAATTAAAACGCATTGCCATTATTGGAGAAGAGCAGGAGTTTTACCGCGTAGCGGATTTACTGAAAGAAACGCAGATTAATCCCGGCTTTGTTGGTTTTGTAAGCGCTGAAATAAACGGAGTTCATAATCCGAATTTCATCGGTAAAATAAACCAGATTGATGAAATCATAAAAGTACACCAGATTAATGAAATTATTTTTTGCGCAAAAGATATCAGTTCGCAATTCATTATTAATAACATGCTCACTCTTGTATCAAGCGGTGTGGATTTTAAGATAGCGCCACCGGAAAGTTTATCCATCATTGGCAGTAATAATATTGATACCGCGGGAGATCTTTATATGATCGATGTCAATAGTATCTCCAAATCCAATAATAAACGAAACAAACGTTTATTGGATATTGCTGTGAGCATAATAGCCATTGTATTAAGCCCAATCTTACTATTCATACAGTTTAATAAAGGCAATTATTTTTTAAATTGTTTCAATGTGCTGTTCGGTTTTTATTCCTGGGTTGGTTACGGCAAAGTAACTGATAAATCATTACCTGAAATTAAACGCTCCGTACTTTCGCCGGCTATGCTGCTGAGCGCTGATGCGGAGAATAATAAAATTAAACTGGCAAACCTGCGTTATGCCAAGGATTACAGAATAGAAAATGACATTGTAATAATTTGGAAGTGCCGAAAAAAACTAGGGGTATAAAAGCCTGTCCTTTGTTACTTTTATAATCCTAATCTTTGTATTTTATTTATGTCTTTCAATGCCTTACATATTCAACTTCCGATTGTAGAAATTATTCCCGACGTAAAAAAAATACTGAAGGATCATTCCACATTAATTGTTGGTGCGCCACCAGGTGCAGGCAAAAGCACGTTGCTCCCCCTCGCTTTATTTGAAGAAGATTTTTTGCAGGGTAAAAAAGTAATTATGCTGGAACCCCGTCGTTTGGCAGCACGTAGCATCGCCATGCGAATGGCAGAACTCCTTGGAGAAGAAGTGGGGCAGACCGTTGGTTACCGTATTCGTTTTGAAAATCGTGTAAGCAAAGAAACACGTATTGAAGTGGTCACAGAAGGAATTCTCACCCGCATGTTGCAAAGTGATAACGCTTTGGAGCAATATGGGCTTGTTATTTTTGATGAGTTTCACGAACGTAATTTACAGGCCGATCTTGCTCTTGCACTTTGCAGAGAAGCACAACAGGTATTAAGGCCGGATTTGCGATTAATGATTATGTCGGCTACACTCAACATTACTCAACTACAATTATTACTAAAAGCCCCGGTGATAGAAAGTATGGGCCGGCAACATCCGGTTGAGGTCATACATACAAATGATGCCGATGAATACTTGTTACCCGAATTAGTGGCGCAAACCATTGCCCGTGCCGTAAAAGAACATGAAGGAGATGTATTGGCATTTTTACCAGGCGAAGGCGAGATCCGTAAATGCGAAGAAATTTTACGTTCCCAGCTCTCTGAGTTCAGCATTCATCCCTTGTATGGAATGTTACCTCAAAATGAACAGTTTCTCGCTATTATGCCAAATAAAAACGGCCAGCGAAAAATAGTTTTGGCCACATCCATTGCGGAAACCAGTTTAACCATTGAGGGTATTCGCATTGTTGTGGATTCAGGCTTTGGGCGAAGATCGTGTTTTGACCTGCCTTCTGGTTTATCACGATTGGAGACTTTACGTATTTCAAAAGATGCCGCCATTCAGCGGGCGGGCAGGGCAGGCCGGTTAAGTGCTGGTGTGTGTTACCGATTGTGGACCAAGGCTACACATGAACGCATGGCCGAACATCGCATCCCGGAGATTATGGAAGCAGATCTCTGTGCGTTAGTGCTCGAACTATGCAAATGGGGAACAGATGACATTACTAAAATGTGTTGGTTAACCTTGCCTCCAAAAAATTCCCTGCTGCAGGCTCATGATACCTTAACTCAAATTGGCGCCTTAGAAAATGGAAAGATAACTGAACACGGAAAACAAATCCATCAATTGGCATGTCATCCGCGTATTGCCCACATGCTTTTACTGGCAGAATCTACCGGGATGAAACAGCTAGCCTGTGATATTGCCGCCATACTTGAAGAACGGGATCCTTTACCGAAAGATAGTGGCATTGATCTTAACCTTCGCATTGAAGCCCTTAGAAGAGCACGAAGTCATAACGCTTTTAATAATAAATTTAAACGTATTGAAAAAAATGCAGCCAGCTATCGTAAATTATTAAACCTTAATGCAGATAATGATCCTGTGGATCCGAATGAAACAGGACTTCTTCTTGCTTATGCCTATCCTGAAAGAATTGCTTCTGCTAAACCGGGAAACAATGCGCAATTTCAGCTGGCTAACGGTAAGGTTGCAACAGCCGGACATAAGGATGACCTGGCACATGAAGCATGGCTTGCAATTGCCAATATGGATTTGAGAGATGGCCTTGGAAAAATATTTATGGCAGCGCCGCTTAATCCTAAAGATCTTATTCATTTAGTGAAAGAAAAACAAAACATAGCTTGGGACACGCGTAAAGGCGGATTGATATGCTCAACTGAACTTAAGATTGGAAGTATTTTGTTGCAATCAAAACCTTTGACCAAACCTGATGAAACCTTAGTGCTCGATGCTATTTGTCACGCCATTAAGCTAGAAGGAGAAAGTTTGCTTGATTTTACGGATCAGTTCACGCAATTGCAAAATCGCATCAGCAGCCTTGCCCTATGGAATCCGGATGAACAATGGCCTGTGGTAAATACATTATATTTACTAAACACCGCACAGGATTGGCTTGGGCCTTATGTGAAAGACATACGAAAAACAGACGGCCTTAAAAAAATAGATCTCTCCGAATGTTTACTGCATTCCTTATCATGGGAACAGCAGCAGATTTTAGAACAACTTGCCCCATCAAAATTAGAAGTCCCCAGTGGTTCAAAGATCCGTATGGAATATTTTGCAAATGGTACAGCACCGGTAATTGCTGTTCGTTTACAGGAAGTATTTGGAATGGAAGACACTCCAACTGTTAACTACGGTAAAATAAAAACAGTCTTACATTTATTATCTCCCGGTTACAAACCTGTGCAGGTAACAACGGATTTAAAAAGTTTCTGGAACAATACTTACCATGAAGTAAAAAAAGAATTGCAAAGGCGTTATCCAAAACATGCATGGCCGGATGATCCTTGGAGCGCTAAAGCCATTGCAAAGGGTAGGAGTATTAAATAATCTTTAAGTTAGCCATTGCAAAGCTGCTAACACTGAAAGTAATCTGCAATCACCTATACACTCTAATCAGTAAATATTCAATCAGGAATCTGTGAATAGCGTAACAAATTTGTTATAGATGTAAAACTATTGACATTGTTCCCTGTATTTTTGTGGAGTAGCGAAAACATATTCGCCATTTTAAAAATAAGTAGCATGACAATAGCAAAAAAAATAATCTTATCTATGGTAATAGGGTTGGCCTTATCGGGTTCGGCATTTGCACAGGAATTAAGTGATTCGGCTAAAGTTAAATTGAAGGAAGAGGAGAAGATGGCTGACCAAAAAAAGAAGGAAGATCGCACTGCGGAGAAACGAAACCGTGAAATTGAAAAGTCTGAAAAACGAATTGAGAATAAAGATAAAAACGTGAAAAGAGCACAGGATGATGCTAATGATGAGACAGAAAAATTAAGAAAATCACAGGAGAGAACAAATGATAAAGCAGATGATTTGAGGAAAGCTCAAAATAAAACAGATAACCAGGCTGAGGATTTGAGAAAATCCAATAGTAATGTTAGTGAAAAAGAAGCTGAAAAAGTAAAGGCTACAGAAAAGTTAGAGAGACGGAAAGAGGAGATGAAAAAAGAAGACGAAAAGACCGCAAAGAAAAAACAAAAAGAAGCAGATAAGAAAGCGGTAGAAGATGAGAAGAAAGCAAAAGAAGCTGCCGAACAGAAGCCACAATAGAAGAATTACAATATGAAGAGAATCTTCTGATATTCGATCGTCCGGATTTCAGAAGATTTTTTTTGATGATTTTTTTTGATTGGCACTGCGAAGGTGACCCATTAGGCGAATCTTTAAGTAAAAAATCCAAAACTATTTTAAAACCCCTTCATGAAAGTGGATAATTGCAACGCCTATTAATTCCTTTGTGTATGATCATTTTTTCAGTTCTTCACACACACACAAATAATTCTTTATATTTATGAATTCCAAATCACAAACTGAAATGAACTTGCATCTTAAAAAATTTCAGGAAGAAATAGAACCGATCAGTCAGGAAATAATAAATCACAAAGTTTACTCCACCATAAAAACCGTAAAGGATATTACTGTTTTTATGGAGCACCATATTTTTGTCGTATGGGAATTTATGAGCCTTCTCAAATCATTTCAAAAAAATCTTATTGGTGTAAATGTATCATTGGTTCCAGTTGGAAGCTCATTATCAATGTTTTTGACAAATGATGAATTAAGAGAAGAATCGGATGTTGATGAAGAAAGGAAAAGTACCAGCCATTTTGAATTATATTTAACAGCTATGGAGCAGGCTGGTTGCAACATGGAACCTATTCATACTTTTATAAAAAGCCTCAATAAAAAGATCCCGGTTACCGAGAGCGGTTTGATAGCAGGTATTCCTATGGAGTCTGCAGAGTATATTGAAAATACGTTTTCTTTGAACAACGCTGATGTTCTGCATATTCAGGCTGCAGTATTTACATTTGGCAGGGCAAACCAGATTTCTGGTATGTTCATCAGCTTTGTAAATGAATTGAATAAACAAACCAATAATAAAATCAGTATTTTAAAAGATTATTTGGAAAGACATATTGAAGTTGACGGTGATCATCATTCTCACCCGGCTTATCAATTGATAGAAAAATTATGCGGCGATGATCCTTTAAAATGGGAAAAAGTCACTGTTGCAGTCAAAGACACTTTGCGCCAGCGTATTATATTATGGAATGCGATAACCGCGAAAGTGATTGTGCGGCATAAGTAAAGTATTTGTGAGGTATAATGATGAAGTTTATTATCCTGGTATCTTCGTGTTTGTTCATTATAAATTTAGCTGTCTTGAAACCATAAATTGGTAGTTCATGAGATTAGCTTAAATTAAGGCTTAAACTTTTTTATGTTCTTTAGAATGCCTTTAGATTTACAAGGTATATTTATCATATGAAAATTCTGCTGATAGAAGACGAACCGGATTTGCGAAAATCAATAAAGCAATACCTTCACCAAGAAGGTTATGTGGTAGAATCGGCGTCGGATTTTATAAAAGCTTTGGAAAAAACAATGGTTTATGAATATGATTGTATCCTTGTTGATATTACTTTACCAAATGGAAGCGGACTTGACATCATAAAGCAACTTAAGCAACAGCATTCCAAAGCGGGCATCATTATTATTTCCGCTAAAAATTCTTCAGATGATAAAATTATAGGTCTTGATATTGGCGCGGACGATTACCTGGCAAAACCATTTAATTTAGCAGAACTCAATTCAAGGATCAAAGCATTAATACGGAGGAGAAACTTTGATGGGAATAAAGCCATTGTTGTGAATGAAATAAATATTATTCCCGAAGAACGAACCGTTAAAGTGAATAACGAACAAGTCATGTTAACCGCTAAGGAGTACGACTTATTATTATTTTTTATCACCAATAAAAATAGGGTTGTTTCAAAAAACTCTATTGCTGAACATTTATGGGGAGATGATAGTGACCAAATGGATAATCATGATTTTATTTATGTACACCTGAGAAATTTGCGTAAGAAGCTAGCTGAAAAAGGCTGCAGAGATTATATACAAATGATCTATGGGATTGGTTATAATTTTAAAGTAAACGTTTAAAATAACTATTTTACAGCAACGTTAACACAGATGAAAATAACATGGATAAACCTTACAACAAATAGAAAACGATAAAATCTCTGTATGAAACTAATTACTAAAACAATTACCTATTATTTACTGATTAGTATTCCTCTATTGCTTTTGGCTGTTATGTTTTCTTATTATCGGATAAAGGTTCAGTTAAATGAAGAAATAGAAGAGAGTTTATACAAAGAAGCGCTTCATGCTGAAACCCTTGCCACTTCTGTCAAACCTAATGATTTGAAATTGGATTTCAGTAATCTTTCTTCGATAAAATCATCTGCGCCTCATGAAAATAGCCACACTTTCTATGACACCTCAATTTATAACCAACTAGAGCACGAGCTCGTTCCCTACAGAATGCTTAAAAGCTATATTAATTGGGAAGGACAAACTTATTTAATTACAAATGTGAAATCAACTTTAGAAGATGATGATCTCATGGAAAGTTTATATTCTGTTTGTGTAATGATCATTGGTTTTTTAATACTTGCTTTTTTCATAGTTAGCTGGTTGCTCTCAAAAATATTATGGCGTCCTTTTTACGCTACTTTGTCGAGGTTGAATGAATACGATATCAAGCAACACAAGCCTTACCAATTCGATAAATCTTCTACCGCTGAATTTAATCAATTGAACACAGCACTTAATAAAATGACAGATAAAATGTATCATGACTTTTTACATCAAAAAGAATTTGCTGAAAACGCTTCGCATGAAATGCAAACACCTTTAGCTGTTATAAAAGCAAATCTTTCCTTATTGTTGCAATCACCAAATTTAAAGGAAAATGAAATGAATCAATTGCAGTCTATAGAAAATACGATTAAGAAATTATCCGCTTTAAATAAGGCCCTTATTCTCCTTTCTAAAATTGAAAACAACCAGTTTAATGAAAACAGTTCTGTAAATTTGAACGACAAAATAAAAGCAGCTATTGAGAATTACCAGGATCTGATACAGGCTAAAAATATTAAAATTGAAACAGAATTAAGCAATGACTTAATCATCCGGATTAATCCTGCCTTGTGCGAAATACTTATTGCTAATTTATTACAGAACGCCATTCGGCATAATTATATGAATGGAACGATTGAAATTTCGATAAAAAACGAAACTCTCCTTATTGCAAATACAGGCGAAACTTTAAGTATATCTGAAGACGAATTATTTGTACGGTTCAAAAAAAATGATGCCGCTAAAGATTCATTGGGCCTTGGTTTGTCTATTGTAAAAAGTATAGTTACTCTTTATAATACGCAGATCCAATATCTTTACTCGTTAAATAAACATATTTTTACTTTAAAATTTTAATTATGCCTGCTTGGATTTTATATGCCTTAGCCTCCATGTTTTTTGCTGGTCTAACTTCTGTGATAGCAAAATTCGGTTTAAATAATGTACCATCTGATTTGGGTTTGGCAATACGAACTACCATGGTATTTGTTCTCATTTGGATTAATGCCATTGCATTTAAGCATGTGCAGCAAATGGGAAGTTTCACTAAGAAAGATATTGTTTTTTTATGTATTTCTGGTTTAACCACAACGCTTTCATGGATATTTTATTACAGAGCTATTAAAATTGGTGATGTATCAGTAGTAGCTAGTATTGACAAAGCGAGCCTCGTAATCACGATCATCTTGGCGTTTTTTTTCTTAAAAGAACCAATTACTCCAAAAGTTTTGCTGGGTGCGGGATTAATAACCGCAGGTACATTGGTGCTTGTTTTTAAATAACTAAGTTCATTCATTTTTAAAACAATATTGCGAAAATCCTTTCAATGAAAAAGAAACTGCTTATTTATTTCCTGTTTTCATTTGCAGCATTAAAGGCTCAAAATAAAGTGACATGGATTATTAAAGATAGTGTAACGAAAGAAATATTACCCGGTGTCAGTATTATTTTGGATGCAACAACTAACGGTACGTCAACAGATATCAATGGTAAAGGGACTCTCTTTCAAATACCCGACGGAGAGAATACAGTGCATTTTAATTTTATCGGATACAAAAATATTAAGCACACATATCTGTTTCCATTAATTGATACAGCAGAAACGCTTCTCATTTTACTGCCTGAGCAAAATGAAAACCTGGAGGAAGTGATTATTTCTTCAACAAGAACCAATTCACGCATTGAGGATTTAAATACCAAAGTTGAAGTATTGGGTCAGGATGATATGGATGAAGAAAGTACGGTAGTTCCGGGAAGTGTAACAAGTATCCTGGGTGATTTGTCGATTATTACCATACAGCGCACTAATCCAGTGAATGGTAATGAGGCTATCCGTATGCAGGGTCTTGATCCTCGTTATACACAGATAATGCGCGATGGACTTCCTTTGTATGGAGGTTTTTCAGGTAGCCTTGGCGTGTTGTCTATTCCACCCCTGGATTTAAAACAGGTGGAAATTATCAAGGGATCAGCTTCCACCTTATATGGGGGGGGTGCTATTGGCGGCTTAATTAACTTTATTTCTAAAGCACCTGTTGATTCTGCTAAAACAACTATTACTTTAAATGCCAGCTCCTTAAAGGAGTATAACTTAAATGCCTTCACTTCCAAAAAAAACGAGAAACTTGGATTGACCTTATTTGCTGGTGTCAATATAAAAACTCCCTATGATGTGAATGGTGATGGATTTGCCGAAGTACCGGAACATAAAAATGTAACATTGCACCCCCGCGTGTTTTACAATTTTAATAAAAACAGTTCATTAGTTATAGGGCTTACTTCTTCTTATGATACACGTATGGGTGGTGATATGAAAGCAATTTTGTATAAAACCGATTCAATACATACTTTTTTGCAAAAAGAAAAAACATTCAGAAATACTTTGGACGTGGCTTTTTCAAGCGCATTAAATGAAAGGCACCTTCTTACTTTTAAAACAGCAGGGAGCGCTTTTCAACGTTCCATCGATTACTCGGGATTTATATTTAACGGAACTCAGTATTCTACCTATTCTGAGTTAAATGACTTTATAAAGTTAAAAAGACATAGTATTGTTATAGGAACTAATTTAACCAGTGAAATCTTTTTGAATGATGGTTCCGATTCTGTTTTATTTCATAATTATGAGTATCAGACCAATGGTTTTTTTATTCAGGATGATTGGCAGTTGACAAGTAAATTCTCCATCCAGGGTGGTTTTCGTTTCGATCATCATAATAAATTTGGCAATTTTTATTTGCCGCGCTTGTCTTTATTTTATAAAGCCAGTTCAAATTGGTCGGTGCGCCTTGTTGGAGGTACAGGGTATAAAGTACCTAACCTTTTTGATTTTTATAGCCCTTCCAATAATTTACTGGATATACAATCTTCTGTAAAACCTGAAAATTCTTATGGATTGAATTCCGACATTAATTACCATACCGTATTATTTGAAAAGTTAAGTGTTCAGGTTAATGAAGCTTTGTATTATACCCATATTGATAATCCGGTTATGACAAATTATAATTCAATAGGGCAAAAGATCTTACAAAATGGAAATTATGTTGTGAACAGTTACGGGACCGATACTTATATTCGTTTATCTTACCATTCGTTTGAATTATACTTAGGCTATAATCATACGGAGTCTTTGCAGGAAACAACTACAACTTATTTAAATATGCCTTTCAATCCTAAAGATAAATGCTCAACTACTTTGGCTTATGAAATTGAAGGTAAATGGAGGATGGGAATAGAAGCAAGCTGGATGGGAAATCAGTATATTTATAATAATCAAAAAGTGAATAATTTTTGGTTTCTGGCAGCGATGGTTGAACGAAAATTCAGAAAAGGCAGTGTGGTATTAAACTGTGAAAATTTATTGGACACAAGACAATCAAAGTACGAACCGATTGTCACTGGTACAACATCCAGTCCTGTTTTTAAATCTGTTTGGGCGCCTTTGGAAGGCAGGGTGATTAATTTGTCCATTAAATTATCGATATGATCATCTTAAGAATTACTAAAGAATTACCTGCTAATTTTGAATCATAAAACTAACCATCTAAAAATAAAAAAATGAAAACAACCATCTCAACAATTGCATTATGCTTAGGTTTTACAATCTTAAATGCACAGGAAGTAAAAGAAGCTGAAGTGCCTGCTCCCGTAAAAAACACATTCTCGAAAAAATATGCCGGTGCAAAAGTTGAAAAATGGGAAAAGGAAGACGCCGGTTACGAAGCAGAGTTTAAATTAAATAAAGTGGAATCCTCTGCATTGTTTGCTGAGGACGGTTCTTTTAAAGAAGTGGAACAGGAAATAAAAATTTCTGAACTCCCTAAAGGTGTTGCAGAGTATTGTACAAAATCTTTTGTAGGATACAAATTATCGGAAGCTTCAAAAATTACAGATGCAGCCGGAAAAGTAATGTTCGAAGCAGAAATGACAAAAGGAAAAGAACATTTTGATGCTATTTTTGACAGCAAAGGTGCCTTCAGTAAAAAAACGGAGCCTTCATCAAAAGAAGAAGATAAGGATTAATTAGCCATTTAGCTTTAAAATTAAAGTCTCCTTTTGGGAGACTTTTTTATTTGCCTTACGACTCAACTTTTTGGTAAACTCAGATGTGCGCCCAACGCATAACAAAGAGTGCGGGACTCATTATATGGCCACCAGAATTCTTTGGCTGTTCTTTCCACAATAGGAGAAATAACTTTATAATGCACATGACAGATATTCGGGAACAGATGATGTTCAACTGTTAATTCAACATGTCCTTATGCCCGTATAGCCTCTTATATATCTTTCAAAAAGAGGCTGTCTCAAAAGTTCGATATTTGTCGTCATTCTGAACTTGTTTCAGAATCTGTTCTCAGCAAAATCAATGGTTATAGAGATGCTGAAATATCACGCCTTGGCGTGACAGCATGACCATTTTAAGCTTTTGAGACAACCTCATTAATTTATCAATAAAATTTCCTCTAATTCATACAGTGAATTGAATTTATTTTTTCTTTTTTTCTTTAATAGCATTACAGGTTTCTTTAGTCATTTCTTTATGCTGTTCCAGAGTTTTTAAGGTGTTAGCGGCCCATGCTTTTATATCAGTGTCACTTCCTTTTTTTACTTCCTTTTTAAACATGCAGATGCTTTTTTTAAGTGTCATCATCAGGCACATGGTATAGGCTTTATCAAAATCCTTCCCTTGTTTTTTAGCAAGCTTATCGTAATGTTTCATTGCTTTGCTATTCATGCTAGTTGGAAAAGCAATCCCTTTTTTGTCGGCCAGTTCTTTTAATTCACTGTTGGCTTTGGAATGGTCTTCAACCATATGTGTAGCCAGAGCTTTTACATCTATCGATAACCCGGTCTTTCTCGCTAATTCGCCAAGTTTCACTTCATAAAGTCCTTCTTCAGCAGTGCACTTTACAAATTTTCGATCCCTTTCGGATAGCTGCGCCTTTATTGCTAATGAGAACAATGATATGAGAGTAAATACAATAACCTTTTTCATAATGTTTGAGTTTAGTAAAATAAAAAAAGGAG
Source organism: Bacteroidia bacterium (assembly GCA_014378485.1). Lineage (GTDB taxonomy): Bacteria > Bacteroidota > Bacteroidia > B-17B0 > Aurantibacillaceae > UBA4416. Next base: position 23,545 of record JACMNO010000061.1, read on the forward strand.
CCGGTATTACCTGCTCCCCTTTTAGTTAGTTGGTTTTATTTTGTTTTAGATTTGTCTTCCATTTTTTGATCAGCTTTTCCTTGTTTGCCCGGAAAGTATTTTCCGTCCTTGTCAAACCAGGTTGTACCGTTTTTACGTTTAGTATAAAACCATTTGGTTCCTTTGTCATCGTTTGTTTGCCAAACTTTGTAGCCTTCATTCGGAAAATTTTTGTTATGGTAATCACCAATTGACGATGGATAGCTCATTCCGTCAGAACTCATTTCATTGTCTGAACGGATGATATTTCCATTGCGGTCATACACTATATTTCTTCCCATGTTAGTACTTTTATCCATATACTCTGCTGAATAATTATCACCATCCATTCTCCAGTTTGGATTCATATTTGGATTTTTACTATTGAATTTGTCATTGATGGTTGAGGGAGGGGTGATGCCGCCACTATTCATTTCCGAATCTTCCGAACCACTTTGACGCATTCCTTTTTGACCGGTTTGATTGCTATTTGGCTGATTGCCTTTTTGCGTTCCGTTTTGATCGTTTCCTTTTTTTGTACCGGTTTGTTTAGTTCCTTTTTGTGTACCGTTTTGATCGGTTCCATTTTGTTCAGTGCCGGTTTGCTGAGTGCCTTTTTGTTTTGTTGGCTGTGTTGTTTGTGCTGTTAATGTGAAAGCACCAAGAGCGATGCTTAATACTAAGATTTGCTTTTTCATATGGTTTGTTTTTATGTTTTTAAATAATTAATATTTGATAGCAAAGTTGTTCTGATTTGAGAGGAATTGTATTATACCTTTTCTTAAAAGAATTGTAATTTTTTTATTGAAATTAAATTGATATTCTAAAGAACCTGTTAGTAGAGTATTTTGCATGGTGAATTATAAAATAAAAGATAATAAATGAATGTAAGCATGTGATTGTTTTTAGTATAATACCTGATTAATGATATATCTGTTAACCGGTTGAAATGCATTAGAAACAAAGAGGGCACAGGTTTAATTAATAGCGCCATCTTTAGGAACAATTAAAAGCGCCGGTGGGAAAGATATCACTATAAATTAGAGTTTTCTATCTTCAGTTTCTGTTGTTTTGACTTGGTTTATGTTCCTTCTGGAAGCAAAAGTGTGGAGAATTAAAAAATAATGTGGATGCAATTCATTTTATTAATGAAGCCTACAAGCATTGCAAAACTATTGCCGCTGATAATGAAGGGTGTAGAATTATTAAGATTGTCATACATCACGGTGAATAAAAAAGGTACAGATGAAAAAGGTATTGGCACCTTTGCCTAAAAACAGTTCTATAGAAAAAGAATTTATTAAGGCCATAGCGAACGACCGTTTATGGGAAAGGGAACCCGAAAGTAAAGTGTCTGCTTAAATTATAGAATGGAAATAAAATGAGGTTGTCTCAAAAGCCTAAAACGGTCATGCTGAATTTGTTTCAGCATCTCTGAAAACGCTGATTTTGCAATGAATAGTTTCTGAAACAAGTTCAGAATGACGACGAAAATCGAACTTTTGAGACAGCCTCTTTTTAATATTTATTTTCTCTTCGACATCCTGAAGATCAGAAAAATGATAAATGCCACAACTAATGTAACCATGATCACGCCGGTTGTAATGCCTGCTTTAAAAATGCCGCCAACGATTTCACAACTTTGTAAGCTTAATAAAAGCACCATACATAATGCGAATAAACTGAATTTGTTTTTCATAAAAAAAGTTTTTAATATTCCTGTAAGAAATCTGTTCAGTCAAAAGTCAGCATATGATATGGTTATTGCATTATACGAAATCATAAATCTGTTATAATATTTTCCTGTTGAAGCTGAATTCGTGTAATATTTTAGGAGTGTGATGTTAAATTTTACAAATGATTTATTTAGATTTATTCTTCAACTGGTTCATTAATAATGAGGAAGTTCGTTTTTCTTTTTATTTGAATGACTGATCCGTTCAGAATTCCTTTCACTAATTTTTTCCATTGTGGTTTAGCTAAACCTAAACTAGCCGAAAATGCTACAATCATATTTCGTATTTTATTAAGGAAAGAAACAGGATGTGTGTTTGGAATTTCATTTCTTCCTATTTCCATGACAGATAAAATTTCGCTAGTTCTTTTTAATAAAAAAGTACTGCTAGCGTCTGAAGTATAGAAATGCGCACTAGTCTCTGTTTGTTTTAATGGGTTCTTTATAGGTCTAACGCGGAAACCATAAACCTCTTCATCTTTTAAAATATCTTTTACATGTTTAAAAACCTCGATCCTCACCCAGTCGTATCCGCTTCCTAATTTATTTCCTGGCGCAGGCAGTTTAATGCGGATAAGGTTTCCAACTCTTGGCCTATTGGATTTCAGAACATGCCCATTTTTATCAGTCAGTCTAAATTCAGCACTGCCCTTACCGCTTATTTTTTGCCAGGAATTGATATCCAATAAACGGTGTTTGGCTTGGCCAAATAGTTTTATGGCCTCATCAACGGATGCTGTTTTTAAGTGAGCCTTTGCACCGGTATGGTTTCCTTTTTTTTGCGAAGGCACAATATGTGAAACAGGATTTTCTATTATATTACTCATTTTTTTATTTTTTAAACTGCATATTCCAGCTTACTTTCCGTTTCCTTTGGCCCCATTGAGTTTTTATTTCCTGGTATGGAAAATGATCGGGTTGGTAACTCGTTTTTATGAATTTTATTTCTGTTGCGTCGTATTTTTTAATAACAATTCTATTCATAATTTTATTTTTATATGTAAGCCCGGCTTTATAATTCGTTGTAACGCACTAAAAATGCAAAGATGAATACAGGATCAGGATTTATCTTACAAGGAATATAAAATACATTACATAATTGAAAATGTCTTTTTCGGGCATGTTAAGAATATAATTTAATAGGTGATTCCTGTAATGAAAAAAGGCTGTTGTTTTAACAACTTTGTGGCTAACCATGTATTAAAATTGAAATGATCTTATACTGGCCGTAGTAAAACATGGTTTGTGCATGGTGCTAAAAAAGTAACTTATGGAAATTCTAAAAATCAGAGTAATGCGAGGACCCAGTATCTGGTCAGTTTCTCGCAAAAAACTTATTAATATGAAACTGGACCTTGGTAAATATGAGGATTTCCCAACCAATAAAATTCATGGATTTAAGGAGGCTATTGAAGAATTGATGCCTTCTTTGAAAAATCATCGTTGTTCTGAAGACAAAGAAGGGGGATTTTTTGAGAGAGTACGTGAAGGTACATGGCTGGGTCATGTAATTGAACATGTTGCTCTTGAATTACAAACTCTCGCAGGTATGGATTGTGGTTTTGGACGAACGCGTTCTACTGATACAAAAGGTATTTACCATGTAGTATTTGCTTATGAAATTGAAAGAGCCGGTATTTATGCTGCCCAGGCAGCTTGTCGCCTGGTTGAAAAACTGGTCACCGGTGATTTTTATGATATTGATGCAGACATAAAAGAATTGCAAGTAATTAATCGTCGTGATAAATATGGCCCAACTACTTTATCCCTGACCGCTGAAGCTGAAAAAAGAAATATACCTTACCGAAGGCTTAATAATAATTCGTTAATTATGTTAGGGCAGGGTAGCCGGCAAAAAATTATTTGCACATCGCTTGCCTCAACTACCAGTAACCTTGCCGTTAATATGGCCGGCGACAAAGAAAAAACAAAACGGTTGTTAGCTAAAGAATATATACCGGTGCCAAAAGGCACAGTTATTTACAGAGAAAAACATTTAGCTGAAGCCATTGATGAAATAGGATTTCCGCTGGTTACAAAACCTATTGATGGCAATCATGGACGAGGAATAACCACGCGTATTACAACATATGAGCAGGCTGTTATTGCATTTCGATATGCTCAAACTGTTTCAGAAGATGTGATCATTGAAAAATATATTCAAGGAACCGACTTTCGTTTTCTGCTCGTTAATTTTAAATTAATTGCTGTAGCAAAACGAACGCCGGCTATGATAACCGGTGATGGCACATCCACAATTCAACAATTGATTGATGATGTTAATAAAGATCCTGCCCGTGGAGAAGGACATGAAAACATATTAACGAAAATAAAAGTTGATAAAGGAACAATAGATATTCTAGATGAAAAAAACATAGCACTTGATTCTGTGCTTCCAATGGGTGAAAACGTATTTTTAAAGAATACAGCAAACATTAGTTCGGGTGGAACAGCATCGGATGTTACAGATTTTGTGCATCCAGAAAATGTGTTTCTTGCAGAACGAGTAGCTCGTTTAATGAATCTCGATATTTGTGGTATAGATATCATGGCAAACAATATTGAGACTCCTTTCACTGAAAACGGCGGAACGATTTTAGAGGTAAATGCGGGTCCGGGTTTCCGAATGCATTTAGCTCCTTCTAAAGGATGGGCCAGGAATGTTGCAGAACCTGTGATAAATATGCTGTATCCAAATGACGCGCCGGCACGCATTCCTGTAGTAGCGGTTACAGGTACTAACGGAAAAACAACTACAACACGATTGATTGCTCATTTGGCAAACGCAGCAGGACATCGCGTAGGCTTTACAACCACCGACGGGATTTTTATTAACCACCATCCTATTTACTATGGTGATTGCAGTGGACCGGCAAGTGCAGAAGTAGTGTTACGAGACCCACTGGTAGATTTTGCAGTACTGGAATGTGCAAGGGGTGGGATCATGCGATCTGGACTTGGTTTTGATAAATGTAATATCAGTATTGTTACCAATGTCTCTGAAGATCATATTGGTCTTGACGGACTTAGCACATTGGAAGATCTTGCCAATGTAAAAGCGGTAGTTCCGCAAACCACATTTAAAAACGGGCATGCAATCCTGAATGCAGATGATGACCTTGTGTATAATATGAGAAAAGATTTGGATTGCAATATCGCTTTGTTCAGCATGGATTCAGAAAATAAACGTATTAAAAGACATTGCGCCAATGATGGACTGGCGGCCATTGTGGAAGATGAATATTTTGTGATTTGTAAAGGTGAATGGAAATCGCGTATCATTAAAGTGAATGAAGTGCCCCTTACTTTTTCAGGTAAAGCGGAATGCATGGTGAAAAATATTTTACCGGCAATGCTGGCTGCGTACATTAGTAATTTTACAGTGGAAAATATTGTAGCCGCTTTAAAATCATTCATTCCTTCTCCAGAGCTCACTCCAGGCAGGATGAATATTTTTGCGTTTAACCGGTTTAACGTAATGGTTGATTATGCGCATAATGAAGCCGGTTATATCGAATTACAGAAGTATATGCGAAGTGTCAATGCCTCTGTTAAAGTGGGTGTCATTTCCGGTACAGGTGACAGGCGCGACAGTGACATTCAAAATATCGGATTCTATGCGGCACAGATGTTTGATGAATTAATTATCAAACATGATAAGGATTGCCGTGGAAGGACCCCGGAGCAAATCACAGAGCAATTGATGAAAGGAATCAGCAAGGTAAAAAAAGAGGTTCTGGTTAAAGTAATCAGTGATGAAGCTGAGGCGATACATTATGTCATTGACAATGCGAAAAAAGATTGTTTTATATTTATTACAGCAGATGATGTGAAAGAAACATTAGCTACTATAACAGGAATTTATAAAAATAAAACTGAAAAAAGTTTGGAATTTACAACAAATACTTAGAATATATAAGTGTCATGTTTGATTGCAAACAGATTGGTATATAAAATTGTAATTTTTAAAAAAATTCATATAACGGTTTTTGTTTTAAAGCACCCGACCTTTGTGATGTATTAACGGTTCCTTAGTCTCTTAAATATTTACAAACTTAAAAGAATGACACTATTAAAGAAAAGAAATGGGAACGGAAGCCATTTGTTTCCAAGCCTGGCAGATGCCTTTTTTAGCAATAAATTTTTAACACCGGATTTTGATTTTGGTGATTTCGGAAAAGGGTTACAAATGCCTCCTGCTAACATCTTAGAAAAAGAAACAGAATTTAGAATTGATCTTTCATCACCAGGTTTAAAAAGATCTGATTTTAAAGTCGAAGTCGATAACGGGGATCTGGTTATCAGCAGTGAGAAAAAAGATGAGGATAAAGAAGAAACAGAAAACTATATGCGCAGGCAGTTTTCATACTCGAGTTTTTGCCGTCGTTTTCCACTTCCGGATAACGCGCAGGATGAAAAGATTTCTGCCAAATATGATAATGGTATGCTTCATATAACAATTTCTAAAAAGGAAATTACTGCGACGAAAGTTAAGAAAGCGATTGAAGTCGCTTAAGGAATATATATGAGTATTAAAAATTTTTAACAATGGAAATAGTATTGAATGCCATATTGGAAATCACAAGTCCGGAATTCGATAACAACGGCTCAATCCCGGTTGATTATACCTGTGACGGAAAGAACATTAGTCCGGAACTGAAGATAGGCAACCTACCTTCGGAAACAAAAACTTTGGCATTAATCATGGAAGACCCAGATGCGCCATATGGGACTTTTGTTCATTGGATTATGTGGAATGTACCACCCACCGATTGTATTGGTAAAAATTGTTCTCCAGGATTACAGGGCAAGAACGGGAAACATGAAACTAAATACCTGGGACCATGTCCTCCCGGTGGTGCTACTCACCATTATTATTTCAGATTGTATGCCCTTGACACAGAGCTTGAGCTGCCTTTTAATACTGATAAGGCAGATCTTTTAAGAGAAATGGAAGGTCATATTTTGGGCGCAGGAGAATTGATAGGAACCTATAAAAAATAAATATTTGCAATAATAGTTTGATCCCTCTCACTATTAAAGCAATAGAGATCTGCATCTGAAAAGTGCGGATTTCTTTTTTATTAGAACCAATTCAATGAATGTGGTTTTTTAACCATTTACAATCTCACCTCCGTTCACATGAATGAATTGCCCTGACATGTAACTAGCATCTTCGCTTGCTAAAAAAACATAAGCGGGAGCTAGTTCTTCTGTTTGTGCAGGGCGCTTCATAGGGGCATCTGAGCCAAATTCTGATACTTTTTTCGGCGTGAAACTTCCGGGGATCAATGGTGTCCATACAGGTCCTGGGGCTACTCCATTTACTCGTATTCCTTTATTCATAAGGTTTGCAGATAAACTCCTTGTGAAGGAAACAATGGCGCCTTTTGTCGCACTATAATCCAGGAGTTCAGGACTTCCACGATAGGCAGTTACTGAACTCGTATTAATAATGGAGCTGCCACGTTTCATGTAGGGTAAAGAGGCTTTGGTGATCCAGAACATAGCGAATATGTTTACTGAAAAGGTTTTGATCATTTTTGCTGAGGTAATTTTTGAAATATCTTTAACAGGATATTGCACCGCCGCATTGTTCACTAAAACATCAATATGCGTAAATTCTTTTATGATCTTTTGAATTGAACTTTTGCACTTATCTTCTTTTGAAATATCAGAAGCTATCGTGATACACTTTCTCTTAAATTTATCTTCGATATATTTTGCAGTAAAATGCGCGTCTTTTTCTTCACTTTTTAAATAAATAATAGCCACATCAGCACCATGTTTTGCAAAGGCAATGGCCACGGCTCTTCCAATGCCACTGTCACCACCGGTAATCACGCATTTTTTATTGTGGAGTTTGCTGTTTCCATTTGATCCATCGTCAAACTCTGGCAATGGATCCATTTTGTACTCCATACCCGGCTGTGATTGAGATTGTTTTTTTACAATCTTTTTTTTTGGATTACTTTTTTGCACTGGAATTGATTGTTTAATTGATTGATGTTATTCGCAAAAATGATCAAGGATCCACATAATAACCTTACAAGTTATTTTAATAATGTTATATCAATATATCTTTATATTATGTGGCTTTCAACCCTCCAAAAATTATTAGGTTCTTTTTATTATTAAAAAAAGGTGTAATAGAAAACCTCTATATATGGCGTAATATTGATATTAAAAATTAAAGCTTATGTTGTTACCTTTTTTAATATTTGTAGGACTCGCAGTAGTTATTTTCTTTATTTATAAAGCCAAGAAAAAAGATGAAGGAGGAATCTGAAGATCGCTTGCGAAAAAATGTGGGTCATCTCCATCCTTACAGCTGATTTGTTTGTTTTAAAGAATATCTATGATTTCTTTTTAGGAACCTGGATGATTGTGTGCATAAAGCTTCCGGAATTTAATTTCCTGATATGAATATTGCTCCATTAATCTTTTTATATTTATCAACCCATATAAAAATATTCAATGGTAGAAACAGAAGAACAGGTTGAGATAGAAGTCAAAACCCTGGAAAGCGAAGAAAGACAAACGATCGTGCATTGTACCTGCGGTGATGATTATGCTTACCGTATCTGGCCTTCCACTTTTTTAATAGAACACGGTACCAATAAACGCGCCGGGTTAATTACTGCTTTTAATATTTCATTTGCCCCGCAATGGACCATGAATGACGGAAAAGGATTTACTCTTATTTTTCAAGGTCTGAGCAAAGGTTGTACAGCTTTTGATTTGAAGGAAGTTATTCCGCAGGAAGGTGGCTTTGAAGTATTAAGTATTCCTCGCAACAATACAGATGTATACCATGTCAGTTTTTAAATTTGCTGAAAGCGAATTGGAACATTTGAATATCATATATGAGGACGATGTTTTATTGGTTTGTAATAAGCCGGCAGGCCTCATGGTGGAACCTGATCGAAATAATTTCCCTAATTTATTACAGCAGGTCAAAAACTATTTAAAAGAAAAAACAGGTTCGAAAACGCTTTATGTTCAACATCTTCATCGCCTTGACAGGCCTGTAAGTGGTGTTGTCTTATTTACAAAAAAAAGAGAATACCTGAAAGATCTGAGTGAGCAATTTGCTCAAAGAACAGTGTCAAAATATTATCAGGCATTAACGTCCACCGCTCCTGCTCAACTATCGGGAACATTAGAACAATGGCATCGCAAAGAAAAAAAGAAAGCAGTTTTGGTTCCTGAAGGAACGGAGTTTTCAGAACGTATAAAATTAGAGTACAGTGTAAAACAATTTGGTAACAGATTTTTATGGGAAATAAAATTACACACGGGTAAGTATCACCAGATCCGTGTTCAGTTGGCAGGATTGGGTTGCCCGATCATTGGCGATGCTTTATATGGTTCCGATGAGCAATATAAGTCAAACGCGATTGCGCTCCACGCTGCTAAACTTGTAATTCAACACCCTGTGACTTTAAAACAAATGGAGTTTAAAACTCAATCAGATTTTTAATAGTTTTAATTCTAAATATTGATCTATGGATTTAGACAAGCTGAATCAAGTAGATGATATCTGTGATTTGTGTAGTTATTTGTAATATAACAGTATCGATTAGGATGTGTATAGATTGATCTAATTGTAATCTATTTTTACGATTTATTGCATTAATATTAATTTACTTTTAATTTCACATAAAATAAAAAATTATTAATAGACCTTTATGCAACAAAAAGAGATTTCTATAAAAGATTATCACTATGATTTGCCTTTTAATCGCATTGCCAAATATCCTTTGCCAGAAAGAGATTTGTCCAAACTGTTAGTGTATAATGATACTTCAATAGAACAGACACAATATCAAAATATTGCGGAATATTTGCCTCAAGGTTCTTTGTTATTTTTTAATAATACTAAAGTAATTCCTGCACGTTTCTTTTTTAAAACATCTACTGAAAAGGATATTGAAATATTTTGTTTAGAGCCTTTATCAAATGCCGCCAATGTATATGATAGCATGATACAACAAAGCAGTGTGAAATGGAAATGTTTGGTTGGTGGTGCAGTAAAATGGAAAGAGCAATTTGTGTATTTAGAAACCGAAGACTTAAAAGTAAAAGCGCAAATTATTGAACGCCATCAAGGAACTTTTAATTTAGAATTTACCTGGGAACCAGCACAAAAAACATTTTCGGAAGTGTTACAAATTGCCGGCAAAATTCCTATTCCTCCCTATTTAAGAAGAGCAGCAGAGGCTATTGACTTTGAGCGATATCAGACTATATATGCCGATAAAGAAGGCTCGGTTGCTGCACCAACTGCTGGATTACATTTTACAGATAAAGTATTTGAAAAGTTAAAAGAAAAAAATATCATTCCAGCATACATCACATTGCATGTTGGTGCAGGAACATTTATACCTGTTAAATCTATTACGATGGCAGAACATGAAATGCATAGCGAATATATAGATGTTTCTTTGGATATAATCAATTATATATATCAAAATATCGAAAATACAATAACGGCTGTGGGCACAACTTCTTTAAGGACCTTAGAGAGTTTGTATTGGATTGGAGAAAAAATTGCAAATAATCCTAATATACAACCAAAAGATTTATTAGTTGATCAATGGCAGCCATATGCCTCTTCAAACATAAAGCTAGGATCTAAGGAATCAATAAAGTATATTATTGATTTATTAAATCAGTATCAATTAAAATCACTGTATGCTAAAACTAGTATTATTATAGTTCCTGGATATAAATTTAAAATAGTAAATGCATTAGTTACTAATTTTCATCAACCTGAAAGCACATTGATTTTATTAATAGCTGCTTTTATAGGGGAGAATTGGCGAAAAGTTTACCAACATGCTTTAAATAATGATTTTAGATTTTTAAGCTATGGAGATGGAAGTTTATTGTTTAGAGAATAGTAATATATTCAAAATATTTTTTTTCCCCATTACAGTTCAAAAACTATATACTCTTCTAGGAGAGTACTTTGTTGGCATTTAAAACAGTTTTATTGCTCACCGGATTTAATTCAATTACCTTGGACGAGTCACTAGCATTTTTTAAAACAGTTAAAGAATCAAATTTTTTTTGATAAGTATTTTTAATAAGGAACTCTAAAATCACATCCTTCTTTATAACGGTTGCAGCCATAAGCTGTTTTCCCTTTGATGATAAGCCCTTGTTTGCATTTTGGACAAGATTGATTTTCTGTAAGAGCACTTACTTTCTCAATTTCTTCAATAAAGTTAATTTTGAAATCGGATGTTAAAATCAAATGGCCGTTAACTTTTTTAGTATTGATAATAAAACCTTTAATAGAAGGTGATTTCCTTTTTTGGATCAGCGTTAATAATTGTTTTTCACTTAATGTTTTCGTTGCAAATTCAAAATCAATTTTAAAGCCACACTCCTTAAAAGCTGAACAACCATATGCTGATTTGCCTTTTAGTATTTTTCCCGATTTACATTTAGGACACAATAATTCTGCCTCTGCTTTTGGTTCTGCCTGTTTTTTTAAAACTGCTTTTTTTGAGGCAGAAAGCTCTACCGTTGTTGAAGTATTTGAGTCATCGCTAATTATACTTTGTATAGTTGAGCCTGAGGTAACTCCGATTGTTATTGAACTGCCATATTCGTATTTCACTTCTTTGGTCAGCTCACTCACCATTTCTTTCATCTCTGCTAAAAATAAATGAGGGTCGTATTCTCCTTTTTCTATCTGTCGCAATTTCTTTTCCCACATCCCTGTCAGCTCAACTGATTTTAGTAATTCGTTATTAATCGTTTTAATGAGTTGAATTCCTGTAATAGTAGGGACCAGATTTTTTTTCTGGCGAATAATATAGTTCCGCTTAAAAAGTGTTTCAATAATATTGGCTCTAGTAGATGGTCTTCCAATTCCGTTTTCTTTCATCAAATCTCTTAACTCGGGATCATCGACTTGTTTACCTGCTGTTTCCATGGCTCTCAGCAGAGTTGCTTCGGTATGCATTTTTGGAGGCTGAGTTTGCTTCTCCTGCAAATCAGGAATATGTTCGCCTTTTTCTCCCTTCACAAACAAAGGCATTAATTGTTCTTCATTTTCTTTACCTTCTGTTTGCTCACTGTAAGCTGAGCTTGTCGAAGCTTTAGGAAATAATACTCGCCAGCCTTCTTCCAGAATCACTTTTCCGGTGGCGCTGAATTCATTGCCATCCACATCTCCCAAAACAACGGTATTACTTACAACGCAATCCGGATAAAAAGCAGCAATGAAACGGCGCGCAATTAAATCATAAACTTGTTTTTCGGGCAAATACATTCCTGAAGGCGGCATCACACCTGTTGGAATGATCGCATGGTGATCTGTTATTTTTTTATCGTCAAATACTTTTTTACTTTTCCGGATCGGTTTATCCAATAGTGGGTTTGTAAACTGCGAATATGGCTTCATGTTTTCTAAAATGCCTTTTATTTTAGAATGCATATTCTCAGGCAGGTAAGTAGTATCAACCCTTGGATAAGTCACCAGTTTTGATTCATATAATTTTTGCAGATGTTTTAAAGTGTCATCTGCAGTGAAGCTTAATTTCTTATTGCATTCTACCTGAAGTGAGGTTAAGTCGAATAGGGGGAACGGACTTTCATTCGCGTTTTTTTTAGTGCTTGAAACAATTTCAAATAAATTATTTTTAATGCTTTCTAATATCTGCGCGGCATCTTCTTTTTTTGTAAATTTTCTTTTGGCAGAATTAAATATAACAGCGCGATACGTTGTTTTTAATTCCCAGTAAATTTCCGGTTTAAAATTTTGTATCTCGTTATAGCGGTTAACAATCAATGCCAGGGTAGGAGTCTGCACCCTGCCAATGGACAACACACCTTTTCCGTTCGCATATTTAACGGTATATAACCTGCTGGCATTCATACCTAATAACCAATCTCCAATAGCACGGGCATTGCCGGCAGCGTATAACAAGTCGTAATCTTTACTGTCTTTTAAATTTTCAAAGCCTTCTTTGATCGCTTCATCCGTCAGGGAGGAAATCCATAAACGTTTAACCGGTTTAGTGTTGGATGCTTTTGATAGAACCCAACGCTGTATCAACTCTCCTTCTATGCCGGCATCACCACAATTCACTACTTCCGTGCATTGTTCCATTAACGATTTTAAGGTATTGAATTGTTTTGTAACTCCACTGTTATCAATGACTTTTAACTGAAAGCGTGGAGGGATCATTGGTAAAAAATTCAAGTCCCAGCGTTTCCAGTCAGCACTATAATCATCAGGAGCTTTTAGTGTACATAAATGTCCAAAGGTCCAGCTAATGAGATAACCATTCCCTTCATAAAAACCATCACGTCGGCTGGTTGCTCCAACGATCCTGGCAATTTCTTTTCCAACGCTTGGTTTTTCGGCAATACAGAGAATCACTTTTTTATTCAGGTCTTTATGAAAGCATTAAATTATAGTTTAATTTTAGAACTTATAAAAAAAGTTATTCTCAATTTTCTAAAGATGCATACAGATAAAGTAAAACAATTATTACAAGCAGAACAGAAAGCGTTGAACTTATTTCAGGTAGCTGAAAGACGTGCATTAATTGTTCAGGGAAAAACTGAGAAGCAATTAAATGATGAATTGTTTGCTTTAGCTTTTGAGTTGTATGGTATAAAAAAATTCTGGCATAAGCGCATTGTTCGTTCGGGAAGAAACACATTGTTTCCTTACAGGGAAAATCCACCGAATTTAGAATTACAGGAAGATGATATTTTGTTTTTTGATTTCGGTCCCGTGTTTGAAGATTGGGAAGCTGACGTGGGCCGAACATATGTGATTGGAAACGACCCATTGAAGCATAAATTAAAATCAGATATTGAAACAGCTTGGAACGAATCAAGGAATTGGTTTTTTACACAAACATCTATCACCGGTGCAGAATATTACCAATATAATGTTGAATTAGCAACGAAATATGGCTGGACATTTGGCGGCGATATTGCAGGACATTTAATCGGAAATTTTCCGCATGAACAGATTGAAAGTGAAAGTCGGGATAATTACATTCATCCGGATAATAAAAAAAACATGTTTGCACCAGGAGTTTTAGGAACTAAAAGAGAATGGATTTTAGAGATACACTTTGTGGATAGCGAAAAACAAATTGGCGGTTTTTTCGAACAATTTTTAGTGTAAACGGTAGTGTGAAGTTTTAATAAATATATACTTTTAATCTATGGCATTATTGCTTAAAGAAAATATTAAAATTGCTACTGACTCCATTAAAGGAAATAAACTAAGAGCGTTCTTAACCATGCTTATTATTTTTTTTGGTATCACGGCTTTGGTGGGAATTTCCTCTGCGATTGATGCAATGAAGGGTTCCATTAACAGTAACTTCACGAGTATGGGCGCAAACTCATTCACTATCCGAAACAGGGATATGAATGTGAGAGTGGGCAAAAATGGCGGGAGAGCAAAAAAATATGAATCCATAACTTATAAGGAAGCAATACGTTTTAAGAATGAATTTTCTTTCCCGGTAACAACAGCTGTAAGCACCATGGCCTCTTTTAATTCACGATTAAAATTTGGCGTTGAAAAAACTAATCCTAACATTCAGGTATTTGGTGGAGATGAGAATTATCTTGGGACCAGTGGATACGAATTAGAAAAAGGTAGAAATTTTTCGCAGCAGGAAATTATCAGTGGAACGCATGTGGTTATCATAGGAAAAGATGTCGAGTTTGCCTTGTTTAAAGGAAAACAAAAAGCACTTGATAAAACTGTAATTATTAGCGGAGGAAAATATAAGATCATTGGTGTGATGGCGAGTAAAGGAAATAGCATGGGATTTGGGGGTGACAAAGTCAGTATTATTCCTTTAACGGCCGCTAGACAGTATTTTGGCAAACCTGACATGAGTTTCACTATCAACGTTCTTGCAAAAGATGCTCACTGGCTGGAAATGGCATTAGGTGAAGCAAATGGTTTATTCAGGAAGATCAGGCAGGTTCCGATTGGCGAAGAAGATAATTTTGAGATCACACGCGCCGATAGTCTGGCAAGTATGCTGATTGGTTTAACCAGCAAAGCTTCAATGGGCGCATTAATCATAGGAATAATTACTCTGATTGGTGCTTCCATTGGATTAATGAATATTATGTTGGTTTCAGTTACGGAGCGTACAAAGGAAATTGGTGTAAGGAAAGCTTTGGGAGCTACTTCAGAAGCTATTAAAAATCAGTTTTTGATTGAGAGTATTGTGATCTGTGTCTGTGGTGGATTTTTTGGAATTCTGATGGGAATTATTGCTGCTAATTTAATTTCTTTTCAATTAAGTTCTTCTTTCTTTATGCCTTGGACCTGGATCATTATTGGCTTTAGCGTGTGCCTCGTTGTAGGTTTGATCAGTGGTTACCTTCCAGCAAAACGGGCTTCCCTTTTAGATCCGATAGAGAGCCTGAGATTTGAGTAATTAAATTTATTTAAACTGATAGATCAGTCCTATTTTAATGGACAAACAACCCTCTAAATTATAATTCCTCAATTTTCCATTTTGATAATATTTTTCTGAAGTTTTAAATGTAGCAATTCCTCCTCCTATGGATTGATTTAAAAATAAGTTTTTGTAAAGTCTTACTTTCAATCCAAAACCAACATAATTTTCGGTTACAAATAATGGTTCTGAAATTTCGGTAATTGTTTTGTAATAAATACTATTACTACTGTTTGTTTCGAATCTTTCATACTCTTGTTTAAATCTTATGTTTGATAATTGGGATTGAAAAAACACATAGGGCATTAAATATTCATGGCTTTTAAATAAATCAAACTTATAGCCAATATTAATTCCAATAGATTCAATGAAATTATTTGCATGGCCTCTGTTTTTATACAAATAATGTTGATTATCAGTAATAGCCCCATTATTATAATGTTGCTTTACACCAATAGTAATAGCATGTCTCCCGATATATTGATTATAGTTAATGCTTAAATTTCGCCCAATATGTGACCAATTATAATTACAGTCAATTTCTTTTTTAAATTTCCTTGCAATGGTATCCGTTTGAGCATAATAATTCAATGTATTCATACAAACGATAATTACAATCGATAAATTTTTCATAAATGTTTTATTATTGGTTAAGACGATACTTGAAAAGTGACAATTAAATAATTCAAATAAAAAACAAACTATTTATTTCTTGCAATTCCGTAATAAAAACCAAAGCCAAGTGTCACCATGCTCATGTTCCATTTATTGGAAAGTTTAGTGTAACCGTCTGGCCCCCATTGTTGAAACTGAGGATACAGGGGATCGAATTTGGTAAAGCTATAATTGTAAGAAATATGCGCTCCGATTGCAAAGTTAGGATCAACGACAAAATACAATCCTATCAATGGTTCAATAAAGACATTTGAAAATTGTGTAGGGGTTTTCCCAATCAAAGAATCATTTTTGTAACGCACGCTGGTGTACTTTCCCTGTCCGCCACCCATGTTAATAGCAAAAGTTGCAAACCCATTATCACTAAAAAAATGATCGTAGCCCAGCTTCAAATAACCATTTTGCATTTGCAACGTTGTATTGATATTATCCCTTAACGGATCTCTGAAATATTTTTGACATTTAAAGTAAGTGTAAGAATATCCTAGACCTGCAAAAAAGTTTGAGAAGAGTTTATAGTTAACATTTGCATCTCCTGTAATTACTCCTGAAAATGAATTTTTGTATTGTTTGCTCGACGCAATTTTGGGAATACCAATATTTGCCCTTACAGAAAAACGGGGTAATTCAGGTGCTTTATCCTGAGAAAAAGATATCATGTAACTCATGATTACTAAATATGATAATAAATACTTCACTGAGTAATAACGAGCGACCTGATTAATTATTGTAATTGAAAAAAGGATTAAGCAAACTTCGCTTCAAAGGCTTTCATCACATCCACTAAAACTTGGACGCTTTCAAGTGGTAAGGCGTTATACATTGAAGCTCTATAACCACCAACATCTCGGTGCCCACGGATTCCATCAATACCTGCACCTTTCCATAATTTATCGAATTCAGGTTCTAACTCCGGTTTGTTTAATAGGAAACAGGCGTTCATATTACTTCTGTCTTCTTTAGCGGTGGTTCCTACAAACTGTGAATTTCTATCAATTTCGTTATATAATAAATCTGCTTTTTGCTGGTTGATGTTTTCTATCCAGCTCACACCGCCGTTTTTCTTTAACCAACGCAGGGTTAACATACTCACGTATATAGGAAAAACAGGAGGTGTATTGTACATAGAACCACCTTTAATATGTACCTGGTAATCCAGCATCGATAGCATTTTACGGCCAGTTTTACCAAGAATATCTTTTTTCACCATGATCATAGTGCTTCCTGCTGGCCCCATATTTTTTTGGGCACCGGCATAAATTAAAGAAAAATCTTTAGCGTTGATTCTACGACTAAAAATATCGGAGCTCATATCGCATACTAATGGCACATCACATTTAGGAAAACTTTTCATCTGAGTTCCATAAATCGTATTATTGGAAGTAATATGAAAGTAGTCTGCGTCCTTAGGGATTTCATATCCCTTGGGAATGTAGTTAAAATTTTTATCTTCTGACGTTGCTATTACGTTTGTTTTTCCAATAATCTTTGATTCTTTAATAGCTTTAGTTGCCCATACACCGGTATTTACATAAGCTGCAAAACCATTATCGGTTAACAAATTATATGGAACCATTGCAAATTGCATGCTGGCACCACCACCTAAAAATAACACTTCATAATCATCACCAACTTCAAATAATTCTTTGACTAAAGCTTTTGACTCATCAATAACAGCTTCATAATTTTTGCTACGATGTGAAATTTCCAATAACGATAAATTCATATTATCGAAATTGATGCAGGCGTCTGCTGATTGTTTTAAAACTTCTAAAGGTAAAATACCAGGGCCGGCACTAAAATTATGAACTTTTGACATGAGAAAAAGTGTTAGTTTTTATGAATTCGAAATTAGCAATTATTATAACAGCATGAAAGTATAATGAATAAATATCCGTTAAAGGAAATCGTTCTTTTATAAGTTATAACCAACCTCCCATGGCAGTTTTTACCGTTTTCTTTCTACCCTTGCAATCACGGTGCGTTTTACAGGCACTCATACAGCCCAAGAACAGCGCAAGTACTAAAATAAGACAAATGTTTTCAAAGTGCTCCATATTATTTAGGTATAATTTATATTTTTCATTTAGTAACAGCTGTTTCTAAATAAAAAGTCCACAGATTAAAAACCATGGACTTTTTAACTTCTAAACTTTAAAGAAATTATCCTTTTACGAATTTTTTGACACTTGTGTTTTTTCCTTGCTGGATCTTAACGAAATATATCCCATTTGGAAATTCATTCACCGAGATACTGGAAGCAGTTCCTTCATTAAGTTCAAAACTTGAAATCACCTTTCCTAAAACATCTGTTATCACAATTTTAGTATTTGCTTTAATCTCTTCTTTAAAAGATATTAATAATTCAGTAATTGCAGGGTTAGGGGACAGGCTAACAACAGAATTTAATTCATTAACCTTTATTGATGTTGGCAAACCACCAACATTAAAATTATTTTTTACGTTCGATTTCGATTTATTAAAAGTCTGTATTGCTTTGTAGGTAGGATTACAGTTAAATCCTAATCCATCAATTCTCCATACGGCATTAGGATAAGAGGCAGCTGCGGGGTCGTTTATATTGGTTTGAGTTCCTGCACAACTTCCGGCAACAGTCCAGGTATTTGTACCAAAGTTATCTCGTAATAAATTACAGGTACTAACCGGTGTTGCAGCTTGCCCTTCGATGGAATATGAATTCCAAATAAAATTTCCACTAGAAACAGTCGTAAAATAAAAACAGTTATGATAAGGGCTTAAGGCGCTGTAATTTCCACAGCTATCTCTTAATTGTAATTTATATCTATAGGATGTAACGTTAGGATTTCCGTTTGCAGGGCCAACACTTCTGGTTGTATCTATAAATCGGCTGAGGGCAGAGTAATGTTGAGCCCCTATTCGTTTATAGATATTGGTACTAACTTCTCTGTAAATAATAAAACTATCTATTTTATTGGTTACCATTTTATCCCAAAATACAATATTGTTTGCAAAAACACTATCAATAGTTACCATGCAAATATTGGGTATTGTTGTAGCAGGAATAATCACAGAGGAAATAGCTGAATTAGAACAACCGTTTGTTGTTCCTGTTACTGTATAATTTGTAGACGTTGCAGGTGTTACTATTATTGAAGCTCCAGTTTGTCCAGAACTCCAGGCGTAACCCGCGGCACCAGTTGCTGTTAGGGTGGCCGTTGATCCGCCGCAAATGGTTGCAGATGTTGCATTTACAACAGGAACAGAGTAAACTGCAATGGTTCTGGAATAGGCAGCACTTGTATTGGTAGAACCTATAACATTAGTGGCATATAAAGTAATAGTTTTAGTTCCTGTATTTGCGTATGTAACCTGTGGGTTTTGTAAAGTTGAACTGGAGGGTGTTCCACCTGGCATAATCCAGTTCCAGCCACTAACCATGTTTGCAGAATTATCTGTTAATTGAACAGGTTGTAAAACGCAACCGGCGGCAGGTAAACTGAAATTAGCAACCGGTAATTTCTGCGATTTAAAATACATGTTATCAATTTTCAAATCTGATCCGATGTATGAGTTAGGCAATGGATTGGTTGAATAAGAAGATGAGGACATATTTATTATGATTGAATCTGGAGCAAAAACCGGAACACTAAACGGCATTTGAGCCATTTGATAACCACCGGCTGTATGCAAATATTTCATAATTCCCCAATAGTTATTACCATTTAATTTAAACGCTATATTAACGTTAGCACTGTCATTAGGATCTGCTGGTAAATATTTATAATAAAACACAAGAGTATCTATTTGTTTATTATAAGGGTATCCTCCATTAGGCGGGCCATTATTAGTAAAATTCCCACTGGTTGCAAAGGATGAATTAACACCATTATTACCCCCACCAAAAGAAGGAGTCTGGGTTTGAAGTTCAAGAGCATAAGATCCACTATAGGCATCTGTAGTTTGATAATTGCCCCCCTGGTTGCTACCATTGATATTCCATTTTACGATTTGAGAATTATTAATGGTTTGCCATAATTCCAAATCACCATTAAAACCTATAGGCTGAGAGCCTACACCGGTAAACGATATATTATCTACCTGAAGCATGTTTCCCGGAATACCTCTGTTGCCTCCAAAAGGGAAGCTTGAAGCCACACCTATTAAAACGGTGTCAGGCGCCATAGATAGCGCAGGACTAAAAGTTTTTTGGAAAAGGGTGTAGGAAGATTGGGACGAAGTAATAGCCCATGCATATTGGCCTATCAGGACACCGTTCTTTTTAAACATAACCAATATCAAAGAAGAGTCACCCGGCATGATATTGCTCTTATAATGTAATTTGATGCCTGAAGGTGTTTGATTATAAGGCATTCCCCCTCGTGGAGGGTTTTTACCCGGATCTCCGTTGCTGAAGAAAGCAAAGCTTGTATCAATACCAAAAGCAGCAGTGGTTAATTGAATGGCAAAATTACCGGTATAAGCATCGGTTGTTTTTAGTGCATTGATTGGACCTACTGCTCCATTACCTCCTTTAAGGTTAGATGTTTCGTAACCAGTGGGGTTTTCGTAAGTTAAAGTCGTCCAGCTTTCAAAGCCACCATTTGGAATGGACTGACCAAATAAAATAACAGAAGATAAAGTAATTAAAATAGTAAATAAATGTTTTTTCATGTGATATGTTTTTTTCAAAACAAAAATAGCACTTTTTTTGATTTTAGAGTTTGACTATCCTGTTAAAATTGAATTCAATCGTATCAAATCAAACATTCATCGATCCCGAAATTTATGCGTTTTTCGATTATTAATTTTATATTTACTTGGTACTAATATTGCCTCAATTGTTTCTTCGATCCATACATATTTACTGCATATTCCTGATTATGGGTTCGTTCGATTCGTTTTCTCAGGATGGAAATGGTTATACCAGCAATTTCACGCCTGCCATTTACAGAGGAAGTGATCAAAATTGGGACGCGGTGCAAGATACAGTGGGAAAATTATATTTCGCAAACTTAAACGGGGTAATTATGTATAACGGCCGTTTCTGGAAAACAATTTATTTAGCCAATAATTCCAGTGTTTTTTCTTTGGATAAAGATGAGCAAGACAAGGTCTATGTGGGTGGTGATAATGAATTCGGATTCCTCAGGCAAAATTCGCGCGGCGTAATCAAATATGTGTCATTGTCAAAACAATTATTAGAAAAGGATAAGGATTTTACTTCTACATGGGCTACCCATTGCATTGGTTCAGATGTATTCTTTTGCAGTAATGAAAAACTATTCTGGTATAATCAGAAAACCATTAAATCTTTTTCACCTGAAGATGAAGCGTTCCATACTTTTTTTAAAGTAGGGAAACATTTATTGGTACGTGAGTTTGGCAAAGGATTTAAGGTATTTGAAAACGGCGAACTGAAACTCATTAAAGGCAGCGAAGAATTTGCGGATAAAAAAGTATACGCAATAATGCATTTGGAAGGTAACACTTACATTGTTGCAAGCAGGAATGATGGTATCTATATGCTTTACTATAATGATAAGAATCCTACCAAGTCAGTATTTGTTAAACGTTCTTCTGCAATTGATACCTGGCTAAAGGACAATGAATTGTATTGCGGGGCACGCATTGGTAACAATCGTTTTGCATTTGGGAGTTTGAAAGGTGGGATGGTCATCACCGACCGTACCTTTAAAATTATTTCAAAATTAAATTCTAATAATGGTTTGCAGGATGATGCCGTTAAAAATATCTATAAAGATTCCAATGATAATCTTTGGTTGTCGTTAAATTTCGGTATCGCCTTTTATGAAAATAATACACCTATCACTTTTTGGAAGAAAACAGAAGGTGTAAAAGGTGTAGTGGAGAGTGTTATTTTGTTTAAAGGATATACCTTCGCTGCTACCGACAAAGGATTGCTAAAGTTAAATGCCTTGACTTCTAAATTTGAAGAAACAGAGATCACTAACGGCTGTTTTTCTTTAGCGGCCTCAAACGAACATATGTTTGTGGCGTCAGTAGATGGTCTTTATTTATTTGATGGCAAAAATTATAAACCCATTCTGGAAGAATTTGCTTACTCCGTTTTTTATGACAGTTTGAGAAATGACTTGTATGTTGGTACAGATTATAATTTTTACAAGGGTAAATTAAATAAAGGAAAATTTGAGATTAAGGATAAATTGCAAGATATTGGTGCAGTGCGTTATATTGCTAGTGATAAAGATGGGAATATTGCTGCAGCGACAGCGATCAATGGTGTGTATATATTAAGAAACAACGGAAAAAAAATACAACTAACAATCAAGGAAGGTTTGCCAGGGCTTACTGAAAATCACGTATTTTCTTATAAAGAAAGACTATGTATTTCAACAGATATCGGTTTTTTTGATTGGGATCCGTCAAATGAAATGAAAGTGAAACGGTCTGTGATGAATCCTTTTTCTAAAAATGTATATATTACCGCAGCAGCGCAGATAAAAAAAGAGATTTGGTTTCAGTCAACACACGAAGACAAAATTAAAGAGAGTATTGAGGAGATTTTAAGCATTGCCCCTGATGGCGACAAGTTTAAAATAACATCATCATTTTTAAACCGTATTCAAGGTGCCAATGCCAAGCATTTTTTTTACCATAATAACAAAGTTTACATTGGTACCAATCAGGGTTTGTTCTGTTATAATCTTCGGCAGGAATTGAAATCCTCAGATTTCAAAACCATTATTTCGAAAGCGTATTTCGGCACGGAAAGGGACAGTAGTTTTCTTGAAAATTATTCGGGTGAATTTGGTATTGAATCGGAGGATATTCCTTTCAAAAGCAACCAACTGTATGTGTACCCTGCTGCCAGCACCTATTTTGGACCGGAGCTTATTAAATTCGCCTATTACATTGAAGGAGCTGATGAAGGTTATAGCGATTGGGCAGAAAGAAAAATCATTGAGATTCCAAAAATTAATGAAGGCCACTATACGTTTCATTTAAAAGCAAAAAATTTATTGGGAATGGAATCAGAAGAGATCCGTTTTTCATTTACCATTTTGCCTCCATGGTATCGCACAACTTTGGCTTATGCATGCTATGTATTGTTACTGATTGGTGCCGTGATACTGTTTGTGACCTTGTATACAAAGAGATTGAAAGACCAGAATATCAGTCTGGAAAACACAATTGCTCTTCGTACGAAAACCATTGTTGATCAAAAGTTTGAACTTGAACATAAGAACAAAGAGATTGTGGATAGCATAAATTATGCGCAACGCATCCAACGCTCATTGCTGGCAAGTGAACAACTGTTGCAGAAAAACCTGAAGAATTATTTTGTCTTTTTTCAACCAAAAGATATTGTAAGCGGAGATTTTTACTGGGGCGCTGAATTGCCAGAAAACCGTTTTGCGCTTGTTACAGCTGATAGTACAGGACATGGCGTTCCTGGTGCAATAATGAGTATGTTAAATATTTCCTGTTTAAATGAAGCCATTGAAGCGCAGAAATTAAAACAGCCAAGTGATATTTTAAACTACACCCGTAGCAAGATCATTAATCATTTATCGAATGATGGCAGTGAGGCAGGAGGAAAGGATGGGATGGATTGCAGTTTGATTAGCTTTGATTTAGATCATCAAAGAATGACCTATAGTGCAGCTAATAATCCAATCTGGATCGTTCGAAATAATGAACTGATTGAATTGAAACCTGATAAAATGCCTGTAGGTAAACATGATAGGGATTCTGAATCTTTTAAACAGCATGATTTTAAACTGCAAAAAAATGATGTGGTATATGCTTTAACAGACGGTATGCCCGATCAGTTTGGAGGACCAAAAGGAAAAAAATTTATGTACAAGCAACTAAAAGAGTTATTAGTGAGCATTAGTAATTTACCTTTGGAAGATCAAAAACAAAAATTACAATTGGAATTTACTTCCTGGAAATCTGAGATGGAACAGGTAGATGATGTTTTACTGATTGGAGTAAGAATATAAAAAGCCTGCATATTAATTATACGCAGGCTTTTTTTGTTTAGTAGTATTCTTTTATGCTTCTACAATAGTTCCCACTTTTTCACCTTTCAAAAGGTTTTGCAGGTTGCCTTTTTTATTCATATCAAATACGATGATTGGCAAATTATTTTCTTTACATAAAGTAAAGGCCGTCAAATCCATTACTTCCAGTCCTTTACTGTATACTTCATCAAAAGAGATGTTGTCATATTTGGTAGCAGAGGGATCCTTTTCAGGATCGGCTGTGTAAATACCATCAACGCGCGTACCTTTCATAATCACATTCGCTTCAATTTCGATAGCTCTTAATGCTGCAGCTGAATCGGTTGTGAAATAAGGGTTTCCTGTTCCTGCTCCGAAAATTACCACACGTCCTTTTTCTAAATGACGAACAGCTTTACGGCGAATGAATGGCTCACAGATCTGTTCCATCTTGATGGCGCTTTGTAAGCGGGTCTGAACACCTAAACCTTCTAAAGCTGATTGTATTGCCATAGAATTGATCACCGTAGCCAGCATACCCATATAATCACCGTGTACTCGATCCATTCCGCCTTTCTCGGCCTGTATGCCCCTGAAGATGTTCCCACCGCCAATAACGATTGCTACCTGGCAACCGGCATCATAAGCATCTTTAATTTCTGCGGCGTATTCCATTAAGCGTTCCTGATCAATACCGAAACCTTTGTTACCCATTAAAGCTTCACCTGATAATTTTAAAAGTATGCGTTTGTATTTCATAGTTGTTTAATTAACCGTGATCCAGATTACTAAAGGATCGCAGATTTTTTTGTCAGTCTGAACGTAGGCGAAGACCACTTTGTTTTTATTATTTTGTTAATTCGACTCCGCTCTGTGTGACAAAATTGTTATTCGATGATTTTGAACAAAAAAAATCCCGATTAAAAAATCGGGATTTAAATAAATTAAGATAAAGCGTAACGTTTAAAGTCTGTTGCTGTAAGGTCTTTATCTAAGCTTTTTAAATATGCGCTAACGGTTAGCTTATTATCTTTAATATATTCCTGATTCATTAAAGTAGATTCTTTATAGAATTTAGCAATTTTCCCCTGTGCAATTTTTTCCACCATATCTTCTGGCTTACCTTCAGCACGAATTACCTCACGGGCAATTTCTAATTCTCTTTCTAACATTTCAGGAGTAACTCCTTCTTTATCCAAAGCTACAGGTGCCATTGCCGCTGCCTGCATTGCAACATTTCTTCCTGCTTCATCAGAAATTTCTTTGTTGAAGCCAACGATAACAGAAACACGATTTCCCGGATGAATGTATGCAGAAACTTTTTCAGCAGTAATAGTTTCAAAATATCCTATCTCGATTTTCTCACCGATTTTACCAATCTGCTCCATAAATTTATCGCTTACTTTAATATCATTATTGTAAGGTAAGTTTAAGATCTCTTCTTTTGTTTTCGCACCTTTTTCTAGAGCGATGTTTGCAATTGAATCTGCAAAAGCAATAAAATCTGCATTGATGGCTACGAAATCAGTTTCGCAGTTTACCCAGATCAAAATACCTGTTTTATTATCTTTTGATGTTTTTGCTAAAACAACACCTTCTTTTGAATCTCTGTCTCCACGATTAGCCGCTACTTTAGCGCCTTTTTTACGAAGGTAATCTACAGCCTGTTCAAAATCACCATTATTTTCTTCTAATGCTTTTTTACAATCCATCATACCTGCTCCGGTTTGCTGACGTAATTTGTTTACTTCTTGTGCTGTAATTGCCATTGTATTATTGTTTTAGTATTAGTTAATTATGTTTTAAAAAAAACGGCCTTCCCTAGAGAGGAACGGCCGTTAAAATTATAATAGTGAAAAATTATTTTTTCGCTGTAGTTCTTTTACGAGCCGCTGGTTTACGCGCACCTTCTTCATCATCAGATTTTGCACCTTTTACCTGTAAGCCTTCTGCTAATTCTTCTGCTTCTTCTTTAGAATTTTTACCTTCTTTTTCATCAGCTGCGATAGCTTCTTTATCCATCTTGCGTTCTCCTAAACCTTCGTTAATTGCTTTACACATTAATTCAATGATATAGGCAACAGAAGTTGAAGCATCGTCGTTAGCAGGAATTGCATAATCAACAAAGTTTGGGTTAGAGTTTGTGTCAACAATGGCAAACGTAGGAATGTTCAAACGTTTTGCTTCTGCAACTGCTATATGCTCTTTCGAGATATCAACAATAAACAATGCTGATGGTAAACGTGTTAAATCTGCTACAGATCCTAAGTTTGTCTCTAATTTAGCACGCTCACGGGAAATCTGTAATTTTTCTTTTTTAGAAATATTGTCAAATGTTCCGTCCGTAGCCATTTTGTCAATTTGAGACATCTTACGAACTGCTTTACGGATAGTAGCAAAGTTAGTTAACATACCACCTGGCCAACGCTCAGTTACGTATGGCATACCCACGTTTTTTACTTTTTCGGCTACAATATCCTTAGCTTGCTTTTTAGTAGCTACAAATAATATTTTTTTACCTGAACGTGCAATCTGCTTTAACGCTGCAGCTGCTTCATCAATTTTAGCAACTGTTTTGTTTAAGTCGATAATATGAATGCCATTTTTTTCGGCATAGATGTAAGGAGCCATTGCTGGATTCCATTTTCTTTTTAAGTGACCAAAATGAGCACCTGATTCTAATAATTCGTTGAATGTATTTGACATGTTTGTATAATGAATGGTAAATAAATATTAACGTTTGCTGAATTGGAAACGAGCACGGGCTTTTTTCTGACCGAATTTCTTACGTTCAACCATACGCGGATCACGTGTAACTAATCCTTCTGCGCGTAAATCTTTTTTCAATTCCGGGTTGATCTCTACTAACGCTTTGGCTATTGCTAAACGTACAGCCTGAGCTTGTCCTGTAGTTCCACCACCGTTTACGTTTATTTTCACATCATATAAACCAACAGATTTAGCGTTGTTTAATGATTGTAAAACGTAATACTGTAAAGTAGGAGTTTTGAAATATTCTTTATAATCTCTTTTGTTGATAGTGATCACGCCTGTACCTGATGATACATAAGCACGTGCTACCGAACATTTTCTGCGACCTGATGTGTTAATTACTTCCATGTATATTATGCAATAATTGTTGTTAAATCTACTTTTTTTGGTTGTTGTGCAGCATGATCATGCTCAGGGCCTGCGAATACAAATAAATTTGTATTTATAGCTCTTCCTAAACGGCCTTTAGGTAACATACCATGCACCGCATGTTTAATTACTTCTTCAGGTTTTTTTGCTAACATTTCTTTTGGAGTTGCAAAGCGCTGCCCACCAGGATGCCCTGTGTAACGAACATATTCCTTATCTTCCATTTTAGCTCCAGTAAAACGAACTTTTTCAGCGTTGATAACAACGATGTTTGCACCGCCATCAGTATGAGGTGTAAAATTAGTTTTATGTTTGCCGCGTATCAAATACGCTAGTTTAGAGGCCAAACGACCCACTACTTCATTTTCTGCGTCAACCAACAACCACTCTTTTTCTGAATTGGCTTTATTGACAAATTTTGTTTTATAACTTAATGCGTCCACTTCTTAATGTTTTAATTAATTCTAATTTGGGCGGCAAATATATGGCTTTAATTGTAAGCGGCAAAATATATGGCACTTATAATTCAATTAATTTTAGTTTTTGCGTTATTTGTGCAAAAATGTGTATTTTTGAAATTCAAAGATACATAATTGTTCCGCTAATATCACGGATTTCCGCAGATTTTTATTTCCGTTAATGTCTGCTATCAGCGGGAAATATAACTACACTCATGGATCATTTTATATTAATGTCATCAATTCGTTATCCCGGAAGGGATAAACGTGAAGAAATTGAAAATCAGTTAAAAAATGTAATTACAGTAATCAATAAAATTCATAAAAAGCATTTTATCACATCCCTCGATATGGTACTGGATTATGAGTTTCAGGGAATCACCAATAGTTTGCAGGGTAGTTTGGAAATGATTTTCGATATTGAAGAATGCATTATTGAAAACAATCTCGATTTCAAATTGAAGCATGTTCTTTATCATAACACCATTAAAACGGTGCAAAGTAAGCATACGGCTTATGAACGTTTAGGTTTCGGTCTTATTGATGCAAGGGAGAGATTGCAATTGATAAAAAAAACAGATAGCCGTTTTTTAATTGCTACCAATAATGAGAAAACAAGCCTCTATTTAAATAACCTCCTTTTAATTTATGAAGATTACCTTGATTCATGGAAAAAAAGTGATTACGAATATGTGAATGCTTTTTTGAATCATTTGAATTATAAAGAAGTAGCTGCGTTATTTAATATGAATGTATCAAGCGGGTGGAGGAGGGAAAAGAGTCTGAAAATGAAACAATATTATACAATCAAAGAAATGATACTTTCAGGCATAGAATAATCTTAAACTTTAATTTTGTTGGACATTTTTTTATTTCTTTAATAAATCAAATTATTTTAAAGATATTTTTTGTGATTAAAAAAATAAGTGTAAATTTGCAATCCCAATTCGAAAGAATGGTGTTGGTCCGGTAGTTCAGTTGGTTAGAATGCCGCCCTGTCACGGCGGAGGTCGCGGGTTCGAGTCCCGTCCGGACCGCAAAAAGCCCCTAGAGTCATTGATTCTAGGGGCTTTTGCATTAAAGCGAACATAAAAGGTTTACTGACTATTTCTTTATATTCTTTTCAATGCCTTTCATTACGTCTTCCTTTGTTAATCCTGTGGTGTTTTTATCGGGATCAGCAGTATTATCCTGCGCGGCAAAGGTGAGTTTTTGCATATATTCTGGATTTCCGCCGTTCATTTTTTCTTTTACTATATCTCCATAGGCCTGTCGCGCTTCATCAACATTTTTTTTGCCTGTTAAAATATCATTCGCCAAATTTAATGCTAAAAAGTTATTCCCTTCTTTATCACATCTTGCGCTCATTGTGCCTTGTGTGCGGTCAAATGTTACACTTCCATCAAATTTTCCAAGTTCGTCCATTTTATCTTCCTGTACTTTATACATAATGGTGGTTTGCATCATATCTGTGTGCTCGATTGGGAAACTATGCTTTGTTTCCATTTTATTAATGCATATTTTTTTCCAGACTCCTTTATTCCACCAAATTAGCTCATTCGAAGTAACACCGTCCGGTTTGCCATACTTATCGGTTATTTCCTTAACGGCCATTTTTGAAGCTTCGGGCCAGCTGCTAACATCAGGCATCATCATTTCTTTTTTATCATTATGCATGTTATCCTGTGCATTGATTGTTCCTAATCCTGTAATCAGAATCAAAGAAACCTTTAAAAGTGTCTTTTTCATTTTATTTAGTTTTTATATTTAGTAGCTTCTTCTATTCTTATTCATAATCAAATTTACTTCAAGAATCAAGCATTAATTCGACTTTTCGGTTATTCTAGTTTTAATGTAGGCAGAAATTAATTTATATTG
The DNA here is from genome assembly GCA_014378485.1 of Bacteroidia bacterium. Classification (GTDB taxonomy): domain Bacteria; phylum Bacteroidota; class Bacteroidia; order B-17B0; family Aurantibacillaceae; genus UBA4416. The sequence continues at coordinate 52,886 of JACMNO010000061.1, forward strand.
CGAATAAGCTAGATGCCGCAAATCAAAAGTTTTTTCTTTATAAACGATACAATTCTAAGTAATACAACTTCTGTGATAACTGTAAAATAAAAAATTAACAGAATTAAACTTTTTATATATTTTTACGTTCTAGTTTGGCATACACATTGATCCTTAAAGGCGTGATTCAAATTAACCACGTTTTCAGGAATGAAAATTTAAATTAAAAATTATGAAAAAGATAATCTTATTAATAGCAACCATAACTTTAACAGTATTTAATTCTTACGCTCAGGACCAGGATCCTAAAGCTAAAGTAATTCTTGACGACCTAAGTAAAGTTACCAAAGCCTACAAAACAATCACTTCAGAATATATTTTTACTATCCTGAATAAAGATAAAAAGCAAACAGAAAAACAAACCGGAAAAGTATTTGTAAAAGGTTCTAAATTTAAATTGGAAATTCCCGGTAACACTATTGTTTGCGACGGAAAAACAATCTGGGCACATAACAAAGATGCAAACGAAGTTACCATTAAGAACTTTGATGCTACTAATGAAGACCAGTTAAATCCATCCAAGATTTTTACACTATATGAAACTGGTTATAAATATAAATATGAGAAAGAAGAAAAAGTTGGTGCCGCTATGTGCCATGCTATCATTCTTTACCCTTCTGTTAAACCAGAAAAAAAGAAATTTCATACCGTGAAAATATTTGTTGATAAAGCCAAAAAGCAAGTTGCCAGATTAACGATGATGATGAAGGATGGAACAACGCAGAACTACGATATTAAAACCTTTAAGCCAAATGCAGTAATTGCAGACAATATATTTGTATTTGATACAAAAGCGTTTAAAGCCGACCAGATTACTGACGAAAGAGATCTGTAACAACTGATGAATTTTGGGCTCATTGGCAAATCCTTGTCACATTCATTTTCTAAAGCTTATTTAGAGAAAAAATTTATTAAAGAAGATAAAATTGGCTTTCAGTATTCTAATTTTGATCTTGAAAATTTGGATTCTTTTATGGAAATAATCTCTGCTAACCATTTGACAGGATTAAATGTAACCAAGCCTTATAAAGAAGCAATCATTCCTTATTTAAACGAGTTGGATGTTACAGCCAAAGAAATTGGAGCAGTAAATTGTGTAAAAATATCCTGGCAGAGCAATACGCCTTTTTTAATCGGTTATAATACCGATTATTATGGATTTGCTCAAAGTATAAAACCATTTTTGGAACCCATTCATCAACGAGCGTTGATATTGGGAACCGGAGGTGCATCTAAGGCCATTGCGTATGCCTTAAAAAATGTAGGAGTTGATTTTTATTATGTCACGTCTGGTAAAAAAAAAGCTTCTAATTATTTTCACTATTCAGAACTAAACGAATATGTGTTGAATGCATTTAAACTGATTGTTAATTGTACTCCGCTAGGAATGTACCCAAAAACAGACACCTGCCCTGAGATTCCATTCGAGTTTATCGATAGAGAACATTTATTATATGATTTGATTTATAACCCGGAAGAAACATTGTTTTTGAAAAAGGGAAAAGAGCGCGGGGCCGCGACGATTAATGGATTGAATATGCTGAAATTACAGGCAGATAAAGCATGGGAGATTTGGCACACTTAATTTATTTCCTGATTTTTATAAAAAGATATAAATAGAAAAGAGAGCAAATTTTATTTTGCTCTCTTCTCATTTTATATTGTTTGTTATTTGTCAGAAATTTATTTTTTCATAATAATAAATTCTGTCCGCCTGTTCTTTTGAAACTCCTCATCCGAACAATTAGAAACAACAGTACCCTCACATGAACATCCGTTTACAGGATTTTCTTCGCCATACCCTTTTCCTGAGATACGCTCCGGTTTTGTAATTCTTGATTTGATAAACCATGCAGTCGTTTTTGCTCTCTTGTCTGATAACGCCTGGTTGTATTCTTTTGTAGCCCTGCAATCAGAGTAGGATCTTAATTCTACCACCATGTTTGGATAATCATTCATTATTTTAACGATGTTCTTTAATTCTTCCAATGCATCCTCACGAAGATTAAATTTATCCAGGTCAAAATAAACAGTTTCCGATTTGAAATCTCCTGTGTAAGAGATTTTTCCTAAATCTGCACCAACTTCAATTTGTTTGTCAATGGCCTCTTCTTTACTTAGTAAAGTAACATCAGCATTTACTATATTTTCTTTATCAAAGGCTACTTTGGTTTGGCCTTTTGTGTACTTCTCTTTCTTGCCGGTTAATTCATATTTTTTATCTGTACCAACTACAAAAGAAAAAGCACCTTCAGTATTTGTTGTTACAGTATCCAATACATAACCTTTTTCACTTAACAAGGTGATGAATGTATTTGGAATTGGATTTCCGTCTTTATTTTTAGCAATACCCTGGATCTTTTTCTCAACAGTAAAGCCTTTTAATAAATCAAAAGAATAAATGTCGTCATCACCTTCTCCTCCAACTCTATCCGATGAAAAATAACCTTTGTTTGTTTTAGTATTTACTATCGCTGCGTAATCATCGTATTGAGTATTTAGAGGAGAACCTGCGTTATAAGGAGCACCTAATTTAGAACCATTAGCTTGGCAAATAAAAATATCCATTCCCCCAAGGCCAAAACGTCCGTTTGAAGCAAAAAGAAGTGCTTTACTGTTTTCTTCATAAAACGGAAAGGTTTCATCTCCTTCAGTATTTATTTCAGGTCCCAGGTTTTCTGCTTTGCTCCAAGTTCCTTTATCATCTTTAGTTACTTTATAAAGATCGCTGCCTCCAAATCCTCCGGGCATATCACTTACAAAATACATAGTATTTCCATTAGCACTTAAGCAGGGATGGCCAACTGAATAATCTTTGTTATTAAGATAAAACGATTCTTCTTTTGACCATTTTCCTTCAGTGTTTTTAGTGAAAAATATTTCAAGAGTTACAACTTTATCTTTTTTTGTAAGATCATAATTGTTTTTTGTGAAAGCCGCGTAGTTACCATCAGCACTGAAGCTAGCCGGACCATCATGCATTTTTCCATCTAACTTTTTTGCAAGAATTTTTGGTTTTTTCAATTGATCTCCATCCACTTCAGAAATATACATATCAAGGTAAGGTTGTCCGTTCCAGTTTGATTTGCGCGCAATCATTTTAGCATTTGATCTGCTTGATGCAAAAACAATACTGTTTTTGTAATAAGCAGTTCCAAAATCCTGAGCTTCTGTATTTAAGTCCGGATGTCCTACTTTGTATTTACCATCATCTGTTTTCATATTGGTTATGTTTCCTTTGTTGGCAACATAGTCTTTTGAACGCAAATCATTTGGTTTAAGATCTTTGTATTTATCCATCCAGGTGTTAGACTCATCGTATTTTCCATTGCTTTTTAAAATCATGGCATAATTAAAAAAGTCTTCCGATTGATTTCCGTCAGGCATAGTAACCAGTTTGGAATAGGCAATTTCTGATTCTTTAAATTTACCAATGTTGGAATAGCTTTTGGCTAATCGTCGTTGCCCTTCAACAGATAAATCTTTTGAACGTTTATAGAGATCAATGGCCTTGTCAAACGCATAAGTAAAATAATACTTGTCGCCTTTTAATTCTCTGTTTGATTTGTCGGCTGCAAAACTGTTAAGGCTTGCGGCAAGACATAATATAATTGTTATAATGAGTGATTTCATGTTTTATTATTTTAGGTAATGTTTTTTCTATTAAAAATGTCTTGGTGTGTGGATTTGTTTTTTGCTGTTAAAAATAAAATCGTAACGCAACATGATTTCATGACTTCCACTGTTATAACGTCCGGTTTTTAAGCCATAAGACCAATCATAAGAGTAACCTACATGTAACTGATTAGTCAAATCAACCCCAATAAGTCCGCCAAAAGCATCGCCCGTGCGGTACATAGCACCAAGAGTTAATTTTTTCATAATAACAAACGAAGCGGTAAGGTCAGCCTGCATTGGAGCCCCCGGAGTAGCTTTCACTAAAGTTGTCGGTTTAAACGCCAGGTTATCACCCAGGTTTATTACACCACCGGCAATGAAAAAATAGTGTCTTTGTTCCGCTCCAAGTAAAGTGGTTCCGGCAACCTGACTTACTTTTGAATAATTATTTTGTATCAGGCCTGGTACAGAGATACCCGCATAAAAACGTTCTCTTGAATAGTAAATTCCAAAACCAAAATTTGGTACGGCCCTGTTTGATAAATTATTTTGAAAAGCAGGATCATTTTGTTGATCTAATTCAAGCGCACTTAAATTTGCCTGAAAAATATTTGCACCTCCACTTATGCCTAGAGCCAACTTTGATTTTTTTGTCAATTTCATTCTATAAGCAAAATCTGCAAAGATGGATGTTCGGTTGGTGGGCCCGATTTTATCGTTTAAGACTGAAAGACCTACACCGATATGATCATTGATTAAAGGTGAATGCATAGTTAATGATTGAACAACCGGTGCGCCTTTATAGTTCACCCATTGAGAGCGATGAAGACCAGTAACGGTTAATGCATCTCTACTTCCTGCATATCCGGGATTTACCATCAGTGTATTGTACATATAGTGCGTATACATTGGATCCTGCTGAGCTTGCGCGGTTAAACTCCCTAAGGTTGTAACCAATGCCAATGTTATTTTTTTAAGTGTTTTCATTTTATATATTGTTTATTGAATGTTATTCTAATTTTATTTTTATCTGTTTAAATAGATGGTTCCTTTATAAACCGGCGAATCATTTTTCAGGTCAAGTAGATAAAAATATGTTCCAACTGGTAATTCGTTTCCTCCAATTCTTAAGCCTATTGTTGCATTTCCAGTCCATGTATTTTGATAGTTATTGGTTTCATACACTTTATCTCCCCAACGGTTAAAGATGGTAAATGTGTTGCCTGTATAGATCTGGATTCCACGAATAAAGAAGACATCATTTATTCCATCACCGTTTGGTGAAAAGCCTTCAGGGATAAAGAAATCGGTTGTATCACAATTGATAACCGAAACATCTGTTGTTGTAGAAGCAGTTCCGCAACTATTGGTAACATTTAAAGAATAGGTTCCTGCATTTGCCATTGTTGTATTTGCTATAACCGGATTTTGTGAAGAATTTGAAAAAGCATTAGGTCCTGCCCAGTTGTATGTAGCTCCTGACACTGATTGCGCTGTTAAGTTTATTAAACCATCAACACAAGCCGGGGAATTACTGCTGGCTATTGCAACCGCTAAAGGAGTTATAGAAAGAGAAACTAATACTGACGTATCATTTGGTGCACATGCTCCTGAGACAACTACATTGTAATTAGAAGCTACATCCGATAAATTTGCCGGATTAATTGTCATGGTAGCTGTAGTTGCTCCAAAAATATTTCCTCCATTAATTAAATTAACAGTTCCTTTTCTCCATTGGTAAGTCAGTGATGATCCTGTCGCAGAAATTGAAAAGCTTACCGGACTTCCTACACATGTTACTTTATTAGTAGGCTCTGTAGTAATAACAGATCCCCCAACATTTAAAGAAACAAATATTGATGTATCATTTGGAGGACAAGACCCTGTTACAATAACATGATAATTTGAGGCCACATCCGCTAAACTTACAGGGTTAATTGTAAGCGTGGCAGTAGTTGCACCTGAAACATTTCCTCCGTTGATTAAATTTATCAATCCTTTTTTCCATTGGTAGGTAAGGCCTGAACCAGAAGCTGCTATTGAAAAACTAGCAGAACTTCCAGGACAAACTGTTTGATTAACTGGCTCTGTGGTGATAATAGAACCCCCAACATTTAAAGAAACAAATATGGATGTATCATTTGGAGGACAAGTCCCGGTTACAATAACATGATAATTTGAGGCCACATCCGTTAAACTTACAGGATTAATTGTAAGAGTAGCAGTAGTTGCACCCGAAATAGTTGCTCCGTTGATTAAATTTATCAACCCTTTTTTCCATTGGTAGGTAAGGCCTAAACCCGAAGCTGCCACTGTAAAGCTAGCAGAACCTCCCAAGCATGTAATCTGATTGGATGGTTCTGATGTAATAATAGTGCCATTATTAACATTCAAAGAGACATTGATAGAAGTATCACTAGGCGCAAAAGAACCATTTACGATTACGTTGTAGTTAGAAGCCGCGTCGATCAAAGCTGCAGGGTTAATTGTAAGAGTAGCAGTTGTTGCTCCTGAAATATTTGCTCCGTTAACTAAATTTGCATTTCCTTTTCTCCATTGATAAGTAATATTTGTACCTGTTGCAGAAACAACAAAACTAGCAGAGTTTCCTACACATACATTTTGAGTAGATGGATCAGTAACAACTAAAGGAGAATTAAATCCACAATTTCCTAAAGGTATATTAACGGTTACTGCATTTGTATTTACTGCACCATTAATAGTCAATACTCGTCCGTTAATTGTTGCGTTAGTTTGTAAATTCACAGCACCTGCACCAATAACTGTTCCATTGAAAATTGTATTACTGTTAATATCAGTAGCACCGTTTATATTCCAATACACATTTTTTGCCTGTGCACCATTTCTTAATATTACTCTGGCATTTACACTTGTAGAAAATGCACCGTTTATCTTAATAACAAATACTGCATTTGGACTGCCCTGTGCATCCAAATAAAGAGTATCTGTTAGTGCAGTAGCTGCACCTAAAAGGTAAGAGTGTGGTGTTAGTACCAGGTTATGACCGAATAAGGCTGGAGCCATTAGAATGATATCAGATGGTAAAGCATTTAAATAATTGTAAGCGTTATTTAAATCTGTTGCGCAGGATGCGGTTGCTGCATCAGGAATAGGATGAATCATCCCTGTAACAAATAATGGATTAAAACCAGTTGCTCCACCGCTGTTTGTTCCAACATCACCTCTCACTAAAGTAGGATCAATATTGTTGGTAACAGGTCCGATAGAAGAAAATAAAGCGAAGCAATTTGCAGATGCAAGATTTGGTGCAAGCGGTCCTACAAGAACCGGACTTCCGCAGCCAATAGGTTTATAAGCAAATATGCCGGAGACAGTAACTGCCCCATTAGTTGAAAGCGCTCTTCCTTCAAGTGTATCTCCGGTACTCATATTAATGGCTGCATTGTTTGCAATAACAGTTCCCCTCATAGTGGTTCCTGTACCCATATCAACTAAACCTTCAACTTTCCAAAACACATTACATGCTTTAGCTCCATTTACTAATTTAACTTTTGAATTCGCATTGGTAGAGAAAGGCCCTTGAATTTTAAAAATAAATACAGCATTGGGATCTCCAAGACCGTCTAATGTAAGATTCAGGTTTAAAGTTGTTGCAGCAGGGCTGGAGTGCACTCCCGGAGTGAGGGTTTGCCCATTCCCTAATAAGACACCTGGAAAAGAAGTTGCAACAGTAGCATTTAACTGATTGTAAGCAACTATTAAATCTGCAGCACATGCCGCGCTTTGAGGCCCACCAGGATATAAATTACCATCTACGTTTCCGAAGTTAGTTATTGGCCCACTGTTTGCTCCAACATGGCCTGTCAAAAGTGTAAGATATTGTGTACCTACGTTTGTTACAGCTCCAATAGAAGAAAACAGAACAAAATCAGCTGTAGTTCCCAAAGTGGGAGCCTGAGCAGATACTGCGTTTGGCAGTAATAATATAAGGCCCGCTGTTAAGAAATTAAATACTTTAGTTTTCATTGATATTATATTTTTATATGAATTAATTTTCACAACACAAAAGTGATAACTAAACACTTGTAAGTTTTATACAACGGGTGGCAATACTTACATATTTCACGGAATAAATAGTGATTCCAAATTTTAAGGACGCTTTAATCCATTTTGGACCTCATAAGAATTTCGATCAATGAAATAGTATTAACAATAAAAAGAGTGAAAGAGATCTTATAGAATTAGGAAAATCGCTCAAAGATTTCCTGCAATAACAATCTATTAATTAACTGATCAAAAGCGGACTGTTTAATTATTGTTCTAATTAAATTTACAGGTCAGCATGGCAATGTCATCTATAAACGGCATCTCACCTTTAAATTCTTCCAAGAAATAAAGTATGGCTTTGTTGATGAAAGCACAATCAGAATTCTTGTTGTTGATCAGAATATTTTTTATTTCATCAACCGATACAGTATCTTCTCTATTATTAATTGTATCCGTTAATCCATCTGTGTAAGCAAATAAAACAGAATTCGAAGAAACTAACAGGGTTTCAGATTCAAGGGAAATCAAAGGGTTTGTAATTCCCAGTAAAGTACAACCAGTATCCAGACTGATGGCTTTATTGTTATTTAATAAAAGTGGAGCATTATGACCAGCATTGATGTATGATAATTTTCTTGTGTCAATATTGTATTTGGCAATGAATAAAGAAATGAATTTTTCGCTTTTGGCATTATCACAAATCAACTGGTTGATATCGATTACTATTTCGGTTAAGCTTTGTGTGTATTTTAAAAGAACACGTAAAGCCGCTTGTAAATTACTCATCAATAAAGCCGCAGCAACTCCTTTACCAGAAACATCTGCCAAACAAAATACCAGTTCAGAATCGTTGATCCAGATAACATCGTAGTAATCCCCACCAATTTGCTGATGAGGTAAATAAAGAGCATTCATCTCCAACTCTTTAATATTTGGCAATGAGGAAGGAAATAGCATTTTCTGCATACTTTGGGCCAATTCTAACTCCTTTTGTATTGCTGCTTTTTGAATGGAAGTTTTATAAAGCTTTTTGTTTTCAATCGCAACTATCATCACATTTGTTAACGTTTGAATAAAAGGCAAATGTTTAATCGCCGAACTCATTTCAATTTTTTTCTCATCAAGGTCGCCCAATAATACAAATGCCAATGGAGTATGTTTGTGGTAAACCGGGATTACAATCTCAAAACGTTTGCTTAAATTTCCTTTGGAATAAGAGATGGTTTCAATTTCCTGAATGTCTAATAGTTCAGGTTCAAATATTAAATGATTATAATCTTTATCAACTCCATATTTTAAAATGCAGGTCCATTCATTGGTGAAACTAAATAAAACTAGTTTTCCAACTTTTAATTGGTTTTCTAAAATATCCTGGTAAATATCTAATAACTGTGCGGTAGTCACATTATTGTTGATCGCCTTTGTCATAAGTAACAAAGAGTTCAGCTTCACATCTTTTACTGAACTTGCAGTTTGTATGCTTGTTTTAGAAGTTTTCAAAATTACTTGTCGTATAATTTATGAATTAATGATGGAAGCTGTTTGAGAGCAAATATTTCTCTCATTTTGGCTTTTGCATCGGCCGCAGGTGAACCAAAAAATACTTTTCCTGAAGGTACATTTTCTCCTACGCCGCTCTGAGCCTGTATCACTGCATCATCACCAATAATAATATTACTGGAGATACCAACCTGCCCCCACATTGTTACGCGGTTGCCTATAGTACAACATCCGGCAATTGCCACATTAGCGGCAAATAAACACATTTCGCCTATAACAACATCATGAGCTATATGAACTAAATTATCAATAATAGTTCCTTTGCCGATAACCGTATCGGATGTAACACCCTTATCAATGGTGCAATTAGCGCCAATGTGCACGTTATCTTCTATCACCACATTACCGCAAGTATCCAATTGTTCAAAATGTGTTCTTCGGTTTTTAAAATAAAATGCGTCAGATCCAACAATGGTTCCTGCATGAATAACCACATTGTTGCCGATTTTGCAATTGTCATAAACAATAACATTAGGGTTCAGTATGCAGTTATCACCTATTGATACATGATTACCGATAAAAGCTCCAGGCATAATAATCGTGTTGACACCAATAATAGCAGATGAACTGGTAAACTGATTGGAATACTGCTTTGGTTTAAAATGCCGTGTTAATTTATTGAATGCCGTAAAAGGGTCTTCATGAATGATCAAGGCTTTTCCCTCAGGACATTCCACTTCTTTATTTATCAAAATGGTGGTAGCTGCTGATTGCAATGCTTTTTCATAGTATTTGGGATGATCTACAAAAACTAAATCTCCACTTGTAACACGATGTATTTCGTTAAATCCGGAAATTATATGAAGGTCATTTCCAATATATTCTGCATTAATAATAGCGGCAATATCTTTAAGGGTCGTAGAGTTAATCTGCATGTGGAACTATATTTTAATAATTTTAAATATAAGAAAAGAAATTCTAATTTAAAATTTCGATGAATTAATAGTGAAAATTTATACTTAAATATACATTTGTAAAAATAAGAACTGAAAATAATTGAAACGTTATCTTTATATTTTTTTATCGTTAATTGCAACAGTAGGGTTTTCTCAAAATGATAAGTCATTAACTATCAATAAAACAAACGAGCTCATAATAATTGATGGCGAATTAAACGAAGCTATATGGAAAACTTGTGAACCAGCTTTAGATTTTTGGCAAAATTTTCCATACGACACGTGTCTTTCACAATCTAAAACTACAGCTTTTGTAACCTATAACGATCAATCTATTTTTGTGGCTGCAATTTGCTATGACTCGTTGCCGGGCAATTATGTTGTGCAATCATTAAAACGAGATTTCTCTTACCCTGCAAGCGATTGCTTTGTGGTAACCATTGATCCTTTTTTTGATAAACAAAATGGCTTTAGCTTTGGGGTAAATCCATACGGTGCGCAACGGGAAGGGTTAATTGCGGGTGGGGGAGGACAGGGAGTAACAACAAATTGGGATAATAAATGGTTTAGCTCTGTAAAAAGAAAGCAAAATTACTGGGTTGTTGAAATGGAGATTCCTTTTAAAACGCTGCGCTATAAAAATGATATAAAAACCTGGGGAATTAATTTTTCCCGGAATGATTTAAAGCGTAATGAAAATTCAGCTTGGTGTAAAGTTCCTCGTCAGTTTAATGTTTCGTCTTTAGCTTACATAGGAATTTTAAACTGGGATACTTTACCTAAAAAAGCGGGAACCAATATTGCCATCATACCATATGTCATTGGTAAAGTAAGTAAGGATTATAAAGCAAAAACACCTTCGGTTTATGAAGGAAATGCCGGTGCTGATGCTAAAATCGCATTATCATCGTCAATGAATTTAGATCTTACTTTTAATCCTGATTTTTCTCAAGTAGAAGTAGATAGACAAATTACTAACCTTACCCGCTTTAGTTTATTTTTTCCGGAGCAACGACAGTTTTTTTTAGAGAATAGTGATTTATTTGCTGGTTTTGGTTTCAGGCAAATTCGTCCATTTTTTTCGCGAAGAGTGGGATTTAATTCAGGTAATGCAGTACCAATAATTGCAGGTGCCCGGTTAAGTGGCAAGCCAAATAAAAACTGGCGAATTGGAATACTTGATATTCAAACAGCGAAGAGTAATGCAGGCGATGCAAAAGCTTTTTCACAAAACTACTTTGTTGCCGCTGTTCAGCGAAATGTGTTTAAACGTTCTAATATTGCTTTAATTTTTGTTAACCGGCAACAATTTGATACAAGTGGATTTTCAGCTATTAATTTTAACCGGGTAGTGGGAGCCGATTATAATTTAATCAGCAATAGCAACAAGTGGCAAGGCAAGGCTTTTTTTCATCACTCCTTATCAAATAAAAATAATAATGATGCCTTTACTCACGCTACATGGTTATCGTATAATACTCAAAAAATTAATATACAATGGAATCATGAGTATGTTAATAAAAATTATAATGCAGAAACTGGTTTTACTCCCCGCATTTTCCAAACAAATTACTCTACAAACATCACTGTAAGAAATACCTATTGGAGATTAGAACCAGGAGTAAATTATTATTTTTATCCCAAAAAATCGATCATTAATAAAATGGGTCCACGGTGGTATATGGATTATTATGCCAATGATAAGTATACAACTACTGATATGCTACACCAATTTGGGTGGGATTTTAGCTTAACTAATTCATCAGCCTTATCAATTGATTACCGGACTTTTTATACAAAATTAGTTTATCCAACGGATGTAACCTTTGCTAATAATAAGTATTTGCCAGCAGGTGATTATACCTATCAGGATGTAGGCTTAAAAGTAAAGACTAATCAACGTAAAATAATTAATGCAACTGCCGGCATTTTTTATGGAAGCTATTTTACCGGCAATAAATTATCGTACACTGCTGAAGTTGTTTTTAGAAAACAACCGTATGCAATTATAACTGCAAGCTATACGCATGATGAAATAACTTTACCACATTTAGCTAAAAAAGTATATTTGGATTTAATTGGTCCTAAGATTGAACTATCATTTACGAAAAGTATATTTTTTACCACATTTGTTCAGTACAATAGTCAAATAAAAAATGTAAACATCAATGCACGTTTTCAATGGAGATTTAAACCAATGAGTGATTTGTTTATTGTTTATTCAGATAATTATTTTTCTGAAAATTTTGGACAAAAAAACCGGGGATTGGTTCTTAAATTTGTTTACTGGTTTAGTGTTTAATTCACTCTTAATTTTTGGCCGGGTTTCAGGTAATACCTTTTTTCAATCCCATTTAATACACATAATTCTTTCATAGATAAACCATATCGCTTGGCTACTTCATACCAGGTATCTCCCCGTTCAATAGTATGAAGAGTAGCATTACTTGGATAAGCGCAAATACCATAACGTGATTTTTTAATAACGATTGAATCATTAAATGTTTTATTATCTGTGAAGGAAATGATGGAAGATGGATTAAGAGCCTGCCCCTTGAACCGCACTTCAAAATGTAAATGAGGACCGCTACTTCTGCCAGTACTGCCACCTAACCCAATAAGTTGTCCAGCTAAAACTACCTGCCCGGGTTTAACTTTTATTTTCGATAAATGCGCGTATACGGTTTCGAGCCCGTTATAATGTCTGATGATTACAACATTACCATAAGCACCCTTCACATGAGCAATTCTAACCATGCCATCAAAAGCGGCTACTATGGCATCTCCTTTATGCAGATTAATATCAATTCCTTTATGCATTTTTCCATCCCTCCAACCAAATTTTGAATTTACAGGTCCTTCTTTGGGATGATGATAAATTCCTAGTGAATCACTTTCAATTTTGATGATTTGTGAATCAGGAAACTCACAATCAGGAATGATTTGAAATACGGTACTTTCATCAAAGTCGTCATAAAAATTAGTAGCCGGGAAGTTGCCACACTTTACAATCGTTAAGTTTGCTTGATTGGACGTTAAGATACTGTTATAATAACTGATGAGCTCTATTTCTTTTTCTTCAATCACAGAAAGATCAAGCAGCGAATCCACCAATTTAACCAACTGTAGTTTAGTAACACCAATCTTATTTGAGGAAATCGAGGACGTGTTGATTTTGAGACGGGTCGTGTCTTTTAAAGGTGCTCTATCAGCCCGCATACAAACAGGAATAAAAAGAGCTAAAAAGAGTATGAGAATAATAAACCTCAAGTTGTTAATAAGATGTACGAAAATAACAAAATATTATTAAAAATACATTTTTACCTGAAATATTCAGATTCGTTTCAATTTCATGAATCCCATAAAATAATCGACCAATTTGTTTGTACTAACAAAAATTATGTGCTATTTTGTTTAAAACAATAGATAAATAATGACTGCAAACGCTGATATTAAAATCGAAAAAACAACTCAAAGCAGAGTTACTGAATACGATGTGAATAATGTTCCTTTTGGGAAATGTTTTTCTGATCATATGTTTATTGCCGAATACGCTGATGGTAAATGGGAGAAATCCATTATTATGCCATATAAGGATGTTCCGATGAGTTTTGCAATGTCTGCTCTGCATTATGGACAGGCCATATTTGAAGGCATGAAGGCTTATAAATCTGATACAGGAGAGGTAAGTGTTTTTAGGCCATTGGAAAATTTTAAACGTATGAATAAATCTGCGATTAGAATGGCAATGCCCGAAGTGCCAGAAGAAATTTTTATGGGCGGTTTATTAGCATTATTAAAATTAGATGCTGCCTGGGTTCCAACATCAGAAACAGGTTCATTATATATCAGGCCATTTTTAATTGCTACCGATGAAGCTATTGGAGTGAAGGCAAGTGAGACCTATAAATTTGTTATCATCACATGCCCTGCTGGAAAGTATTATTCAGAACCCATAAAAGTTTTAATTGAAACAAATTATATTCGCGCGGTTGAAGGTGGAGTAGGTTATGTGAAAGCAGCTGGTAATTATGGCAGAAGTTTATACCCAACAAAATTAGCCCAGGAAAAAGGTTACCAACAAGTTATTTGGACAGATGGTAAAACCCACTCCTATATAGAAGAGTCCGGAACTATGAATTTAATGCTGGTTATTGGAGATACTTTGGTTACTCCGGCACTTTGTGATACAATTTTAGCTGGTATTACACGCGATAGTGTTTTGGCCTTAGCAAAAGAATGGGGAATGAAAGTAGAAGAACGGAAAGTTTCTATTGCAGAAGTAATTGCGGCTCATACTGCGGGTACATTAAAAGAAGTTTTTGGAGTTGGAACAGCAGCAACCATTGCCCAAATTATTGGAATTGGCCATGTAGATAATTATTATCCATTACCGCCTGTAGAAGGTCGTCAGTTTTCTAACAAAGTGGATGAAGTTTTAAGAGGTATCCGAAAAGGAAAAGTAGCGGATACATTTAATTGGATGTTTAAGGTAAAATAAAACTAATTATTCTGATTAAATCTTAAAGGCTTATCACAGTTTTAAAATAGGCTTTTTCATAAAAGTCTTGTGTTATAGATTATAAAATTAATCATTGTTCAAAACATTTTTTTTATTACCAATGCAAAACTTTAAATTTGAGACGCTTTAAATAAACATAAAAAAAAGAGTATGAAATATTTTGCTGACATAAACGTAATGCCTATGAAAGCATTATTAGATCCTCAAGGAAAAGCAGTAACAAGTTCTATGAAAAATTTAGGTCTGCCAGAAATAGAAAATATCCGTATCGGTAAACATATTACACTTGAAATTGAGGCAAAAGATAAAGATGCAGCATCGGTTAAAGTAGATGAAGCATGTAAAAAACTGTTATGCAATCAGATCATGGAATTTTATGAATTCAATCTTCGTGAAGCATAATCCAAATTAGTATTTAAAAACAATAATCATAAACAAACACAAATCATAAATTAAAACATGGGATATCTTTTCACCTCAGAATCAGTATCAGAAGGCCATCCGGACAAGATTGCCGATCAAATTTCAGATGCATTAATTGATAATTTTTTAGCGTTCGATCCTCAAAGTAAAGTTGCCTGTGAAACTTTGGTAACAACAGGTCAGGTTATTTTAGCCGGAGAGGTAAAATCAAAAGCCTATTTGGATGTTCAGGAAATTGCCCGTGAAGTGATCCGTAAAATCGGATACACTAAATCAGAGTATATGTTTGAAGCTAACTCGTGCGGTATCTTATCTGCTATTCATGAGCAATCAGCTGATATTAATCAGGGAGTTGACAAAAAGAAAAAAGAAGAACAAGGTGCAGGTGACCAGGGAATGATGTTTGGTTATGCCACTAACGAAACGGCTAATTATATGCCATTGGCTTTAGATTTAGCTCATGGTATATTATTGGAATTAGCGGCATTGCGCAGAGAAGATAAAGCCATCAAATATTTACGCCCCGATGCAAAATCTCAGGTTACTTTAGAGTACAGTGATGATAATGTTCCGGTTCGTATTGATGCGATTGTAGTTTCTACGCAGCACGATGATTTTGATGCAGAGCCAAAAATGTTAGCGAAGATCAAGAAAGATATTATTGAGATCTTAATTCCACGCGTTAAAAAGAATTATCCTAAATACGCTCATTTATTCAATAACAAAATTAATTACCACATTAACCCAACCGGTAAATTTGTAATTGGCGGGCCACACGGTGATACTGGTTTAACAGGCCGTAAAATCATTGTTGATACTTATGGTGGAAAAGGTGCTCACGGTGGTGGTGCTTTCTCCGGTAAAGATCCAAGTAAGGTAGATCGTTCAGCAGCATATGCTACACGTCATATTGCCAAGAATTTAGTAGCAGCAGGCGTTTGTACTGAAGCATTAGTTCAGGTATCTTATGCTATCGGTGTTGCACAGCCAATGGGAATTTTTATTGATACTTATGGTACATCCAAAGTGAAAATGACGGATGGTGAAATTGCTAAAATAGTAACAAGTGTATTTGATATGCGTCCTTACTTTATTGAACAACGTTTTAAATTACGTACACCTATTTATAGTGAAACAGCTGCTTACGGGCACATGGGACGTAAAAATGAAATAGTAACTAAAACTTTTAAATCTCCTGATGGAAAAATAAAAACAATGAAAGTTGAATTGTTTACCTGGGAAAAATTAGATTATGTTTCTAAAGTGAAAGCAGCTTTTAAATTGAAGTAAGATATTAACATAATAAAAAATCCCCATTCGCGCTTGACGGATGGGGATTTTTGTTTTACTGATAATAAAAGAGCGTGCATCTATTACATTAGTTAAATCTATGAATGCAATGATCAAATTTCATTTGTTGATGTTATTTCCTATAAATCTATTTTACTCTGCACAAAATAAATACAACATCTAATTGAGATAATCTTTGTATTCAATAACCGAACAGTCGCTTGTGCTTTTGAAAGTTAGTTAAGAAAAGCTGATTTAATAAAATTGAGAATAAATGATATTTCTGTCGTTTATTCTGCCAATGAAACCTGGGTAAAGGATATTGGAATGAAATGGATGAAGTCGCAGGATTATTAACTTGCAATCAAGGTATTTAAGGTATTATGTTTCTTATATCAGAATTCATCCCTGAGCCATTTTTCATTAGTGAATGGATAAGAAGCAGGCGGAAATGCCTTTATAGCATTAATAAGCTATCAAAAGGCTTATTATTTGATCTAGGTTAAAACGAGGCTGGTATCAAAATTAAAAAGCTTACAGGGAATAAAAAGTAACTAGTGTTGCGGCGCTAAAAATGCAGGTAATTAAGAAACATAATAAGCAAGAGGAAAAGTAATGGAAAATTATAGGTAAAATAAAAAGAAAAGTGCGCCTAAATTGGTTGATAAGATGATAGTGGTTCTCGAAATTTTTTTAAAATGACGTTTTTTGCGATGACAAGTAAAAAACAAAAAAATAAAGCTGTTAATCCTGAATCAGCAACTAATACAGGAATTCGAAGATAAATGTAAATGAAAACTGATGGCAGGGATGACATTGCAAATAGTGTACAAAGTCGATTGATTATTTTTTTCCGTGCTTCTTCGTTCTAAATGTATAAAGCTTCTTTCAAATAGTTGTGGTCAAAAATAGTAAACGGTGATTAATATATTATTAAAACTTAGGACAGCTCACCAAAATCCGTTTATTTCTTTTTTTCTTTTGGGCAATTTCATAGATTAATGAGATCTCATGAGCGCCCATGGTATTGGAAATCCCTAATTTTGAAACGGTGAGGTCATAACTGTATCCTACACGCAAATTGTATTCAGTTAAATCAAAGCCAACGAGTATAGCAACTGATTCTCTGCTGGCATAGGTTGCTGCATACTTTTTAAAGGGAAGCCCTCTGTACCATAAACCAACATTTAAAGGTAGGTGGTAGTAGTACAATCCAATATCCAGCTGATCATATTTTTGTTCATGGCGAAAATTAAATGCCGGTGAAAGGTATCGTTTTAACTCCTTTGATTTTTGTTCAATAATATAACGGTATCCACCATGTAAACTGATACTTAAAGGCAAAGGAACTTTGTCGCCGGTTAAGCTGCTGTTAGGTTGTGTTAAGTGTTTGGCGCTTAATCCCAGCCAGTATTCTGTTGAATTTAAAAGTGCGCCTGCTGCAAAATCCATAAAGTTTAATTGTTCATAGCGGCCAGCTTCAACCGACGTTCCTGAACCTGTTGCAATCTGGTCATTGAATTTTAATTTAGAAAAATCAAGGCGCTTCATATTATAGTTTAAGTTGGCTCCCATTCGTATTTCTGAAAATTTACTGATTTTAAAATGATACGCATAATTCACGCCGAATTGCGTGTGGGTCAGCCCTGCTGTTCCTGCCCTGTCCTGCATCACCGTTATACCTATACCACTCTTAATATCAGACATATTATAATCATAACTGGCCATGTAGGTTTGGTAGGTTTTGCTGATGCCCGGCCATTGGTTCCTGTAATTTGCTACAAATCTGTGCTCATAAGTAAGACCAGTAAACGCAGGATTTAGATACATAGGTGCCGCATAGAACTGCGTGAACTGAGGATCCTGAGCTTTTATTTCAGTTGATGCCAAAAGTATTAAAAGCAATGATTTTAAATATGCAGTTGACTGTTTAATATTAATTCTTTTTAGTTAAACTTAAAATCAATTCTTTTTCTATTAGTTCATTCACGATAGGTTCAATGTCCACTATCATGGTTTGAAACCCATCTTCTTCCACGATCGCTTTATAGGCTTTTAATGGATTCATTACTAGGATAAATTTTCCGGTTTTGGAATTCGCATTAAAAATACCGGATACCTGTTTACTTTCAATATCTATTAAAGTGATTTTTGCTTTTTGAACTTCATTGCCAAATACAATTTTTCCTTGTTTTATTTTCAGGTCATTATCACCAAAACGGGTGTCTACCATAAAAATATCAGAGCCGCCGTAAGTTTCTTCTTTAATGGAAGAATAATAGCCATGCGTGCAGTTGGTGTTTAACACAAAAAATATATCGTTATTAACTGTATTGATCGGAAACCCTAAATTTTCAGGAGAAGAAAACACATTGGTCTCTGTATTTAAAATCGTTTTAAAAACATCATAATCTCCCATCGTATTATGTCCTTTGGAACTGAAGTAAAGAGTGGTTCCATCGGGGTGAAGAAAGGGAGAATCTTCATCCTTAGCAGTATTGATGGTTGGTCCCAGGTTCATTGGCATTGACCATCTTCCATTAGGTAATTTTTTGATCCTGTAAATATCTTTTCCACCTAAGCCTCCAATTTTATTTGAGCTAAAATAGATCACACTCGTGTCATTACTAAAACAGGCGCTAGTTTCAATGTATGGCGTGTTGATTTCTGGCCCAAACTTTACAGGCTCTGACCATCCGTTAAAGTCCATTATGCTAAGGTATAAATCACCGGTGATCATATCTGCGGCTGTTCTGTAGATGATCATCTTGTTCCCGTCAAAACTTAAAGCAACGCAGGCATCATGTGTACTTGTATTGATTGGTGGCCCGATATTTTTTGGTGTCCCCCATTTTCCGTCATCTCCTTTTTGAGAAATATATACATCTTCATAATAATTTCCATATGCATCTTTTAAGTTACCGGTGCTGCCTTCGCGGCGTGAAGTGAAATACAAAATGGTTTCATCCGGTGAGATCAATGGAACATAATCTGCGTATGGTGAATTAACAGTATTACCTAAGTTTTTGATAACCGAGCGGTGTGGCTGGCTTACCAGATCAATGGCATTTTTGCTGCAGCCAATTTGGTAATTCACTTCATCATCTAAAATGGTTCTTTTTTTAAGTGGTATGCCCTTATAATTTTCGTAACAACGGATAGCTTCTTCAAAATTGGAGGTTAGGTGATAAATTTTTCCGAAATAAAATTGCACTTCAGGTTTTGTACTGGTCTTTAATTTCATTAGGTGACTAACGCATGAATCAGTGGGCTGGTTAAGTTTGATCCTGCTGATGACAGAATTCAGATTGGCTGCCTCGTGGTTCGGATTAATGGCCAGAACTTTTTTATACTGCTCAATGGCTTTAAGATAGTCTTCCGATTCAAAGAAAACATTTGCTGATTTTAAATCTTTAGCATACAGCTTTGAATTGATTTTTGTTTGCCCATAAATTTGCGCGGCAAATAAAAATAACGTAATGAGTATAAATAGTTTCATCTTATCTTAATAAAAGTAAATCCCCGGTTTTATTTATTTTTTTGCCATCAAGGGTTGTGGCATTGATCTTCCATACGTAAATATCCTGTGTACATAAAACGCCTTTGTAATATCCGTCCCAGCCAATAGTAATATCTTTAGAAACAAATAGTAATTCACCCCATCTCGAATAAACATTTAATTCATATTTATCAATACCTTTTAATACAGGGTGAAACACATCATTATTGGTATCAGTGGCATTAAACAAACCACCATTTCCTGCGTTTGGATTTGGAGAAAAAGCATTTGGAATATCAATACTACTTTCTAATTCAGCAATTATTTTTGAGGGTAAATTAAAAGTGTCCAAACATCCATTTTTGTTTTTCGCAACTAAAAAGATTTGATATTCTCCCGGATACAGGTAGGTGTAAGAAGGGCTAAATTGGGTTGAATTATTCCCATCACCAAAATCCCAATAATAACTAGTTGCGCCTGATGAGAGGTTGGTTAATTGCACTGCAGAAGTTGGAACATAGACGAGAGTAGGATTTGCCTGGAACAAAGCAATGGGACTAGCAAACACTTTTATGATTTTTGAAGAAGTATCACTGCAACCATAACCATCTACACCTATCAATTGCACACTAAACGTTTTGGTAGCCTGAGAATTATTATAATAAATATTTGATGGATTATTGGAAGTAGAAATATTTCCATCGCCAAATTTCCATTGATAGCTTGCAATACTATTTATAGAAGGGAAATTAACGTTTAAAGGTGAGCAGCCACTGTCGGGTAATGCTACAATAGTGAAATCAGGTTTTGGATGAACAATGATTGGAATGATGATGGTATCTTTACAACTACTGAGAGTTGTAGCAATTAGTTGAACAGTTTGTGTGATATTAGAGTTGGTGGTGTTGGTAAAAGCAATGGATACATTGGTATTGTTAGAAGTACTGATTCCGAAATCCCAGTTATAACTTGCTGCGCCTTGTGATGTATTGGTGAAGGTTAATAATTTAGGAGAACAACTTGGTGTGTCCACTGTAAAATTTGCTTTAGGATTGTTGAGTACCATTAGCGGTTTCGTAAGGGAATCTTTACATCCGTTTGAATTTAATGCGAGTAATGTACAGTTGTAGGACTGATTAGCGGTATTACTGGAATTGGTATAGGTATAACTTGTATTGAAAGTTACGTTTGTATTACCATCGCCATATTTCCACAAATAAGAAGTGGCAAACAAACTTGAATTGGTCATGCTAGTAGTTAATGGAGAACATGAAACAGTTGGTGTGATAACAAAGCCTGCAATTGGTTTTGCGTAGATCTCAGGATAGCCCAAGGTCGTATCTTTACAGCCGGATGCAGTGGTTACAATTAACTGAACAGTGAATGTGATGTTTAAGGATGTTGTATTGGAATAGGTGTGCACAGGATTAGGTGCAAACGATGTTGGACTGAAGTCTCCGAAATTCCATACATTACCAGTAGAGCCTAATGTATTATTGGTAAAACTGATTGTTTTAGAAAGACAACGTGGTGTATCCAATACAAAAACTGCATTTGGTTTATAATATACCAAAACAGTTTTGTCTAATGAATCCCTGCATCCGTTCAATGTGATGGCAACAAGGCTGCAAGTAAATGTTTGATCACTGGTATTGCTTGTATTTGTATAAGTATGGTTGGCGTTGGTTGTGGATGCAGTTGTATTATCTCCGAATTTCCATAAATAGGTTGAGGCTGCAATGCTAGTATTGTTAAAGGTTGTTGTCAACGGAGAGCATCCTACGGTGGGCGTAACTGCAAAGTTTGCCAGAGGTTTTGCAAATACAACCGGGTAACCATAAGTGGTATCAATACATGAAAATGCATTGGATGCAATCAGCTGAACGGTATAGGTTTTGTTAACTGTAGTAGTATTTGTGAATATGTGATTTGGATTCGGTGAGAAGCTCACAGGACTTCCATCACCGAAATCCCATTCATAAGTTACGGCACCAAGCACGGGTGGAAAATTGACATTCAATGGAGAACATCCGCTGTTTGGAACCATTGTAAAATTGAATATAGGACGAGGGTAGGTGGTAACCGTTAGAGAGGTACTGTCTTTGCAGCCATTACTATTGATTGCTATCAGTTGAGCAGTAAATGCCTGGATTAATAAAGTTGAGTTCACATAAGTATTTGACAAAACCGAAGTTGTAGAAGTACTAGATGAGCCATCACCAAATGTCCACAGATAAGAAGTTGCCCCGGTTGAATTATTAGTGAAAGTAGCAGCTACCGGTGAACAACCTATGGGTGCATTGACAGTAAAGGACGCCAAAGGTTTTGTGAAAACAGTAACAGTTGCAGTGCGTGTATCAGCACAACCGGCTGCGGTAGAGGCGGTAAGAGTAACGGTATAAGCCTTATTAATGGCTGTAGTGTTTGTAAATGTTTGAGACGGATTGGTTGACGACGAAGTATTTCCATTACCGAAATTCCAATTGTAAGATGCAGCATTTGCCGAAGTATTGGAAAAATTTACGGTAAGAGTAGGGCAGCCGTTAACAGGTGTTAATGTGAAATTTGCGGTTGGTTTAACATTGATTGTAATTGTTTGTAATAGAGTATCGCTGCAATTAACCGTATTGGCAATTAACTGAACAGTATAAGTATTCTGTGAGGTGAAAGTATGCGCAGGACTCTGAACAGAAGTAGTTGCAGTTGGTGAAGCATCTCCAAAATTCCAGCTCCAGCTCGTAATAGGATCGCCTGCTGCGAAAGTGGAGTTATCAATAAAAGAAGCAGGAGAAGCAACGCAGGCGTTGGATGCTGTAAATGCAGCAATAGGTGTTTGGTAAACGCTAACTGGAGCGGTAAACGAATGAACACATGTATTGGCAGCGGTAACCGTTAAGGAGGCTACAAAATTACCAACACTGTTATAGTTTTGTAAAGGCGGTACCTGCCCGTTAAATGTATTGGTGTTTCCGAAATTCCAGTTCCAGGATGCAGCGCTTGTTGATAGATCTGTAAAGGTAACCCCGGTAATTGAGTTACAGCCTTTATTTGGGCTAACTGTAAAATTGGCTGTAGGCTTTGGTAAGATACTAATCACTACTTTGTCAGTATCTGTGCAGGCTGCACCGCCACCACCGATTAGTGCAACAACAGAAATAGTGTAAGTTCCCGGAGTGTTATAGGTAAAAGTTTGTGGGCCGAATGGTTTGTTAACAAAACCTCCGCCTGTTCCAAAATTCCATTTATAGGAATAACCGGTAGCACTGGCATTTGTAAATGTCACCGCAGCTCCCTGACAAAAAGGTCCCGTAGGAGCTATTAATCCTGCAACAGGTGGATTCAAAATAGTAACTGATTGAACCTGAATATCAACACCACATAAATTACTATCCTGTAGTTGCACCGTGTAGGTCCCAACAGAAGGGTAAGCAACAGTTAAAGGTGATGTTGGAGGCCAAGGTCTCCAGTTGATAATGGAATCATATCCTAATCCCCAGTAATTTCCTAAGTTCCATTTTTCCTGGCGCTGAAATGTATTTCCCTGAGGCACACAATTTCGATTGGTGGTGTTGGAAAAGGTAAAGATATTATCTGGCCAGCATTTTATAAAAGCTGAAGGAGTGATGTTTGCATCATCCTTATCATAAATCTGGATAGGATTAAAATTGGCAATAGTTGGAACGGATGTGCAATAATTTTTAGCGGTGAGAGTCACAGCTGTTTGGCAGTTAACTGTTCCGGGATTATAGGTATGAGAAACATTTTGACCTGAGTTAGTATAATTGAATGTTTGAGCCGGAGTTCCATCTCCAAAGTTCCAGGTAAACCAAGTTGTTTCAGATACGTCGGTACTGGAGTTTGTAAATAGTAATGCTTTTGGAGCGCAAGCTGTGGTGATGCCTCCAATTGGGATTTGTATTGATGAGTTCACCGGTTTTTCCATTACGGCTAATCCTGTTAAGGTACAACTTAGTGAAGGAATGTTTATGGTAATCACAAAAGTATCAGGCGATGCTGAGTTGTAAACGTGATTGATTAATGAATTTGCCGAATAAGATCCGCTTGAGGTTGTAGACGTTCCATCGCCCCAATTGATAGTATAAGCACCCCAACCTACATTGGATGCGAAGTTCATGTTGTATGAACCGGTTCCCTGACAATCTATGAAATAAGGCTTATTCACTAAATTCCCCAAATAATCATATATCTGAGGACACTGAGCAGACGATAGTTTTGATAACAAAACCAAAGTGAATATGTAGAATATGCGTTTTAGCATGAGTACATTAATAAAATAAAAACAGGTTCTATAAGCCGGGTTCTGTTTCGTAAGCCTTTCAGCAAACGACTCCCATCATTTATCTATGCAGCCTACCCTCTCTGATATAACCGAGGTTATTGTGACGAGCCGCCACAAGATCAGCGTATACATGGCCTTACAACACAAGAGGTTTGTCCTATGCAGCTGTTACCAACTGCACATGTGAGCTCTTACCTCACATTTTCACTATGACCGCCCACCGAAATGAATGGCTACTTGGTTTTCTGTGACACTATCTGTTATTCTTTCATTCCTAAAAATATACCCATCCTTTCAGATGGCAAATTGCCCTATGTTGCCCGGACTTTCCTCCCTTAAAATAAAGAGCGATGAAACAAACCTGTTTTGTATAAAATTACAAAAAACTGGAAACATAAACTATCTTTTTTACAAAAATTTTTCAGTTTTAATCCTGTAAGTATTTAATGTGAAAATTTGATTTTTAATTGTGTAGGGGTAGGCCTAAGATTTTTAATCAGGATGTTTTGGATAGTGACGCGGAAAGAGAGACAATATATTTATCTGCTCTTTTTTTTGCCGCAAAATCCAGACTTAGCATGATGGCTGCCTGAATTAAAAGTCCCATTCCAAGCCCCTTCCAGAAGGTTTGCTGAGAATTATAAAATAAAAAAAATAAAATAAGACCGGCGATTATTAATGCAATTTCAATCCATTGATAAATCACAAAATTATTATGAACTTTTTCCATTCTTGGTAACTCGTCTGTTTTTATTTTTTGAGGCTCCCTCTCCAATTGATTTTCAACCCTCGTAATGTCTTTTGGGACACGCAATACAACGATAGTTCCAACGGAAACTTGAATAAATCCTATCAAAAGTAAAGGCATAGCCATTCCTTTAAAAAAAGAATATTTGATAATGAATAAAAAAATTAAGGCCAAGATTATGCTGATTGATCCTAAAATAATAAAGAAAATGCTTTCTATTTTTTCTTCTGTAAAATAAGTGTGTATAAAATTTATGTCGTGCATATTACAGAGGAACATCAATTATTACTGTTGTACCCCTACCAACATTAGAATCAAAATGAACTGAACCATCCAGAAATTCAATACGGGTAATAATTCCTTTTAAACCAATTCCTTCAAAAGTATCAATGCTACTGGCATCAAAACCAACTCCATTATCTTCTACCATCACATTGATTTCCGTTTCGTGTCTTACCAGTTGCATGCTGATTTGGGAAGCCTTGGCATGCTTGATGATATTATTTACAATTTCTTGGATCACCCTGTATAAAACTGTTTCCAATTGGTTATCCAAACGCTGATCCAGCCCAATAATTTCTAGGTCAATTTTAAGACTGGGAGTGTTGCTCAGCTTAGTAATGAATTCTCTGACTGCACTTCCTAATCCCAGTTTTATTAAGGTGTTTGGCATCATATTATGCGATACTGATCTCACTTCTTTCACCGAATCATCAATTAAGGACAAGGCATTATCCATGGCTGTTTTCTGATCTTCGTTTTGATTGGTCAGTTTGGATTCCAGATTACTCAGATTTAATTTTGCCGCGCTCAGTAACTGGCCAACACCATCATGAAGATCCTGTGCAATACGTCTGCGTTCTTTTTCTTCAGCATCTAAAATGGCTTTGGTCCTTGTATCTTTTTGACTCGCAATTTCAGCATCTAATTTTGCTCGATGTTCGATCTGCTTTTTTCGGTAAAATAAAAAACCGACTAAAAAAAGTAAGATCAATAAAACGAAAATAGCCGATGTAATGATATTTTTAATGAATTCCTTTTCTTCTTTAGCTTTCAGTTCAGCTTTGTTTTTAGCAATTTCAATGTCTTTTTTCTCCACATCATACTTGGTTTGCATTTCAGAAATTTGCTCAGTAAAGGTGCTATTTATGATGCTGTCTTTTATGAGAGCACTATATTTAGTGTACTCTAAAGCCTTTTTAAAATCTCCAATCGCTTCATAGCTAGCAGATAAACTATTAGAAGCTTCTTTCATTGTTTCTTTGTTGTTTATTTCTTTTGCTGAGGCTAATGCTTTGGAGTGAATATCAATAGCTTCTTTATATTTTTTTTGTTTTATGTAAAGGTTGCCAATATTTACATAGCTTGTATTCATGCCTTTTTTATCTCCAAATTCTTCACGTATCGCTAGGGCTTTAATATAGTAATCTTCAGCTTTTGTGAATTCCAATAAATCAAAATAAACATTTCCAATATTATCGTAAGAAGCGGAAAGCCCTTTTTTATTGTTAAGTTTTTCTTTTAATTCAGCCGATTTAAAATGATTTTGTAAAGATTCGGGATATTTTTGAAGAAAACAGTAGACATTACCTAAATTATTATAGGTGAACGACATACCATTTTCATCTTTAATGCTTTCTTGTATTTTAAGCGCTTTTTCATAATAAGGTAATGCAAGTTTTGGCATATTTAAGCCGGTATTATATATATTTCCTACCCAAATATTAGCTCCCGCTTGCCCCTTTAAATCATTAATTAATTCGTTAATTTTTGAGGCTTCAATAAAATAAACCAGAGCTTGAGTGAAATTTGATTTGTCATACATGTTAAACCCAAATGCCATTTTGCATGTGGCTATTCCTGCCTGATTATTTAATTTTTGATATTGGATTAGTGATTTCTTTATATATATATCGCTGCTGTCGAAATTACCATGTTCGCTTTCAAAAGCACCTTTGTTATATAGCGCAAGAGCGTAGCCTTTTGTGAGATTTGCTTTTGATGAAAAATCAATAGCTTGATTTGCATATTTATTCGCTAATATTTCATCGGAGTAACGGTATTCAGCAAATAAATTATTTAAGGCATTTACTTTATTACTATCGGCTGTGGATGATGCGTATACTTTTAATAACGAATCAGTTTTATGAGATTGTGATAATGTAATTAACGGTACGCATATAATTAGACAAGTTAGAAATTTCATGATATAAATATAATGAAAGGCTGAAATAGTTTTATGGTTTTTATAATTTTACCCCAATTATACAAACATCGTCTACCTGTTCAAGGTTTCCTCTCCATTCATTAAAAACAGATTCTAATTTTTCTTTTTGAGTAGAAACAGGTTTGTCAGAATAATCGGAGAGTAATTGTTCGAGTGGTTTGTATTTAAATTTTTTACCATTTTCGCCACCGAATTGATCAGGATATCCATCTGTATATAAATATAACGAATCGCCCTTTTCGTAATGCAGTGGAAAGGTATCAAACAGATCTGTTTTAATGCCATCTCCAACCGGCATTTTGTTTGTGTTTAAATGAATGATTTCTTTATTTCTTATAACTAGCGGACTATTGTTGGCAGCCGCATAACAGATTTGCCTAGTTTCAAGGTTCACGCAAATGAGAATTCCGTCGAAGCCATCTTTTTGATCATCATTGCCGATAGTTTCTATTAACCGTTTCCTGACATAGTCAAATATTTTACCCGGTTCTTTGATGTTTCTTTCTTTAATAGCCTCACTTAAAAAACCAATGTTTAATAAACTCATAAATGCTCCCGGAACCCCATGGCCTGTACTATCACAGCAGGCAAGATAAAACAGGTTATCATTAATGGTTGCCCAAGTAAAGTCACCACTCACAATATCTTTAGGTTTGAATAAAATAAAATGTTCACCCAAATTTTCCAATAATATTTCCTCACTGGCCAGTAAAGCATTCTGTATTTTTTTAGCGTAGTTTATTGAATCTACTATTTCTTTTTGCTTTTCAGTTAGTTGTTCTTTTTGATGTGTAATTAAATGATTTGCGTTTTCAAGCAGGATGTTTTTGTTTCCTAATAAGTGCGCACTTTTTTTCTTTTGAATAAACGCCCAAATAGCGAGGGAAAATAGAACGATAAAAAAACCTAAAGCTCCATAGGTAATATAGATTTTATTTTTTTCAATTTCCTTATCCGCTTTGTTTTTCGCTAATTCAAGATCCTTTTTATCGACTTCAAATCTAGTTTGTGCTTCAGAAAAACGCATAGAGGTTTCATTAGAAAATATAGAATCTTTTTGAGCCCGGTATTTATCAAAATAAAAATCGGCTTTTTCCGAATTTTTATTGTGAATATAAAGTGAGGTTAGTGATAGATAAATTTTCAATGAACTTTCTTTAGCTCCAAATCTTATGGCGATGTCTGATGCGTTTAATAATATTTTTTCAGCTTCATCATATTTTTCCTCATCAATTAATACATTGGCATAATTATTTTCATACAAGATTATTCCCGACGTATCACCATTTTGCTTACTAACATCTATTGCTTCCAGGTAATATTCTATGCCCTTTTCTGATTTGCCTAATTTCCTATAAACATGGCCAATATTATTACAGGCAGCTGCATAGGATGTATAATCTTCAATGTTTTTAAATAATGTTTTAGATTCATTCAAATATTTAAGAGCGGAATCTGTTTGTTGTAAATCACTATAGTTGCTACCCATGATTGCAAGAGAAATTGGAAGGCCATAGACGTCGTTTATTTCTTTTTCAATACGGTAAGCTTTCATTAAATAGGAATTACTTAAAGTATAGTTATTGATATTATTATAAAGTTGCCCAATGTTATTGCAAGTATGAGCTACATATTGCTTGTTATCTAGCTCTTCAAATATTTTTAAAACTTTTAGATGCTTTTCCAGTGCCTTACCATACTGGCCTTTTTCTGTTTCTATGTTTGCGAGCTTGCTTAAACTGGAAGCGATATCTTTTTTGACCCCTAATTTATTCCTGATCGCCAGAGACTTTTCTATATTGTTAGAAGCTTTATTTAAATCTCCTGTTTTGATATATATAATACCTAAATCATTATATCCCTGAGCAATCCATTTTTGGTTAGATGTTTTCGTGGTTTCCTCTAAAAGTGTATTTGCATACTGCAAAGCTTCTTCTTTATTGGTTTCTTTTAAAACCCATGTTAATTCAGTGTATGCACCAAACCGAACGGTATCAATTTTGGATTGTGTCAAAACTTTTAAGCTATCTAAGAAATGCTTGTCTTGCGAAAAAATCTGATACGAGAAGAATAAAAATAATATGAGTAAGGTTTTCATTTTGATATTTTTATTAAATTTAAAATAAATATTTTAAAAGGGTAATACAATGCTACATAAATCGTCTACTTCAAGCTTTCCTCTTTATTCTTTAAAAGTAGTTTCAGGCTTCTCTGTTTGAAAGACCGCAGACTTAGCAATATAAATATAAAAAAAAAAGCAGCTTTAAAAAGCTGCTTTAAGTGTTTTCATACAATTTCTATTAGCGAATTAAACCATTTAAATCATCAATCATTGTTGAACCTCCTCCAAAAGTAATTCTGGCTTTTTTATAGCCAGTTGACTGATCAATAGATGGTAAAGCAACCATGATTACTTTATCATTAGGTAAAACATCAGTAAGTATAGTATTGACAAATTGAAATACCTCTCCTGTTTTCAAAGAAGAAGCTAGACCTTTACTTTTATCAGGGCTAATTGAAATAATTGTTGCTTCAAGATCATTAGAGGCGTTTTGTGAAGAAATTTTGTTTGTAATTGAAGTTAGCGTTAAAACGGATGCAAATAAGATTAGTTTTTTCATGATTGTTTTTAAGGTTATTTTATAAATTGTTTTTAAATTTCGGCCAAATGTATTAAAATATCGATGAGTTTGTTAAAAATTTAGATAATTTGCTAATTTCAATACCGCTGAAAAATGGTGTATCTTTGCAGCCGAATGAAAACAAAAACACTCAGAAAAAATAAGGTGAATGTTGTAACATTGGGTTGCAGCAAAAATATTGTTGACAGTGAAGTATTAATGGGTCAGCTAAAAGCCAATAACTTTAATGTAGAGCATGAAAGCGAGAATGATGATCATAATATTGTGATCATTAATACCTGTGGTTTTGTTGAAAATGCAAAACAGGAAAGTATTGATACAATATTACGTTATGTTCAGGCTAAAAAAGAAGGAAGTATTGAAAAATTATATGTGACCGGTTGTTTAAGCGAACGTTATAAGGCTGATCTTGAAAAAGAAATTCCTGATGTAGATGCTTATTTCGGAACGCGTGAATTACCGAAGATTTTAAAAACACTAAAAGCGGATTATAAAAAGGAATTGGTTGGTGAACGTTTATTAACGACCCCTAACCATTTTGCTTATTTTAAGATCAGCGAAGGATGCGACAGACCATGTAGTTTTTGTGCTATACCTTTAATGCGTGGTGGCCATGTTTCAGAACCAATAGAAACATTAGTAAGCAGAGCAAAACTATTAGCCAATAAAGGAACTCGCGAATTATTATTAATTGCCCAGGATCTTACCTATTATGGATTGGATATTTATAAAAAACGAGAGCTTGCAAATTTAGTTGATCAATTAAGTGACGTGGAAGGAATTGATTGGATCCGTTTACATTATGCTTTCCCAAGTGGTTTTCCAATGGATGTGTTGGATGTGATGAATAAAAAAAGTAATGTGTGTAATTATTTGGATATGCCGTTACAGCACATTACGGATAATATGTTGAAGAGCATGCGCAGAGGAATTACGAAACAAAAAACAATTGATACAGTTAACCAGATTCGTGATAAAGTGCCTGGCATAGCTATCCGAACCACTTTAATTGCAGGTTACCCGGGCGAAACTCAGAAAGACCATGAAGAAATGTTGCAATGGGTTGCTGATACAAAATTCGAACGTTTAGGTATTTTTACTTATTCCCATGAGGAAAATACTCATGCCCATCTTTTAAAAGACGATGTAAAAGAAAAAGTTAAAAAGGAAAGAGCCGATGCCGTTATGAAAGTTCAGCAGGAAATTTCTTATAACCTGAATCAGGAAAAAATTGGTAAGACCTATAAAGTATTATTTGATAGAAAAGAGAATGATTATTTTGTTGGTCGTACAGAATTTGACAGCCCGGATGTAGATAATGAAGTTTTAGTAAAAGCAACTGATACAAATTACGTGCGCATCGGTGATTTTTCAAATGTAAAAATTTCAGATGCCAGCGATTTTGATCTGTATGGGGATTTGGTATAAAAACTGAACAGGATGATTGTGCCACCATTATTGCCTACAGGGCTCTGCGGCTAAAAGATCTTCATAACGGACAAATACCTGCAAAAATAGATTTGATTGTGGAAGCCATTGCAGGAATGACATTTATGGGTTTGATCGTTTTTGCAATTTATTATTATATTCAAAACCAAACTTTTAATTTTTTGATTCCATTGACATTCGGAGTAATGTGCTTGTTTGGGCTCATTAAAAACACAAAACACTTATTAAATAAACCAAAAGAAACCATGCATTGGTTAAAAATTCATATAGGGAATATGCTCGGAAGCTACATTGGCGCCATTACCGCATTTTTAGTTAATTAGGGAGAGCATATACCTGCACCTCCAATCATATTATGGTTAGGGCCAACTGTTATCCTGGTTCCCATTATTGCTTTTGAATTAAAGAAAATTAAAACCGTTCCTATTGAAAGTAAATCTAAGGAGCAGTTAATTTAAATCGGGTTGATAATTTTTAAATCATTTACAAGGAGAATAAAATAGGAACAATTGATTTAGACTTCCTGTAATTGGTACTAATAGTTTTTTGTTTCCGTCATTCTGATTTTTTTTCCTTTAATCCCATCCATAAAAATACGGCGAAAATTGCCCCTAAAATTGGGGCGAAAATATAAATCCATAAATGTTCCAAATGACCGGAAACAATTGCAGGACTTATTGAACGAATCGGGTTCATCGATGCACCGCAAATAGGGCCGGCAAACATTGCTTCTAATAATACAACACTGCCTATGGCAATTCCTGCAAACATACCCTGTTCTTTGCTTCCTTTGGCGACGTGCAAAATGACAAACATTAAAATGAATGTGAGTATAACTTCTAAGATAAATGATTGCATTGGTGAACCTGATGGTAATGTGGAGCCTAACGCATCATTAGAAGGAAATAAAAACTTTAAAGTAATACTAGCTGAAAATGCTCCAATGCCCTGACTAATGATGTAAGGTGCAATTTCTTTCGCCGGAAACGATTTTGCAACCCAAAATGCAATAGTAACAGCAGGATTTAAATGAGCACCAGATATATCACCAATGCTATAAATCATTGCAGCAACAATTAAACCAAATGTTATAGCGATACCTGCATGGGTAATTACACCGGAAGTTTCCTGATTAATAATAATGGCTCCTGTTCCACAAAATACAAGGGCAAATGTTCCGATAATTTCTGCTAAATATTTTCTCATATTATTCTTTTTTCTTTTTTAAAATATAAATGACTAATCGAGATTAATTGTAATTCCTAAGTCTGGGTGCTGAAAATATTCTTTTGATCATATATTATTTGTTTCGATAATAGCGTTAACAGAACAGAAAAAAATGTTTTTTCATTGTAATTGAATTTTCGAAAAAACATAAAGTGTTTCTAATGCGATTTGTTGGCAACGTTCATCGTATTTAACATCTTGTTGCGGAGTATTATCAAATGCTTTCGGATCATCGTACGTTGCACTAATACTCAATTCAGCGCCAGGAATAAATGGACAATTCTTTTCCGCATCACAGCATGTCATAATTGCTGCAAACTCACTTTGTGGATTTTTTGCATCATCATAGGTTTTTGAAAAGCACACGCTTGGACTTTCATTAT
Source organism: Bacteroidia bacterium (assembly GCA_014378485.1). GTDB lineage: Bacteria > Bacteroidota > Bacteroidia > B-17B0 > Aurantibacillaceae > UBA4416. The sequence continues at coordinate 85,738 of JACMNO010000061.1, forward strand.
CATCATGGAAAACATGATAAGTTGAATTCTTTTCAATATTAATTGGCTTTATATTAAACCCAACTCTTTTAAGTGCATTAATAGCATTGATATTAAAAGCTGTTGCTTCTGTGCCTCCTGAACAAGTGCTTACGTCTTTTATATTAAAGTAGCTTGCTGCAACATGTGCCCAAACTTGACCGAAATGGCTGCGTCGTGAATTATGGGTACAGATATAAACTAAATTTATGGGTTTGTTAGCTTTACGTTTCTCGGAAATATAATTTGTGATTTTACTTAATAGTTCCTTTCTGTTTTCAGGTATCGTATTAAATTCATTGGTTAATTGATTGCAATAAGTTTTAATTGTTTTGTACATAATATAAAGTAATTGTATAGATTAATAAAATTATGCACCTAATGTTTTTCTTGATTACTAAGGATTAATTAAACAATACTAACAGCATTTACCACCAGGCGTGCAGCAAGAAGCCTCGGTGGAAATATCAGAAAGTATAATGTTTTGTTTTTCTTCTAGTATTCCGCATTTATCACTTGCCAAACAGTTTGTTTTTTTTGCAGTTAGAAGAAAGTCTTTTCCATTATATTCTAAATTGTATTTCCCAATAGTTTCACTTTGGTATTCTACTTCAATTTCAGTATCCTCAATATTTAATATTCTTTCGGAAAGATTGATAATGCTCAGCAATTTTTGTGGAGCTAAACGATGATCAAAATCTCCTGCCTGCCATAATTGAAAGTTTATTACTTTTTCATTGCGAACTGTTCCACCGCAATCAATAAAGTTTTTTGTAATCTGACCAACTTCCGTAACATGGAAATGTTGAGGAACCATTGTTCCATCTGGAAGGATGAAATTTACTGCCTCTGCTGTTTCTAAATGTTTTTTAATTTCTGATAGGGTCATTTTGTTTTGTTTTTATGATTTAACATTGTATCGGTATATGGCGATTATTAATATTAATATTAATTTTTTTTAGCAGCATTTATCTTTCGGCGTATAAGCCTGAAATAAAGAATTGATGTATGTTTTGGCAGTTTCCCATTCTTTTTCATCTATACAGTAACACACTTTTACGCCATCAATATCTCCTTTAATCAATCCTGCTTCTTTAAGTTCTTTTAAATGTTGAGATACTGTGCTTTGAGATAGTGGCAATTCTTCCACTATATCGCCGCAAATGCAAGATTGTTTTTTAATTAATAGCTGCAAAATTGCAATACGAGCAGGATGAGCCAAAGCTTTGGCATATTTGGCTATTTTATTATCTTTTATTGTAAACTCTTCCGTTTTAGTCGCGCCCATTTTTGTCAGCGTTTAGTTTCTTAAAACTATTATTAATTATTAATTTTGTTGCAGGCATATATGTATATATATATATATCGTAAATATACGATTAAATATTTTACTTAAATATATTATTTTATTTATTGGAAACTGCATGCCTTTCGCTGGCACCTTGACTGAGCTGACGAGTAACTCCTATAATTAGGATTGTTTGTAAACAGAACACAAACAATTTTTTCATTAATTCGCAAAAGGACTTGATATTATTTCAAAGGCCTAATGATCCGTTTATCCAGACAATATTTTAATAGTCCAATCACACCTTTGGTATCCGTTTTTCTGAATATATTTTTACGATGAGTTTCAACCGTGCGTTCACTTATAAACAACGCTTCTGCTATTTTAGCATTTGTATATTCTTTGGCAATCAGTTCAATTACTTCTATTTCTCTGAGAGATAAGGAAATTTCCTTAGCATCTTTCACGGAAGTGTTTTGCATTTCAGAACTTACATCGTCGCTAAAATAAGTTTCGCCCTTTGCTACTTTTTCAATCGCAGTAAGTAATTCTGCTTTGCCTGTATTTTTTAAAATATAACCATTTGCACCAGCTTTGAGCATTTCGCTAATTGTTCCACGCTCCCCGAACATGGATAAAGCAATGATCTTAACTTCAGGATATATTTTTTTGATTTCTTTTGTTAATTCAATACCATCCATTTCAGGCATATTAATATCTGTCAACACAATATCAGGGCGGTATTCAATAATCTCTTTAAGCGCGGATTGGGGCAAATTAGATTCTCCAACAACAGAAAGATGTGCCTCATCGTTTAATAATGCTTTTAAACCATCAATTAACATTTGATGGTCATCTACGATGTATATTTTTAAAATACCCAATTACAAACTTTATGGTTTACTAAAATACAAATTTATAGCGTCATAATAACAGATCGCTGCTTCGTAAATTCGGCTGGGGATTCTTAAAGGAAGAATGAAAAAAGAAGTTTCATTGGATGAAATTAGGAAATTGGAGTAAGAAAATTTAAGAATTTCAGGGAAGAATAACTAGGATTTATTTAATAGAGGAGATAAAAGTTTTTTGATAATCCTCCCACTTTGAGTTTTGATAATCTCCTGAGCCATAGTAATTGATCACAGGTTCAAAATTTTTGGGTGGCATAAAACCTTTTAAAACATCCAGGCGTTGGATTTGGTTATTTAAAAACACAATTGAAGGATATGCCAATTGATTATCCAATATTGAGGCCGCAAACTGGTGAGGCGCTTTAGGATTGGTTGGATCTGTGCTTACGAAAACATATTTGTCAAATTTCACACTGTCTTTACTTTCTGCATCAAATTTCACAGCGTAAAAATTAGTATTAATGTATTTGGCAATATCAGGATGATTAAATGTTTGAGCGCTCATCATTTTGCATGGACCACACCAGGTAGTATAAACATCAACCATTATAGGACGGGGGTTTTTCTTACAGAGTTTATAGGCTTCATCAAAAGTGACCCAGTGAACAGCAGAATTTTCGTAAAACTCTGTATATGTATTTTCTGAAACCACTGAAAACGCGGTTTCATCTTCTTTAATAAAATTGCTTACCCTGTTTTCGGGAGAATTGATAGATGCCTGGAGAGTGCTTTTTTTGCAGGTATAGAACGCAATGGCTAAAATAATGATGCCGGCCATTGATATGTCTTTCCAGTTGAACATGTGCACAAAAAAGCAAAAGGTATGCCGAAAATTGCTAATCGATGGATTTATGGGTTTTGAAAATGTTAAATCTATTTGACACCGCCCATTAATTTTTTCACCAAGGGGGAAATAGCGATGAGCAGAAGCCCGGCAACAAGAGCATAAATAGCTAATTGCTTGTATCCGTCTGCATAGATCGTCAGTTTTTCAAAATTAGAAGCATTTTCAGTAGCCTGGGCAATGTTTGCTCCCAATAATCCTGCAAAATATTGTCCATAGGCACTCGCTAAAAACCACATACCCATTAAAACAGCTTGAGTTTTTTGTGGAGATAATTTGGTCATGATAGACATACCAATTGGTGATAAACATAGTTCTCCAAAAGTGATGATAAACCAACCAAACGTAAAAAGATCAAGGGAAGTCACACCATTTTCGTCAGAGAAGAATTTGGTATAATAAAATACATAAAAACCTGCCGCTAAAAAGAGAAAGCCTAAGCCAAATTTCACGATCGTATTTGGTTCTAATTTACGTTTGCTTAACCAGATCCAAACAAGACCTAATACACCGGCAAATATGATGACAAATAAAGAATTCGCAGAATTATTGACGCCATTGGGATCTAAGGGAATTCCAACGACTGTATCACTCAAATTATTGGCCGCAAATAAACTTAAAGAGCCGCCACTTTGCTCAAAAAAGGCCCAAAAGAAAATTGAGAACAAAATAAAGATTAATGCCGCAATTAATTTTTTATTCTCCTGTAAGGAAAATTTACGCATTTCATAAAATAGGTAAATCAATGCGCATGGCCCGATGATGAACATGAACACATCTGTATATTGAGAATTAGATACCAGGAGAATAATAAATGGAATGATAAGCAATGAGCCTGTGTAAGTTGCAATTTCCAGAATCTTCCTTTTTTTAGGCTCAGTGCCGAGTAATGGAGAAATACCGATACTGCCTAAACTTTTTTGGGTTCTAACAAAGGTTAATAAACTGATGACCATTACAATGGCTGCTAAACCAAATGCTACATTCCATGCATAGTGCGCTGGGATAATATTTTGGAATAATTGCCCTTTTCCGATTGCAATACACAAATAGCCACCTAATAACGCACCAAGGTTTACACCTGCATAGAATAAAGAAAATCCGGCGTCGGTTCTGTTGTCACCTTTTCTATATAGGTTCCCCACCATAGATGAAATGGTTGGTTTAAAGAAACCGGTTCCGATAATATTAAAGCCAATTCCTAAAAAGAAAAACTCTTTTGGGTCCATTGCCAAGATCACACTTCCAACGATCATTAATAAACCACCCCAGAAGAGAGATTTGCGAAGCCCTAATATTTTATCGGCAAATAAACCGCCTACAAAAGTAAAAGCATATACAAAAGCTTGCGTGGCACCATATTGCAGATTAGCCACCACTTCATTCATGGAAAGCTGGTTAACCATAAAGAACACGAGCATTCCCCGCATTCCATAAAAACTAAAGCGTTCCCACATTTCACTGAAAAACAAGTGCCACAGTTGTTTAGGGTACTTGCCTTTAAAGTTTTGTATTTCTTCTATTTCTAAAATTGTTGCCGACATAATTTACTTCTTATGTATCAAAAACCCCTAATAAACCTGAAATTTACTGCCAGGTTTTATTAGGGGATGATATTATTTAATTTTATTTTTATCTTAACTCTTCAACGTGAGCTTCAACATGTTTTTCATTAATCATTTTTTGCAACCACGCACTTAGTATAAATAAAATACTTGCTGCTACAGAAGTCATAATAATAAACAACATAAAAAATTCAAATAAATTTGTAATTGGAACTCCAACAAATGAGGGGTAAACAATAGGCTCAGTGCTTGCCGGATCAATTGTAGGAGGTATTAAAGCACTTAATGTACCTGCAAATTTATTGGCAGCCGCATTTGCTAAAAACCATGTTCCCATCATTAAAGAGGATAAACGTAATGGCGCTAATTTTGAAACCATAGATAATCCTATTGGCGACAAACATAATTCTCCCATTGAGTGTATCACATATAATGCAACTAACCACCACATACTTACTTTATCTCCGAGACCTAAGCCTTTAACAGCAATAGCAATAACAATGTAACCTAAAGCTACCAGCGCTAAGCCTAAAGCCATTTTCTTTGGAGAAGATGGTTCCAGTTTTCTTAAGTATAAGAAGCCCCATATTAAAGAAAACAATGGCGCTAAAATAATAACAGCAAGTGGGTTTACTGATTGAAAATAAGATGCTGGCATTTCCCAACTACCAATTAATCGATCCGTTTGCCTATCCGCAAATAGAGTTAATGATGCACCAGCTTGCTCAAAAGCACCCCAAAAGAAAATTACAAAGAATGCTAATATAAATACTACTATTATCCTTTTACGTTCTATTGGAGATAAACTCTTATCGCTTAAAATAATTAGAGGCATTGCAACCATCGCCCCGTAAATGAAATAGCTAATGATGTCTACATCATTCTTAAATATTTGTTTAAAGTTTAACATAAAAAAGATAATTGCTATTGAACCAATTATTACCAATATGTTTTTAAGATCTAAAGGTTTTACTGGTAAACCTAAGTCTTTACCTTCTTCTGATATTAAATATTTTTTTTGAAAAATAATGAAACAAATTAAGCTTATGATCATACCCACACATGCCATTAAAAAGCCCCATTTAAAATCCATTGAACCGCAAACCAATGGAGAGAAAAATGCTCCCAGATTAATACCCATATAAAAGATAGTAAAAGCACTATCAATTCTTCTATCTCCTGCAGGATATAATTGTCCTACCATTGTTGAAATATTGGGTTTAAAAAAACCATTTCCAATGATAATGGCTGTTAAACCAGCCCACATGATGGTTACACCACCATCTGCACCAATGCTTGCACTTATAAACATTAAAAATTGTCCCAAAGCCATTAATAGTCCGCCAATAATAATACTTCTTCTATTACCTAAAAATTTATCACATAAATAACCTCCTAATAATGGCGTTAAATAAACTAAGCCAGTGTAACTTCCGTAAATCTGAGAAGCATCACCATCTTTCATTAATAATACTTTTGTCATAAACAGAATGAAAATAGCTCTCATTCCATAATAACTAAATCTTTCCCACATTTCGGTAAAGAATAAAAAATACAGTCCTTTTGGATGTCCTTTTTTTTGTTCGATTGTTTGCGCCATATAGTAGTTTTGTAAGTTTTTTATAGTCGTCTAAAATACCATTTATTTCTGTTTTATTACATTTTCTACAGATTTTTCAAAAATAAAAACACAAAAAAATCCCCGAAAATATGCTTTCCGGGGATAAGATTTTAAATAGTATTATATAACTAACCTAGTTTTACATTTACTGCATTCAATCCTTTTTTACCTTCCTGAATATCGAAAGTTACATTGTCATTTTCCCTAATTTTGTCTGATAAACCTGTTACGTGTACAAAGTACTCTTTTCCTGATTCGTCCTCTTTAATAAAACCAAAACCTTTAGTTTCGTTAAAAAATTTTACTGTTCCTGTGCTCATTTTATTATTTTAATAATTGTTTAAGTTCAAAGCTAATAATAAATATTTTAGAAAAAAACTTTTTAGAAAAAAATCCGTGTTTTTCCCTTATATGAATTTGCATTTAAAGTTTAATTAAACGAACTACAGATTTCTGTTTTCCATCAGTAACAATCACAATATAGGAACCGCTTGCTAAGGATGAAAAATCATAAACCTTAGAGAAATTTTCAGTCAGTTTTATGTTATCACTCTTTACAATATTTCCTAAAATATCATACACATTTATCACCGTTTTGTTTTCGTCTAATACGTTAGTTGCGCTAATATCAACTTTAACTGATCCTGAAAAAGGATTAGGATATAATTGAATATTTATAGGATTAGAACCCGAATATTGATTTAATCCTGTTACACCGGCAGTGATAGTAAAAGTTTTTTTATTGATATCGAAAAACACATTGCCTACGCTTTCAACTTTTACACGACAGGTTGTTTTGGTTGCAACTAATACAGGTAAAACAATATTCTCAGTCCCATCATTTGGAGTATTGGCTAATGAAAGTGTGTAGGTTACTCCATTATCTGTACTAATATAAATATTAACGTTTGCACAATTAACAGGTGCAACATTGGTGTTATTTACATTCCAGTTAACTGTTTGCGTTGATCCGCTAGGGTAGGTAATACCTGTAGCACTTTGTGATGTAACAGCAAAAGGACCCGCAGAAGCTATTACCGTTACCTGAGCAGCAGCAGAGCAAACTCCACCTCCGCCCATTTTATTATCTCTGGCAGTTAATCTGAAATTTAATGTTGTGTTTGTTGTAAATGTGGTTCCTGCGGCACCCGGTAAAAATTCGCCTGGAGTTGTGGTATATGTTCCGGCAAGTACTACACTTAATTTTGGAAATAAACGCGTTGGACTAGTAGTTGGAAGATAAGACCTGAAGAACGGTTTTTTTCCAGAGTTCCAGCTGGCAAAACCCGCTCCTGGATCTGTTTCTTCCCACTGATAAGTAAGAGCATCACCATTGGGATCAGTTGCTGAACCTGTTAACTGGAAAGGTGTCCCTTTTGGTACAATATAGCTTGATCCGGCAGACACACTTGGAGGGTTATTTCCGGTGGTTGTCATGACATCGCAATTATTCCCGCCACCAGTATTAATAAAGTTTGTTATTTCATCGTAACTAACTCCATGAAAATAGGCGATGCTGTTTGTTGCTAGATCCTGCCCTGTGCAAATTCCAGCATATGCCATTATTGTAACACCACTCCCAGGTTCAACTGACTTGGCTGTGTTTCCATTTCCAGAACATGAACCTGTACTTCCATTAAAGGTATGGTTCCCTCCAAACTGGTGCCCCATTTCGTGAGCTACATAATCAATATTATAAGGGTCGCCAACAGGGCTAGGACTTCCTGTAATTCCGCTTGCTTTTGATCCACTTGAGCAAACACAACCTAATGAAGCTAAACCTCCGCCTCCAGTGCTGAATGTATGGCCAATATCAAAGTTTGCTGTTCCAACCGAAGATGTTATGATCGATTGACTCTTTGAGATTAAAGTGCTAGCATTATTATTTTCAGCAGTAGTAAAACCTTGTCCTGGTACACCAAATAAAACTAAAGTTGTAGTAGGAACCAAAACTAATTTTACGGCGACTTCTGTTTCATAAACACCATCCACACGGTTAACAGATGTTACAACTTTTGCCAGTATCTGCGAGGTAGTAGGAGTATTTGTTCCTGTGCCGCAGGCTGCTCTTGCATATTCACCTGTGCAAGCTACTGCTAAACGGTATGTTTTTAAATTCGCACCTGCACAAATTGCATTTGGCGCTGCTGTTTTATTTAAATCTCCATTTCCTAAAACGCCTTCGCAGATTCCTCTTTCATTAAGCGGTTTATTAAAATCAGTAGTATAATAAGTTATGTAATCATTTACATTCCATTTACAATAAGGGTCAATATAAACATCGCCATTTGGACTTTTAATCATACCGTGAAAACCAAATTCAGTTAAATCCAGTTTACCATTGGCATATTGATCCTCAATACCTCTTATACTATAGGTCCTTATTTTAGGAAAGTTCATTTGTAAAGGTTCTTCCATAACAGGCGATTCAACCACCTTAAAATTTTGAATAGTTCCATCCGGCATTGGTAAACTTATAAGAATCGAAGAATTATCGGCAGTAACGTTTTTATCTAATGGAGCGGATGAAAGAATTGTTTTTACTGAATTGACCTCAAGATGAAATGTTTTGTATTTTTCAGGAATAATATCACGTTTTCCTGTTACAGATATTTCTTTTTCACTAATAGGTTTCCACAATCCTTGATTTGATTGTGATTTAAGTGCCATAAAGGAGGTTACGAGAATTGAGAGAGTAATTATTTTTTTCATATTTAGAGCTTTTAGTAAACTAAATTTAAGAATCTAAATCGAAAAAAACAAATTTCAAAAAAACTACAATTTTGCTATGTTTTAAAGGTTAAAACTAAATAAGGATTATTTAACAAATTAAAATTCCATTTATGACGTAAGTCTTGTTTTTAGATATTTAAATAGTTTATATTTGTTTTAAAATTAATTTAACTCAACCAACCATGAAAAAAGTATTTTTAATGTTAGCTTTCGCCGGATTAGTAGGAAGCGTATCTGCATCAACTACTGACGATAAGGATAAAGGAAAAAAAGAAACCAAAACTGAAACCAAAACTGAAACCAAAACTTGCTGCAAAGAAAAGGCAGGAGCTGAAGGGAAATCTTGTTCTGGAGATAAAACTGCTGCAACAGAGAAAAAAACTTGCTGCAAATCTAAAACAGTAATTGAAACTAAGACAACTACTGAAACGAAATAATTTTTTTGTTTTTAAGTTTTTAAAACCCGTCTATCATTAAAGATAGATGGGTTTTTTGTTGACTTTTTTACCATCTGTGTTTATAATTCAATTTTGAATTACTCGTATTTTTTTGCTTTATTTGTTCAACTGATTTTCACACACACTATTAAATAGACATAGTTTTACAAAATTTAAAAATCTACCTATGAAAGTTGGAATTCCTTCTGAAATATCTCCAAATGAACTAAGAGTTGCGGCAACTCCAAAAACCGTTAAGCGATTGCAAAAGCAAGGGTTTGAAGTTTACATTCAGCATAATGCAGGGATAAAAGCGAATTTCTCTGATAAAGATTTTGAAGAAGCAGGCGCTAAAATTGTTAATACTGCTGCTGATATTTACGGCAGTTCAGATATTGTACTAAAGGTAAAAGAACCTTCTATTGAAGAAGTGGACATGATGAAAGAAGGTTTAGTTTTGCTGAGCTATTTATGGCCAGCACAAAATCAACCCTTGCTTCAAAAGTTAGCCGATAAAAAAGTGAACGCAGTTGCGATGGATGCCATTCCACGGATCTCTAGAGCACAAAAAATGGATGTATTGTCTTCTATGGCAAACATCGCAGGATACAGAGCTGTGATTGAAGGCTCCTATCATTTTGGAAGATTTTTAAATGGTCAGATCACGGCTGCCGGAAAAGTAGAGCCCGCAAAAGTATTAGTAATTGGCGCCGGTGTGGCAGGTTTAGCGGCATTAGGAGCAGCCAATTCATTAGGAGCTATTGTTAGAGCGTTTGATACCCGTAAGGAAGTTGCTGAACAAATCCAATCAATGGGCGGAGAATTTTTAACGGTTGAATTAGAAGAAGACGGAGCAACATCATCTGGTTACTCAAAAGAAATGAGTAAAGAATTTATTGAAGCGGAGATGAAACTGTTTTTAGAACAGGCCAAAGAAGTTGATATTGTGATTACCACGGCACAAATCCCGGGCAGACCCGCCCCAAAATTATGGTTGGATTATCATGTAGCTGCTATGAAACCGGGCTCTGTGATTGTGGATTTAGCCGCTTCTTCAGGAGGTAACTGTGTTGAAACCAGAAACGGAGAAGTTTACACAACGTCTAACGGAGTAACCATTGTTGGCAAATTAAATCAGTTGCCAAGCCAGGCATCGCAATTATATGGTAATAACTTATGTCATTTGTTAGATGATATGGGTAAAGCCGATAAATGGAAAATTGATATGGAGGATGCTATTGTTTCAAGAGCAATGGTAACTCATAACGGAAAAATTAACTGGCCGCCCGCGCCGCTTCCGGTAAGCTCAACAGCAGGTGGTGCAAAAAAAGTAGCTCCGCCGACAGCAGAAGAATTAAAAAAATCCAATGATGAAAAATCAAAAAAAGAAGCTACTTCTATGATTATTCGTTTGGCTTTTGTTGGTGCTTTATTATTTTTGGTAGGAAAATTTGCGCCGGCTGAATTCATTCAACATTTCACCGTATTTATTTTAGCGGTGTTTGTGGGTTGGCAACTAATAACAAATGTTGCACACTCACTACACACACCTTTGATGGCTGTAACCAATGCTATCAGTGGTATTATCGTTGTTGGTGGTTTGTTACAAACAACCGACGATATAAAGAATCCAATGACCATTTTAGCATTCATTGCTATTTTGGTTGCCAGCATTAATATTGTTGGTGGTTTTGTAGTTACTCACCGTATGTTGAAAATGTTTAAAAAATAAAAATTATGATCATCGCAAAAGAAATACAAACAGCAGCATATTTATTTGCCAGTATTCTGTTCATTTTAAGTTTAGGAGGATTGTCCTCACAAGAATCAGCAAAGCGCGGTGTACTATACGGCATCGTGGGAATGATCGTTGCTATTATTGCCACCGTTTTAGGTGAAGGTGTTTCAGGACAGGTTTACATTATCGTGGCTATAGCAATTGCTTCGGCTGTTGGTTTAATGCTTGCCCGCAAAGTAGAAATGACCGCTATGCCTCAGCTTGTCGCAATTCTGCATAGCTTTGTAGGATTAGCTGCAGTATTGGTTGGTTTTGGATCCTATTTAGATCCTAAAACACATGAATTAACTGGCGCCGCGCATAGTATCCATTTATGGGAAGTGTTCATTGGCGTTTTTATTGGAGCAATCACGTTTACCGGTTCTATTATTGCCTGGGGAAAACTGGAAGGTAAAGTACGCAGTAAAGCATTATTATATCCGGGAAAACATGCCGTGAACGTTATAGCGTTAATAGCATGTATAGTTTTAGGTTTTTTGTATGCAGGACAGGAAGGTACAAATGGCATGTTATTTTTATGTAGCATGACAGCCATTGCTTGTTTCATTGGTGTGATGTTGGTAATGGCTATTGGTGGCGGAGACATGCCTGTAGTGGTTTCTATGTTAAATTCGTATTCTGGGTGGGCAGCATCGGCGGCAGGTTTTATGTTAGGTAACGACTTGTTAATTGTAACAGGAGCTTTAGTTGGTAGTTCGGGAGCAATACTTTCTATACATATGTGTCACGCTATGAACCGTTCTTTTTTCTCCGTTATTTTAGGTGGTTTTGGAAATTCTCCTGCAAAGGGTGAAGCGAAAGCCATTGAAGGTGAAGTAACAGCATTAAATCACGAAGAAGTTGCAGGCTTATTAAAGGAAGCAAGATCAGTGGTTATTGTTCCTGGTTACGGAATGGCTGTTGCTAAAGCACAGTACCCCATTTATGATATGGTACAATACTTGCGTAAAGCAGGCAAAAATGTACGTTTTGCTATTCATCCGGTGGCAGGCCGTTTACCCGGCCATATGAATGTATTGTTGGCGGAGGCTAATGTTCCATATGATATTGTGATGGAGATGGATGAAATTAATGATGACCTGCCTAACACAGATGTTGTAATGGTTATTGGCGCGAATGATGTTGTAAACCCTAGTGCACAAGACGATCCTGCAAGTTCTATTTACGGTATGCCAGTAATTGAAGCGTGGAAAGCAGAAAAAGTAATTATTATGAAGCGTTCAATGTCTGCAGGCTATTCAGGTGAAGATAATCCACTCTTCTACAAATCAAACTCAGAGATGTTGTATGGCGATGCTAAAGATAGTGTAGAAAAGATCATGAGCTTTTTAAAAGCGTAATAAGCTAAATTGAAATTGTAAAAGCGGACTCGAAAGATTCCGCTTTTTAGTTAAAGTCAATTTAGCAAACTCAGAATGCTGGCCTCAATACTTACTTGATTTGGTAGAATTTCTGTAATTAATCAATTATATTATAAATTGTTGATAAATGTTTTATCTAAACTTTTATCTAAATTAAAATCGATCTACTTTTAAGAAAAATGATATAAATATGAATAAGTTAAATTACTTTATTGTCCTGTTTTGTGTTTCTTTTTTCTCTACTTATTCTCAAATCGGAATTGGAGGGTTTAAAATTAATCCATTTGATGGTAAACCGATGCCTTCTGTTTTATTAAGTTTCGATGCCATCATTGCTGATAAAAAAGTAGAGTTAACCTGGTCTTCTGACACAGAAAATAATAATAATTTTTTTACTATCGAAAAATCAAAGGACGCTGTCGCATTTGAAATAGTTGCTACTATTAAAGGATTTGGTAATTACAGTAATTTAATCAGTTATTTTGATGTCGATTATACTCCTTATGATGGCATTTCATTTTACCGTCTAAAGCAGACAGATTCTAAAGGAACTGTATTGTCTTCTCGTTTGGTTTCAGTCAATAATAAATTCGGAAATACAAATTATGCGAGTAACATTAGTATCAGTGAAGATCAATCCGGTTTGTTAGGATCTGAAAATAGAGAAGTGCTTGTTGTTTTAAGAAACGAAAAAGGTTTAGAGAGTTATTCAAAGGTCATCATTGACGAGGATCGTAATGTGATTATTCCTTCTGACAGTGACTATAAACTCGATAACGGAACTTACATTGTAGTTGCTTCGTCAGATAACAAATTGTATAGCCAGAAAGTTTTTGTAAAATAATTTTTCTAAAGGTTTAAAATAATCCCAATTCCTCGGTTCTCATCCAACCTTCATTTCCATTTTCAAGCTTTATATTTGTCCACTCTTTTGTAGTTTCAAGTACACTTACTTTAGCGCCTTCATGAAGACTGAATTTTGTTTTTGACGCTGAGTTTGGTTCTTCGTGTATTTTTGTTTCATGATTTGTGATGATTGCGAAATTTAATTCCTGATTATTTTTCAGGGCACTATATCCAGAAACAATAGCCGTGATTGTTGTTATCAATAAAAGTCCGCTTACAAAAAATCCAATTCGCTTTAATAATACATGTTTTGAAACCAAAAACATAAAAGTAAATATTAAAGAACCAGTTAAACTAAAAATACTCAACCATGCCCAACCAGTGGTTGATAATGAATTGACCAAACTTGATTTGATTGTCCCAATAAAGAAGTTTTCTTTACTTTCTATTTTATCAATCGTTTTTTTGTTAGCTATTATTAAGTTTGTTTTTACATCCTGATTAGTTGGATCTATTTTTTTTGCTAATTCATAATGATAAATCGCTTTTCCTAATTCATTATTTTTATAATAAGCATTACCTAAATTATAATAAAGTTTATAAGAAGTGAACCCATCTTTTAGTATAGCTTCATAAAGAGTAATAACCTGATCGTATTTTTTTTCTGCGTATGCTTTTTCAGCCCTTATTTCTAAAGGATTATTTGCCATTATTGAAAATGAAAAAACTACAGATGAAAGTAAAAATAAAATTGTTTTTATTGATTTCATTTTCTTACTTTTTAAATTGTGCTTCAATTTGCGAGATTAATTCTATAGTATCCGCGTAAACCTGTTTGAGGTCACCGGTGACAGAGCCCGGCGCATATTTTGCATATTCACATGTATTTAAAGTGTCAATCACATACTTGGTTATTTCTTCTGTTACATTTTTTGAAAGCAGCATTTCCGAAATTTTATCTTTTGAAAGTTCAGCAATCGATAAAGAAAATTTATCTCCAATATATTTGTTAAGGGCATTTAGTACTTCATTAAAAAACTGGTCTTTGTTATTTGACAACATGTGTTTCTCAGCTACACTTAATTGTTTCTTGGCCAGTTTAGCAGCTTTCCGCTCTTTAACTGCTACAATATCGCTGTTGACTCTGATGTAACGTTTAAATCCAAATACTCCGGCAAAAAATAAAAGCACGGGAAATAACAACAACAGACAATGGTTAATTGAGCAGAAAAATTCTGTATCTTTTTTCTGCAGACCAAGATCACCTGTTTTTATATAGCGAATATCATTTTCACTTTCTTTGATCCCTTTTTTTGTTGGAGTAATTATTTGCGCTGAGCCTGCATCACCTTCCAATACCGTTAGTTTTATATCCGGAGATGGAATAGAAACATATTGTTTTTTGTCTGCATCAAAATAATTGAAATTCAGGTTATTCAATACAAACTCTCCTTTTTCTCTAGGTATGATTAGATAATTATAAGTAATACTTCCTGAAACGCCTCCATTTGTTTTAATATTTTCAGAAACTTTTGGATCATAGGTTTCAAAACTTTCAGCCAGATTTAATTTAAGAGGTTCAATCAGCTTAATATTTCCTCGTCCGCTGATCGTTATTTTTAAATTTATTGCTTCATTTGCTTTAACTTTTTCTTTATCTAGTCCAGCTCTATAACTAAAATCACCTACTGCACCAGAAAATTCTAAAGGTTTATTCTCTATCGGCAATTCCTGCACATCCACTTTTACAGCTTTACTTTTTACTTTAATGGCGACATCTTCATACCCACCCGATCCAAAAAACTGTTCAAAAACATTTCGTGGCTGTCGTTTAGTTGGCCTACGTACAATACAATCCAATTCAACAGGTTCAATGATTATTTTTCCGCTTCGCTGCGGAAATAAATAAACCGTACAATAATCAGCTACATAATACATCACTCCATTAACATTCTCTTGTTTTAAACTGATTTGTTGATTTGAATTTTCCTGCTGCGACCAAAAACCATTATACGGCGGAAATTTTACGTTTTGAAATCCTCTAAGATCAACTCTTGAATAAACCTTTTGGGTAAGCGTTAATTGTTCCCCTAAATAACATTTTGTTTTACTTAAAAATGTTCTTACAAAAAGATCTTCATTAGTGATCTCAGTGGCATATTGATTTTTTTCTTTACCTTGATTTTGTTGAGATTGTGCCTGCGCATTGGTATTTGCTTGGGGTTGCGGTGCAGCTGCTTTTACAGCTTCAATAACAATAGGTTTTGATTCGAGTTTTTGACTACCAGCCATAACAGAGGCCACACCAATCGTAAATTTACCTTCTTTTTTTGCAGCTAGAAAAAACGAAATGGTAGTCGATTGTGAAATGTTTCCGTTAACCATACTCATACTTTGGCTTTGGTTGGGTCCGGAGTATAGGTCAAATTCACTTAAATTTGGATACACTAAATTATTCCCACTTCCATTCAATGTAAATGCCACCTGGAAAACTTCCCCAACATTAACCCTGGTTTTACTGACCTGGGCATAAAAAGCAGGTGATTGAGCAGATGCCCAAGCGCTGATAAATAGAAAGAATATGTATAATTTATTTTTCAATTTGCTTTATATTAGTCTTCGACTCCGCTCAGACTGACAATTTTATTTATCTAATATCTCATCACTTTACTCTACCAGTCTTTTTCAACTTTCACTTTTTGACCAGGATCACCTTTTTTCTTTCTTAAAGCCTGCATTTTTTTCTCATCATTCTTTAATGCGTTAAGTATTTTTTCAGCTTGCTCTTTGCTCATTTGTGGTTGCGGAGCTTCCTGTTTTTCCTGATCTTTTTTCTGTTCCTTTTTGTCTTTCTGATCGTCTTTCTTGTCTTTTTTATCCTGATCCTTTTTATCGTCTTTCTTCTGATTTTTTTGCTGTTCAGCTAATTTTTTTTGCGCATACGCCAAATTGTAGCGAGTGTCTTCATCTTTTGAATTTAATTTCAATGATTTTTTATACCCTAAAATGGCATCTTCATAACTCTTCTGCATCAGTTTTGCATTCCCGTAATTATGCCAGGCCTTTTGAATAGTGTCTGCATTTGACACTGATTTAGCCACTACTTCAAATTGTTCTGCAGCCTGGTTATAAACAAGGTTAGCGGCAGAATCTGGTGTCATTCGAGGATTAGGAGTTTTTATTTTGCCTGTTTTAATGAGTTCGGCTGTTTTATAATAGGCATCTCCTAAATTGAAATTAGCCTTATAATAGTCCTGCTTTTCTTTCAATGATTTTTTATAATAGTTAGCAGCTTCCATTGGTTTGCCGCTTTGGTAAGAATCGTTTCCATCACGCAAAACCATTTTTTCTTTTTGCGAGAAAACATTTAATGATAAAAATAAACAAGCTATTAACCACATAGGCACATAGTTGTAGTGTTTGAAAATGAAGGTAATTTTAGACAATACGCTTTTAAACATCGTGCCTGTGAGTAAAAAAAATATTTTTACCATCTCCATCTTTTTTTCTATGTAATTATGTGCTATAACTATTTTAAACATTTGTACTATTAAATAAATTCAGTTTTTTCCAAAGTTTACTGATTCGTTCAGAGATTAATGATTCCAACACAAGGAACAATAATGCTGCTCCGAGGAACCATTGAAACTGATCTTCATAATCGGTGTACATTTTACTTTCCATTTGCTTTTTATCCAATTCGGCAATCTTATTAAGAATAACATCTAAGCCAATATCTGAATTACTAGCCTGAACATATACTCCATTTGTAGCACCGGCAATATCCTGTAAAATTTTAGGATCTAATTTTGTAATAACTGTATTTCCGGTATTATCTTTTTTATAGCCACTCACAATGCCATCTATTATGTTGGGAATAGGTACACCGGTTTCTGAACCAACCCCAATTGTATGAATCACTATATTTTTTTTCGCGGCTTCTTCTGCGGCATCAACAGCACTTTCTTTAGCTTCCTCATTATTTTCACCATCTGTGATAACAACAATGGCTTTGTTTTTTCCTTCGTCTTTTCCAAAACTCTCTACCGCTTTATTGATGGCATCAGCAATGTTTGTTCCCTGAGTAGGTACTATTTTAGTATTGATGCTCTCTAAAAATAATTTAGCGGTGCCGTAATCAGTAGTGATCGGAAGCTGTACATAAGCTTCGCCGGCAAACACAATAATGCCCAATCGATCACCCTGCAATTTATTGATCATGTTTTCAATAGCGATCTTGGCTCTCTCTAAACGGTTTGGAGACAGATCCTGAGCTAACATGCTATTAGATACATCTAAACAAACCATTATGTCGGCACCTTCACGTTTCACATCCTGCATTTTAGAACCCGTTTGTAAATTACAGATTCCAAGAATTAAAAAGGAAAAACCAATTAAAAATAAAATAAATTTGGTTGTTTTTTTTGCTTTGGATACTTCGGGCACTAATTGGTTGATCAAAGATAGTTCCCCTAATTTTTTTAATTTCTTTCTGGAACTATAGACATACCAGATATAGATCGCGATGCAAACAGGTATGATTGCAAATGCGTATAAGTATATCGGATTTTCAAATTTAAACATTACGGTATGGCTTTAAATACGAAGCGTTTCAACAAAAATTCTAATAATAAACAAATGGCAGCCGCAATAGCCAATGGTAAAAAATGTTCAGCTTTATTTGTGAAACTTTGTTCACTGATGATTGTTTTTTCTAACAAATCAATTTCTTTATATGTTTTTTCTAGGCCTTCTCTGTCAGTTGCTCTGTAGTATTTACCACCATTCATTTTACTGATTTGTGTCATTGTTTCATCATCTACATCAACATCCACATAATCATATTCCATTTCTCCGTTAGGATATAAGGCAACAGGTTGCAATGCTTTTCCTTTAGTTCCAACACCAATACAATATACCCGTACACCAAAAGTTTTGGCAATTTCCGCAGCAGTTAAAGGAGCAATTTCTCCTACATTATTTACACCATCCGAAATTAAAATAACTACTTTGCTTTTTGCTTTGCTGTCTTTTACACGGGCAACTCCTGCCGCTAATCCTAATCCAATGGCTGTTCCTTGGTCAAGCATACCGGCTTTGATATCACCAAACATGTTTTTAATGATCTTATGATCAGTGGTTAAGGGGCATTGTGTAAATGCTTCTCCTCCAAATATTACTAGCCCGATTTTATCATTGGGACGGGCATCTATGAAATCACTTAATACTTCTTTAGCAACTTCCAAACGGTTTGGTTTAAAATCTTTAGCGAGCATTGATAATGAAACGTCTAAACTCACCACAATATCAATGCCTTCTGTCTTAGTGTCTTTCCAACTGCTGCGTGATTGAGGGCGGGCAATAGCTAATACCAATAATGAAATACAAACCAAACGAAGCACAAATAAAATATGTCGGAATTTTGCTTTTATAGAAGATCTGATACCAGTTAATAAATTAAATGAAGAATAATTGACTTCACCTTCATAAGTTTTTAATTTATAGATATACCAGGCAATCATGATCGGGATAATCAGGAACAACCAAAACCAATGTTTTTCGGCAAACTGTATGTCTTTAAAGTACGAGTACATAATAGCCTCTCCCTAACCCTCTCCGAAGGAGAGGAAATTAGTTAAATTTAAAATATGGTGGTTTATATTAATCATTGTAAATCCTTTATTTTTTTCTTCGTTCATTTATTTTAATTCAAACAACTTATAACTTTGGTTCAACAACTTTTTCTAATTGTTCTTCTCTCATAGTGCCTTTTACGAAATCAAAAGCATTATTTAAGGTCAATGTATGTTCCGCTTCTATGGGAATCTGCTTAGCAAATTTCACAAAATCCGAAAGAGTTAAGATCTGTGTTAACTTTCCTTTACTCTCTGAATCAACGACCTGTGATTTAAATATTTTAATGATCTCATCAGAAGTCAGCTCTAATGCACTAATGTTAAAACGTTCCTCAATATATAAACGAACCGTATCGGCAATGGATGAATAATATTCTTTTGTTTTGTTTTCCTTCCAGACTGCCTCTGATTTTATTTTTTCCAAAGCTTCTAAAGCAGAAATGTGTGCCGGAATTTTCGGTATCTCAACAACAACTTCCACCGGTTTTTTCTTATTCAGTTTTTTGATGATAAGGATCAGAAGAATAATTGCCGCTAAAATAGCCAATCCAATATAGACATATGGTAAATACCATCTCCAGTCAAACGGTTCGTCATAAGGTGGTTTTATGTCTTTTACTTTTGCTAATGCTGTATCGGTTAAGACGGTATTGACGATCAAATGCAGCGGTTCGGTAAATAAAGGATTGGCGGTATCTTTATTAATAATGAATTTAAGAGGGTCAATGTAATATGTACCTGTATCAAAAGAGGTTATAGTTAATTGGATGCGCTGCTGAATAATATTTGGTTTGTTTTTATTTGGAATTGTCGTGTCAATTTTTGTAACATTAAGAATTTCAATTCCTTTCTTAATTGTATCTTCAAATTCAGGCCACACGACTTCAAGTTTTTTTTGAGTGGAAGCATCATAGGTTAGGTAAATATCTAGTTTTGTTTGGGCACCAATTCTTATCGAATTAGAATCCAATACGGCATGCACTTCTGTTTGAGCAGTAGCAAAATTAAATGCTATCACTGAAAAGATAAATAATATGTATTTTTTTAATGTCATAAAATTGTTCTCGACTCCGCTTGAACTGACCGCGAATTCATTATCGTTTTTTAAATAATGTCATTAATGGTTTGATGTATCCTTCGTGTGTATTGATGGTGGTATGATCGACCCCACTTTTTGTAAACAGATCTTTTAACTGTGCTTCAAATTTTAAATGATTAATCTCTAAATTTTTCCTGAAAGTTTTATCACTCGTATCTACCCACATGATCTTTCCGGTTTCATTATCTTTTAATTTGATCAGGCCAACATCCGGTAAAACATTTTCGTGCATATCATTAATTCTTAAGGCTACCAGGTCGTGTTTTCGGTTAGCTATTTTCATAGCGTCTGAATAAGGATGTGAATCCCTGAAATCCGAAATTAAAAAAGTAATACTCTTCTTTTTAATGATATTGGTTAAATATTTTAAAGCCAGTTCAATATTGGTTCCTTTGTTGGTTGGTTCAATATTAATCAATTCCCGTATGATTCTTAAAATATGAGACTTTCCTTTTTTTGGCGGAATGAATTTCTCGATCTTATCACTGAAAAATATCACACCAATTTTATCATTGTTTTGGGAAGCAGAGAAAGCAATCACGGCACATAACTCAGTAATTAAATCCTGTTTAAATTGTTTATGAGTCCCGAATTGACCGCTGGCACTTACATCTACCAGGATCATGACATTGAGTTCACGTTCTTCTTCAAAAACTTTTACATAAGGTGTTCTTAAACGAGCAGTTACATTCCAATCAATTGTTCTTACATCATCGCCTGGTGTGTATTCGCGGACTTCACTAAAAGCCATACCGCGACCTTTAAACGCAGAGTGGTATTCACCGGAAAAAATCTGGTTACTCAAACCCTTAGTTTTGATCTCTATCTTTCTTACTTTTTTTAGTAATTCTGCCGTTTCCAATTTGGAAGTTATTAGTTTTTGGTTATTAGTTTTTAGTGTTATGCCTTGGTGAAAAATATTTAGTTTCTATTTTTTCTAAAAACTAAACTCTAACAACTAATAACGTTTAAGGTACTTCAACAGCGTTTAATAATTCATTAATGATATGTTCAGTCGTAATGTTTTCCGCCTCGGCTTCGTAGGTCAATCCAATACGGTGACGCATCACATCCATACAAACTGCCCGAACATCTTCAGGAATCACATAGCCTCTTCGTTTGATGAAGGCGTATGCTTTAGCCGCTAATGCCAGGTTGATACTTGCGCGTGGAGAACCACCATAAGAAATCAACGGAGCAAATTTTTCTAATTTATATTCTTTCGGGAAACGCGTTGCAAAAACAATATCCACAATGTAACGCTCAATTTTCTCGTCCATGTAAACATCTTTCACCACATTACGGGCATTTAAAATATCTTCAGGTTTTAAAACAATATTTGCTTTTGGCATTCCGGCTCTTGAAATATTAGCGGCAATTACTTTACGTTCGTCTTCTTTGTTAGGATAGGTAATCACCACTTTCAACATAAAACGATCCATTTGCGCTTCTGGTAAAGGATAAGTTCCTTCCTGTTCAACAGGATTTTGAGTCGCAAGAACTAAGAATGGATTTGGTAATTTAAATGTTTCATCACCAATGGTTACCTGTTTTTCCTGCATGGCTTCCAGTAAAGCGGATTGAACTTTAGCCGGGGCACGGTTGATCTCATCAGCCAATACAAAGTTGGCAAAAATAGGACCTTTACGGATTGAGAATTGCTCTTGCTTTTGATTGTAAATCATGGTACCGATCAAATCGGCTGGCAATAAATCCGGGGTAAATTGGATCCTGCTAAATTTGGCATCAATACAGGTGGCCAACGTATTAATGGCTAATGTTTTTGCTAAACCAGGCACGCCTTCCAGCAAAATATGTCCGTTACTTAGTAAACCAATTAACAAACGTTCAACCATGTGCTGCTGACCGATAATGACCTTGTCCATTTCCGAAGTCAATATGTCCACAAGCGCGCTCTCGCGCTGAATGCGCTCATTCAATTCTCTAATATCTACTACCATAAGTGTTTTTGTTTATTACAAGCATGGCAAAGTTAGCATTGGTAAGGGCTACAGCTATTTTTGGCTTGTTAAAATATGTTAATCCAAATGCTAAAAATTGCTTATTATTTTTTATCAAAAAAAACCATTTATCCCGAATTTGTAACCACTTATTGGAAAAAACGAACCACTTATTCATTTGTGATTTTAAAACAAATTAGTATGTCTACTTTTAATAAACATTAAAACTATTTTTTATGAAAAAATTACTACTATTTTTCAGCTTCATCTCAATAAGTGTGGCTAATGCACAAAACGGATTCGCAACTTATACGACTAATCTGACAATTACGAATTTGCTTAAGCAACAAACGGCATTTTTAGTTGATAATGCTGGAAACAAATGGGTTGGATACAAGCCGGTCAGCACAAGCAACGCCGGTTTAGTAAAATATGATAATACGACCTGGACCTTGTTTAATACAACTAATGGATTACCATCGAACAGCGTAACAGCTCTTGCTAATGATAATGCTGGTAATATCTGGATTGGAACAGCAAATGCCGGTTTAGTAAAATATGATGGGGCTAATTTTACTGTTTATAATATTAGCAATGGATTACCTACTAATTCAATAACTTGTATTGAAACATCGGGTAGCCAGGTTTACATAGGTACAAATGCTGGTATGTCTAGGTTTGATGGGATCAGTTTCAATAACTATAATCTGGCAGGAGGCTCGCTACCGAATGATACTATTAAATGTATAAAAGCTGAAACTGCAAATTTATTATGGATTGGAGGGAACAATCGCGTTGTTGAATTTAGTTTTAATGGAACATTCACTTCAAGTAGTTATTTGGACCATCTTGTTGCTCCAACTGCCTATGGTCTACCTTCATATCCATTAGTTTCTTCAGGTACTATCAATTGCATTTATATTGATGCTCAAAACAATAAATGGTTGGGCACTACAACTGCGGGCATTATAAAATATAATGGATTAGTTTTTAAAAATGCACATGAGCTCTATGAGCTTTTCGGTTCTTTGGTTCCTCCTAAAGTAATTGATATTACAGCTGGGTTTCACAATGGAATTATTTTTAAACATGCAGGGAATAGCGGTTTAACTGAATTAGCATCAAATGATAAAGTATATCAGTATTTTCACCTTAACCCAAACTATAATTTCGGTGACTTTTTAGAGAGAGATGGTACGGCTATTTTGATTTCGAAACCAATAGGGAACACATCAGTAGTGTATTCAGGATTTAATTCAGCTAATTATATAATGCAGCTAGGCGCAATAAACGTTGATAATTTTAAAACATTAGATATTAATAATGTGAGAGCAGGCATCGCTAATCGCGGTGACATGCATTGGGATTTGGGTGGAGTTGGCAATTCTTTTTATGAAGTTCCAAAAGGAAGTGGTAAAAATTCCAATTTTGCTTCGGCTTTATGGATCGGTGGTTTGGATAATGGAGGCCAGTTGCATGGTGCCGCCCAAACATACAGACAAGGAGGAGTTGATTTTTGGCCGGGACCTTTAGATACCATTTCCGGAACAATAGATACGGCTACCTCTGTTAATTATGATAAGATCTGGAAAGTGAGTTATCACGATATTAATACGTTCGTTAATGCATTCAATTCAGGAAGTGTGGTTGCGACACCTGATATGTTAACCTGGCCGGCTCACGGAACAGGGAATAACTCAAAAAACCTGGCGCCATTTGTTGATCATAATGGAGATGGGTTATATATCCCGAATGATGGTGACTATCCTAAAATTAAAGGTGATCAAGCGTTATATTTTATTTATAATGATATGTTAGCCGCTCATAGCACATCTTTTACACCCATGGGTATTGAAGTCCATGGAATGGCTTATTCTTATGGATGTCCTGCAGTTACTAATGGTCATAATGAATTAACTTATACTACGTTTTATGATTATAAAATTATTAATCGTTCTTCAACAAATTATCACGATGTATTTGTGAGTATGTGGAGTGATGTGGATCTTGGTTATTATGGTGATGATTATATAGGAAGCAATGTAGCTGATAATTATGGTTATGCTTATAATGGTGATGCATTTGACGAGACTATAGCCGGTACAGGAGGTTACGGGGCATACATGCCGGCACAGGGATTTAATATTGTAAAAGGTCCATTAGCAAATACGGCAGATGGCATTGATAATAATAACAACGGGACAGTTGATGAACCCGGTGAAGATTGTAAGCTAAGTAAGTTTAATTATTTTAATAATTCTTTTGCGGGAGTGCCAGCCAACACTACAGATCCGGTAATCGGACCAGAGTATTATAATGTGATGAATGGAAACTGGAAAGATGGCACGGCTTTAACCTGCGGAGGTAATGGCTATGGCGGCAGTACACCAACTAATTATGTGTATACAGCAGATTCCTATACAAATGGGGTTTGTGGATCAACACCCTGGTATGAATCAGGAACTCCTAGTGATAGAAGGTTAATCATAAGTTCAGGGCCTTTTACTTTAAATGCCGGGCAAATGCAGGAAGTAGAATATGCTTTTGTGACATCTTTTGATAGTTCAGCTGCACCAAGTGGATCCATGTCTTTAGCTAAGTTGAAAACAGATATTCAAAAAGTTAATGCTTTTTATAACCAGGTCAATAAACCTAACTGTTTGCAGGCCATTGATGTTGGTATTACAGAAATTTTAAATAAAAATGATTTTGCAGTATATCCAAATCCAGCTAAATCAGTAATTACGATTTCATCAAACATTATTGGTAATACAAAAATAAATTATGAAGTGGTTGATGTTTTAGGAAAAGTAATTTTGATGAATGATAATCATAATGCAAACAATTTCAACATTAACATTAATGATTTAAACTCCGGGATTTATTTTTTAAGACTTCAAATAAACAATAGCGTAGTTGTTAAAAAGTTTGTGAAGGAGTAGCTTTTGCTCTTTCCCCTCTCCTTTGGAGAGGAGTTAGGGGTGAGGCTCTTTTTTTGTTTTCAATTAGGGAGTTTAAGCCCATTTTTCTATCTTTACACGATATAAACTTTACCTCATGATTGCAGAAATGATTACTTCAACCAAAGCTCAGCATTTAATAGATTTAGAAGATAAATACGGAGCACATAATTATCATCCGTTGCCGGTTGTTTTAGAAAGAGGCCTTGGCGTTCATGTTTGGGATGTGGATGGTAAGCAGTATTACGATTTTTTATCGGCTTACAGTGCGGTGAATCAAGGGCACTGTCATCCGCGAATAATATCTGTTTTAATAGATCAGGCAAAAAAATTGACATTAACATCTAGAGCATTTCATAACAACATATTAGGTGAATACGAACATTTTATAACTAATTATTTTGGATATGATAAGGTTTTGCCTATGAATACTGGTGTAGAAGGTGGCGAAACTGCTATAAAACTAGCAAGAAGATGGGGTTATGTAAAAAAGGGTATTGAAGATAATAAAGCAAAAATAATTTTTGCAGAAGGTAATTTTTGGGGTAGAACAATGGCAGCAATATCGAGCAGCACTGACCCAAGTAGCTTTACTAAATTTGGTCCTTTTATGCCAGGTTTTGAAATAGTTCCATACAATAATTTACAAAAATTAGAAGAAGCCTTTAAAGATAAAAATGTTGCAGCTTTTATGGTTGAACCCATACAAGGTGAGGCTGGGGTTTTAGTTCCCGATAATGGATATTTAAAGGGTGTTAAAGCATTATGTGGAAAGTATAACGTTTTGTTAATAGCTGATGAAGTTCAAACTGGTTTGGCTCGAACTGGTAAAATGTTAGCCTGTGATCATGAAGGAGTTCGTCCAGATATATTGATTTTAGGAAAAGCTTTGAGCGGTGGTGTTTTACCTGTAGCTGCTGTTCTGTGTGATGATTATATTATGCTAAATATTAAACCAGGCGAACACGGATCAACTTATGGAGGAAACCCTTTGGCTTGTGTAGTTGCTATTGAAGCATTAAAAGTTTTAAAAGACGAAAAATTAGCAGATAATTCAGATAAGTTAGGGGAATTATTCCGTGAAAAATTAAACGAAATTGATTCAGATTTAATTACTACAGTTCGTGGAAAAGGCCTGTTAAATGCTGTAATTATTAAAGAAAGAAATGGTAATACTGCTTGGGAAGTGTGTTTAAGATTAGCCGAAAACGGATTATTGGCAAAGCCTACTCATGGCGATATCATCCGTTTTGCTCCGCCATTGGTTATCACTAAAGAACAGATTTTGGATTGTGTTGCTATTATTAAAAAGACGATTGAGTCTTTCAATTAAGAATTTTTTTTCTTTTTTAAGAGACTTGCGGGGTAGCTTTTTTCGGGAATCTTTCCTTCAAAGATATCCCCATAAAATTTTTTCAGAAAAGGTTTTTCCTTTAACACCATACGCATTACATAATAATTATGTTCCCTATTTAATACCTTTGAAAAATTAATGTAGTTGGCCTTTTCACAAAAAACTGGCCCGGCTTTTTCTCCTAATTGATGATCTCCAAAAATAACACTTGCAGCCCGCAAAGTTTTGTCTTTATCATTAATCGTTATATAAATGTGATCAGCAAAAGTAAGCTTGTCGAGCCACGCTTTATGATTTGTATGGTTAACACAAGAGGCATTCATTATCACTGAATTTACCATTGATGGCATTATGGAATTGAATGCATCGTTTTTTAAATTATGCATTAACAACAAATTCCCCATACTGTGAAAAAATAACGTTATAGTTTTGAATTTATTAGTATCATTCGTTTTATAGGTTTGTAAATTTTTTAAAAATTCCGCATATCTTTTAGCAACCGCAGGGGCCAAAGAGCTTGTTACCTTAATATTTTTCACTAAATGCATATACGGCCTGCCAGTGGGCCAATCAAAAAAGATAACGTCAACCGGATAGTTCCTCATTAACTTCGCTCCTCTATCAACTCCTGATGTAAAAGTTCTTCCAAGGCCTTCTACAAAAACTACCAGATCTTTAAAAGATGATTTAAGATCAAGTAATTCTGATAAAGATTTATATGGAACCGCTGTCCAATTATTGCCATTAAAATATACAGCAAAATATTTCAGTGTACCGGTAGTATCATAATCAAAATCCACAAATTCATGCTTCGTTTCATTATAATTTCTTGTTGAAACAATCAATAAACAAGTGTCAGTTTCAACTGGAATGTAAGTTTTGTTTAAACAGATATTTGCCCAGCAGCAGTATGGTAATTGACCTTTCATGTTTTCATTTTTTTGTGAAAAAATGTAGCAGGAAAACAACGTAAAAAATGCTAGGATGATAATTTTCATAAATTTATAATTAGTACTTTTTTAGGCTTAAAGGTAATTAAGAAAATTATAATAATTTAGTTATATATAAAACCTTCAACATGTCAAACGAATTTAGGGAACAAATATTATTCAACTAAGAGGAAGAGTTTACTAAATGCGATCATCATCAAAGAAAAAGATGGGATTTCTGCCTGGGAAGTGTGTTTAAGATTAGCCGAAAACGGTTTACTGGCAAAACCTACTCATGGCGATATTATCCGCTTTGCGCGGCCGTTGTTGATTACAAAAGAACAGATACTGGACTGTGCCGCTATCATTAAAAAGACCATTGAATCTTTTAATTAGTTTTTGATTTTTTATTGAGCGTTTCAGGATAGTCTTTTTCCGGTTTTTTTCCTTCAAAAATATCTTCGTAAAATTTTTCAAAAAAAGATTTTTCAGTCAGTAATGGTTGCATGATGTAATAATTATGTTCTTTGTCGAGTACTTTTGAAAAATTAATGTAATTCGCTTTTTCGCAAAAAACAGCCTTCGGTTTTTCTCCTAATTGATGGGCTCTGAAAATAATACTGGCTAACCTTAAATTTATATCTTTATCATTAATGGTAATATAAATATGATCTGTAAATGATAATTTATCAAGCCATTCTTTATGATGAGTTTGATTGACACAGGCCGCATTTAATACTACCGAATTTATCAATGAAGGTGAGACTGAACTCAAGGCGTTGTTTTTTAAATTATACATTAGCAATAAATTCCCCATGCTGTGAAAAAATAAAGTCACTGATTTAAATTTTTCAGAATGCGAATTTTTATATACCTCAAAATCCTTTAAAAAAACAGCATAAGCTTTTGCCGCTTTTGGTGCTAGATAAGTTGTTACTTTTATGTTTTTACTTGATCGCATGTAAGGCCGGTCGGTTGGCCAATCAAAAAATAATTCATCAACATTGTAAGTTCGCATTAATTTTGTGGCTCGGTCAATGCCCGATGTAAAAGTTTTTCCAAGACCTTCAGTCAATATAACAAAATTTTTAAAGCTGTTTTTTAATTCCAATAATTTTGTCAATGAGGAATAAGGAACGGCAACCCAACTATTTCCTTTGAAATAGATTGCAAAGTATTTGAGAGTTCCCGTTGTATCATAATCATAATTTACAAATTCCTCTTTGGTCTCATCATAATTTCTGATGGAAGCAACAAATAAACAGGTATCGTCTGCTGCCGGGCTATAATTTTTGTTTAATTGCACATTTGCCCAATTGCAATATGGTCCGCTCCTCTTGCTTTTCTGCGATAGAAGCTGTGAACAAAGCAGTAAGCATGAAATAAATATATAGAACTTCACCATTTAGTAACAATCAATTATTTTTTTATTCAAGTTAAAATTAAAAGAAATAGTATTAATTTTAGTTACATATAAACTTAAAAATATGTCAAACAATTTTAGCGAACAAACAGCAGAAACAGGAAACTTTATAAAATGTAAAGATTGTGGTGGTAATTTGAAATACCTGATCGGTACACCTTATTTGAATTGTGAATACTGCGGCGCTAAAAATGAGATAGAAGTCCAGCACACGGAGATTACAGAAAATGATTTCGAGGAGTTTTTAAATGAAAAAGCACATTTAGAGGATAAACAGGAAATCAGTACAGTGAAATGTGCAAATTGTGCCGCTTCCACTACATTACAACCTAATGTTACTTCCGGTGCTTGTCCTTATTGTGATACGCCATTAGTGATTCAAAACGCATCTACTTCCACAATCATAAAACCATCTTATGTTTTACCGTTTAAAGTGGATCGCAAAAAATCGACAGAGTTATTTGTTTCATGGGCCGGTGGTTTATGGTTTGCCCCAAATAAAATTAAAGAGTATGCACAACATTCGGCAGAAAAACTGAGTGGCATTTATATGCCTTATTGGACATACGATACCAGCACAGAAAGTTCTTATACAGGAATGAGAGGTGTTTATTATTATGTAACCGTTTCTTCAACAAACAGCGAAGGTAAATCTGTTACCAGGCAGGAACGCAGAACAAACTGGATGCCAACTTCCGG
Source organism: Bacteroidia bacterium (assembly GCA_014378485.1). Classification (GTDB taxonomy): domain Bacteria; phylum Bacteroidota; class Bacteroidia; order B-17B0; family Aurantibacillaceae; genus UBA4416. The sequence goes on from JACMNO010000061.1 coordinate 115,221, forward strand.
GAATGTAAATAATGTGTTTGATGATATACTAGTGGTTTCTTCAAAATCATTACCTGAAAAGCTGGCCAATGAACTGGAACCATGGGATCTCCCGGAATTAGTAGCTTATAATGATAAATATTTGAGCGGGTTTGTGACAGAGAGCTACCAAGTAAATTTAAAGGAGGGATTTGATAAAGCAAAAGAAAGAATGCAGGAAAAAATAAAAAACTCAGTGACTTCAGATATCGGTGGCGACGAACAACAAATAACCTCATTAAATACAGATTATAACGATATTAAATTCAAACACATTTTATTGCCCGTTTGGTTAAGCTCTTACCGTTACAAGGATAAGGTATATCGTTTTTTAGTAAATGCAAGGACAGGTGAAGTACAGGGTGAAAGGCCTTATTCTGCTGCTAAAATTGCTGCATTGGTGATCACGATCTTAGCGGTGGTAGCCGTAATCATTTTCTTCGCGCAACAAAAATAAAAAGAGAATTAATTATGAAATTAACCTGCTACTCCTTTAAGGCCTTTTAACCTTGGTTTCTTTATAACCCAGTTTTTTCATGCTGCGGCGCTTTTGTTTTTTTGCAGCTCTTAATTGGCGTCTTTGTTCTCGGGCATTTTGTTTGCTTAATTCCTGGCTTGGTTTTTTCTTTTTATTAAGATATGGATTAAAGGCCTCCCGGGGCTTATGTTTTCTCCCCGACTTGCGCCACATTTTTTTTCGTTCTTTCCTTTCGGTGAATTGCGCCTTTAATGGCAAAGCACCGGCAAAGAATAGAAATAAACTTAAAATTATCAATCTTTTCATCAAGACAAATAACGGATATATCTCAAAAAAGACACTTATATATCCTGATAATTTACTAACATGATTTATGGACAATTACGTTTTGTGGTTTGTTGCTTTTGATGTAAATTTGGGATTAATTAGAACTGATACAATGGCTATAAAAGATTGGACAAAAGAAGAAATTTTAGAAGTGTACAATACACCTTTAATGGAGTTAATGTATAAAGCAGCTGAGGTTCACAAGCAGAATCATACTGTTGGTGAAGTACAGGTGAGCTCGTTATTATCCATTAAAACAGGTGGTTGCCCGGAAGATTGTTCTTATTGCCCTCAAGCAGCCCGATACCATACTGAAGTAAAAGTTCATAAATTAATGAGTGTGCCTGAAGTAGATGAAGCTGCTAATAATGCAAAAGCAGGTGGAGCAAGCCGCATGTGTTTAGGAGCTGCATGGCGCGAAGTGCGTGACAACAGGGATTTTGATACGGTGCTGGACATGGTTAAAATCATTAATAGCAAAGGTTTAGAAGTTTGTGCAACCTTAGGAATGGTAACAGAAGACCAGGCAAAACGTTTGGCAGAAGCCGGATTATATGCTTACAATCATAATATTGATACCAGCGAAGAGAATTACGAAAATATCATTTCAACACGTACGTTTGATGATCGGATCAATACTATTAAAAATGTTCGTAAAGCAGGATTAACAGTTTGTTCAGGCGGAATTATTGGGATGGGAGAAAAAATTGAAGATAGAGTAGGGATGTTATATACTTTGAGTTTATTGCGTCCTCAACCTGAATCTGTTCCCATTAATGCGTTAGTGGCTGTTGAAGGAACTCCAATGGCAGATCAACCACCGGTGCCAATTTGGGATATGGTTCGAATGATCGCTACAGCCCGTATTGTATTGCCAAGAACAGCAGTACGTTTATCAGCAGGCCGTTTAAGCATGAGCATGGAAGGGCAGGCACTTTGTTTTATGGCAGGAGCCAATTCCATTTTTGCAGGAGAAATATTATTAACCACAGCTAATCCTTTATATACTCAGGATATGGAGATGTTTAAAATTTTAGGTTTATCCAATAAGCAGGCTTTTGTAGATAAATTAAAAAAAGAAGAGGTAGCTCAACCAGCAGGTATATAATTTTAAAAGACAAAAAGATCAGCATGAAAACAATCATTTTATTATTCAGTATTTTATCTTTCGGAACGTTAATGGCTCAGTCTGTTGAGATTTCTGGTAAATATGATAAGATCGGTAAATTTGAAAAAGGTGTCGCAATCGTTCGTCAAAAAGATAAAGTCGGTGTTATTAATTCTGAGGGTAAAGAAATTATTAAGCCCGAGTATGATAAAATTACAGCATTCGGAAATGATGGAATTGCTTACTCGCATAAAAAGAATCTGGTTGGTTTAATTAACCGTGAAGGTAGAGTTATTGCAGACAATCAGTACGATTATATTGGTCATTTTAAAGGCGGAAACGCCATTGTCAAAAAGAATGGTTTGTCAGGTGTCATTAATAAAGAAGGGAAAATTATCGTTGATATGAAGTACGATAAATTGAGTTGCGAAGAGGGTGGTGTAATTAGGGCTACAAATGCTGATGGAACCATGACTCTCATCAAACCTAATAATTAATGGGCGGATTTAAAAAAAATCCTTCTACGATTATTGATTTATTACAGCAACGCCGGATAAAAGGTAGTTTGCGTTCTCTGCTTACTTCTTATCCTTCTATTGATTTTTCCAGCAATGATTATTTAGGATTTTCTTCGAAAGGTTTATTAACCGAAGAATTGAAAACTATGGATGCATCCAATCATGTTGGTTCCACTGGTTCCCGTTTAATCAGTGGTAATTCGTTGCTTTTTCAGGAAATAGAAAATTCAATCGCTGTATTTCATAAGGCAGAAGCAGCGTTAGTTTTTAATTCGGGCTACGATGCGAATTTAGGATTGCTTTCAAGTGTTCCTCAAAAAGGAGATTTGATTTTAAGTGATGAATTGATTCATGCGTCTTTAATTGATGGTATCCGTTTAAGTTTCGCTTCAAATTATAAGTTCAAACATAACGATTTACTTTCTTTAAAAGAATTACTAAACCGGCATCGAAATTCATTTAATGAAATTTATGTTGTTGTGGAAAGCGTTTATTCCATGGATGGAGATTGCGCGCCATTACTTGAATTAGCAGAGCTTTGCAGACATTCAAAGATTCATTTAATTGTAGATGAGGCTCATGCTATTGGTGTGTTTGGGAAAAATGGCGAAGGATTATGCCAGGAACTGAATATTCAGGAGGATTGTTTTGCAAGGATTTATACGTACGGGAAAGCCATGGGCTGTCATGGTGCAGCAATTTTAGGGAACGAAAAACTGAAGCAGTATTTGATTAATTTTTCACGATCTTTTATTTATACGACCGCTATGCCGGAACATAGTTTGTTAGCTATTAAAGCGGCTTACCAATTGCTTTTAAAAACAACTGAAATAAAAAAACTAAAAAGTAATATTGATTATTTTAATAGTAAAGTAAATAGTTCTTCCGATTTCATTGAGAGTAAAAGTGCCATTCATTGCCAGTTAGTTCCCGGAAATCATTCTGTGCAACTATTGGAAGAAGAAGCCTGTAAGGCAGATATATTTATAAAAGGCATTAAAAGCCCTACCATTAAGGAAGGCCAGGAACGTATTCGTATTTGCCTGCATTCTTTTAATACTGAAAGTGAAATCGATTTATTAGTCAATTTGTTGTAGAGTTCAGTTGTTTGAACCTCACCTTTTATTTGTAACCTATTTGACTCTAAACCCTTCTAACTTTTATATACCCAAAGCTTTTTTCAGGTCATAAGAATCGTTTACATCGGCGCTTAATTCTTTAACAGGAATTTTATTCTGCTTAGAGGTTAAACATTTTCCTAATTCATCTTTATTGCATAAATACATTTTACCATTTGATAATACACATAAGCTATAAGTGTCTTTTAGATCGTAGGAAATAGTTGGACTATAAAAATTAAAAACAACGTTTTTTGAATGACATACTAAATAGGTATGCTCAGCTCTTAAAAACGTACCACCTGAATTAATCGTATAAATAGGACTCATTTGTTCTCCTTTTGGCATACTTGTGGGGCAATCCGAGTTGCAAATTCCGAAACTACTCACATTAAATATGCGAGTTACTTTATCCTGATTACTCATAGATTGAAACCGTTTGTTTAGCGCTTCTTCTTCTTCCTTTTTCCAACGTATTTTTTCTTTGATCATATCTTCTGAGAATTTTTTTAGCTCAGCGGCAAAGGCTGCCTGCTTTGCTTCAAATTCTTCTTTCAGCTTTTTTTCATCAGCCTCACGTTTCGCAACCAAATGTTTATAATCATTGAATTTAGATTCGTAGACTTTTAAAGCCTTATCATAATCAGCGCCTGTTAATGTGGGGTAAACAATTAATTTTTCTACCTGGTCTTTTAACTTCAGAGTCAATAAATAATTTTTTCCTTTAATCGGACCTTCAGATATTTCAGCGCTGCTCCAGGTAATATCGGCTAGTTTTGAGCTAAAATTTTTATTTTCGGTACCTACTTCAAATACCGCATTTTTAAAAGCTTCCAATTCAGGAAACTCTTTGTAATTTACCTCTAATTCAAATTGTGGTCTGTCAGTAGCTTTAGCTGGTTTTGTCGGTATAATTACTTTTGACAATTGATTTACTTTTTTGGAGTAGACTACTTTTTCCATTTCAATTTTTGGAGGAATCGCGTCGATCTGTTTTTGAAGTGAAACTATTTTTTCGGACTCCTTGCTTTCAAAATTTAATTGTTCAGCAGGAATGTCTTTTGAAGATTGTTTGTCTTTCTTCAAAGAATTATCCCTATTAACGTATACCCAGTTTTTAGCAATGGTATCTAATACATACATATTATATCTGTCTGCCGTATGCTCTGATTGAAATTCAACAGTGATTTGTTTTTTTGGATTGATAAATACCGGTTCTCCATTCTGATAACCTTTGATATCGATCATCCCGGCGCTTTCTAAAGTTGTTTGTACGCCGGCGCTGTCATAGGTCATTGGAATTCCGCTTGCAATAATATCTGCCTGGTTATGAAATTCCCTGTATTTGATTTCAACATCACCAACAATATCCAACCCTTGTTTATTTACAAAGGCTTTTTTAGGAATAATAATTTTAGAGTTGGATTTGTGTTTTAAGGTTGCTCCTTGTTCAGATTTTACTGTATAAGAAGTATACGGAATATTTAGTTTAGAGATGGGAGGTGCGATAAAAGCCTTATTTGACTTGGTATCAGGGGTATTCGTATTTTGTTGTTTAGTAACTATTTTATCATTTGTGGTTTCTTTAGGTGGTTCTTTTTTAAAGACAGAAAAATATGTGACAGTGCATATAACGGCGACACCTGCTATAATTGCCGAATAAGTCGCTTTTTTGTTTTTTGAAAAGTTAACATCGCTTCGGGCTTTTTCGATGCTTTGCTTTTTAAATTTATTGACGAGCTCTCCAAAATCTTTATGTGAATTGATTTCTTCATCTGGCACCGGTTGTCTGTTAAGATTGAATTTAGTTCCCATTTTTTTTCGATGTTTTTGTAAGTGTTTTTTTAACCCGATCAAGTATTCTGTATAATTTTACTTTGGCATTGGTCTCAGTCAAGTTCAATATTTCTGCGATTTCTTTAAAAGGACGTTTTTCAAAAAAACGAAGTTCAACTAATTGCAGGTCATTTTCCGGCAAGTCTTTTATCACGCTCATTAAGATGCCTTTATATTGTTCCATATATTCCTCCTCTACTTCTTCGCAGATATTTCTCAAGTCGCTAATGTCAGCATTTACAGTTCTCAGGTTTTTTTGATTCCTGAACAACTGCATCACTTCGCTGTGTGCAATACGGTATAACCAGCTGGCAAACGGAACACCTTTGTATTCATATCTTTCAATATTGGTCAACGCTTTTAAAAACACCTGTGCCGTTAAGTCAAAGGCAGTATCTTTGCATTCCATACGCTGGTAAACGTACCCAAAGATTTGTTTGTAATATTTATCATACAATGGTCCGAAGTGTTCGGGGTTTTGTTTCGCAGCCTCTATGATCATTTGCTCATCAAGCAACATGTCGGCGGTATGGTGATATCGGGGTGAAAATTCCATATGTACTGCGTTTAAAAGCATTGTAGGTTTATAATCCAAAAACATATAAATAGTTACAGCTAAACAGTAAATAAAATTCGACGAAAAGCTAAGGAGCTGATTATCAACCTAAGTATTTTCGCTTAAACTGAGTGAAATGATGTTAATTTTGGGTCAAATTAACTTTTGAATGAGTGAATGGTGATTTTGGATGGTGAAATTGGTTGAGAAATTCAGTTTTAAAAACTGGATATATCTTCTCGCTTCAATTAATGTTCAAAAATCAAAACAAAGCTTTTGCTTTTTCCATAGCTGAATTTAATCCTTCCATTTTACTTCCACCTGCTTGTGCATAAAAAGGTTGTCCGCCACCGCCACCATTAATTTCTTTTGCAAGATCTCGAATAATGTTTCCGGCATTTAAGTTTTTTTCTTTTACCAGATTATCATCTATGATCACTGAAATGCTTGGCTTACCTTTAACTTCAGCACCAATCACACAAACACAGTTTTCAACCTGATTGCGGATCTCAAACAATATATTTTTTATTTCTTCGGCGCTGTCAAACGATATTTTTTCGATAATGACATTGATGCCATTTTTCGATTCTATTTTTGATAATAAAGTTTGCTTAATACTTTGTGCTTTTTCTTTTAATAAAGATTGTAATTGCTTTTGCAGATCATTGTTATCTTCTATTAAATTACTTAAGCTTTTTATCACATCTTTATTATTCTTCAATAAAGCTTTCACTTCATTTAAAGTGGCGATCTGATCATTAAAAAACTCTTCCGCTTTAATTGCAGTTACTGCTTCAATACGACGGATGCCGGCAGCTACAGCGCTTTCTGAAATGATCTTGAAATAACCTATCTGGCCGGTTGCTTTCACGTGCGTTCCACCACATAATTCAATGGAATAATTTTTGTCAAATTCAACCACGCGAACTACATCTCCATATTTTTCGCCAAACAATGCCATTGCGCCTGTTTTTTTTGCGTCATCAATAGTCATTTGTTGAATATTACTGAAAAGGTTCTCACGAATTTTTGTGTTAACTATTTTTTCGATTTCGTATAATTCTTCGTCAGTAATTTTTGAAAAATGAGAAAAGTCAAAACGCAAATGCTCATCGTTTACCAAACTTCCTTTTTGTTCTACATGTGTTCCTAAAACCTGGCGTAATGCCGCATGCAATAAGTGAGTGGCACTATGGTTATTTTCAGTGAAACTACGTTTATTCTTATTTACTTTTGCCATGAAGGTAGCTTCCATGTTTTCAGGAAGTTTATCGCAAAAATGAATAATCACACCGTTCTCTTTTTTGGTATCTGTAATGTTGATGGTTTCATTGATATTGGATAATGTTCCGGCATCTCCAATCTGGCCGCCGCTTTCTGCATAAAAAGGTGTTTTATCCAATACTAATTGAAACTGCTCTTTGTTTTTAGCCTTTACTTTTCGGTAACGAACAATATTGCTTTCGCATTCTAATTCTGAGTAGCCAACAAATTCTGTTTCTGCAATTGTGTTATCTATTGATTTCTTATTTTTCTCAATTAATATCCAATCATCTGTATCAATTGACGTTGCAGCACGCGAACGGTTTTTTTGTTCAGTTAACAATCTGTTAAACTCTACTTCATCAATACTTAAATCATAGCCACGCGCAATCAATGAGGTTAAGTCTAAAGGAAAACCAAAAGTATCATATAATTCAAATACTAATTTGCCATCAATTACTTTACCGGTATGGGCGGATGTTAAATCAATACAAACCTGGTCAATACGCTTTAAACCAATTTCCAGGGTTTTATAAAATGATGTTTCTTCTTCCTTAATTACTTTTTCTATCAATATTTTTTGAGAGTTCAGTTCAGGAAATTGCTGTCCTAATTGATGCGCTAAAGTTGGAACAATACGGTACATGAAAGGTTCTTTAATATTTAAAGACTGATAACCATAACGAATGGCACGACGTAAGATTCGTCGGATCACATAACCTGCACCGGTATTACTGGGTAACTGTCCATCCGCGATTGAAAAAGAAATTGTTCTAATATGATCCGCTATCACACGCATGGCAATATTAATGATCAGTTGTTTTTTGTGCTTATTTTCATCTTCTGGCTTATATCGAAGCCCGCTTAACTCTTCAATTTTGTTTAATAAAGGAGTAAATACATCGGTATCATAGTTGGATTGCTTTCCCTGTAAAACACGAACTAAACGTTCAAAGCCCATTCCAGTATCCACATGTTGTGCCGGCAATTTTTCAAGACTTTTATCCGCCTTGCGCATGAACTCCATAAATACATTGTTCCAAACTTCAATCACCTGCGGATCGTCGTTATTAACTAACGTAGCACCATCTACTTTTGCTCTTTCAGCATCGCTTCTTCCATCATAATGAATTTCAGTACATGGCCCGCACGGACCAGTATCTCCCATTTCCCAGAAGTTATCCTTTTTATTTCCTTTTAAAATTCTTTTTTCGTCAATGTATAATTTCCAGGTATCATAAGCTTCCTGGACGAAGGGAACATTTTCTTCAACGCTTCCTTCAAACACGGTTACGTATAAACGTGATTTATCAATTTTATAAACTTCAGTCAGTAATTCCCACGCCCAGGCAATAGCATCTTTTTTAAAGTAGTCGCCAAAGCTCCAGTTACCAAGCATTTCAAACATGGTATGGTGATAAGTGTCCACACCAACTTCTTCCAGGTCATTATGTTTCCCGCTTACACGTAAACATTTTTGTGTATCAGCCACTCTTGAAAATTTAATAGGTGCATTGCCTAAAAAAATATCTTTAAAAGGTGCCATGCCTGAGTTGATAAACATAAGCGTAGGATCTCCCTTAACTACCATTGAGGCAGAAGGAACAATTTCATGGCCTTTTGATTTAAAAAAATCTAAAAATGTTTGACGTACTTTATTTGATTCCATAATAGTTTAAAAGAAGTAGCGAATATACTAAAATCACCGGCATGGTAAATCATAAATTATGCACTTTTTGTAAATAAATGTATGGTTTAATGCATCTGTTATTTTAAAATATCAATCATGAAAATCGAAATTTATAGTTTTGATTTTCATGGTTGATATTTGTATTTAATTTTACTAAAATAAATATTTTATTCATATTTACCATGAAAATCAAAAATTTGTTTTTTGATTTTCATGGTAAAATATTTATATTTGTAATATGATCAACAGAGATATATTATCAAAAATTGAATTAATGCTAAAGGAGTTTCCTGTTGTTTGCCTTCTAGGACCGAGACAGGTAGGTAAAACTACTATTGCCAAATCATTTAAAGTAGTTAATAAGAAAGAAGCCGTTTATTTGGATTTAGAAAAGCAGTCTGATTTAAAAAAAATTGAAGATGTTGAATTATATTTATTACACCACCGTAATGATTTTGTGATAATAGATGAAGTGCAATACAGGCCGGAAATTTTTTCGTGTTTACGTCCTGAAGTTGATGAGAAAAGAGTAAATGGCAGATTCTTGATTACCGGTTCTGCTGCTCCGGAACTGGTAAAAGGTGTTTCGGAAAGCTTAGCCGGTAGAATCTGTTACTTAGAGATGTATCCTATATCTATAACGGAAGCATTAAAAGCTAAAGTTAAATTAACGACCCATTGGTTACGAGGAGGTTTTCCAAGCGCGTTAAATGCAAAAAACAATGAAATAGCAGAACGTTGGAGAGAAAATTTTGTAAAATCATTTGCTGAAAGAGATTTATCGGCATTATTTGGCGTTATGTTATCAAGTTCAATTGTAAAAAACTTTTGGGAAATGTTGGCAGGTACGCAAGGTAGTGTTTGGAACGCCGCTAATTTCGGGCGTTCATTAGGGATATCAGCACCTACAACTAATAAGTATTTAGATTTATTAGAAGGTGCTTACATGGTAAGGAAATTACCGGCGTGGTATGTTAATGCCACTAAACGTTTAGTTAAAGCACCAAAAATTTACATTAGAGATAGTGGGATTTTGCACCATTTTAATCAAATCACAAATCTTAAAGATTTACCCGGACATATTATTACCGGCGCTTCATGGGAAGGATATGTGATTGAGGAAATTTGTAAAAAACTGCCAAATCATATTCGTCCTTTTTTTTATAGAACCCACCAGGGTGCCGAAATAGATTTGGTATTAGTTAAAGGATTGAAAGCCATTGCAGCCATTGAAATTAAATATTCATTGTCGCCATCAGTTAGCAAAGGATTTTATGAGGCTTTAGATGATTTAGGTAATCCCTTATCTTTTGTTGTTATTCCGTCTGGCATGGCATATAAAACAAAGCAAAACAGTAAGGTGATTTCGTTAGAAGAATTTATCTTAAAAGATTTATTGAAAGTATTTTAACCATGAAAATCGAAATTTTAAATTTTGATTTTCATGGTTACTATTTTTTACTTATAACTTAAATTTATATGAATAAATAACTGCTTTTTTTTATATTTGCTAGCCTTTTCAGTAACATGTCAAAAGTAAAATATAAATTTAATACCAAATCCCTAACCTACGAAAAAGTAAAAATTACTTTTAGGCAGCGTTTGCTTCAGGTATTCTCTTACCTGGCTATTGGATTGGTATTTGCAGCTGTAACCATTTTATTAGGTTACCGGTTTTTACCTTCTCCCATGCAGAAAAAGCAAAACAGGGAATTGGAAGTAGTTAAACTTCAGTACGAGCTTCTCAATAAAAAAATGAACCAGGTTCAAACGGTTTTAAATGATCTACAGGACAGGGATGATAATATTTACAGGGTTATTTTTGAAGCAGAACCAATTCCAAGCACAGTAAGACAAGCAGGTTTTGGAGGAAGTGATCGGTACAAAGATCTGGAAGGATATGATAATACTGCATTAATGAAGGAGGCAACCGAGCGTCTGGATCGAATTACAAAGCAATTGTATATACAATCCAAATCATTTGACGAAGTTGTAAAAATGGCTAAAGGAAAAGAAAAGCTGATAGCTTCCATTCCGGCTATCATGCCTTTGAATAATAAAAATTTAAAACATGCTCCAAGTGGATACGGTTGGAGAACACACCCGATTTACAAAACACAAGAGTTTCATCCGGGAATGGATTTTACGGCAGAACAGGGCACACCAATTTATGCTACTGGCGATGGTATAGTTGAAGTGGCAGATGCTTCATCACAGGGTTATGGAAATCATGTCGTAATTAATCATGGGTTTGGATATCAAACACTTTATGGACACATGAGTAAAATTGCAACAAAGCCTGGAGCCAAATTAAAGCGTGGTGACCTAATAGGATATGTTGGAAGCACAGGTTTAAGTACCGGCCCGCATGTACATTACGAAGTCATTAAGAACGGTGAAAAAGTAAACCCGATCAATTTTTATTACAACGATCTTTCTCCTGAAGAATATCAGATTATGCTGGAGCTGTCATCCAAATCAACACAATCATTCGATTAATGAATTCTAAGTATAAGATTGGGTTTTACACGGCTATCTCATTAGTGATTGCTAATATGATCGGTACGGGAGTTTTCACCAGTCTTGGGTTCCAGCTGTTTGATATTCATTCGGTATTAACCATATTGGTTTTGTGGTTGTTGGGTGGAATCATTTCTTTTTGTGGCGCTTTGGTTTATGCTGAATTAGGGGTGGCCATTCCACGAAGTGGGGGAGAGTACGTTTATTTGTCTAAACTGATGCATCCTTCTATTGGTTTTATGTCGGGCTGGGTTTCATCTACGGTTGGCTTTGCAGCGCCGGTAGCGTTGGCATCTATGGCGCTAGGAACGTACGTTCATAAAATATTTCCAAATGTAAATATTACGATTTGCGCACTTACTGTGGTTGCATTGATCACTTTGATACATACTATGGATCTGAAGTTCGGCAGCAGTGTTCAAAAAGTACTGACCATGTTAAAAGTAATTGTGATTGTTTGTTTTATCATTGCCGGACTGTTTCATACACCTAGCCATGAAACAACTATTCTGCCTCAGCCTGATTCGATGAAAGAAATTTTTAGTGCCGCTTTTTGGGTGTCGTTGATCTACGTATCATACGCTTATAGTGGTTGGAATGCTGCATCTTACCTGGCAGGTGATATGCAGAATCCTCAAAAAAATCTGCCGAAAGCTTTATTACTGGGAACTTTATTAGTGACGGTTATTTATGTGCTGTTGAATTTTGTTTTCATGTATAGTGCGCCAATGTCAGAGTTGACAGGAGTTTTAGAAATAGGCCATGTGAGCGCGGCTCATATATTTGGAGAAACTATTGGTAAAATGATGAGCCTGATCATTGCTTTTTTGTTACTATCATCTATCAGTGCCATGATCATGGCCGGACCACGCATCATTAAATCAATGGGTGAAGATCTTCCCATGCTGAGCATCCTGGCAAAGACCAATAAAAATAATGTTCCTTTTATGGCAGTAATCACTCAATCTTTCATAACGGTGGTATTAATTTTATCATCACAGTTTGAAGCAGTGCTGACCTTTGTGGGGTTTAGCTTGAGTATCTTTACATTCCTGACCGTAAGCAGTATTTTTATTTTGAGATACCGTCAGATTGAAACGCCCGGTTATAAAACATGGGGTTATCCGGTGACACCTATTTTGTTTTTATTATTAAATGGATTTACTATTTATTTTGTATTCACTCAAAAGCCGGTTGAATCCCTTTTAGGCTTATTAAATGTAGCCATAGGCGGAACAATTTATTTTATAGGAAAATTTATATCAGAAAAAAGAAAGAAAAATGAGGTTTAAAAAATTAAGTGCATGTGTCATTGCAGGATGTTTTATATTGGGATGCTCTCCTTCGGTAAGTGAACAAACAGGCGAGTTAAAAAAAGATACCATTGTGCCAAAAATTGTTGTGGAAAAGGAAAGAAAGGATTCGCTTGAATCAGTAACTGTTCCTGTAATTGTGATCAATGATACATTAAATGCATTGGCAAATATCATGTCCGGTATTACGGATACGAGTTCCATTTATAAATATGTTCAGAACACACCTGACTTTAAATCCTTTAGTAAAAATTTTGATAAGCGATGGCGAACTTATGATTCTACGAGATTAATGAATCTTAGGAAATTTAAAGAGGATGAGATTTCAAAAATAGTGACGAATCAATCTACCTTATTTTACCCCTTTTCTGGACCTGATATTTTACATGCACAAGCCTTTTTTCCTGACGTGGATAAATATGTTATGATTGGGTTAGAACCTGTTGGAAGTTTACCGGAGTTTAAAAAGGAGGAAATCGATTCATTGGATACTTACTTTAGTAAAGTCAATACATCTTTAAACGCAATATTAAAGTTTAGTTTTTTCAGAACCCAAAGCATGAAGAATGATTTGAAAAATGAAGAAGTGGATGGAACACTGCATCTGTTGTTCCTGTTTTTAAAACGTACGGGTAATTTATTTACTTCTGTAATGCCTGTCACTGTTGATAGTTCCGGAACGATACAATATGTTGGATCATTTTCTGATTTGAAGAAACTTAAAACAAATACAAGGGGAGTGGAGATCAAATTTGTAGATGCAACTAAACACTTAAAGACTTTGTATTACTTTTCGTTGAATGCTGCTGATGGCGGATTAAAATCAAATAAGGGATTTGTTACTTATTTAAAAAATATGGGAACAGTGAATACTTATCTCAAAGGTGCATCATATTTAATGCATAAAAATTATTTTTCCATTATCAGAAATGTGATTCTGGATCAGAGCCAGCATGTGGTTCAGGATGACAGTGGTATTGCTTTTCATTACTTTCTGGATGATGATAAAAAATGGAATTATTCTTTCTTTGGTCAGTATTTAAAACCGATTCCGATGTTCTCACAATTCTTTCAGAAAGATCTGGACTCCTTGTATAAAAAGCAAGGAGCTAAACCCATTGGATTTGGAATTGGTTATAATTTTAAGGACAAGAATAGCAACTTTATGATTGCCAGTAAGCAACCGTAATTATTTTTTTGTCGGATCATACTTCACAAACACATTGAGCCAGATTGCTCTTGAACTTCTGAATACCAATGGAAAGGAAAAGATCAAAATAGTAAGAAGGCTAATAAGATTTGGAGCAATGGCCCAGCCATAAAAATGAAATACCGTTAGATGAACGATGACAGCAATCAAAGTTGTTGTTGCATGACTGATCATCATGGCCCCATAATAAAATCCTGTTTCTCTGTAAAAATCTTCGCCACAAACTACACAGCGTTTTGGCATTTTATCAAGGTCTTTGAGATTATAAGGGTTCTTATTTAAAAACAAATCGCCCTCATGGCATTTAGGACACTTTAGTTTAAAAATACTATATAATTTTGTTCCTTTTTTGAAAGGATTGGAAAATAGAGATCTGAATTTATTCATGGTCATTCTTTTCCTGTTTTATCCAAAGTTTTAGTTCTCCATTAAATGCTTCCGTTTCTTTTTTATAGGAATTAGGAACCTCAAAATTATTGCCGTGATATGTTACCAACCTTGTTCCGGCCTGAGCCTTATCTAACTGTTCCTCTGTATGATTCAGATAAACCTGATACATATTTTCTTCAAGTTCTACTTCATCATTTAACCGTTTCACAAATTCAAGGTTTTCATAAAATGGGTTAAACAAATAAAAGGCATCGTACTCTGAAAAACTTATATCAAGGATATTTGCATGGAAGATTGAGACATTATTAAGCCCGAAATGTTGTGCTATTGTGTTCCCGGTTTTTGCCAGGCTTTCCCTATGCTCTACACCGTAAAAATGACTGTCAGAATATTTGGCGCCAGTAATGCAGAATTTCCCGGTACCGGCACCAATATCTAAAATACGGGAGGCATTTGTTTCAGTTAACCATTCGGCTGCTTTTTTTGCAACTTCAATAGGTGTAAAGTAAAGTCTTGAAGCCGTTTTTAAATAAGCAGGTAAAAAGCGGTCGAAGCTTTGCTCTGTTAATTCATGCTGATAGATTGGCTTTTGCAGATTTTCCATTGGGAGACTAATGATACTATAATCTTTACAATACAAAAGTATTATTTTTTTAACGTTTAAATGGATTTACGTTTTTTAATTGTAAGAATAACAGGAATGAATATGTCATAAACCGTTTAGGCTGATAATACTTATATTTGTTTCATAACAACAATCCATTGAAAACAGGTAATTATAAAAACTCTTCAAAAACTATTTTAATTGGCTTATTGATATTTTGTCTGCAATCCGGAATTAGTCAAAATTCGTTTGTGTTCGATTCCGTTTTAAATAAAAAACCAATCTTGAAAAAGGTAAATTCTGATTATAAAAAATATCGCTTACAGATTATTTATACTCAAATTACGAGAGATCGAGAAGGGCATCCAACGTTTACTGATTACCGGTATCATGTAGATTCCTCTAATTATTTTTACTGCGCCAGTCTGGTAAAATTGCCGTGTTCAATTCTTGCTTTTGAGAAAATCAAAAATCTTCGTGTGCCCAGTAATTCCATTATGTTCACGGATAGCACAAATGCCTGTCAGCGTTCAGTTCGAGAAGATACTTCCTCTATAAGCGGATATCCGAGCATTGCACAATATATTAAGCGCATGGCATTAGTAAGCGATAACTTTGCCTATGGCAGAGTGTATGAATTTTTAGGAGTTGACTATATACACAATAGATTAGGAGAATTGGGTTATAAAAATATAAGAATTGTTCATCGTTTTGACGGAGGATGTAAAGGCGCGGAACATACAATAACTAACCAAGTCAGTTTCTGTAAGAGTGATTTTACACCGATTACAACTCAACCACAACAGGAAGCTTCGAAATTATATTCTCATCCATTAGGAGAAGTAAAAGTAGGAAGAGCACATTTGAATGCTCAAAACAAAAAAATAAATCAACCAAAAGATTTCACAAACATGAATTATATCTCATTGGAGAATATTCATTCGATGCTAAAACGTCTTATCTTTAGTAATGATTTGCCTTATGAACAGCGTTATGATCTGCTGGAAGATGACCGTCAATTTTTAATTGAACAGTTAACATCCTTACCTCGCGAAAGTTCTCATCCAACATATAATAAAAGCTATTACGATAGTTATAAAAAATATTTTATGTTTGGTGATAGCAAAAAACCAATGACTAATAACGATATAAAGATCACCAATATTGTAGGACAGTCATATGGCTTTATGGTAGATTGCGCCTACATTCAAAATAAAAAAGAAAATGTGGAGTTTATGCTGAGCGCTGTTATTTATGCGAATGAGGATGAAATTATTAATGATGGTAAATATGAATACAATACCATTGCTATGCCTTTTTTGGCTGAATTGGGTAGGCAGATTTACGCTTATGAATTAAAAAGACGTTAGCCCGCGGATTTCGCGGAATAGCGCAAATTATTAAATTAGGGAAAATCAGCGGGAACTGCGGAAAATAAATATGAGCAACAGCATCGACAGAATAAAAAAATTAAAAGAACTTTTACTCATTGAACGTGAAGAAGACTTTTTTCAATACAGGGAGCAGTTTTTAAGAGCAGGCATTGAACAAAGAAAAAAGAATGGTGTAACGTGGTACCCAATCAATGTATTATCTGAGGAGTTAGGTTATGCTGATTTTGTACACCTGGAAATTGAACGAACCAATACACTGGATACGCCACACCAATTCAGCTCTGGCAAAAATGTAATTTTGTTTTCCAATAAAAACCCTGATGATGTTCAGGAGTTAACAGGCACTATCAAACAATCCGGCAAAAATAAAATGAAGATCATTCTTCATACAGATGAATTACCCGATTGGTGTTATGAAGGAAAACTAGGCGTGAACATCCAGTTTGATGATAACAGTTACATTGAAATGCAGAAGGCATTGGATGAAGTTGCCGGAGCAAGGAATAACCGCGTAGCGGAATTGCGAGAAATTTTGGAAGGAACTGAAAATCCAACCTTTGAAAAAACAGATGAGAGCATTGTGATCCCTCAACTGAATATGTCGCAGAACAAGGCCGTACGTCATATTTTATCAGCCAATGATATTGCCGTTGTGCATGGTCCACCGGGCACCGGTAAAACAACAACTATTGTACAGGCGATAAGGTTAGTTTTACAAACTGAAAGTCAGGTTTTGGTTTGTGCACCAACAAATACCGCAGTAGATCTGTTGACTGAAAAACTAATTGAACAAGGCGTTAATGTATTACGTGTTGGCCATCCTGCAAGAGTTTCAGAAGGCCTTCAAAAAACGACTATTGATGGGCAGATACAAACTCACGCTAATTATAAAGACATAAAAAATCTTCGCCGCAATGCCGAAGAATATTTTAAAATGGCTTCCAAATTTAAAAGAGTATTTGGGAAAGAAGATGCCAAACAACGCGCCATGTACTATAACGAAGCAAGAAACTGTATTAAAGAGTCTCGTTTGCTGGAAGATTACATTGTTGATTCTTTATTTGAACAGGCACAGGTCATTTGCTGCACGCCGGTGACATCAACTAACAAAGCATTAGCGAAGAAAAAATTTAATACCTTATTTTTTGATGAAGCCTCACAGGCACTGGAGGCTATTTCATGGATCCCTCTCTTAAAATGCAACCGTGTAATTTTTAGTGGAGATCATTTTCAATTACCACCGGTTGTAAAAAGTATTAAAGCAAAGCACGAAGGTTTGGATAGAACGATGCTGGACCGCTTAACAAAATATCAAAATGTTTCTACTTTGTTGAACCGCCAGTATCGCATGCACCAATGCATCATGGCTTTCAGCAACAATTATTTTTATAATAATGAACTGGAAGCTGATGCAACAGTCAAAGACACTTTGCTTTCTTTAAACGAGGAATTTGAACTATTAAATATTCCCATTGAGTTAATTGATACAGCCGGCTGTAGTTTTGATGAATTGCAAAACCCGGAAACATTAAGTATGTCTAATAAGAGCGAAGCGGATTTGTTATTTAAACATCTTACGTTGTTGCTGCAGCAATACCAACTATCAGCGGAATCATCTAAAATTAGTATTGGAATTATTTCCCCTTATAAAGAGCAAATAGAGTTATTAAAAGAAATGATGCAAGACTTTGATTATACTTTTTACCCTGTCAGTGAATTGGCGGTAAAAACCATTGACGGTTTTCAGGGCGAAGAGCGTGATGTGATCTATATTTCATTGGTGCGAAGTAATAGCAGTTCTGAGATTGGATTTTTATCAGATATCCGCCGTATGAATGTAGCATTGACACGTGCAAAAAAGAAATTAGTAGTTATTATGGACACGGCAACCATCGGCAACCATCCATTTTATAAAGCGTTTATAGAATACTGTGAGAAAAATAATTTTTATAAATCTGCCTGGGAATATAATTACGATGTTTAGTAAGATATTTTAAAAAGCAATGGTTGATTTCTTTTCTTCTTTGAGGATTCGCCACATAGATTTATCTTTATTTAAAATTTTTTCTGTTTAGTTTATTACAAAGTTAAAAAAGCACGAATAATACAAATTATTCTAGTTTTTTATTATTTAACTTACAATGAATTAATGCTTCTTAAAGATGCATGTGAACTTATGAACGATAATGCAAACAGCAAAGTATAAAATTTTAAATAGAAATTAAAAGAATGAAGTTATTCTACCTTATAATACTTTTAAACCTAATATTAAATTAGGTTGATAACCAGACAATAGAGTGGAGGAAAACTGAAACCTACGTCTTTATTAGCGTCAGAAAAAAAGATTGCAACAAAAAACTTGACCCGAAGGGGCAAACACCCAAAGGCCTAAATAATTACCTACCCTTTAATACTTCTGATAATCTCATCCAACTGAGCCATATCTTTGCAACGTACTTCACGTGCTTTAGAACCTTCAAACTGACCAATGATGCCTGCGGCTTCCAGTTGATCTACTATACGACCGGCACGATTATATCCCAGTTTTAATTTACGTTGTAAAAAAGAAGCAGAACCCTGCTGGAATTGTACTACTAATTTAGCAGCCTCATCAAACATTTTATCACGCTCGCTTAAATCAATTTCTTCTTTTCCGTTACTGCCATCTTCACCCACATATTCAGGTAATAAAAAGGCGCTAGGGTAGGCACGTTGCGATCCAATAAACTCCGTAATTTTTTCAGCTTCCGGTGTATCTACAAAAGCACATTGTATACGAATTAAATCGTTGCCTGTGCTTAATAACATATCTCCTCTGCCAATTAATTGTTCTGCTCCACCCGAATCTAAAATAGTTCGTGAATCAATTTTGCTGGTCACACGGAAAGCAATACGCGCCGGGAAGTTGGCTTTGATCGTTCCAGTAATAATGTTTACAGAAGGACGCTGAGTCGCAATAATTAAATGGATTCCTATTGCCCGGGCTAATTGTGCTAAACGGGCAATCGGTGTTTCCACTTCCTTACCGGCTGTCATGATCAGATCCGCAAACTCATCTACCACTAATACAATGTATGGTAAATATTTGTGACCCTCGTTCGGGTTTAGTTTACGGTTAATGAACTTGACGTTGTACTCTTTAATATTTCTTACCTGCGCATCCTGCAATAAAGCATATCGGTTATCCATTTCAATACACAATGAATTCAGCGTATGTATTACTTTGGTGTTATCAGTTATAATTGCGTCTTCTGAGTTAGGTAGTTTCGCTAAAAAGTGGCGTTCAATTTTATTGAACAGAGTTAGTTCTACCTTTTTAGGATCCACCAATACAAACTTAATTTGTGCCGGGTGTTTTTTGTAAAGCAAGGAAACTAATATCGCATTCAATCCAACAGACTTTCCTTGCCCTGTTGCTCCAGCCATTAACAAGTGAGGCATCTTTGCTAAATCAGCAATAAAAATTTCGTTGTTAATGGTTTTTCCTAAAGCGATTGGTAAATCATGAGTAGTATTCTGAAATTTTTCAGAAGCAATGATATTACGCATAGGCACCATTTCCGGTGTCTGGTTAGGAACTTCAATACCAATAGTTCCGCGACCGGGAATTGGGGCAATGATCCTGATTCCTAAGGCGGCTAAACTTAAAGCAATATCATCTTCTAGGTTTTTAATTTTAGAAATCCTTACACCCGCTGCGGGAACAATTTCGTACAAAGTAACGGTAGGTCCAACGGTTGCTGATATTTTATCAATTTCAATACCGTAATTTTTTAAGGTATTAACAATCCGGTCTTTGTTAGCCGTTAATTCTTCATTGCTCACACGTGCATTACCTGTGCCGTAATCAATCAATAATTCAGGACTAGGAAATTGGTAGTGCCCCAAATCTAAAGTAGGATCGTATTGTCCAAATTCCTCTACTAGTTGAGCGGCCTTCACTTCATCATCCAATGAAATGGAATTTTGTTTTGGTTCTTCCTTTACAAATTCTGGTACCTTAACAATTTCATCAGCTCCCGGGTTATTAATTTCAAAATCTAAATTCTTTTTGGGTTCTTCCGGTTTTGCAACCACTTCAAATGGAATATTTTCTATTGGAACTTCTAATGTTTTTTCTTCAACTACGTATTGATTTGTTGAAACAACTTCAAAGTTCAACAAAGCCTCTTCCTCCTCTTTGCTTAAGGTTGGTTCTTTTTCAAAAACAGTGTTAGCATGAGGATTAATTGTATTAACATCTTCTTTTAATTCATTTTCAATGATGTCTTCGTTATCCAAATTGGGTACAACATCTTTTTTAATATTGAAATTCATGTTGATACTCAGAACTAAAAAAGCCAGCATACTGAATGCAAGAATCACTAATGTTCCAATACTTCCTACATAATTTGATAACTGGATATTTAAAATGTAGCCATAACCACCACCTAAATAAAATAATTTATCATGAAAGAAAAAGGCAGCTATTAAACTCGTCCATACGATAAAGTACAACCATTTAGCTGTAAAAGCAGATGGCTTGGTGATTTGTTTGTTCAGTACTTTTTGTAATCCGTAAATTATTAATACAGGAACTAAAATAAAAGAGGCAACCCCGAAACCTTTGTACATAAACAAATGCGATACTAAAGCGCCGGATTTCCCAAGCCAGTTCATTACTTTGGTGTCAATGGCAAACAATTCAGCCATTGGTCCCAGCACTTTGTCCTGGTCTTTTTCCCAGGTAAAAATATATGAGAGTAGGGCAATGAATAAATAAAAGCCTGCCATCATCAGCATTAAGCCAATTAATTTTTGAGTACGTTCGTTGCGGTAAAGTATAAGCGTTTTATTCCAGCGGTCCAGTAAAGAAGCTTTGGTTTCATGTACCGTGTTTTTTGTTTCCGGTTTTTTAGCGGTCGCACCCTGGCGCGATGATTTATTTTTCGAAGACTTTAATACAGTTTCTTCAATATCGTTTTTGTCAATAGCAGGTTCCTGAACGACGGTGTCATCCACAGGTTTTTCCCTGAATTTATTTTTTGTTGTTGCCATGTTTTACAGTAATAAAAATAATCTAGATGCAGGCAAAATAGGGGAAATACTTAAAATGTTTTAAACCTTGAATTGTTTACTATTTGATGATTAGAGAAATTATTTGGGCGTTCTCTTGCGCAAAAGAACGGCGCAAGGTCAGGCTTTCCGTTGCAATCTTTTTGCTGGAGGGCAGGCAAAAAGGATTTTCACTTCAATCCTTAACGCGGGCTTGCAACAAAACGGGAGTGTAAAATTTAATCTTAAAGTTAACCCAGCGTGAGGGATGCGAGCGAAAATCCTTTTACGATCACGCCGTGGCGTGATCGTAAAAGATTGCAGAGACAGCCCGGTGCGGCAACCGCCGCAAACGCCCAAAGCATCTTTAAATAGAAAATTAAGCTAAAACAGAAACCAAATCACCCGTCACAAATCCTTCTTCATTCAGGGATTTAGCAGTAATAGAAACAGCCCGATTTACTAGGTTTTCTGTAAAAGGATGCGAGATCTTGATATAATTCTCGGTAAAACCATGCATGATGCCGTGTTTATTCTCATGCTCAAATAAAACGGTAAATTGCTGGTTGAGATGTTGCTCATAAAAACCGCGCAATTTTTTAGCAGAAAGGATGCGCAGCATTTTATTTCGACGTTTTCTTTCGGCATAATCAACTTTGCCCTCTAAAGAAATAGCTTCGGTATTATCACGCTCGCTGTAGGTAAAAACGTGCAAATAAGAAACATCTAGGGCATTAATGAAATTATAAGTATCGGTAAAATGCTCGTTGCCTTCACCAGGAAAACCAACAATAACATCTACACCAATACAACAGTTTGGCATCAGTTGTTTTATTTTAGCAACTCTATCCAGGTACAATTCACGCTTGTAACGGCGTTTCATTTTACTTAATATTTCGTTATTACCACTTTGTAAAGGAATGTGAAAGTGAGGCATAAAACGCTGAGAGCTGGCTACAAATTCAATGACTTCATTAGTTAATAAATTTGGTTCGATGGATGAAATACGAATGCGTTCGATTCCTTCTACCTTATCCAGTTCTTTAATTAAATCTAAG
Source organism: Bacteroidia bacterium (assembly GCA_014378485.1). GTDB lineage: Bacteria > Bacteroidota > Bacteroidia > B-17B0 > Aurantibacillaceae > UBA4416. The sequence goes on from JACMNO010000061.1 coordinate 137,656, forward strand.
AAATTGTATTCCTTGCGTTTTTTGGTGTCCTTGTCAATATCAATGCCATAGCCAAAATCACCAAGGTTAACCCCAGTTAATACAATTTCTTTCACACCGCTTTCTGCAATGCGTTTTGCATTGGATACGGCGTTTTCTATGGTGTCGCTGCGGCTTTTACCGCGGGCTAAAGGAATAGTACAAAAGGTGCAACTGTAATCACAACCATCCTGCACTTTTAAAAAAGAACGGGTACGGTCGCCAACAGAAAATGAATCCACAAAGGTATGAACGTCAGAGATCTCACAGTTATGAATTTCGGTATGAACGTTCTTACCGGAAAGGTTAATGTAGTTTAGTAATTTAAATTTTTCAGAAGCCCCTAAAACAACATCCACGCCTTCAATATTCGAAATCTCATCAGGTTTTAACTGCGCATAGCATCCCACCACAGCAATAAATGTATCAGGGTTTTTAGCTAAAGCAGATTTAACAATCTGCTTGCATTCTTTATCTGCATTCTCTGTCACAGAGCAGGTATTGATCACACATACATCTGCACCAGAATCAAAAGGGATTTTCTGAAAACCTTTTTCCTGCATCAAACGTGCAATGGTGGAGGTTTCCGAAAAATTCAGCTTGCAACCCAAGGTATGAAAAGAGACTGTTTTTCCTTCAAAAGACATGCGGCGAAGATAAGGCTTTCTTGATATTTAACCGCAGAGAAAATGAGTTTTTCGCAAAGAAAAGAGGAAAGTCAGGTAGCCGGACAAAAAAGACGCAGAGAGAATTTGTTTTATAACCTCAGCAATGAAACAAGTAGAGAAGCCTGCCGGTTTATTTGACTATATTTATAAAAATTAACACATAAAAAAATGTCAAAAACAAAACTTACAATTAATAATAATGGGTCTGTGCGCATAGAAGGCGATTTTGAAATAGTAGATAAAGCCGGTAACGCGTATGATCTTGGTGGTCGTGAAATTGTTTCTATATGCCGTTGCGGTTTATCGCAAAACAAACCTTTTTGTGATGGCTCCCATAATGGCCATTTTGAGCATGATGCTGTAGCGTTTGCTTTGCCGCCTAAAAAATAATACAAAAAAAACCTGCCGGGATAAGCCTGACAGGTTTTTTTTATTAGAATTTATCTGACTATTTCACCAGTTTCATTTCATTCAAAAGGTAACCGGCTCCAGCAAATTTATCAATCACAAACAAAGTGTAACGAACATCCAAAGTAATGTTTCGGCATTGGTTAGGATTGTACATGATATCACTCATGGTGCCTTCCCAGTTTCGGTCGAAGTTAGTTCCTATTAATTCTCCTTTTGCGTTAAACACGGGGCTTCCGCTATTTCCGCCGGTAGTATGGTTACTGGCGGTAAAGGCTACCGGAAGTTTGCCGTTTTTATCGGCATACTGTCCATAATCTTTTTTCGCGTGTAAGTCTCTCAACTTTTCGGGTACATCAAACTCTTCGTCATTAGGTACGTATTTTTCCATAATTCCATCGAGGGTCGTATAGTAATTATATTCTACACCATCTTTTGGTTTGTAGTTGTTCACCTTTCCGTATGCCACACGAAGTGTTGAATTAGCATCCGGATAGAACTTTTTATCCTTGAATATTTCTTTCTGGCCCTGAATGTATAATTTTTGTAATTCGTTTATCTCACGTTCATCATATTGAAACTGAGGAAACACCGACGTATTATAATATTTTACAATAGCGCTGGTAATATAATATACCGGGTCTCTTTCGTAAAGGTTGGTGTATTTTTCAAAATCAGTGAGCATGGCTTCTGCTTTTTCTTTATCCACAAAATTGGTATTGCTATATAAAAAATCAGTCATTTTTTTTGCATCATTATTATTGGCGATGATGAAAGAATCCAGCACATAAGGACGGTTGGCTGAAGGCACTCCCTTAATGTATTCATTCAACATGGCTTCGCAGATTTTAAGGTCTGTAGGTTTATTGAAATTTTTAAAGAAACCCATCTTTTTATATTCGGCTAGGGTTGTTTCATAAGTATTATTAGCGCCTTTTTGTTTTTTCTTTAACTCATTGGATAAGGTTATGTAAAACCTTGCGTAACTAAACGCGTCAATTGCCATCAAGCACTCTCCGAAATAATCCACCTGTTTGTTCAGTACTTTATATTCAGTATACACTTTTTGTAATTGAGGAAAAAGATTGCCGTATTTTTCTTTTTTAGCAGGATCAGCACTCATCGCTTCATTAAACTGCTTTTCGAATAATTGTTTCTTGGTAACGGCATCGTATTTTTTTAAGCCGTTCATTTCTCCCAACCATTTTTTATAATAGTTGGCAACACTTGCATATTTACTGGCGTAGGCAATACGCACAGCGTCACTTTGCAGCATATCAGCGTTCATAATGTTCAGGCGCTTTTCACGAAGAGATACTTTTAAAGGATTACTTTCGTTCATGATCATATCAACGGCATAGCTTGATAAGTATTCCTGTGTGCGTCCGGGAAAACCGTATACCATTGTAAAATCTCCCTGTTTATAACCTTTCAGAGAAATCGGAATTACGTTCTTTGGTTTATAAGGAACATTATCGGCACTGTATTCTGCAGGCTTATTTTCTTTGTTGGCATAGATACGGAACACAGAAAAATCCGCATTATGGCGCGGCCACATCCAATTATCAGTCTCACCACCAAACTTACCAATGGCAGATGGAGGAGCTCCAACCATACGTACATCTTTAAATGTTTCTACAACAAATAAATAATATTCGTTTCCATAAAAAAATGGTTTGATAAAAGATTCGTAATGTGTTCCTGTTACCGCTTCTTTTTCTAATGTTTTAATATTTGATTTAATAATGGAATCTTTTTTTGCTTCAGTGCTCGTGGAAGTAATTCCTTTTAAAACCTTAGACGTTACATCTTCAATACGCTGAATAATGGTGGCGTTTAAGTTGGGAGTGTAAACTTCTTCGTTCTTATTCATGGCCCAAAAGCCTTTGGTCAGGTAATCTTTTTCAACCGTGCTGTGATAAGCAATGGCAGAATACCCACAATGGTGGTTGGTTAAAATTAAACCCTGATCAGAAACGATTTCGGCCGTACAACCACCCGCAAACTGAACGATAGCATCTTTTAAGCTCGATTTATTAACACTATAGATCTGCTCGGCTGTCAGTTTCAGGCCGTTCTTTTTCATGTCTTTAATATTCATGGCATTTAAAAGCTGTGGTAACCACATGCCTTCATCTGCTTTAATAGTTAAAGAAATAATAAGAGTTACTATTAAAAGTGTTTGTTTCATTTTGTTTTTTATTGATGATTTACGAATAAGTTAAGAATATACATATCATACCCAGATTCGTATATTCGTATTATAATTCGTAATCATAATTATGAGTACTGAATTCGTAATTTTTTTACATTGATCTAATTAATTCTTTCATAAGCAAAGTCATTTTGGGCTCTTGCATTTTTGCAATTTGCTGAACCTCTTCATGACTCACATTTTGAACATCTCCTTCCACACCTAAGTCAGTGACGATACTTACTCCAAATACGCGCATGCCACCATGTTTTGCAACAATCACTTCAGGAACGGTACTCATGCCTACGACATCTGCTCCGGTCCGTCTGATGTAACGGTATTCTGCAGGTGTTTCAAAACATGGCCCGGTTAAGCCCGCATAAGACCCTTCGCTTACCTTTATGTTATTTGTTTTTGCAATTTCTAAAGCGGATACAATTAACTTTTTATCATAGGATTCGCTCATGTCGGGAAAACGTGGCCCTAGTTCTGCAATATTTTTTCCAATTAAAGGATTAGTCGGGAATAAATTAATATGATCATTGATGATCATTATTTCGCCAATTTCAAAATCAGGGTTCATACCTCCACTTGCATTTGAAACACAAAGGGTATGAACACCTAATGCTTTCATCACGCGCACCGGGAAAGTAATTTGCTGCATGGTGTAGCCTTCATAAAAATGAAATCGACCTTGCATGGCCATCACTTTTTTTCCACCTAATTCGCCAAAAATTAATTTGCCACTATGGCCTTCAACGGTACTTACCGGAAAGTTTGGAATCTCTTCATAAGGAATGACAAATTCTGCGCTAATTTCTTTAACTAAGCCTCCAAGGCCGGTTCCTAAGATGATTCCTACTTCCGGGCGGAAGTTGCTTGTTTTTTCAAGAATACTTTTTGTGGTAAAATTTATTTGTTCTAACATAGTTTATTATTGTTTCATTAAATTCCTGCGTTTTATCTTTAAAATCTACCTCTATCGGTAAAACGTATAAAGGTAAGGTATTTGCCATATCCTGCAAATCTCCTGTACGTAATCTCATCGCATCTTTTTCAGTAGTTATCACAATTTTGTTCCCACCTTCAATAGCATCCAATTCTTCCCTGATATCATTAATGTCCTTAAGAGTGAACTGGTGATGATCAGAATATTGAATGTGTTTCACATATGAACTGTATTCCCTGAGGTATGTGACCATAGGAGTAGGGTTTCCAATACCCGTGAAAAGGATAATGCGGTACCGGAACAGGTCATTTAATGTATCGATTGTTTCGTTTGGATTCTGAAAACCATAGAGCTCTCCATATTTGAGCCAAGTGAAAAATATTTGTTGGTGTCCCAATGGTTTTAGGTCTTTTGACATGTTCCTCATCTCAATCGCACTGGTTCTTTCAGGTGTTTTGCTGATGATAATGATATCCGCCCTGTTGATGCCTTTTTTAGATTCACGTAAATAGCCTGACGGCATCATGCAATCATTCAAAAAGAGGTTGGTGTATTCACTGATCACTATTTTTAATTCGCAATTCAAAGCGCGATGCTGAAAAGCGTCATCCAGGATAATGACTTTTGGAGGTTGAGAAAAGTCAAGAATCTTTTTCACACCGTTTACCCGGTTGCCATCCACACAAACATCCAAATCCGGATTTTTGGTTTTGTATAATAATGGTTCATCGCCAATGTCCTCCACTGAACTCGAATTAGTTGCATGAATAAAACCTGTGCTTTTTCTTTTATATCCCCGGCTTAAAACCGCAAGCTTCATTTCGTTCTTTAATAAGTTGATCAGGTATTCCACATGAGGGGTCTTTCCTGTACCGCCTACAGCAAGGTTTCCTACACAAATAGTATGTACTTCAAATGATTTGGAAGGCAGGATTTTCCAATCATACAAGAAATTACGAAATGCCGTGATGATGCCATAAATAACAGCAAAAGGAAAAAGCAGTATTTTCTTTAGTAGCACCTGAATAGTTTAAAAGTAGTGAATTTAGGCGGTTTTTATTTAAAAAGAAAATGTTTTTTGGTATTGATTCTTGGTGCAGATTTGCGCTGAGCGGTGTAAAATAAAGAATTTTATTTTTTCACTTCTACCCATAACTTGCAAGGTTCAAGTCGACAACCATTCGCATTTGTTTCGGTTACTTCAATGTAACCACTTTGCTGATCCACATCAGTAGTGATCGAATGTGTTTGTTTGCCATTGGTGATCCACATGCCGGCAGCCATATTCCAATAATAGGTTGAGCCTTCGTGAAAAGGGACAGAGTAGGTGAGGCCTGAGCTTTCTGGTTTCACTACTGTTTCTCCTGTTATTTGATAGGGCTGTTTAATAAGTCCGAAAAAATGGGCTGCCCAAAAAGTACTGTGAAAGCCTTTGTTAATGGCAAACATGCCTGTTTTGCCTCCCTGTGTAGTACAGTTTCCGGTATCTAAGGGCAACGCATGACCTATTCCATTTATTCGGTAATAACGTACTACTTCCTGCTTCTGTTTGTTTTTGTAAATAGTTACTTCAATATCTTCATTGTTTTCAAACTTTACATAATGATCGTCTTCTTCATAATCTGTCTGATGAATATCAACCCATTGCTTGATCAGTTGATTTGAATTATTGGTAATGACTATCGGATCAATACCTCCATGAAAAATAACTAATTCCGGATACGGTCCTTTGTAATTTGGATTTTCTTTACGTACTAAATTCCCCCATTCTTCAGGCGATTTAGAAATCATTCCCATCATGGACGGACCGGCTTTCATAACTGATTCAGCAGCTTTGTATGGTCCGCCGGCCATCACACCACCTTTATCAAACACCTCCGGAAATACGGCCATCATAATGCTGCTCATTGCACCGCCTGCAGATAAACCAATTACATAGATCCTGGTTGTGTCAATGCTTTTGTTTTTTTTCAAATGAGTAATCATTTGCATGATGGAAGCAGGTTCACCTTTATCACGGCTTTGATCGGCAGACCTGTACCAGTTAAAACAATTTTCAGGATTATTCAATACAATTTGTTCGGGATATAAAACATAAAATTGATGAAGCTTCGCTAGTTTATTCCACCCGGATTGCTCTGCGCATGATTTTGCCATTTGAGTACAACCATGAAGAACTACTACTAAAGGCGATTTTTCGGTAATGTTTCCAGGATCATAGAACATCAATTTTAAATTCCCGGGGTTTGAACCAAAGGGGCGAATCTGTAATAATTCATCTTGGGCTGATATTATATTAATGGAGAATATTGCCATCGCAACCGGCATCCATATTCTGCATTTCTGTTTTTGTAAATTCATCTAAACAAAGAGATATGTCCGTTACGGATCACTTTTTTCTCGTTACTTTTTTGAATGGCTTCTAAGTGGTAAACATACACATCATCGGGACAAGGGTTACCTTTAAATTTGCCATCCCATTTGCCGCTAATGTTATTTGAAGTATAAACGGTATTGCCCCATCTATCCATAATAGTGAGTGAAAAATAACCGTAATCACATTGAAAGACAGGATTAAACAAATCATTTTTATCATCTTCATTTGGAGTGAAGCTATTGGGAATATAAATATCGCAATCACAGTTCTTGTATTTAATAGTAACGCTATCTGTTTTGATACCACAGTTTTTTGAAGTACTTTTTACCCAGTAAACTCCTTCTTTGGACGTAATAATGCTTGATGAGTTTGCTCCAGTGTTCCAATAGAGTTTAACATCCTCAGATGCTTTAACTGATAAAACTTTTGGTTCATTTTCACAAATCAATATTTCTTTACCGAAAGCAGGAACAGCAGAATTAGCAATCGTTACTTTAAATGTATCTGTATAAAAGCAGCCTTTATTATTTACTTTGACCCAATAGCTGCCGGGTTTTTCGATTTTTATTTGCTCGCTTGTTTCACCTGTACTCCAGGAATATTTATAGGCTTTATTTTTTGTATTAATAATGACCGGACCCCCACACAGCGCGGTGTCCCTAATCTTTATTTTTGGCTTTTCATTTAATTTTAAATAAGTTGTATCAAACAATTGCTTTTTACCATCAGTTATTTTTACACTATGTAATCCTTTATGTTTAATATAGATCTGCTTGGAGTGAACAATAATTGATTTGGGAGTTTGCCAGTTATAGGTTGCTGTTTTGTTAACTTGGTCTTCCGAAAATTTCAATAAAAAAGAATCTCCCGCACAAATAACAGTCGTATCTGCCATTATATTTAAAACCTTCACCTGTGCATTGACCACACTCAAAAAGGAGTAACATAAAATAAAAAATATGTATCGTTTTATTATCAAGTTATATCAAAAGTATGGCAATTTGCATTTGTATTAAGCTATTTTAGATCAATCGGTTTAGATGTTTTTAAATTTGCAAAGAAATTGTGATTCGGGTACCCTGTTGAGCGGGTACAAGATCGGATTTGTCGATTATTTCAACTTTTTGATTCTTACCTGTTAACTTAGTATTTAATTCAAGGATGTTTTCAATGGTTTTAGTGCCTAATGATTTATGGCCAGCTTTTGTATTTTCTTTTGCTTTATTAAAACCAATGCCGTCATCTTCAATGATAATTAATAATGTTGTTGCATTTTCTTTTTTGAAATGAATCGATAAAATTCCAAATTCATGCTTGGGTAAAATGCCATGAATAATCGAGTTTTCTGCATAAGGTTGAATGATCATATTCGGAATTTTAATATCCAATGTATTAATATCAGTAGCAACGTCTATCTTAAAATCGAATTTCCCTTTAAAGCGCTCCCTTTCAAGATCCAGGTAATAATTCAGCCTGGTTAATTCTTCATGCAAAGGAATCTCGCTTTGCGATGCTTTTTCAATAATCATGCGTATGAGCCTTGAAAATTTTGCCAAGTATTCGCTGGCTTTTAAAGAGTCATTTAAATTTATGTAGTTCTGAATAGAAGTGAGGGAATTGAAAATAAAATGAGGACTCATTAATGAATTCATGGCCTGGTGCTTTAATAAATTAACCTGACGGTCTTCCTGAACTCTTTTGGTTGCCTTGGTTCTTACTTGTCTGACAAGAATAAAAACAATAATTAAAATAAACAATAAAGAACCTAAAATGATAGAAAGCATAAACCAGAAGGTTTGCTTAAAAGGAATTTCTTTTTTTATAATAATAGTTATTGGTTCAGACCAATTCACACCATCATATGAACATATAATCTCTAGTTTATGGTTTCCACCCGAAATAGAAGTTAAATGAATCTGCCGGTTCTCAATACTGAAATTTCCTTTGTTATATCTGTATCTGTAATATTGTTTATTTGGTTTTACGTATAGCGGGCTGGAAAAGCTAATCATTACATCAGACTGAGCGCTGTTTAATTTTAGAACATCATTTTCCAGTTCTAAATAACTTCCATCAGCATCGATAGAGGTAATAAATAATTTATTTGGAATTCTTGATCGTTTAAGTAGGTCAGAAATAGAACATAAGGTAATTCCTTTGTCACTGCATATGCAGCAATTTTCGCCTTCAAATACAATGTCATTTATAGTGTTTGATAATAAACCATTTGATTTATTATAAATAACAATAGGTGTAAATTTAGGATCGCAAATAAATAGCCCGTCCAGCGTTGCAATCCAGATCCTGTTTTGGTGAAATTTTATTTTTTTAACGGCTGTTAACTGATGCTCCCCGATTTGTTGAATGAGGGATGTATCCTCAAAAATAGTAATACCATTTTCGTGCGCCAGGTAAGTTTTATTATTATAGTGTTCAATATGGTTGATTCCAAAACTAAAAAACTGATTGCTGTAATTTTTATAATTCTTTGTCTGAAATGAATAGATGCTAAGGCCATCAGAGGTACCAATAAATAAATTGTCTTTTTCTTCGTAAATAGTATTGATTCTTGTTCTGTAATCAGGAAATGAAACCAGTGTATCAGTTACATTATATTTATCTTTGGTATAACCCTTTATTTTGTATAATGTCCCAGTTCCATCAGCCATATAAGCTTCCGAAGGATCTTTGCAATACTTAAATAAACGTGAGGCAATGGGAGTAAAATTGTAAAAAGAATTATTGATAAGAAAAGAACGTTTAGTATTGGCGACAGAGTTGATTTTTGAATAGATAACATTTTTCCCTAAAGGATGAATGCCGTATACCGTTTCATTAAACAATTCATCCGGAGCAATAACGGTTTGTGTATTATTATTAGTCTTGTCAAAAATAAACAGTCCATTATTAGTGCCAACTACTACGCTTTTTTCGATAAAGGCGGCGCTACTTACCGGTAAAATTTTTCGTCCCGATGTAAAAGAAACATTTTGCAATTGTGGGTTTTGAATAAAGTACACACCATCATTAAATGTTCCTATCCAGATATGATCATCAGTGTCTTTATATATGCAATTGATCAAAACTTTATCAATACCTAATAAATCAAAAGCATCATAGGTAATATTATTTTCTATCAGGTAAAGGTTATCATCCGGTGTATTGGTGAACCAGATGCGTTGGTATTTATCTATGATCAATTTGCTGACATGAGCAATATTATTGGCACTGAAAAAGCTGTTGGCTTTTTGAGTTTTTACAGGAATAGTTTTAATGATCATATTATTTTTAATACAAACAATCGCATTATCACTTCCAACGTATAGTGTTCCTGCGGTATCTTCTGTAATGGAATATATTGCAAGTGTTTTGCCGATATTTATTTTTTCCTGCTCTCCGTTTTTAAACTCATACAAGCCATCTGTGCGGCCAACCAACACCTTGTTCTGCTTTGTTTTAAATAGGGCAAAAGCCTGGTTATTATTATCTGCTTTTTTGATGTTGTCTTCATTGATTTTACCCGTTTTTAATTCAACCGAAGATGCAGAGATCTGGTCATTTAAAGAATAACCATAATCGCCATCTAAGATAAGTTCATCCACAGAGTTATTAAAAATCAGGTTTTTAATCAGACCCGCTTCATTTTCTTTTTTATGATATTCGTAAATACCTTCTCTCCGGTTAATTATAATAAGGTTATTATTAAGGTTAAAACCAATGTTACGGATGTAATTGGATTTAAGCGGAGTTTTTGGTTTTATCTTTTCAAATTTGTACCCGTCAAAATTATAAACGCCGTTTTCTGTAGCGAGGTATAGAATATGTGTTTTATCCTGCCTGATCGCAAACACATTGGCATTGCTTAAGCCATCTTCCGGACCATAATGCTGGAATGAAAAGCTGCGATTTTGTGCATAGGCACTTAATGCAATCAACCAGGTGCAAATAGTAAATTTTAGTATGTTTTTGTGTAACATATAAGTATATAAAAATAAGGAAAATATGTTAAACTAGGGATTAAGTAGGAGATGAACAGAAAATGATTTTTGAAATTAGAGGCTGCCTGTAGGATCTTTTTTGTCCGTCTTTTTTCTTCCGTTTATTTTATAATTAACAGAGAGATTAAAAAAGAAGACTTTACCTCGAAAGGAATTTTTTTCGCGTATAGGTTCTGTCATATATCCTTTTGGATAAACATCATACCCTGTCAGCATCATATCAAGCCCAAGGAAAAAACGATCATTTTTTAAAGGCCTTACCAACACACCTAAATCTATTGTTACATTGCCAATTTCTGCATCGTATACAAAGTTGTTGTATTGAAAGGTTTGAGTAGCAGTTAAACCACCAATGCCGGTTACAGCGTGAAAAGAAATTGGATTGTTTAAATTTGTAGTTGCCCCAAAATTTAAGCAGGTTTTTATTAAAGTACCAAAGTTAGACCCTGGAAGTACACCAAACTCAGCTCTTATGCAAAAATATTTGTAGGCATATAGATAAGTGAAATTTGTACCTAAATGAGCATTAATAATTGTAGGCATTGTTGAATAGTCAACATTAAGCCCAATAATATGCTGATTTTTTGTTTGAGATTTTAAAAAGCTAACTGCAGAAATTAAAAAAAAGATAACAACAAATTGTTTTTTCATAAAAACGGAATAAGATTACTTAGGCGTCACTGCCCTTGTTTTCAAAAATTCAGAAAATTCCTGTGAACGCGCTTTAGAAACCTGGATCGCTGTGCCATCGGCCATGATAATGGTTCCGCCTTCGGCATTAGAATATTCTTTAATAAAATCAATATTGATAAGGGATGAGCGGTGAATACGAAAGAAAACAGTCGTTGGTAAAATTGATTCAAATTCCTTTAGAGTTTTTGATGCTACTATTTTCTTAGCGTTATTTAAAAAAATGTTTGTGTAATTGTCGGAAGCTTCAAGCCAAACAATATCTTTATAATCAATCAGAGTAAAACCTTTGCTATGGTTGATTAAAACTAAGTTTTTATCATTATTGGTGGATTGAGCCGGTGCGCCTTTTTGCTCGTAAAACTTAACTACTTTTTTGACTGCTCCTTGCAACTCGCTTAATAATAAAGGCTTTAGTAAATAATCAATGGCTCCTGCCTTCAGCGCATTTATACCGTGTTCGCTGTAAGCAGTTAAAAATATCAGGCAGAAATCACGGTGTACCAAACCATCAATCATTTCCAAACCTGTCATACCTGGCATATTAATATCACAAAACACAACCTCCGGTTTCAGTTCCTGAATCAGCTTTTTACCTTCCATACCACTTGATGCTTCAGCGATAACTTCTATTTCGGGACAATAGCTCGCCAGCATACTTTTAGTATTACTGCGGCTATTTTCTTCGTCGTCAATGATAATGGTCTTGAAAGTCTGCATATTGGTTTTATTATTATGCTAATCTAATGAAAATTCAAATAACATTTTAGTCATTTATTTAAAATAGCAACCGTTTGAGTAAAATAGTGTTTGTTAATAGGGAGTAATGTTTATATTCAAAGTTTTATTAATTAAACCATTTTCTATGAAGTCATTTTTCTTTTCAATAGCCCTGTTTTTGGTAATAATAAACTGCCAGGCTCAAAAAACCATTTCTGTTGAGGATATCTGGAGCAAATATGCGTTTATGCCTGCTTCTGCCGGAGGGTTTAACGCGATGCAGGATGGGCTTCATTATACTGATTTGGAAAAAGAAGGTGATTTTGATAATATTGTTAAATATGAATTAAAATCAGGAAAAAAAATAGAAGTTCTTGTAAAAGGAGCATCTGTAAAGGTTGGTGATAAAACGATCGATATCAGTGGTTATTCTTTTAGTCCGGATGAAACAAAATTATTTTTCTCAACGGAAGCAGAAGGCATATATCGCCGTTCGTCTCTTGAAAAAAATTATGTCTATGATTTAAAAACTGGTAAAACCACTGAATTGTCAGAGGGTGGAAAACAAATGTTTGCTACTTTCTCGCCAACAGGTAATAAAGTAGCGTTTGTTCGAGCCAACAATTTATTTATTAAAGATCTTGAAAACGGAAAAGAAACGCAGGTAACTTCTGACGGAAAAAACAATGAAATTAAAAATGGTTGGGCAGATTGGGTTTATGAAGAAGAGTTTAGTAAGGCAAATTATTTTGATTGGAATGCCGATGGAAGCAAGCTGGCCTTTGTCCGTTTTGACGAGCGTAAAGTAAAAGAATATACATTTGATACTTATAATAACAATCTATACCCGGATAAAGTAACCTTTAAATATCCAAAAGCAGGTGAAGACAATTCTATCCTCTCGGTTCGTGTGTATGATCTGGTAAGTGCTAAAACTACACAAGTAGATATTGGCAAGGAAACAGATATTTATATACCACGCATACAATGGACTACTGATAAAAACACTTTATCTCTGCAGCGAATGAACCGTTTGCAAAATAAACTGGAATTAATGTACGCTAATGCCGCTGATGGTTCAACCAAAACAATTTTAACAGAAGAATCAAAAACATATATTGACATTACAGACGATCTGACTTTTTTACCTAATAATAAAGGTTTTATCTGGAGCAGTGAAAAGGATAATTTCAATCAACTTTATCACTACGACAACACTGGAAAACTAGTAAAACAGATCACTAAAGGAAACTGGGATGTGGTTTCTTTTAATGGCTATGATGAGAAGTTAAATACCTTGTATTATATTTCCACAGAGCAGGGACAAATTAATCGTGATGTTTACAGTGTTAAATTAGATGGCACGAACAAAAAACGTTTATCCGTTCTTCAAGGCACATCCAGCGCGGACTTCAGCACAGGCTTAAAATATTATGTAAGCTCATATTCAAATGCAAACACACCACCTGTTTATGAATTGCATAGTGCGGATGGAAAATTGATTAAAGTATTGGAAGATAACACCGCATTAAAAACAAAAATGAAAGAGTACAGCCTTTCAACCAAAGAGTTCTTTAAATTCAAAAATACAGATGGTGTTGAACTGAACGGTTGGATGATGAAACCAAAGGACTTTGATGCGAATAAAAAATATCCTGTATACATGTTTGCTTATAATGGGCCGGGTTCCAACGAATGCAATAATGCCTGGGAAACTTTTGATTTTTGGTGGCATTCGTTACTAAACCAGGAAGGCTACATGGTGGTTTGTGTAGATGGAAGAGGGACGTTAGGCCGTGGCCGTGAATTTAAACATTGCACGTACCTGCAATTGGGAAAACTTGAAACATTGGATCAAATTGATGCTGCAAAATATTTAGGTAATTTACCTTATGTGGATAAAAGCCGGATTGGTTTCCAGGGATGGAGCTATGGAGGTTATATGGCCTCTTTGTTAATTACCAAAGGAGCTGATTATTTTAAATCCACCATCGCGGTAGCACCTGTAACCAATTGGAAGTTTTATGATAATATTTATACCGAACGTTTTTTACGGAAGCCGCAAGATAATACAAGCGGATACGAAGATAATTCTCCTGTAAATTTTACAAAACAAATGAAAGGTAAATTTTTATTGGTTCACGGAAGTGGCGATGATAATGTGCATTTTCAAAATTCTATGGAACTGGCTAATTCATTAATCAAAAACAATAAAACATTTGATTTTATGGTTTATCCTAATAAAAATCATGGTATTTATGGTGGGTACACCAGAACGCATTTGTACAACAAAATGCTGGATTTTGTGAAAACAAATCTGTAGCAACATTGGTGATTTTTAATTAATCTGTTGTTATCTACAACTCGTCTTAATTTATTTTATTGGTTCAATTATTTAGCTATATTTGGTAGTCTATTAATATGCTAAATTGGTTTAACATTATAAAATAGAATTGGATTTGATGAGTAATTCTGGAGCAAAAAAAGTAGGTATTGCCTTACAAGGTGGAGGGGCTCATGGAGCGTTTACCTGGGGAGTTTTAGATAAATTGTTGGAAGTTGATCATTTAGTGGCTGATGCCATGTGTGGAACGAGTGCCGGAGCAGTAAATGCTGTTGCCTGTGCTTATGGTTTGCATGTTGGTGGCCCTAAGAAAGCAAAAGAATTATTAGAAACACTTTGGAAAAAAGTGGCTCAGGCGGGCAGTATGTTTCAGCCCAGCACCTTTGATAAAATATTTAGTAATGGTGATATTCATAATTCCCCGGGGTATATGATGTTCAATAACATGACGCAATATATGTCGCCATACAATTTTAACCCTTTAAATTTTAATCCGCTAAGAGATATTTTAACAGATTTGATTGATTTTAAAGAGCTGCAGATGTATCATAAAAAAAAGTTATTTATCTGCGCCACGAATGTTAAAACCAACAGGGCAAAAATATTCAGCAATAAAGATATTACGGTGGATGCAGTATTAGCATCAGCTTGTTTGCCATTTTTATTCCAGGCTGTTCAAATTGATGGCGAATATTACTGGGATGGAGGTTACATGGGAAACCCACCGATATTTCCTTTAATCACGAATACAAATTTGCATGATATTGTTTTGATTAAAATTAATTCAGTTAATATCAGTTCTGTACCAACTTCTGCCAGGGATATTGCAGACAGGGTTAATGAAATATCATTTAACAGTAGTTTGATAAATGAAATGAAACTGATTCATTACCGTAACGAATTGTTAAGGAACGGGATTTTAAAATCAGATGAAAAAACAAACAGAGAAATCTTTGTTCATACTATTTCAGGTTATGATGCTTTGAGTCAGTTAAGCTATAGTAGTAAAATGAACACCTCATGGGATTTCCTTCTAAATTTAAAAGAACGCGGCCGCCAAACAGCTACAAAATGGCTGGAAACGGATTATAAGCAAGTCGGAATAAAATCTACCTTTGATGTTGAAGAGCATTTCTTCGATAAATTTTAAGTTTTATTTTTCTGGTTTTAATGATTAAACATAGACATACTTTTTGTGGTAAAATTTTGCTGTATGTCTTGTTTATGTCTTTTGGGCTTAGAGCTCAGGTAAAGTATCCATCCGACAGCAGTTTTATTAATACGCTTTCAAACGTTGATAAGAATAATCTGCAACAGTTCCGGTATTCAAATATTGATACAACTGTCAATAATTTTCAGAATTATTTTCCAAGGAATACAAATGGACATTTGGGAATGCCTTCTTCGCCCATTTACATTAAATACCAGGCAAAAGCTTTAGGATTTAATATGTTAACAGCACCTTATCAAAACGATATGATCAGTGCGGATGACATCAACTATTATCAAACCAAAGGACCTTATGCAAGTTTAACAGGTATAGCCGGAAGTAAACAAGAACAGGTTTTTAAAATGTTGTTTTCAAATACTTTTAAAAATAAATTAAATATTACGTTGGGGTTTAACCGTTATAGCGGAATTGGATTTTATAAAAATCAACAGAGCTTTACAAATAATTTTTACACCACATCAAACTACACTTCAAAAACCGGAAGAGCAGGATACTACGCTTACGTTTTATACAACAAAGTAAAGCATCAGGAAAACGGTGGCATTTCCAACGACACCATGTTTCTCGAAAATGTAATGGTGAATAAATTGTTATTGCCGGTTAATTTAAGTAATGCTAAACGCGAATATAGAAATACAACTTTTGATATTAACCCATGGTTTAGGTTGAATAAATCGGAAGATAGTTCTAAATTATTATCTCATTTTATAGATTACCAGTTTAATTATTCAGGAACCTACACAAAATATGTTGACCCAAATAGTGGCAGAGAAGGTTTTTACAATGTTTTTTATTTAGATACTGTTGCAACAAAAGATTCTTCTCATTGGAGGAGCATTAGCAATGGATTAAATTATACATTGAAACTTAATCCAATAAATACCAAATTAAGAATAGGATTTAAGAACGAGATTAATCAGGTTTATCAATACCTGGATTCTTCATTCATTAATAACAGTGTGAATGCTGGGCTTTATATATCGGGTAAAAGTTACAGCAGTTTCGCGAAAGTAAATTATATTTTTAGCGGTTCAAATGCCACTGATTATTCAATGGATATTAATAACCGATATTTTAAAAAAATAGGCAAGGTTCCTTTTGCTGTAAACTTTAATGTAAATCTGGAAAAACGACATCCTGATTTTATTTACAACAATTGGGTAAGTAATCATTATATATGGACTAATAATTTTTCTCCTACAGATAAATTTCAGTCAACCTTTAGCATTTCAACTACTGATAATCGTTTTGACATAGGAGTCGTTTATCAAACCATCAAAAACTTTATTTATTTTAATGAACAGGCATTACCTGAACAAACACCTTTAGGAATTCAGAACCTAGCATTTTTTATTCATAAAGACATATTGTTATTTAAACATTTAGGAATTAATTCAGGTTACAGATACCAGACTTCATCTTATCCGGCTATTGTAAGTGTTCCTAATCAGGTGATGAACGGAGCATTATATTACGAGGGTAATTTATTTAAACGTGCCTTACAGATCCAGATCGGATTCAATGCACAATATTTTAGTGAGTTTTACGGTTATGCTTACATGCCAGCCAGTAATCAGTATTATGTTCAAACAAACAAGATGGTTGGAAATTATCCTTTTGTAGATTTCTTTTTAAATGCCCGTATTAAACCGGTTCGGATATTTGTGAAGATCGATCATGTGACACAGGGATTTTTAGGAAACAATTATTCGTTAGTTCCAGGTTATCTGCAAAATGATAGAGCTTTTAAGTTTGGTTTGAACTGGTTGTTTTTTGACTAGTCAATTATTTTTTCAGAATCAATACCGACGGAACTTTTGTTAACCATACAGGCTCCAACTCCAATAAAGATTTCCAGGCATCTACACTAATCAAAAGTAAATCCATGGATTGTAAAAAAGTTTCGGTTATTTTATCCGGTGTGTAAATTGCAATATGGTTTGGTGCTTGTTGTTCAATGGCCCTAATATTTTCCTTGAAAACCGCATTGTTTTTTATCTTATCGTTATAATCAATCACAATAACTCTTGATTCATTATTATGGATCATTTTCTGAGCATAAGACACCAGGAATTCATCTTCATTTGATAACACAAAAATAACAACATCATCCACTTTCTTTAAACCCTTATCTGCAAAAATTCCCAGTTCCATTTTAGTTGAACGAATGATTGCATTAGTCCTATCATCAAATCCGCTATCTAATATTTTTTCTGCACCAGTTAAAGTATGGTATAATTTTTCCGGGTTAATGATTCTTGTGGTAATTCCCAATATTTTTCCCAGGAAACTACCTTCGTACATGGATTGTCCCATGCCAACAATCAATAAATCATAATCTCCATGATTGGCAGTTTCTATAATTTCTTTTTCAAAATCAAGGGTTGGTTTAAAAGATGTTTGGAGCGTTAGGTTATATTTATTAGCTTCCCGTTTAATAGGCTTAAAACTATCGCGTTCTACCTCTCTAATGTTGTACTGATGTAATTCATTACTGGGTTCTAAGTGAAGGGCAGTTACAACTGAATTATTGGAGGTTTTTCCCATTAAACTGTTTACCAAACGAACCATGCTTTTACCTCGCTCAGAATCACCAAATGAAAAAAGTATTTTGTATTTACCTTGAGATTGAATATCACTTGGTTTTTCACTAACTATTTTATCAGGCATTAAATAATTAATGAAATCCAATGCGGGGCCTGTCATGAAAGTAGTGACTAAAGCCATGATCACTAACATAGCAAATATAGGTGGGGATAGTATGCCCAGATCAAAACCTATATTCAAAACAATGAGTTCCATTAATCCTCTTGTGTTCATTAACGCACCAATCATTAAACTGTCTTTCCAAGATTGGCCAACAAACTTCGCGGCAATAGCGCTTCCGAAAAATTTCCCAATTACTGCTACAGCGATTATTAGGCCGCATATTTCCCACAAGTGAATGTCGTTTAATAAACCGATTTGGGTTCGTAAACCGGTAAATACAAAAAACAAGGGAAGTAAAAGTACCAGCGAAACGTCTTCCACTTTTTCAATAAACACATTTCTGAAATGTAAATTCTGCGGCATGATAACACCTGCCATAAATGCTCCGAATAGAGCGTGTATTCCGATGATCTCAGTTAAAAAAGATGATAGTAATAATGTTACAAAAAAGATGGCTACAACAGGCTTACTTAAAGTGTCCTGGTGAGAATAAATGTCGCCTAAACGTTTTAAAAATGGCTGAACTACTTTTAACATGAGAAGCACGTAACCTATAGCCATCAAAATAATATAAAAAGCACTAAGTACGGAGCCAGCTTTTACTATGGCAATTACTGCGGCTAATATGCACCACGCTGTTATATCATCTGCTGCGGCGCAGGTTATTACAATTGCACCTAAACGTGTTTTTGTAAGTTGTCTTTCCTGAACAATACGGGCTAAAACAGGAAAAGCAGTGATGCTCATTGAAATTCCGATGAATAAAGAGAAGGACAAAAAGTTTACATTTTCGGGCGCAAAGTTTTGATAAATTAAATAGGCTAAGCCCATTCCTAATGCGAAGGGAAAAATAATACTGGCATGACTAATGATAATTGCCTCATGCGCTTTTTTTTGTAATGTTTTTAAATCAAGTTCCATTCCCACAATGAACATAAAGAAGATAAGCCCAATCTGGCTAAAGAACTGAAGATTTGGCAATGAAGTTTTAGGAAACAAGAATAAAGAGTATTCCGGGAAGAACATGCCAATGAAGGAAGGACCTAAAAATATACCGGCAATTATTTCTCCAATCACGGTTGGTTGCCCAATTTTTCTGAATAAAAAACCAAAGATGCGTGAAATAACGATGATGGTTATTATTTGTAATAATAATATAGCTAACGGATGTGTAATGTTATGGTGAAGGGTTTCCTTGATTTGGCTCCAACTGTTTGAATCCGCCATTTCACTGATTTTTGTCATTTTAGTGATTTCAAGTGGCTCACCTTTTTTTACAATGAAATACATCAGTAAGGCAAAACCGGTGATTGTTAAAATATAAAATGTGGCGTCTTTAAGATTTTTCATTATCTGTTTTTTTTATTTTTTTAGGGAAATAGAATACAAAGCCGGCAACTGTGCGAATACCAGCTTGCCAGGTAGATCTGTCATCAGTTTCAAAGTAAGGGGCAGCTTCAAAAAATAATCCTGCATTTTGAAATGGAAAGGGGAATGCTTCTACACCAATTGGTATAATGGCTCCATGCTTGTGAGTAGTAGTAAAGTTCCAGTTGTTTCTAAATCCTAAGCCCATATGAAAGCGGACTTTCTCTAAACGTACCAGACGATATATAACGGATGCTTCTGATATAAAAGATGAAGTACTTGATGCATTGCTGTACAAATTCGCTTTTGTGATACGGGTATCTAATGAAACGCGTTTATCTTTATTTAATCGGAACCCCAGCCCTGTTTCAGTTCCTGTTGGATAAATGCCAATACCTACAGTTGTTTGACTTTTTAAAGCCAAAAAAGAAATAATAAACCCTGTAACAATTAAATATTTCCTCATGTGAAAATTTAAGTAAAGTTAGCTCGGAAAGACGGATGGAAATAATCGCTGTTTTACGAATGTAACAAGAACTGTAAATAATGTAACAAAATGCTTAAGCCTTGATTTTTAGTTTAAATTCATCACGATATACTTCACCTAATACAAGATTGATAACACTTCCATTTTTTAATTGGATACTGGTTTTTATCTCATCTGACGTAAAGTGAACAACGGCTTTTAATGCAATAATCTCTTTTTTATTGACACGGCAAAATTTTTCAGTTGGTAAAACGGATAACAGTTGTTCAAAACTTGTATTCTTGATTGTAGTTTTTAGTCCTTTTTCGAGATAAACAAATTTATCTCTACTGTCATTTTCAGAGGCTGTTATATAAAGAATATCATTAAAGGCCAATACTGTTTTTCCCTTGTCTGTATTCCATAGAGCCTGTTTTATTTCTGTTTTTATTTGTGTTTGCAAAATAGCTTTTGCTTTGGTAATGGCTTTTTCAAAACGGTCTTTTTGCAATGGTTTTCTAATGTAATCTACTGCATTTAGATCAAAGGCTTCGGCAGCGAACTCTTTATAAGCCGTAGTGAAAATAATCAGCTTGTCTTTTAAATGTTGTGCGATTTCAAGGCCTGTATGTTCAGGCATTTGGATATCCAAAATACAAGCGTTGAAATCAAGATGATGAATAGCCTCTAAAAATTTAACGGGATCATTAAATGCTTTTACCACTTCCACACCCGGAATTTCTTCACACAATACTTTCATATAGCTTAGCGCTGGAAGCTCATCATCCAGCAGCAAACACTTTAGATTTGTAGTCAAGTAGGTTAAGTTTTAAATGAGAGATAAATACATCGTTTTCAATAAACTGATCCAATGTATAACATTCTTTGTAAATTATATCAAGTCGTTTTTTTATACTTTTTTTTCCAAGGCCACTGTTTGGTTTTTTAAGAGCAGGTTTAGTGCTGGTTTTATTAGCAACTGTAAGTGCAAAATAATCATCCTTTAATTCAAAAGTAATTGAAATAAAAGAATCACTACTTTGCAGATCAGCATGTTTAAAGGCATTTTCGATAAGGTCAACAGAGATCATTGGCGCCAACAGATCCTGGTTGTAAAGTGGATGAGTTTCATCCACTTTATTTTTAATTTTTATATCAAATAGAGGACTCAGTTTTAATTTGTTAATTTCAATAAGGTTCAGTGCAAAATCGAGTTCTTCTTTCACACTTACAAAACGCTTATCTGTTTCGTACAAAATATAGTCCAAAACATTACTTAATTTATCTAACGAAAAATAAGTCTGATATGCATGCGATTGAATAGAGTTTAAGATGTTTTTAAATAAATGCGGATTGATTTTGTATTTAATATCTTCTAATTCAATTGAGTTAAATTTAGTTTCTAAAACTTTATAATCATTTTGCAACAGACTATTTTTTTTATTAATGCGATTAATTTTTATTAATAAATATGCAATATAGCTGAGTAATATTGCTGATAAGCTCGAAAGTAGTATGATGTTGGAAATAATCATTTATAAAGACGAAATTACAAAGAATTTTTATAGGAACACAAACGAACTATACTTTAATAAGAAATATAGCATACAATAGGGTAGTGATCCGTAAGTGATTCAGAAAGGTGATGGTAATTTTTACTTACAAATGCTTTACTATGAAGAATATAATCAATTCTAAAACGAGGAAATTTACCGGTGTAAGTTTGTTCAAAACCAGAACCTGATTCAATAAATGCATCTTTCAAATTTCCCCGTACGGTGTTATATACATAAGAAGCAGGTGTGTCATTAAAATCACCACAAACAATTACTTTATATCTGCAAGCATCAATATGGGCTGCTATCGCATCTGCCTGAACCGCCCTTTTCACAAAAGCTCTTTTTAAACGGCGTAAGATATTCTTACTTTTTTCCATTTCATCCTTTGTATCAGTTGTGTCGTTTTTTACCTGATCAAGAAATTTATAATCTGCTTTACTGAAGCGGATGGATTGTAGGTGCATGTTATAAATCCTTATAGTGTCTGTTTTAATAAGAATATCTGTATAAATACACATATTATTGGCACTTGTATTAAATTCTATTTTTCCTTTTTTAAGAATGGGGAATTTTGTAAAGGTGGCTACACCCCAATGATCATTGCCTCTTAAGGTTGTGGTATATTCCACATGATGGTTTTTAGCATTCAATAAACCAGTAACTGTATCTATATTATTAAAATCTCCTTTTTCTTCGGAAGTATAAAATTCTTGCAGGCATAGGATATCTGGATTTTCCTCGGCCAAGGAAGTTAAAATGATATTTCTGCTTTGTTTATTTTTTGTCCAGTTATACAAGTCAAAAAGCATAGAGTTATAACTCATTACCTTAATGTCCTTATTAGAGATTGAATCAGATGTTATGTCAAATTGTATAAAGCCTAAACAGGTTTTCGCACTGAGCAACATGGCAATAAAGGAAAATATAAAATGCAACCTGAATTGCGCAAACCAATATATCATGAAAAAAATATTTGCAATCAAAATCACAGGGAATGCTAATCCGAAAAAAGCCAACATCCAAAAATGATTAGGGGAAATATATTTGGAAGCAACGGAGCTTAACAGACTAATAATAAAAAAATAATTGATCCATAACAGGATTCTGTTAAGCCTTGATAGCTTTTTGGCATTTCTCCTTTGGATCATTGCCCTTAACTCAGGAATCGATATGTCGGATAAAAAACTGATAAGTCTGGGTTTATAGGATTGCGCCGTCTTTCATGATTAATTTTCTATCAGCCATATTGGCCAGAGTTTCATTATGCGTCACAACAACGATGGTTTGTTTTAACTGATCTCTTAGTTTAAAAAACAATTGGTGAAGATTTTGAGCATTCTCACTATCTAAATTTCCGCTGGGTTCATCTGCAAAAATAACTTTGGGATTATTAATAAGAGCTCTTGCAACCGCCACGCGTTGTTGTTCACCACCGGATAATTCGGATGGCTTATGATCCGCTCTGTGTTTTAAACCTAAGAGGTCGAGGAGTTCATAAGCTTTTAATTCTGCTTCTTTTTTTGATGTTTTATTAATAAAAGCAGGAATGCAAATATTTTCGAGAGCCGTAAATTCAGGTAACAAATGATGAAATTGAAACACGAAACCAATATGTTGATTACGAAAAGCGGCTAGTTTTTTTTCATTCAGAGAAGTGATATTAACATTGTTAAATAAGATCTCACCAGAAGTTGGACGGTCTAATGTTCCAAGAATGGTTAACAATGTTGTTTTTCCGGCACCGGATGAGCCAACTATAGATATAACTTCAGATTCTTTAATATGCAGGTCAACGCCTTTTAAAACTTCTAAATTTCCGTATTGCTTTTTTATATTTTTTCCTATGATCATTTATTGTGATTACGAATTTTGATACTAATAAATTATGATTACGAATATACGAATCTGTGTCTGCTATGCTAACCGCTTAGATTCGTAAATTCGTACTTTATTCGTAATCATATTATGGTTTATATTTATTCTTTATTTACTTAATATTTTTAATTCTGTTCTCCTGTTTTTAGCTTTATTTTCAGGAGTATCGTTTGGTGCTTTTGGTTTGCTGTCACCATAGCCTTTATAAGATAAATTTGTGGCGGGAACCGGCCCTTTTTCAATGACATAGTCATAGATCGCTTTTGCCCGGTTATTAGATAATGTCTTATTAAAAACTTTATCACCGCTATTATCGGTATGACCGCTGAATTCTACTTTTAGTGTTGGATTTGCTTTTAAAAAAGCAATGATCTTTTGTAACTCGGCTTTCGATTCTGCTTTCAGGTCCCATTTATTCACATCAAAAAATATGTTTTTTAATTCAATGATTCCTGTGTCGATTGGTTGTAAAGGAATTTCAAGTTTGAAAGGTTTGTTATAATCGGCTACTTTATCTTTTAAAGAAAAGTTATCACTGTAAAATAAAAATCCGGGCTTACTCACATTAACCAGGTAATTATGATTAGAAGTTAGCGTTACTAAAAATTCTCCGGCACTGTTACTGAATGCGCTGGTAACGGATTGTTGCGTTTCCAAATCAATCAATTCAAAGGAAGCTTCCAAAGGATCTCTGGTTCTGGCATTAAAGATATGACCTTTTACATATGTGATTACTTCAGGTCGAAGTGATTCAGGTAATTCAAATTGGTAAATATCCAATCCCCCAAAACCTCCATCCCGTTCACTGGCCAAATAAGCTAATTTTCCATTCGCATCCACTACCAAACTATTTTCATCTGTAAATGTATTAAGTGGATAACCCAAATTTACTGCCTTCCCCCAACTTCCATCAGCTTGTTTTTTACTAAAAAAAATATCAAGTCCACCCATACCTGGATGGCCTTCACTACTAAAATAGAGAGTTTGATTATCGGGATGAATAAAAACACTTTCCTCACCTAAAGGTGTATTAATATTATCTGATAATTTTACAGGCTCAGAAAACTTTCCATCGCTTCCAATAGTTGAAGAGTAAACATCCGGATTCTTTATGCCGTCCCTTGCTACCATACCGCGAATGAAGTATAATGTTTTTCCATCGCTGCTAAAGCTTGGCTGTGTCTCCCAATTTTTTGTATTAATCATAGCACCGGCATTTCTTGGCTTTGTCCATTTTCCATTTATTTTTTGGGCATAAAAAATATCGCAGCTGCCATATCCTTTTCTTTCTGAAGTGCCATAATCGCCGCTCATTTCCATACAGGAAGCAAAAAACATGATTTCTCCATCAGCGCTTAAAGATGGTGCACCTTCATTTCCCGGAGTATTAACGGATGGCATTGGATTCGCTGTTTGCCAAACATTATTTACTTTTTTACTGATATAAAAGTCTTCCTGTCTTGGTGCAGTAACGCCTTCACCTTCCCTGATATTCCTGGTAAATAAAAAGGTATTTCCGTCGGCTGTTAATGCAGGAAAGTATTCATATTCTCTTGTGTTTATTCCTTCTCCAACATTAACCGGTTTAAATGGTTGCGGATGTTTTATAGCTTCTGATCCAAAACGTGCATTTTTTAAATAACGGGCAGATTCATCTTTTAAATTAGGATTTATTCGTTCTGTTTTTAAAATAACTTCAAAACACGGTATGGCTTTGTCATATAAAGCTTCATGAAGGTAAGCTCCTCCCAAATAAAAATTGTTATCGATAAAAATTTTTGGATTTATCTGAATTGCTTTTTCATAAAGTGGAATGGCTTCTTTTACCCTGTTATTTCCCATTAAAAAATCAGCATAAGCAGAATGTGCTTCTATGAATTGTGGGTCTTCCTCTATGGCTTTTTTGATTAGTTTTTCAGCTTCAGCATCTTTCCTTACCTGAAACATTTTTTTACTTTCTTCAAAGTATTTGACAGCCTTTTTATTGGTACTTGAATAAGTTCCGGGAGGCAGATTACTTTGGGAATAAACGAATGAATAGCCGATTAAAATGATAAAAAGAAATAGGAATAGACGCATAATTTAAATATAGTAGTTCTATAAATATAACGATATATTATAAAAAGAGATACTAAAAAATGCTAACAAAAAGAGAGGTTAACGAGACGATTTTTGTAAAATTCTTAACCAGGCGATGGCTTCTTCTCGGTTGTCAAAAAATTTAGTGGGTACTTTTGGTGTGTTGATTTTCAAGAACAGACTGCCAATAATTCTTTCATAAGATTTATTGCTGTATAAAGCTAAAGCCGCAACGTGTTTTGAATATTCTTCAGACGCGCCTGCTCTTCTTGCATCACCTGATATTTCGGCATCATCATCTCCCTCAAACAACACATAAAATTTTTTACCCGGAATATGATTGACTGATAAATCCCTTGATTCCCAAACATCACTAGCCTGTAAATTAATATTTTTCTTTACCTTGAATTCAATCAGCAGATCCTCATGGACATTCATCATAAAGGCATGTGTATCAAATGTTTTCATGTAGCATGAATTATATGGGTTAATATATTATTAGATTAAAATTAATTTTATAATATATAATCAGTAGATAAAAAATTAGATTTTCTTCCCTCAATTATTTCTGTCAGAATTTTTTTATTCACATCTATTTCTTTTCCTGCAACCATTGTTCTTATTGAAAATACGCGAAGGGCATCAAATACACTTAGTGTTCCTTCCGCTGAATCTTTTCTACCATTAAATGGGAACATATCAGGTCCCCTTTGACATTGGCAGTTAATGTTCACACGGCAAACCTGATTTACTAATGGATCAATTAACTCGGCTAATTGCTGTGAGTTAGTGCCAAAAATACTTACCTGCTGACCATAATTAGAATCAACCATGTATTGTATTGGTTCTGAAATATTTTTGAATGATAAGATTGGAATCACAGGCCCAAATTGTTCTTCATGATAAATGCGCATTTCTGAACTTACAGGATAAAGAACAGCCGGATGAACAAACGATTCATTAATTTCCCCACCATTTTTGTTAATCACTTTTGCTCCTTTGTTTACAGCATCATCAATTAATTCTTTTAAATAGGCCGGTTTATCGGGCTCGGGAAGTGGTGTAATCATAACGCCATCTTCCCACGGCATTCCCATTTTTAGTTTTGCTAACTTTTCAAGATATAAAGCATTAAAAGCATCAACAATTTTTTCATGAACAAAAATTATTTTTAAGGCTGTGCATCTTTGTCCATTAAATGACAAACTTCCTAAAATACATTCATTGACAGATAGTTCAAGATCTGCATCTTGTAATACAATAGCGGGATTTTTAGCTTCTAATCCCAATACAGCTCTGAGACGGTTAGGTTTTGGATGAGCTTTTTTTAATACATTAGCTATTTTGCTGGATCCTATAAAAGAAAAGACATCAATTTTTCCGCTTTCCATCAATTTTGCGATGGTGTCTTTTCCGGGACCATAAATTATATTAATGACTCCTTTAGGAAAACTTTCTTTGAACGCATTTAATAAAGGATTAATTAATAAAACGCCATGCTTTGCAGGTTTAAATATTACAACGTTACCCATTATTAAAGCAGGAATTAATAGGGCAAACGTTTCGTTTAAAGGATAATTGTATGGACCCATACAAACTGTTATCCCAAGCGGACCTCTTCTTATTTGCGCATATATTTCGTTTTTTTTCTCGATTCTAGAATTATCCCTGTCTAAATTTTTAAGCGCTTCTATTGTATCGAAAATATATTCAACTGTACGGTCAAATTCTTTTTCAGAATCTTTGTAAGTTTTGCCAATTTCCCACATTAATAATTTCACAACAATGCTCTTTTGCTCTTTCATCATTTTAGTGAATTTGAGCATGTGTTCAATGCGTTTTTTTACAGGCATTGTTGGCCAAATACCCCTACCTAAATCATACGCCTGCTTTGCAGCATCTAATGCCTCAAACGATTCTTTTTCGCCTAAAATAGGGATTGAGCCAAGTCGTTTTCTTTTTATTTCAGAATCTGTGTTAATATAAACCGGTGAAAAAACTTCTTGCACAGCTCCTTCCCAAATTTTCAATCCTCCATTTACTAAATATTCTTTTTGCTCAATGGGTTGTGCTAAAAGCATTTCTTTAGGAATTTCAGATTCTTTAGGAAAAAATGATTTGTTTTGCGACATGGTATATTTTTTAATACTGAAATTATGTATTTAATTTTAATAATTTAATGAAGACCCCAACCACTTTTCAATACTGGTTACTTCCATTTGTTTTCGTTTGGCATAATCTTCAATCTGTTCTTTATTGATTTTTCCAATACCAAAATAATGTGATTGAGGGTGTGCAAAATATAAACCACTAACTGCAGCCGTTGGAAACATTGCCAGACTCTCCGTTAAAATAATTCCTGTGTTTTTCTCAACATCCAATAATTTCCAGATGGTGTTTTTTTCTGTATGATCTGGTTGTGCAGGATAGCCAGGTGCGGGACGTATTCCGGCATATTCTTCTTTAATCAAATCTTCATTTTTCAGGTCTTCGTTTTTAGCATAACTCCATAATTCTTTACGTACTTTCTTGTGCATTAATTCCGCAAATGCTTCCGCTAAACGATCTGCAAGAGCCTTTAGCATGATGGCACTGTAATCATCATGATCAGCTTCAAAGCGTGCCACGTGTTCATCTATTCCAAAGCCTGTTGTTAATGCAAAAGAACCTATGTAGTCGGTAGACCTCACCCCCGACCCCTCTCCAAAGGAGATGGGAGAGTTTAGAACACTTGTTATAGTTTGAATAACATTATCTAAGTTATTTTCAACTTCATCATTAGTAAAACGTAATACATCAAATCCTAAACTATTTAATTCAGCAGTTCTATTTTCGTCTTTTTCTTTTTGGTTTAAATGAATTAATCCGTCAACTTCTATTATTAACCTCTTTTCGATGCAAACGAAATCAGGTATAAAATGTTTGATAGGATGTTGCCTTCTGAATTTAAAATTATGTTTTCTATTCCGTAATTCTTCCCATAATGTACTTTCAGCGTTCGTAGGATTTTTTCGGTTTTCTTTCGCGTAATCTATTGTATTGCTCCAATCTTTTTCGGAACTTAAATAATAATTGGGAGCAGATGATAACCGACCAGAGTTATAACCAGTTCCCCTCTCCTTTGGAGAGGGGCTAGGGGTGAGGTCTTTTGGTTTTACAAAATCACTCAGGGCTACATTATACTGTCCTGCCGGTTTTCTACTTTGTTGGCGAATTGAATAAAAAGTAGCTATTGTATTTCCTTTTTCATCATATACTTCTGTATCATCTTCATTTACTGTATTGGCAGGATATATACCAATTACTGCTTTTGCGGTTAACCATTTTTCAGAAATGATTTTTGCCAGCATGTCTTGTGCTTCATTAAATAATTTGATGGCTTCAGCTCCGCGATTAGGGTCTTTTAAAATTTTAGGATAAGAACCTTTCATTTCCCATGAGATAAAAAATGGTGTCCAGTCAATGTATTCTGAAATTTCTTTTAAATCGTAATTATCAAATACTTTATTGCCTATAAAAGAGGGTTTTGTAATTTCTGTTTTATTCCAATCGATAGGAAATTTATTGAGACGCGCTTCTGCCATCGAAATTAATTTATTTTGCGATTGTGCATTTTTATTTTGTTCACGCACACGCTCATAATCTTTATTTACATCAGCCACAAAGGCATCGCGTAATTCATTTGAAATTAAACTGCTGGCCACAGGAACAGATTTGCTGGCATCATTAACATGCACCACGGCACCCGAATAATGTTGTGCAATTTTTACTGCCGTATGTACCTTAGAGGTTGTTGCCCCACCGATCAATAATGGAATTTTAAATTTAAGTCGTTCCATTTCTTTGGCTACATGCACCATTTCATCTAATGAGGGAGTAATTAATCCACTTAAACCAATAATATCCACATTGTGTTTTTTAGCTTCTTCTAAAATTTTATCACAGCTAACCATTACACCTATGTCAATTATTTCGTAGTTATTACAGGCTAAAACAACGCCAACAATATTTTTTCCAATATCATGCACGTCCCCTTTAACTGTAGCCATCAATATTTTACCTGCGTTCGTCCTACCGTCACCAACAATACCGGCTTTTGCATTATCTTCTTTTTCTTTTAAAAGGTAGGGCTCCAAGTACGCAACAGCTTTTTTCATCACTCGGGCACTTTTTACAACCTGTGGTAAAAACATTTTGCCTTGTCCAAATAAATCTCCAACCACGTTCATCCCGTCCATTAAAGGCCCTTCAATCACGTGTAACGGCCTGCCTAATTTTAATCTTGCTTCTTCTGTATCTACGTCTATGTGTTCCACTAAACCTTTTACCAGAGCATAACTTAAACGTTCTTCTACCGTTCCTTTTCTCCAGGCTTCATCTTTTTCAGTTTTTTCTTTGGTAATACCTTTTAAAGATTCAGCATGATCTACTAATCGTTCGGTTGCGTCATCTCTTCTATTTAATAACACATCTTCTACTAATTCGAGTAATGTTTTATCAATATCATCGTAAATCACTAATTGCGATGGATTCACAATTCCCATATCCATACCGTTTTTAATAGCATGGTATAAAAAAGCGCTGTGAATGGCTTCACGAACATGATCATTTCCTCTGAAAGAAAAAGAAACATTACTCACACCACCACTTATTTTAGCATGTGGTAAATTATCCTTAATCCATTTTGTTGAATTGAAAAAATCCAGTGCGTTCAATCGGTGTTCATCCATTCCTGTTGCTACAGGAAAAATATTAGGATCAAAAATAATATCCTGTGCTGGAAATTTTACTTTATCCACTAAAACGTCATACGCTCTTTTACAAATTTCTTTGCGTCGTTCAAATGTATCAGCCTGGCCAACTTCGTCAAAAGCCATAACAATCACTGCGGCGCCGTATTGTTTTATTTTTTTGGCTTGCTCAATGAATTTTTCTTCCCCTTCTTTTAATGAAATAGAGTTTACAATGGCTTTTCCCTGCACACATTTTAACCCTGCTTCTATTACTGTCCATTTGGATGAATCGATCATGATTGGCACACGGCAAATATCCGGCTCCGATGCAATTAAATTTAAGAAAGTGGTCATAGCTTGTTCACTATCCAGCATCCCTTCATCCATGTTCACATCAATAACCTGGGCTCCACCATCTACCTGATCTTTGGCAATAGATAATGCTTCTTCAAAATTTCCTTCCTTAATTAATCTTAGAAATTTTTTTGATCCTGTTACATTTGTGCGCTCACCTACATTTAAGAAATTACTCTCAGGAGTAAGCGTATAGGGCTCTAAACCGCTCAAATGCATTAATGTATCAGGCTGTGGCTTTTTACGAGGTTTCGCATCTTTTGCAATTTCCGCAATGCGTTTAATGTGCGCCGGTGTTGTTCCGCAACATCCGCCAACAATATTTAAAAAACCTGCTTTTAAAAAATCTTCAATCTGGTGACCCATTTCATGAGCATCTTGATCATATTCACCAAACTGATTTGGTAAACCGGCATTTGGATATGCACTTACATAAAAGGGCGCTTTGTTTGAAAGCTCTTCCAAATAAGGACGCATATCTTTTGCACCTAAAGCACAATTAAGACCAACGCTTAACAGATCCACATGAGAAACTGAATTTAAAAACGCTTCGGTTGTTTGTCCTGATAAAGTTCTTCCGCTAGCATCGGTTATAGTTCCTGAAACCATGATCGGCATTTTTTTATCTATTTTTTCACAATAGTTTTGAATTGCAAATAAAGCCGCCTTTGCATTCAGGGTATCAAAAATTGTTTCAATCAATAAAAGGTCTGCACCGCCATCAATTAATCCGCGAACCTGCTCGGTATACGCATTTACTAATTCATCAAAGGTAATAGCTCTATAACCCGGATCGTTAACGTTTGGCGATAATGATAAGGTTCGGTTGGTTGGCCCGATTGCTCCGGCCACAAATTTTGGTATAGAGGCAAATTCAGGAAATTCCGTTTTAAATTCGGTAATGGCTTGCTTCGCAATTTTAGCTGATTCAAAATTCAGTTCATAAACAAATTCCTGCAAGTCGTAATCGGCCATGGCAATGGTTGTATCACTGAATGTGTTTGTTTCAATAATATCAGCACCTGCTTTTAAATATTCCTTATGAATGGTTTTTATAATCTGTGGCTGAGTAATAGAAAGCAAATCATTATTGCCCTGAAGGTCTTTATGCCAGTCAGCAAAACGTTTTCCTCTGAAATCTTTTTCAGTCAATTTGTATTGCTGGATCATTGAGCCCATAGCACCATCGATCACTAAAACTCTTTTTTCTAATTCCTGTTGTATTGTATTCATATATTAATTCTGTTCAATAAAAAATCCCTTCTGTTTATAGTCAGAAGGGATTAGTATTTATATATATTAAAATGTAACTAATTGTTTCCGACTTATTTTTCACGCTATTAACGTGACGAATTCCCACCTTCTTTTAGATTTAAGAATTAAGATTTTTTTAGTGAAATATTTTCGATATTACTTCAAATTTCTTATTTCTCACTTCCTAAGGGTTGGTAAAGCTTCATTGGGCGTATCCCTCTGCTTTTCTTAATAAGTGTGTTAAAGAACGATGTACAAATTTACTATATTTTTTACTTATAATTGCAGTAATTAATCAAATTTATCAACAGCTTTTATCCTATAATAATGCGCCAAGTTATACTTTTACTATTAATTTTAAATAGCATTGCAGTCTTCTCTCAGATAAAACAAGACCAGGTAAAAGTGGTTATGGAAAATATGAGAATTCAGGAATTAGCTTGGAATAATGCAGATATAGCAGGTTTTATGAAGTATTATTGGAAAAGTGATAGTTTAAAATTTATTGGAAGTAAGGGAATTACTTATGGCTGGCAAAAAACTTATGATAATTATGTTAAAGGCTATCCGACTAAAGAAGCCATGGGTCTACTAACTTTTACCATCAAAGAAGCCACCCAGTTATCCGTAACAAGTATTTATGTGATAGGGCAATGGGAGCTCAAAAAAGATAAACCAGTCGGTGGTTACTTTACCTTGTTATGGAAAAAAATTAAAGGACAATGGGTTATTGTAGCAGATCATACAAGTTAGGAAGAGATAGGAAATATTGAAGGGAGAGAAGGGACAACTAGAGAAAAATATTTAGTTAATGGAACTAGGATTATACAAACACTACAAAGGCAACTTATACGAAGTTATTGGTGTGGCAAAGCATAGTGAAACTTTAGAAGACATGGTTGTTTATAAAGCAACTTATCAAACTGAAGGAGAGAACTTGTGGGTAAGGCCTTTAGAGATGTTTTTTGAAACTATTATAATAAATGGAGTAGAAGTGAAGAGATTTGAGAAAATCTGATTTATAATTTAAACACAAAACTTATAGCCAACACTTCTGATTGATTGAAAATGGATTGGATCCTTTTGGTTGATCTCAAATAGTTTCCGGAAATTTAAAATATAATTATCAATAGTTCTAGATGACGGATTCTCATCTTTGTTCCAGAGCTTGTCTAGTATTTCATCTCTTGAAACGACGTTATTGACATTATCAACTAGTAATTTTAAAAGTGCTATTTCTCTTTTTGAAAGATCTTCTCTTTTTCCATTTACGGTTAAGACCTGGAAAGTAGAGAAATTAATTTCACAATTGTCAAATCTAAAAAGTGTCAGGTCTTGTTTTTGAGGATTGTTTCTTTTTAAAACATTATGGATCCTGAGAAGCAGTTCTTCAAGATCAAAAGGCTTTGTGATGTAATCATCAGCGCCTAATTTTAATCCTTCAATTTTATCATGTACATTGTTTTTTGCAGTCAGAAAAATAACAGGAGTTGCTATTTCCTGATCTTTTAACTGTTTATAAATCTCTATTCCGTTTAATACCGGCAGCATGATGTCTAATAGTATTAAATCAGGATTATAGGTTTTAATTTGAGCTAATGCTAAATCTCCTGAACTACAAGTTTCAACATGATATCTTTCTAACTCCAGATTTAGTTTGAGAGTCTCCAATAACGCCTTTTCGTCTTCTATTATAAATACTTTAAATGACATATTTCTTAAGAAAGCTAATTTACTTTAAATGTCTGAAATGAGATTGATTTTTTTTAATTAGTTTCAGCTAGAATACCTTAAGCATTAAATAAAAAGTACAAATTGTATTTTAACTTCTATATCCTGATCCCAATAATAGTCACATCATCCAGTTGCTCCATTTCGCCACGCCATTCATTAAGTGCATTGTCAATGTTTTCTTTTTGAGCTTCCATTGGCAAATGATGATTTTCTATTAATAGCTGCTCTAGTTTCTTATACATGAATTTCTTTCCTTTTGGGCCGCCAAACTGGTCTACGCAACCATCTGTAAAAGTGTAAATTAAGTCACCTTTTTTTAATTCTATAGATTGTAGAGTAAAATCTTTCACATTTTCATGATACTTTCCCACTGGCATTTTGTCGCCTTTAAAGGAAGTGAGTGTTTTATCTCTTATTAACCAAAGTGAATGATTTGCTGTTGCAAAATTTAATCTCATATTTTGTAAATCATATGCGCATAAAATGCAATCCATACCATCTTTTGAATTTTCAGTACCGTTTGGATTTAGGGCTTTAATGATTTCCCTTCTTTGTTCGTTAAGTATTTGGTCAGGATTCTGAAGTTTGCGTTCGATTACATTTTCATTTAAAAAACTAATATTTAACAGACTCATAAATGCTCCAGGTACACCATGTCCTGTGCAATCAGCAGTTGCTAAATAGAACATTTCGTTGTGTGCTAGTGCCCAATAAAAGTCTCCACTTACAATATCTTTTGGCTGGTAAAAAATAAAGTATTCTGCCTGTAAATGTTCTGTGATGTAGGATTCACTTGTTAACATAGCTTGTTGAATTCTTTTGGCATAATGGATACTATCTAAAATTTCTTTTTGTTTTTCTTCGATAATTTGTTTTTGTTGTTCTGCTATAATACGACGGTCATCCGCTAACTGGCGCTGGTTGTCTACTTCTTTTTTTTGTAATTCAATGATGTCTCTTTGCTTCCTCGTTACTCTAAAACGACTAAACATAAAAATTGAGAAAATGCCTATTAATGTAATTCCTGCGTATAAGGCGAGACGTAGAGTCTTCTCTTGTTTTATTTTAACTACAAATATTTTTCTTTCTTCTGTTACCCTCATGCTATCCGCAACAGTTTTTTTCTCATAAACATATTGTAAACTCTTTTGAATTCCCGCTTTTCGGTTACTTTCATTATTTAAACTGTCTTCCATTTGTTTGTACAATACTTGCATTTCATAAGCCTTTTTATATTTTGCTCCTTTGAAATATATTTTACTCAGTAACATACTTGCATTGGTTATGCTCAATGGATAGCCCAACTCCTGAGCCAATTTTAAACTAGACATAGCATTTTGTTCAGCTAAGTTAATTTGGTTCAATTGAAATTGCGCAGCAGCAATACTATTGAGAGAATACGCTACACCTTTTTTATCTTCAATCTCACGCTGTTCTTTAAGGCTTGCCTGATGGTATTCCAAAGCTTTTTGTAACAAAGAATCTTTGTTGACATTATTTTTTTCTGCTTGCTTGTGAAAAATTGCACCGATATTATTTAAAGAGTTGGCAATTCCTCCTTTATCATTTATTTTTTTTCTCACTGCAAGACTTCTATAATGATATTCTAAGGCTTTTTGAAAATCATATTTTGCATCATAAATTCTACCAATATTGTTTAGTGTATAGGCTAATCCTATGAGGTCATTTACTTCTTCCTGCAATTTTAAGCTTTTAGTGAAAAAATCCAATGCTTTTGTATGTTCATTTTGGTTTTGATAAATTGCCCCGATATTATTTAAGGAAGATGCAATCCCACTCTTGTCTTTAATGTTTTCCTGAATCCTCAAACTTCTATGGTAGCATTCTAAAGCCCGAGGAATATCACTTTGATTTTGATATATGACTCCTATATTGTTTAAAGATTCAGCAATTCCTTTTTGATCTTTTATTTCTTCCTGCAGTAATAAGCTTTTCTTAAAAAATATTAGAGCTTTCATTGTATTTCCCTGCATATTAAATAAGTATCCTATATTATTTAGTGTAGATGCGAGGTATTTTAAGTAAAATATCCTTGTAACATTTTGATTTGTCTTTAACTTTATATTCTTTTCACAAAGTGTTTTTAATTGTTCGTTGTATATCGGCCAAATATTATCATCCGCTTCAATTTCAATCATTAGATTTAGAATGTTGCAGCGTGTAGTATCGTGAGTGGCTTTTTTCAGAGCTAATTTTAACGAATCGATTTCTTGGGCCTGCGTATAACTAACCAGGCACAAAAGGAAATATAATACATATGTTTTTCTCACAAGTAAATCTTCTTTTTAACCTGAATTAATTCCGTGTTATCAATTGTCTCAGTGAATGCGTTATAAAAAGTATCCAAATCTTTTAGAATATTAAATGACTGTAAGGTAAATCGTAAGAAAGTTTTATCTTCATGTTTCATAACGGGAATTTCTATTTTATATTATTCATAAAGGTTGCGTTGTAAAGTTTCTGGTTCAAAAGTATCTTTCTGAATGCTTTAAATATGTCCTAAAATAATATCAGTAAATGTGCAATAATACAAAAAAAATGAATGGATTTGCTAAAGAAGCAAAGTGTAATTTGATGCTCAATATTTGAGAATACCTTTTGAAATAATCTCCATCATTTTTATGTTCTTTTCAGATTCCACTCGAAATCCGGATTAATTTTTAAAGTGGTTTCCCATGCAATTTGCCTTTTATTCATATTTAAATTATTTTTATAAAATTTCAATATTTTTTGAAATAGTCTTTATTATCCTATGAAAAAGTAAGAATTCATTCTCAGTTGGCTTTTTGAACCCATAGTTTTTTATTTTTCTTAACAATGAGCGCCTGCTCTCAAAAAATTAATTACTTTTAATTTAAAGACTCTATTTTACCAATCACAAATGAAAAAATATTTATTTTTAATTCCCTTATTTTTGCTCATAACATCTGTTATTTACGCTCAAACTACCTGGAATTTACGACTTAAAAGCACTGTTGAACTTCGTACTTTTAGATTAACCAATAAA
The DNA here is from genome assembly GCA_014378485.1 of Bacteroidia bacterium. Lineage (GTDB taxonomy): Bacteria > Bacteroidota > Bacteroidia > B-17B0 > Aurantibacillaceae > UBA4416. Next base: position 174,412 of record JACMNO010000061.1, read on the forward strand.
GTCGAAATTTCTGAAATAAAACTAGCTGGGGCAAATATAACCTTGTATAAGGGTTCTACAGTTGTTGCTCAGATTCAAAGTGATGGTAATGGAGATTTTATTATTGAAGTTCCTGCGAATGGTGATTACTTAATAGTAGTTGCTTATGCAGGATGCAATGCAAAAAGATTTGCTGTGTCTACCGTAGGTGTGCCTGAAAACATAGTAAACGACAAGTATTCACCATCTTTTGGTATTGAGGGTGTTGTAATGGCCAAAGGGTTTCCAGGTATTGATTATTCTATTTTACAGCAACCTTTGGCAAAGGTTGCTTATACGGATAAAGGAAAAAAATTTAACCATAATCAATCATATACTGATCAAATGTTAGGAGAGCTAATGAGGATCAGAAGTGCCGAAAATGCCTTATTAGAAAGCTTTACATCAACCAACAATGCCGGAGATATTGCACTTAATGCTGGAGATTGTCCTTTGGCTAAAACTAATTACGAAAAAGCAATGACAATCATTCCGGGTGAAAGATATCCCGGAGATCAATTGGTAAGAGTTGGCAATTGTTTAAAAGAGAAAGAATTGGCTGCTAAGAAAGCTACGGAAGCTGCTGCAAAAGTTGCTGCTGATAAACTTGCACAGGATAAAGCCGCAGCAGAAAAATTAGCACAGGATAAAGCAGCAGCAGAAAAACTGGCGCAAGAAAAAGCTTCTGCAGATAAATTAGCGCAGGAAAAAGCTGCATCAGATAAATTAGCACAGGAGAAAGCAGCAGCTGATAAATTAGTTCAGGAAAAAGCCGCAGCAGATAAATTAGTTCAGGATAAAGCCGCAGCAGAAAAACTGGCGCAAGAAAAAGTTTCTGCAGATAAATTAGTACAAGAAAAAGCTGCATCAGATAAATTAGCACAGGAGAAAGCGGCAGCTGATAAATTAGCACAGGAGAAAGCAGCAGCAGAAAAACTGGCGCAAGAAAAAGTTGCTGCAGATAAATTAGCACAGGAGAAAGCAGCAGCTGATAAATTAGTTCAGGATAAAGCCGCAGCAGAAAAACTGGCTCAAGAAAAAGTTGCTGCTGATAAACTTGCGCAGGAAAAAGTCGCTGCTGATAAATTAGTACAGGAGAAAGCCTTAGCTGATAAGGTTGCACAGGAGAAAGCCGCATCAGAAAAGTTAGCACAAGAGAAAGCTGCATCAGAAAAGTTAGCACAAGATAAAGCAGCAGCAGATAAGTTAGCGCAGGAGAAAGCAGTAGCAGATAAATTAGTTCAGGATAAAGCAACAGCAGATAAATTAGCACAGGACAAAGCCGCAGCAGAAAAACTGGCGCAAGAAAAAGCTGCATCAGATAAATTAGCTCAAGAAAAAGCTGCATCAGATAAGTTAGCACAAGAAAAAGTTGCTGCTGATAAATTAGTTCAGGATAAAGTCGCAGCAGAAAAACTGGCGCAAGAAAAAGTCGCAGCTGATAAATTAGCACAGGAAAAAACAGTAGCTGATAAATTAGCTCAAGAAAAAGCTGCTGCAGATAAATTAGCTCAAGAAAAAGTTGCTGCTGATAAACTTGCACAGGAAAAAGCTGCAGCAGATAAGTTAGTACAGGAGAAAGCTACAGCTGATAAATTAGCACAGGAGAAGTCAGTAGCAGATAAGTTAGCAAAAGAAAAAGTTGCTGCTGATAAATTAGTTCAGGATAAAGTCGCAGCAGAAAAACTGGCGCAAGAAAAAGTCGCAGCTGATAAATTAGCACAAGAGAAAGTTGCAGCTGATAAATTAGTTCAGGATAATGCCGCAGCAGAAAAATTAGCACAGGAGAAAGCAGCAGCAGATAAGTTAGCACAAGAAAAAGTCGCATCAGAAAAATTAGCACAAGAAAAAACCGCTATTGATAGGGCTCAGAAAGATAAGGTAACAAAAGAAAAAGCAGCAAACGCAGCATCCATGAAAGCCAAAGCTGATGAGGAAAAAGAAAAAGCGACTCAGGAAAAACTGGCTAAAGAAAAATCAGTAAAAGAAAAGGCCGCAGCCGATAAAATAGCTTCAGAAAAAGTTACCATGGATAAATTAGCTACAGAAAAACTGGCCAGTGAAAAAAATAAAGATCCAAAGCTTATTACACCGATCAATTCCGGAGCGGAAGCTACAAATGAAAAAATTGGTTCGGGAGAGGCTAAGTATAGTATTCCACAGGCGCTTGGTTCAGCAAAATACAAAGAAACGATTAAACGTGGCGATGAATTATTTAAGATGAAACGCTATACGGAAGCAAAGCCTGTTTATGAAGATGCTCTTAAGCAAAAACCGGCAGATCCATATGCAACAATGAAATTAGCTGATCTGGAAAAAATAATAAGGAAATAGTTATATGTATGTTTTTTTAATTGACTTAAAAAGTCAAAGCATGATTTAGGGATAAGAACAGGTGAAGTTTTTATCATTTACTAAAAGTATTAAAAAGGAATTTTGATTGTCCGTAATCTTACCCATAATTAAAAACGGTGGCAACTGTTAGTCAATCAAACATCGAAACTTTAAAGTACGAGGAATTACAGGTAAGCAACAATACATTGAGTATGGATGAACAAAAGGATATTCTCAATAAAAAATTTTAACAATGGGAAGAAAACCTTGAGCAAATGGATGATTTATTGCCGATTGGCAGCAGAGTTCAATTTGATACTAATTGAGGTTTCATTAAGGTTATTGAAATCATATTATTGTAAAAATCAATGATTTTTATTGAAATAAGCTATTTCAGTGCTTATTGATCCTTTGAGGAATTATAAATTGTTTAAATTTATCGCATTTTTGTGATTAAGTTTTCCTGAAAAATACTTTGAACTTTTGTAAATTTGTTTTAGTATTTGAAATCGTAAACCAATAACGTAAAATATATAGAAAATGGATGTAACAGGACAATTAAAATTAAAGTATGACACACAAAAGGTGAGTGATAAATTTCAGAAAAGGGATTTTGTCTTAGCAACAGATTTAAGCACACCCTATCCTCAATTTGTAAGTTTTCAGGTAACTCAGGATAAATGTTCAATGCTTGATTCTTTTAACCAAGGAGATGAAATAAAAGTGCAGTTTAACTTGCGTGGTCGCGAATGGAATGGCCCACAAGGTATAAAGTTTTTTAATACACTAGAAGCGTGGAGAATTGAAAAAGTTGCGGCAGGCCAATCATCTGCGCCTGCTCAGAATAACGGAGGCATGCAGGAAAACACTACTGCTCCTGTTTTTAACAGCAGTATTTCAGATAACGACGATTTACCTTTCTAATTTATTTGATTTCAAAGCCTAAGATGAAAATCTTAGGCTTTTTTATTTTATGACAAATTCCAAACCTTCTGTTTTGCTAATCTATACCGGTGGTACCATTGGTATGATGCAGGACGCACGTACCGGTGAATTGAAACCTTTTAATTTTAAAGCACTTACTAAACAAGTTCCTGAGCTTGAAAAATTTGATATTAAATTATCTTCCATTTCTTTTAAAAATCCTATTGATTCTTCCAATATGCATCCGCGTGTGTGGATGGAATTGGCGACAATTATTAAAGATAATTATCAGCAGCACGATGGCTTTGTAATCCTTCATGGTTCTGATACCATGTCCTATACTGCCAGCGCTTTAAGTTTCATGTTAGAAAATTTAAGTAAACCGGTAATTTTAACAGGCTCTCAATTACCTATCGGCATAATACGGACAGATGGTAAAGAAAACCTTATTACCGCAATAGAAATTGCTTCCGCCCAAAAGAATAAAAAACCTATTGTATCTGAAGTATGTATTTATTTTGAATATAAATTATACCGTGGTAACCGCACCTATAAATACAATTCTGCCCATTTTGATGCGTTTAAATCTCCCAATTATCCTGCTTTGGCAGAAGCAGGGGTTGATATTAATTATAATAACACTGCATTACTAAAAACATCTAAAAAAACATTGTTGGTGCATACAAACCTGGATAATGACATTGCGGTTTTAAAGTTATTTCCAGGTTTAAGTAAAAAAATAACTTTAGCTATTTTAAATACATCAGGCATAAAAGCGGTGATCATAGAAACGTTTGGAGCCGGTAATGCAAGTACAGAAGAGTGGTTTATTTCAGCCTTAAAACAAGCGATTGAAAAAGGGATTATTATTTATAATGTAACCCAATGTTCGGAAGGTGCGGTAATACAGGGAATGTACGAAACCAGCAGTACTCTTAAAAAAATCGGTGTTATTAGTGGTTATGATATTACGTTTGAAAGTGCTGTCGCCAAATTAATGTATGTTTTGGGTAAAAAATTATCGCATACAAAAACTAAACAGTTATTAGAAAGAAATTTGAGAGGTGAATTATCACTTTAGTTAAAACATAATTATTCAATGAAAAATCAAATAAACGTAGAAGGAATCAGATTGTATGCTTATCATGGCTGTTTGCCTGAAGAAACTAAAATTGGTGGTGAATACATCGTTGATGTAAATATGGTTTATGACTTTCATGAAGCGGCTTTAAAAGATGATCTGAATCTGACTATTGATTATTGTGCGGTATTTAATATCTGTAAAGAAGAAATGGCCATTCCTGCAAAACTAATTGAACATGTAGGTAAACGAATTTATGACCGGATAATTCACGCTTTTCCAAAATTAATTGAAACAAAAGTAAAGGTAGCAAAGCTTTTGCCACCTATGAATGGGCCTGTAGACAGCGTTTCAATTATTATTGAAGATTAGATCTCTGTTTTTCTTTTTACTAATAAATAATAATTGCCTTCTATTGGTAAATAACCATATTCGTAACAAAACGTATATTTTTTTCCGGTTTTGGTTATTGTTGTATTAGTAAAATAATTAAAGTTAAAACCTTTGTCTGTTAATTTTTGTTGGGATACTGTAGCCGTTTCTTCCGGTAAAAGGTCTTCTATAATTCTTCTGTTCTTTCTTAATATATTATTGATGTTGCGGACATAGTTTACCTGATCGCTGTTTAATTTGTTATTATAGGCATTTCTACATAAGTCGCTGCAGAATTTTTTATCCGCACGTCCGTTAAATGTTTCTTCACATTCTAAACATTTTCTTTTTTCCATACTCTTAAATTAAAAATTCTTTTGGAATTTCACAAACAGGTATCGGATCCATTTTATGTTTGTTTGCCTTGTGGCGACTTTGGTATATCTGCATGGCTACCAGCTGTCTTTCGTTTAATTGGTAAGTCTCTTTATTTTCTATATAAAGCATTGCCCATTCCAGTTCATCATATGCAGCCCCAATTTGATCTTCATCAGTGCGGCCATCCGCAAATAAGCCATCTGTAGGCCTGGCATTTAAGATGTCGCTGTTTACGCCGAGTTTATCTGATAAACTATATACTTCAGATTTCATCAAATCTGCAATTGGACTTATATCAACACCGCCATCACCGTATTTTGTGTAAAAACCAATACCAAAATCTTCCACTTTATTTCCTGTACCTGCAACAAGTAATTTGTGATGGCCTGCATATGCATATAAAGTTGTCATACGTAAGCGGGCACGAGTGTTTGCCATAGTTAAAAAATCTTGGACGGATGTATCAAATGTTTTTTCTATTTCTTCAAGAACAGAACTTAAGTTTACTTCGGCACTGCTAACATTTTTGTAACGTTTCTTTAACCATTCAATATGAGCATTTCCCCTATCGTATTCTGTTTTATATTGTCGGATAGGCATATTTAGACAGATTACTTTTTTCTTTGTCATTGCACATAATGTGGATGTTAAAGCGGAATCTATGCCTCCGGAAATACCAATAACAAAACCTTCTGTTTTAGAAGTTGTGGAATAGGTTGTTAACCAACTAACTATATGGTTGATGATTTCCTGATGTTTCATATTTGTTTTCGTAGGACTTTATAAAAATAAAAAAATCCCGGTGATTTGCCGGGATTTTTTTTAGAGTGTTAAGATTAGAATAATATACCAACATTTATTCTGATGGCGTTCATGAATATTCCTTGTTTGACTCTAAAAAAAGTCATCGTGCCATCAGAGTATATTTTAGAATCATAGACCATATATGCTGATTCTTTTCTCATTAGATTTGTGAAAGAACGGAAATAATTGATACTTAAAAACATAGAAGTAGACCCCGATAAACGATACTCAGCACCTAGCCCAACATTCATCCCAACTCTAAGCGGAATTAAAGAACCGTCTTTGTTAATATTTATATTGGTATTAGTTCCACTTGAAAGATTGTACGAAGTAGAAGTGAAAGAGCTGGTATACTTATCAGTAGCCCTAGACTTTACTCTGATCCCTATTTCTCCGCCAAACATTCCGAAATATTTGAATCCACCCATTTCCTTTGTCATCATTTTAAGAGCTATAGGAATGGTAACATGAGTCGTTTTTATTTTTCTTTCAGTAACTCCTGCATATAAAACATCACCTGTTTGAATCAGATCTGCCTGATTAACACCATCCTTCAATTCTTTCAGATTACCTGCATTATCAGTAATATATCCTACAGAATGAGGGGTTGATGACAATGGATCAAATTTATATCGAACACTTCCGCTTTCAAAATCGCCACCAATACCTGTTACGAAACTTGCAGTTTTTCCTAAACGAAATTCTGTTACAAGACCAAAACCAAAACCAAATCCGGCACCCCCTTTTGTTGTAGCGCTTTCATTCGATGAAAACCAAGTTGGTTGCGCAGCCACTTTTAATCCTAATCTAAATTTTTTATCATCATCAGTATCTTGTGCTAAAAAATTGTTAGCTAACAATAACGTGCTTGAAACTATAAGTAAAATCTTTTTCATATATTTTTTTTTTATATAATTTAACATGGTAAAAATAATACATTTTTTTGATGAACTACCTTTTAAAAATATTTACTGCTATTTTATTTGTTAATTTTTTTACCCAATGCCATCATAATCAGCTGGATGTAGATACCAGTAAGGTTGAGATTGAACCGGTAGTATTTAAAAGGTTAGATATAGATGTGTTTTCTATAAAACTAGAGAATAGTCCCCAGAAAATGATGGAATTTCAAAAAAAATACACTTCATTCTATACAAGGTATGTTTCTTCAATTGTTAATAACGGTGGTAAAACAGACTCTTTATATTCGCAGACATTACTGCGTTTCATTGAAAACAAAGATATTAAAACAGCTTATAATGATTTGAAACGAACCTACACAGATAATGACATTGAGTTAATAGGTGATGAAATGACTGAAGTTGTTAAACGTTTTAAATTATTTTTCCCAAATCGTAAAACTCCTAAGCAATTCGTCACATTTATGAGTGGTTTTCAATATAATGTGGTTTATGTTGATTCTACTTTGGGTATTGGGTTGGATATGTATTTAGGAAGTAATAATATGTTTTATGATATGATGCAATTACCGAAATTTAGAACACGTACCATGAATAAAGAGCATCTTTTGTCGGATGCAGTGAGAGGCTGGGTGATTACTGAATTTGATAATGCTGATCCAGTAAATAATCTGTTAAATCACATGATTTTTTACGGTAAAATATTTTACGTATGTGATGGTTTATTACCTCAGATTCAGGATTCCATTAAAATGGGATACACAAGTGAACAAATGAAGTATTGCGAAACTTATGAAAATAAATTATGGGGATTTTTCGCTAAGGATAATAAATTATATGATAATGATTTAAAACTAGTTTCTGAGTTCACCAGTGATGGGCCTTTTACAAGGGCAATCAGTAAAGATTGTCCTCCAAGAATTGCCATGTGGTTAGGCAAACAAATTATTAGGTCTTACATGAAAAATAATAGTAAAATTACAGTGGAAGATTTGATGAATGAAAAAGATGTCCAGAAAATTTTGTCTAAATCTAAATACAAACCGTAAAAAAAAGAGGATAAAGATAAAAGAGGCTGAAGAGAAATCATAATACATCTTTTATCCCTTAGGTCTCTTCTATCTTTAAGTCTCTTCAAAAAATGACTCATCGTGATCAGCAGATACAACGTAATTCCGAAATATTAAAAAAATATATTCCGGAATTTGCTGTTCCTCAAATTGCTGTATGGATAATTGAATATGATTTTAAATTAAAAATAACAAAAGAACGAAGTACAAAACTTGGTGATTACACATCGCCAAGGGATGGATTGAACCATACCATCACCATTAATCATAATTTAAATCAGTTTTCGTTCTTTATTACATTGGTGCATGAGATCGCTCATTTATATACCTTTAATAAATACAGGAACAATGTTGCTCCACATGGTGCAGAATGGAAAGAATCCTTCAGAGTATTGATGACCCCTTTTTTAAGCACTGATAATTTACCCCTGGATGTTTTGTATGCGTTGAGAAAATATTTACAGAATCCGGCAGCTGCCAGTTGCACTGATATCACTTTGATGCGAACGCTGAAATTGTATGACACGAGTGATACAAACGGGCATTTGATTTTACTGGAACACTTGCCCTACCGCACACACTTTTTGTATAATGGTTCGCGCATATTTGAAAAAGGTGAAAAACTTCGCAAACGTTACCGTTGTAAAGAGATCAGTACCGGCTCGGTTTATCTTTTCAGTCCTTTAGCGGAAGTTGAAGTTTTTGAAAATACATAGACTTTAATTTTTTTTTACTAGTTACATTTATACATCATTTTTTGTTTCAACATGACTTAAATTTAATTCGCTTGATTTTCACGTGATTAGCTTTTATATTGTTGATAAAACCAATGATAACAAGGCTTTTATAGGTTTATATTTGTTTAAATCTAAAATTAAAATGACCGATACTTCTTTATTTTTTAAAATTGCTGCAGATCTCAAAATTGATGCGAAACAAGTAAAATCAACCGTTGATTTATTGGATGAAGGAGCAACTGTTCCGTTTATTTCCCGATACCGTAAAGAAGTAACAGGAAGTCTGGATGAGGTACAGGTCATGACCATTAAAAATGAAATTGAGAGATTGCGTCAGTTAGAACAACGTCGCGAAAGTATTTTAAAATCTATTGAAGGGCAGGGTAAATTAACCCAGGAATTATCCGATAAAATTCTGTCAGCAGAAACCTTATCTACACTCGAGGATTTGTATTTGCCATATAAACCTAAACGTCGTACAAAAGCAACCATTGCACGTGAAAAAGGGTTGGAACCTCTGGCTCAACTTATATTAGCGCAGGAAACAAAAGATTTATTTCCTGAAGCTTTGAAGTTTGTGAATAAAGAATTAGGAGTGGAACATCCCGACGAAGCCTTACATGGGGCAAGGGACATTATATCAGAAATAATTAGTGAAGATGCCGTTGTAAGGGAAGGTATGAGAACACTTTTCAAAAGATCAGCAGTGATCAAAACAAAAGTAATAAGGGGAAAAGAAGAAGACGGAGAAAAGTTTAAAGATTATTTTGAATGGGAGGAGTCTTTAATGACTTGTCCGAGCCATCGAATGCTTGCTATGCGCCGTGGAGAAAAAGAAGATTTTTTGATATTGGATATTGTGATTGATGATGAGGAAGCGCATGAACAAATAAAAAAACAGTTTATAAAATCACGTAATGAATGTGCCGAACAAATTAGTTTGGCTATTGATGATGGTTATAAGCGCTTGCTTCAACCAAGTATTGAAGCTGAAATGAGGTTGATGACAAAACAATCAGCTGATGAAAAAGCTATCCAGGTGTTTGCTGATAATTTAAGAGAATTATTATTAGCTTCTCCATTGGGACAAAAATCTATGTTGGCTATTGATCCGGGTTTTAGGTCGGGTTGCAAAGTGGTGGCGCTGGATGCGCAAGGAAAATTATTGGAAGAAACGGTGATCTATCCGCATGAGCCGCAACGCAGGGTAATGGATTCGCAACATGTTGTGATGGCTTTATGTGCCAAGCATGAGTTGGAAGCCATTGCGATTGGTAACGGAACAGCTTCGCGCGAAACGGAACAGTTTATACGTAGCATTGATGTGTTACCAAAAACGATCCCTGTCATTATGGTGAGTGAGGCAGGGGCATCTATTTACTCCGCATCAGATGTTGCCCGTGAAGAATTTGCAGATTATGATTTAACAGTTAGGGGCGCTGTTTCTATTGGACGGCGTTTGGCAGATCCTCTGGCGGAATTAGTGAAGCTTGATCCAAAATCTATTGGGGTAGGGCAGTACCAGCATGATGTTGATCAAACTGCTTTAAAAAATAAACTGGATGATGTGGTGATGAGTTGTGTAAATGGAGTAGGAGTGGAACTGAATACTGCATCTAAACAATTATTATCTTATGTTTCAGGTATCGGTGAAACCCTTGCTAAAAACATTGTTGATTACAGAAATGAGCATGGCGCATTTAAATCTCGTAAAGAGCTTTTGAAAGTAAACCGAATGGGTGATAAAGTATTTGAACAGTGTTCGGGTTTCTTAAGAATCAGAGATGGTATTCATCCATTGGATAAAAGTGCGGTGCATCCGGAGGCCTATCATATTGTTGAAAAAATGGCGGGCGATTTGAATAGTAGTATTGATGATTTAATTAAAGACAAGGAACTCCGAAGAAAAATAAATCTAACTACTTATGTCACTGAGACAATTGGTATCCCAACTTTAAAGGATATTGTTTCTGAATTAGAAAAACCAGGACGTGATCCGAGGAAGTCATTTGAAGTCTTTAGTTTTGATGATAGTGTCCATAGTATGGCAGATCTTCGCGAAGGCATGCGATTGCCAGGCATTGTAACTAATGTAACTAATTTCGGTGCCTTCGTTGATATTGGGGTTCACCAGGATGGACTGGTTCATATTTCTCAGTTGAGCGATACGTTTGTGGATGATCCAAGTTCGATTGTAAAAGTAGGGCAACAGGTTTGGGTCAATATAACGGAGTGCGATGTGAAACGTAAACGTATTGCATTATCTATGAAAGGTGAAGGAATTGTTTCTTCAAAGAAGCCTGTTGCTAAAAAAGAAGAAGTGGCAGCTTATGATCCAAATGATATGATGTCTGCTTTAGCTGCCCTGAAAGGGAAATTCAAAAAATAAAACACGGAGACTTTAGCGAATGATACGTTTCATCACGGCTTTAAGGTCTGGAGGAATTTATTAAGAAATAAAAAGAATTGGTCAGAGTCAAGTCACTTAACTACTTGGAACGGCAATTAGGGAAGATGGTTATGCATTTCCGGAAATAAATTAATGTATACCGAAAACGGAAAGAACTGGAATGAAATTACAAACCGTGCCTGGCAGGATATTAACGAAACCTGGTATCGCTGTGACAGTAACTGGGATCTTTGGGAAGTAAAACTTTAAAAATTTTCAAAAAATGTGGATTTCTCAAAAGTTAATTTCAATATTATTCTGAATTTGTTTAGAATCTGAATTTTAGCAAATTTAGCCTTCTTGGAGATGCTGAAATAAATTCAGCAACAACTCAATGCTTTTTATATATCCTTTTTTTTATGCTTATATTTTTTATAGTATTATGGTAGAAAGCCCATTTTTCCCTGCTGATAATCGCGCATGGCTTCTAATATCTCCGTTTCTGAATTCATTACAAACGGACCGTGAGATACCAATGGTTCATTGATTTGTTCCCCTGACATAATCAATAATTTTGAATCCTGCTTTGCCTTTAGCATCATATCACCATCCGTATTTTCAAACACAACGGTATCGTGTTGTTTAATGGAATTAGTATCATTTAAAGTTAGTTCACCTTCCAACACATAAAAACATACATTGTTTGTTTTTGGAGCGGTAAATGTATAATCACTGCCTGTTCTCATTCGCAACATGGCAGTTAACACATCAGAGTTTGCCGGCCCTTTTTTATCCAAATAACTTCCAGATACCAAACGAAATTCCACACCTTCTTTTTCAATTAATACGATTTCATTCTTTGTGATTGGTTGATAAAAAGATGGATTCATTTTTTTCACTTTGGGTAAGTTAATCCATAATTGAATGCCCTGTGACCTTCCGCCTTTTTCGATAAATTCTTTGTCGGCTTTCTCACTATGAATCATTCCTCTCCCTGCGTTGATCCATTGCACTTCATTATTTCCTATTACTTTTTTATTGCCTAATGAATCTTCATGTTCGATAGAGCCTTCATACATATATGTAACCGGACAAAACCCACGGTGTGGATGCGCTGGAACACGGAAGTTGTTTTCACCAGGCCCGCAGGTAAAATCAAAATGATGTAATAAAATAAAAGGGCTTATTTGTTCTATTCCCCGCAAAGGAAATGCTTGACGTAATTTGATGGATCCCATCATCATTTCAGGGGCAGAATGTATTGATTGAATTTTCCTAAAATTTCCCATGATTATTTAATTAACCAGTTTCGTAAAAGTTTTTGCAAGTTGGGGATCAATAAAAACACCATAATAGGCACTGCAATTAATGTGATAGCCAAGGTGCGCAGCGGTAATGGATTTATAAGAACCAAATAAGGCCCCAATAAAATAAATATTAATGTTATGAGAGGGTAAATGGCTAGCCATATAAGAACCGCCATTTTCCATTTTTTAGGACCTTGCATGTTTTATCTGGTTTAAAAGTTGCTGTTTTAATTCCTCATTGATAATTCCTTTCTCCTCATCAAAATTTTCATCAAATTTTGGAAGTGAAAATGTAGCTTTGATAGTAGCTCCATAATAAGGCAAGGTTTTTGTCGCAAATTCTAATACTGAAGTACCTCCTCTTTCCCCGGGTGACGTTGCCATTAACAGCATCGGTTTATCTTGGAATACCTTTTTTGCTTTACGAGAGGCCCAATCAAACACGTTTTTAAATCCAACATTATAGGACGCATTATTTTCTGCAAGTGATAAAACAATAAAGTCAGCCTCTTCAATCTTTTTTAAAAATGCTTCCGCCTCTTTAGGAAATCCTACTGCTTTTTCAATATCCACACTGAATAATGGTAAAGGAAAATCATTCAAGTCAATAAGATCAACTTCGGATTCCTTAAACAAATGTGCGGCATAATTTGCCAGTTTTTTATTAATGGAATGCTTACTGTTACTTCCTGCAAAAGCTAATATTTTCATACGTAGATATTATTGTTTTTTAGTTATCATATGGTATAGTCATGTTATCTTCATTCGTGTTTGTGCTGCTAGCAACATGACTATTTCATACGTTATTTAAGTTTAAACATTCATTGGTACTTCCATTATTAAGAATTCAGAATCAGAATTAGCTTTCAAATTTACTTTTTCAATATCCCAGATTCCAAAACCATCCCGTGCATTTAATTCCTGCTCATTGATCTGTAAATTGCCATTTAAATTAAAGATATATAAACCGTTACCTTTTGATTTAATACTGTACTCTCTCATTGTTCCTTTATCAAATGTTCCTAAATGAAACCAAGCATTTTGATGAATCCACACACCTTCATCGTTTGGGTTTGGAGATAAGATTTGTTGTAATTTATTATGTCGGTCTTCTTTCTTTAATGTTATTTGGTCGTAGCGCGGAGTAACGTTTTTCTTGTTTGGAAAAACCCATATTTGCAAAAATTTCACCGCCTGATCTTTATTTTTATTGTATTCGCTATGCTGTATGCCGCTTCCGGCACTCATAACTTGTATATCACCGTTTTTAATAACTGTGGTATTGCCCATACTATCTTTATGTTCCAAATCTCCTTCCAAAGGTATACTGATGATTTCCATGTTGTCATGAGGATGTGTTCCAAAACCCATACCTGCGGATACCGTATCGTCGTTCAACACCCTTAATACTCCAAAATGCATTCTTTCAGGATTATAATAGTTTGCAAAACTAAAACTATGTTTACTATTCAGCCAGCCATGGTTTGCATCGCCGCGGCTATCTGCTTTATGTAAGATTGTATTTTCCATAATTTTTGATGTGGTGTTTGGTATATGATTAAAGCCTAAAACTTCCAGTTCTTTTAATTCATCAATATCATTTATGATAACATTGCTCAGGGCAGATGAGGCAACAAACATTCCTGCCCCTAAAAAACCTTTCTTTAAAAAATCCTTTCTATTCATTATTCGAAGTTAATGATAGAAGAAACAGAAACAATTAATCTAGGTTAAGAAATGCTTTTATGTTTCACATATTTAGCACGAAGTTTACTCAGGAATTCGGGTGTAACACCAATATATGCGGCAATTTGTTTTTGAGGGATGCTATTAATCAATTGCGGGTAGGTTTTGCAGAATTTCAAGTAACGTTCTTGTGCAGATAAACTCAGGTTATCATTTAATCGTTGCTGAAATGATACCAGTGAGTTTTCAGTAATGATTCTGAAGAAACGTTCAAATTTCGGAACTTTGGTATAAAGTTTTTCCTGGTTATTTTTTGAGAGAAGAACTACTTCAGAATCCATCATAGCTTCAATGTTCAGGATTCCCGGTCTTTGGGATAATAAACTGTATAGATCACCGATCCACCAATCAGCAGGAGCAAAATTCAATACATGTTCAACACCATTGCTATCAATAGTGTAACCTCTCAAACAACCATTTATAACAAAAACTGAATGATTGCAAATTTCCCCCTGTTTTAAGAAAAAGTCTTTAGCATTAATTTTTTTATATTCAAGCAATGATACAACGTAGTTTTGCTCAGATATTGTAAGCGAGATGTGTTTCGAAAAATTAGTTAGTAATAATGAAAAATCCATCTTTAAAGTTATAAAGACAATTGACTAGCCAGCTTCACCAGTTCGCTAATGGTCTTCCAATTGCGGGTAGTGGCGGTCACTTTTAGTTTATTTTCAAAGAAAGTGTTGTTCAATTTGGTGTTGCCATAACCATTCGGACAAAATATATAAACTACCTTTTCTATAATGATAAATTCATCTGACTGATAAGTGGCATCTATTATTTTATCTACATTAGCCTTCTCCGGCACATCGGATAGAAAAGTAACATGAAGTTTGGTGATATCTTCTTTTCTTTTAGTCAGAAAAGGATTTTTGTTTAATACATCATTTAATTCCTTTTCTTCTTTAACGATAACAGGAACTTCAAAATCAAAATTATCTGATATTTTTTTTGCAATCTTTTTTCCAAGAGCATCGACATTTGTTTTTTTATCCTGAAATACAATATTACCGCTCTGGATATAGGTTTTTATATTCTTAAAGTTAAGATCTTCCAATAGATGGCGAAGTGCTTCCATTTTCATCATTTTATGACCGCTCACATTAATTCCTCTTAAAATTGCAATATAGGTTTGCATACTTTTTTAAATTTTGTTCGATTTGATCATAAAAAAACCCTCCGTTTGGAAGGTCTAGTTTTGTGCGTTAAACTTTCACGCCAATAATTAAAATATCATCAACCTGTTCTAAATTGCCGCGCCATTCTTCAATGGTTTGGTTAAGCATGGTCTTTTGTCTTTCAATTGGTAATTTGCTTACATCTGCCAGTAACTGACGGAAATTACCTGCCATGAATTTTTTTCCTTTAGGCCCGCCAAACTGATCCGCGTATCCATCCGAGAAAATATAAATGCTATCTCCTTTTTGTAACTGTATAAGGTTGTTGGTAAATGTTTGTTTTTCACCAATGAACATTCCAACTGGGAATTTATCTGCTTTGTGTTGGATTAATTCATTATTTCTAATGATGTACAATGGATTAAATGCTCCGGAGAACTGTAATTCTAATGTGCTGTAATTAAGTGCACAAAGAGTCATATCCATTCCATCCTTAGTCTGTTTTCCGGAGGTTGTATTGGTATGCAATGTATTTGCCACTCCATCATTCATCCTATCCATAATCACGGAAGGCTCAATACTTTCAGTGTTCTTTAAAATATCTTTTAAAAGATTATATCCAACAATACTCATGAAAGCACCTGGCACTCCGTGCCCAGTGCAATCAACAGCTGCAAAATAACACCAGTCATTCTTTTTATCGATCCAGTAAAAATCCCCGCTCACAATATCTTTTGGCTTGTATAAAACGAATGATTCCGGTAAAATTTGCTTTACTAAATTATTAGGAGGTAAAATAGCTTCCTGGATTCGCTTTGCATAATGGATACTATCAGTAACCTGTTTAAACAGTATTTCAAGTTCCTTTGTCTTTAATTCAATCTCTTCTTTTTGCTTAACAACCTGTTCGGTACGTTCTATTACTTTCTGCTCCAGCACTCGTTCGTTTTCAGACAAGCCATCACGCATTTTAAGGAGTGCATGACCAAGGCTATCATCTTTGCTTAGCGGCTTGTAATAAGCTTCAAAATTTCCCTTACCGGTTTGCTTGGCAAATTCGGTGGTGCTTTCCATTGATTCCACAAGGCTATTGAGGGCAATTCCCATTTCACCGATTTCATCTGTTCTGTAACTGATTCTTTCCTTTGGGAGAATTCCAAGTCCCATTGACAATAACATTTTCTTTAGTTGCTGTATTGGTTTGGTAATGGAACGGGTGGTGAATATGGCGATTAAAATACCACCGATGAATAAACCGATCCCTAATAGTTTTACAAAATTATCGAGAAAGGTAAATGATTTAAACATTTGCTGAGTCGTTTCTTCAGCGTTCAATTCTTTCTGAGCAATTAAATCATTTAACTGATTATAAAGCATTTTGATTTTTTCCTGACTGTCTTCAAATGGCAAAGCCACTTCAAATTTAATATTTGCATCCTGATAACTCTCCCATGAGTTAAGCGGAGTCATAATTTCTTCCTGATACAATTTAAATAAACCATCACTAAACTGAATAATGGTTTTTGCTTTTGCAGTTTCCTCTTTTGTCCAACCTTTTGACAAAGAATCAATTTTAGATTTAATATGAGGATAATCTTTACTAATCAAATTTCTTAGTTCAGTTTTAGAAGGATCATCATTTGCAGATTGGTTAAAATACCATCTTGAAATTAATGTTTGGGATTTTTGTAAAATGAAATTATATTCCTTTAATGCAGAAACGGATGGCGTTACTTGTCCTACAACTGAATCTGTTTGTTGCTTGCTTCTTGTGATTGTTACGATGGTAAAAAGAAAAGCAACTAGAGTTAGTAAAAGCAAAACGCCAAAACCTGTTCCTATTTTTCTTCCAATCGTAAATCTAAATGCCATACAATAGCCTGATTATTGTTTATTTAAGGCTTCTTTCTTTTGCTTAAACTCATTCGCTTTTTCTTCATCCAATAAAGCGGAGTAAATGCCCTGCAAGCTTTCTAAAGCTTTTTCAGCTTTCGGATCCAGCTCATAAACTTTAATCATAAATGGCAGCGATTGCTTGAATAATTTTTTTGCATTTTCTTGAATTACATCCAATTGAGCAAGGTCAACATCATAATCCATCATTCGCATTAAAGTAGCGCCCTGATTGTAGTATAAGATTCCGAGGTTGATGTTTGCACTGATATTTTTATTATCCAATTCCAAAACCTTTAAAAGTGCGGTTTTAGCAATGTCACCATATTTCTGATTGAAATTATTCTTCATGTATAAATCGGCAAAAATACTGCCTGTTGTGTTGAAGTATTCAATATCCTTCGATTTAAAATCAAAGTTTGGATTAACGATTGTTGTGTATTTTTTGTAGTTGGAATAAAACTGTTCGGATTTAACAGTGTTTAATGAGTCCTGAAGCAAAATGGTACTAATTTTATAGAATGTAGCAGCCCCATTTTTCACAAAAGCATTATTGTTTTCAAAATAACCTTTTGCAGTATCCAGTTTCATAGACATCAACGCAGAAGCCATCGATGTATCCAGTAAGTGAACTTTAGAAATATTAGCCGGACCGGTTTGTTTGTATGTTTGAAGGTAAGCATATGATCTAATGTGCCATGAAGCAGGATCATTTTTTGTTTCAGGGTGAACAATTATTTTTTCGAGCATTGGGATTGCCTGTTCATAATTTTTTTCATTACAAAGCTTTTGAGCATCAAATAACAGATCAGTTTGCGCGTATTGCTTATGGCAAACAACCAACAGTAAAAAGCAAATAATGCTTTTAATGTAATTATATGGTTTTGATACTGTTAACACTTTCTATACAAAATTAATAAATTATTTAATCAACTACAATGGCTAAACCGTTTAATCCATCACCTGTTTTCAGTCCGGCTTTTTTTGCATTATTCTGACTATATTCAAAAGCCTGCTTATTATCTGCAACCACAAAATTTATGGCAGCCCCTAATTTTGCTAATCCAGCTTTTTCAGTTACAATAAGCGTTCCATTACCTTTATATTTTGCACTTGCATCCTTTAATAAATCAGATGATTCGCTTAATAAATATATAATATGCGGTTTAATGGAAGGATCAAGAGAAGCTGAATTTTTGATTTCTAATTTTTGATTTCCTACTTGTTTGGAAGAGGCCATTTTATTCAATTCCTGACTCAAACTGGAATTTGTACCAACTATTTGAATAATAAAATTACCTGATTTCATTTTTTCAGGCCAATCGAACAGTTTGGTGAAATTATATAAGAATACAGCTTTTCTTTTAGCATTCGTGTCATAGTTTTGCTGAAAACTAAGACTTGAGAAAGCCAGAATAAAAAATAAACTATATTTTATTAAATTCTTCAATTAAAAGGTCAGTTAAACAAATAGTTTGCCATAATTCTACAACAATCAAATATAACATTTACATTACAGTTTACAAAGCAATTTTTTGATTAAAATTATAATTCGAAATAGATTATATTTATGATTCAATATATAGGTGATTTACGACGAAAAATATAATCATAGCTCTGATATAGAATTAATTACAGAGTATAAAAACACAAGAAACAATGTGTTTGTTGGAATATTATATAAGCGTTATTCTCATCTTGTTTTAGGTCTTTCGTTAAAATATCTTAAAGATGTAGACGAGGCAAAAGATGCCGTTATGCAAATCTTTGAAAAATTACTTTCAGATCTGTTAATACACAATATAGAATATTTTAAGAGTTGGTTGTATACCTTATCAAAAAATCATTGTTTGATGATTTTAAGGACAAAACAAACCAAACTCAGAAAAGAAATGGATCTGCAAATACATGCTGATTCATTTATGGAAACTGAGAATGATCTGCATCAAAACAAGGCTGCAGAAAGGGAAATACAATATACATCGCTGGAAAAGGCAATCGCTGAGTTAAATGAAGATCAAAAAAAATGCATTGAATTGTTTTATTTAAAAGAAATGTCGTACAACCAAATTGTTGATATGACGGGTTATAATTTAAATGAAGTGAAAAGCTTTATTCAGAATGGCAAAAGAAATTTGAAAATTAAATTAGAGAAAAACGGTGAGTGATCAAAAACATAATCCTTTGAGTTCCGAAGAATTATTCCGGTTATTAGATAAAAAAACTAATACGGCAAATGAAATGGACGAATTTGAGCAGGATGCCCTGGATGGATTTGCTATTCTTGGAAGTTCTGAGAAAGCTAAAGCCTTAGTTGAGGAAATAAATACGGTTATTTCTAAAAAAGCATCTGGCTCGGATGGTAAAGGAACTCGAAAAAACAGAATTATTTGGTTCAGCGCCGCTGCATCTATTGTATTGATTGTTATGATTTCTATTTTCTTTTTAAAGCAGTCAAAACAGGATTCAAGTAAAGAGTTGGCATTAAATGAGATGAGCGAAAAAGAAGAACTGGTTTCTCCTAATGTTCAAGGATCTGGCGAAACTTCTCCTACACCTGCAGATGCTGTTAATACTAACGTGAAGGGAACAGAATCAAATTTGATGGTAATTCCGAAAGGAATAATACTATCTGAAAAAAAGGTTGCAGAATCCAGCGCTCCAAAATTGAAGCAACCTGCTTTATTGGAAGGTGTTGTTTCATTTGGAGCAGGGAAGGAAGTAAAAGATGAAGATAAATCGGGTGAGCAAAAAAACAAGAATGATGAAACTCAAACAAAAAATGCTATTGTTATAGCAGATAAACTTGAAGTCAATAAAAAAACTCAGACAATAACCGAGGAAAGTGAATTGGATCAAGTATATAGTGTTGCTCAAAATTCAACGAAGAGCCAGACTAACATGGACGCTGCTAAAGAACTTAGTAAAAAAGAAGATACTGATTCGAGAAATGCAGAAAAATCCTATAAAAGTAAAACGAAATCTAATGACGCAATAGTTCGTTCAGAAATGTCCACAGCAGCTTTTGAAGCTCCTGCTTCGGCTAATGTGGCGCGCAGTGAGGCGGCTTACTATTTGAGAGGAGAGTTGGGAATAAAAGAATTTGTATTGACTTATTTGAAGTCTAAAAAATATGCAAATCCAATTACAGGTAAATATAAAATTAAGGCAACTGTTTTTACTAATGGTACTATAAAAGTGAATTCAATTACTCAAATCACTAAAGACAACTGTAATTGTACAGATAAAATTAAAGAAGTATTAAATACGATGACTCAATGGAACCCATCTTCAAATGATGGAAATAAAACCCAGTCAGAAGTTGAGTTTGTAATAGGATTTTAAATCAAACCCTGTTTCTCCCTTTTTCCGTAATCTAAAATCAGAAAATAATACATTAAAACACCAAAGGCATATAAGGCTGAGGTGATTAAGAATACGTTTACATAAGCATAACCCCGGTGAAACATAACTTTCACCATGTAGCCACTAATTACCCAACTGCCGCTCCAAATGGCAGCTGTTAACGCGCTGATAATTTCCCTGTTCTTTTCACCCACATAGTTCATCACTAATTCTGAGGTCATTGGGCCAGCCATATTCATTAATGGCTGGCGCAACAAATAGCAAACAATGGCGATACAAACCGCAATACTATACTGACTGTAAAATTGTGTGGTGGCTAATGCAACCAAAGATATTACTGCTAAGGATTGTGTAGTAGGAATGGCCACTTTATACCCAATACTGTTTTTTATGCGTGGAACCAGCATCGCCCCAAAGGCTACCAAAATGGCAGCCAAGGCACTTACAATACTAAAGTCTCCTTTGCCTAGGTGATGAACTTTATCAAAAAATAAACTGATGAATGGAATGGTTAATCCTGCTCCTGTTGCAATAATGAGTGTTGGAATCAATCCTTTAAAGATAAGAACCCAGTCATTTTTTTGTTTTTTATTTTGTGTGTGGTTTGATTTTGCATCATTGATCTCTTCTTTTAAATTTACTTTATTCATGAAATAAATTCCACCAAACCCTAATAAAGAGAAGAGTATTAAGATTTTTTCTTCATCAAAAAATAATGGATTTATCCTGTCTAGAACAGCAATTACAATACCGCTTACAATACCGGCAAAACTCCAGGTGCTATAACTTAAAGCAATTCCTAAAGTATGATGTTCTTTAGCTTCGTTCCTTAAAATATATGGAGTAATGGGTATTTGCATAAAGGTAAAAGAAGCGCCCCATAATATTAATGAAACATAAATTAGTAAGGTTAATTTAAAATAAATGCAAAGAACAATACATAAACCAAACAATGGAACAAGAATGGATGATATATAAAAGAATGGCTTTATGATACGGCCCTTCAAAATATTACCAATCGGCACTGCTAAAACAAAAACCCCTAAAAAACGAAACGTAATAAACAAGGCGATCTCTTCATCACTAAAACCCTTGCGGCTCATGTAAAGCGGCAAAATATTCATAAAGGTGGCGTTCACCAATTGAATAAAAAACTCAGACACGATCACATTCATGATAGCCGGTTTTAGTTTATTGTATTCTTTGATAAAGGAAAACATGAATTAGGAGTACTGGGTAATGATGTCTAAATAAGCATTTAATTTTTCACCATCTTCTGGATCAAATGATTCGAAATCGCCCTGATGATTGAACCATGTTAACTGACGTTTAGCGTAACGCCTAGTGTTTTGCTTGATCATTTGGACAGCTTCTTCGAGAGTAGATTTTCCTTCAATAACCTCAAATAATTCTTTGTAGCCAACCGTATTTAATGCGTTCAAATGTTTATATGGATACAATGATTTTACTTCCTCAAATAAACCGGCTTCCATCATTAAATCAACGCGTTTATTGATTCTACTATATAATGTTTCACGATCAGTATTAATAAGAATGTGATATGCTTCGAAGGAGCGTTCTTTTTTTTCTTTTTTTCGGAAGCTTGAATAGGGTTTTTGAGTGTGGATACAAACTTCCAACGCTCGCATGATCCGTTGCGGATTATTTAAATCGACTTGAGAGTAATAGAGTTCGTCTTTTTGTTTGAGTTCTTCCTGTAAAAAAAGCAGCCCTTTTTCCTCATAATCTTTAATGAGCTGTTCTCTTATGGGAGAAGGTATTTCTTCAAATTCGTCCACTCCATTTAACACGGCATTAAGATACAATCCCGATCCACCAACTAAAATTAATGTCGAATGTTCCTGAAATAATTTCTCTATACAATCAATGGCATCTCTTTCATATTGACCAACATTATAACTATCATGTATGCTGATGTTATTAATGAAATAATGTGGAACATTCTGCATTTCCTCTGTTGTTGGTTTTGCAGTACCTATAGTCATTTCCTTGTAAAATTGTCTGGAATCAGCAGAAATTACCGGACATTGAAAATGTTTTGCGAGATCGATCGATAATGCTGTTTTTCCTACTGCGGTTGGTCCGGCAATGACTATGAGATTTTTTTTCAAACTAAAAACTGAATTCTGATTTACTTTCGGGATTACTTACTTTACTGCTTTTTTTAATGCCTTTCACTTCTGAGTGAATGATATTGATCTGCTGAGGCAAAAAATCATATAATAGTTTTGTGTCTATTTTTAAAGTTTTAGGTAGTGGAACGTTTTTGATCTCAAGATAGGTCCAGATCGATTCTTCTTCTTTCTCGTAACCAATATAAGTTAAGTTCTGAAGCTTTGAGTTGATGGAAATATGAAGTCTTTGTTTGATATATTTAAATAAAACAGAATCCACTTCACTCTTAACTTTCGGGTTTAACAAATCAATCGTTTTGTTTCCGGTTTTTCGTAAAGCATCTTCCAAATCGTTAGTAAATAAACGGGCACTTACCTGAAGGGTTTTTTGTTTCATATCATATTTAACATCAACTACACTCACATAATAAGGATGTTTTTTAACATTAAAAGATGTTGTTACAATGATGAATAGCCCAAGAAATAAACATTTTACCGCAGGTGTAATAATTTTAAGGAATACTAGTATATTTTTTATTTTTAACACAGCACAAAAATAACAAATTTAAATGAACGATTTCTGGATTTGGTTTAGCACCGGTTTGCAGCACATTTTAGATGTGAACGGCTATGATCATATCCTTTATATTGTTTCGTTGTGCATTTTGTTTTCTTTTAATGAATGGAAAAATCTGTTGATCCTGGTGACCGCTTTTACAATTGGTCATTCTTTAACTCTTGCAATTAGTATTCTTGATGTTTTAACCATCAAACAAACTTATATTGAAACACTGATCCCGCTTACCATATTAACAACGTGCCTTATCAATATTATCGTCTGGCGATTAGGATCAGATCAGCAGAATTTTAAGGGTAAAACTTACCGGCTAAATTATATACTTGCATTGGTATTTGGTTTTATTCACGGCATGGGTTTCTCTTATCTATTAAAGTCTATGTTAGGTAAAGAAGAAAGCATTGTTTTTCCTTTATTATCCTTCAATTTAGGTTTAGAAATAGGACAGCTTATTATAGTGGCCTGCACATTAATAATTTCTCTTTTTTTAGTTAGATTTACCAAGATTAAGAAACCCGGATTAGTACTTTTTATTTCAACTACCGTATTTGGAATTTCTTTTTTATTATTTGTGCAACGTTTAAATATTATCATATGACCCGATTATTAAAATTAACCACAACCATTTGTTTTACGGCTTCAGTTTGCTTGGCTCAAAACATTAAAAATAATCCCATGTCTAATCACGGGAATAAATTTGAACAGCTAGGAACCATTTTGCCAACGGCTAATGAATATAGAACAGCATCCGGAGCTCCGGGTGGAAAATACTGGCAGCAAAAAGCGGATTATAATATCGAAGCAACGCTTGATGAAAAAAACCTGATGTTGATCGGAAAAGAAGTGGTGACTTACCATAACAATTCACCGGATAAATTAAATTACCTGTGGTTACAATTGGATGAAAATCAGCACGACCCAAAGGCAGATAATAATTTCTTTGACAGTAATAAAATGAATTCCCCGGCTGATTTTAATACAGTGAAAGGAATGGATGTGAATGAAACATTAAAAGGTTTGGGCGATCAAATTCTTTCGGTGACTGATGAGTTCGGGAAGCCACTAAAATATACTATCAATCAAACGATGATGCGCATTGATCTTCCTAAAACGTTGAACGCTAATTCAAAAGTTAAGTTTATTGTGAAATGGCAATACAAGATCGGTAATCGTATGGAAGTTGGCGGACGAGGCGGGTATGAATTTTTCAAAGAAGATGGTAATTATTTGTTTACCATTACGCAATGGTACCCTAGGATGTGCGTTTATAGTGATTTTCAGGGATGGCAAAACAAACAGTTCACAGGACGAGGAGAATTTGCTTTAGCTTTTGGAGATTATAATGTAAAGATGACAGTACCTGCAGATCATATTATTTGTTCAACCGGAGAGTGCCAGAATTATGCGCAGGTTTTAACTCCAACGCAAATGTCACGATGGACAAAAGCCAATGGTAATTATAGTGATATAACTGAAATTGTAACACTGGATGAATGCACCGCGGCCGAAAAAAATAAAGCAACTGCCACTAAAACATGGATCTTTAAGGCAGACAGCGTGAGAGATTTTGCCTGGGGTTCTTCCCGTAAATTTATGTGGGATGCGATGCCAATTAAAGTGGAAGGCAAAAAAGTAATGTGTATGAGCTTTTATGGAAAAGAAGCTGCGGGTTTATACAGAAAGTATTCCACTAAAACAGTAGCGCATACGATTAAGACCTATTCAAAATATACAATTCCATATACATACCCTGTAGCTCAGAGTATTGAAGCATCTAATGGAATGGAGTACCCGATGATTTGTTTTAACTTCGGTCGTACAGAAAAAGACGGAACATACACAGAAGGAACGAAATACGGAATGGTGGGAGTTATTATTCATGAAGTGGGACATAACTTTTTTCCGATGATCATTAACAGCGATGAGCGTCAATGGAGCTGGCTGGATGAAGGCTTAAATACATTCATGCAGTTTATTACTGAACAGGAGTTTGATAACAATTATCCTTCAAATCGTGGGCCTGCGCATAAAATGGTAGATTACATGCGTTTGCCTAAAGACCAGTTAGAGCCTATCATGACCAATAGTGAAAACATTAATAATTTTGGTGCCAATGCTTACGGGAAACCATGTACGGCATTAAATATACTACGCGAAACAGTCATGGGACGTGAGTTATTTGATTTTGCTTTTAAACAATATTGTAACCGATGGGCGTTTAAGCATCCAACACCTGCTGATTTTTTCAGAACCATGGAAGATGCCAGTGCGGTTGACCTTGATTGGTATTGGAGAGCATGGTTCTATGACATCGAACCGGTAGATGTATCGGTTGATTCTGTGAAAGCATACACCTTCATTAATAACAAAGAGGTGCCTGTGAAGATGGATACAATGAGAACTTTTCCTAAAGCAAAAGAATTTGAATTTGTTTCCAAGATCAGAAATAAAGAAGAAGGCATTAAATTTTTAGTTGATGTGGACACTACTATGCGTGATTTCTATTACCATTACAAACCGGAAGTAAAAACGGCAGTAGAGAAAAAAGCAATTAACCGTTATGATAATATTGAAGCAGTTAGTGATTCTGCTTTTGAAAGCATTAAAGGAAAATACAACTACGAAATACACCTTACTAATAAAGGTGGTTGTGTAACTCCGTTAATTATTCAATGGAATTTTAAAGATGGCACTTCTGAGATTGACCGCGTAAATGCTTATGTATGGCGCAAGAATGAGAAGAACGTGGTAAAAACTTATTCTAAAAATAAAGAAGTTGCTTCTGTTTTATTGGATCCTTACAAAGAAACCTGTGACATTGATGAAAAAAATAATACCTGGAATATTAAAGAAGCACCAAACCGTTTTGATGTGTTTAAAGTTAAAACAGTAGGTCGCGGACAAAGCACCGGAGGAAATCCTATGCAAAAGACAAAGGGCGGTAAGTGATTTTGTTAATTCTATTATTGTCACGCTGAGCTGAGTTGAAGCCTTAATATTTTGCCTGTATTACATAACATGAAATTAAAACTCCCCATAACTTTATTTCTTTTTGTGTTCACTTACAATTCCTTCTCTCAATCCAAAATATTTTCAAAAGAAGATACTTTATGGGGAAGTAATACAGCTTACCGTTCATGGTGGGATGTGACGCATTATAATTTATCAGTCCAACCGGATTATATTAAAAAATCTATTTCAGGGAATAACATCATTACTTATAAAACTATTGCAGATAGTTTGCCTTTTGTGATGCAGATAGATCTGCAGGATCCTTTGCAGGTGGATTCTGTTTTTGTGGACCGAATCAAATTCACTAATTATAAAAAGGAGAAAAACCGTTGGATGCTGTCTTTACAAATACAGGAAAAGAATACGGAGCATACGGTTCAATTATTTTTTCATGGCAAGCCCAAAGTTGCTGTGAATCCGCCCTGGGACGGAGGCTTTGTCTGGAAAAAAGATTCATTGGGAAATCCCTGGATGAGTGTGGCTTGTCAGGGCGCAGGGGCCAGTGTATGGTTTCCTTGTAAAGATATTCAGAGTGAAGAGCCTGAGAACGGAGCAATACTCACGATGACTGTTCCTGATACATTATTGGCAATTGGTAATGGAAAATTGATTGATGCAAAAAAAAACGGACCAGGATTGATAACTTATTCATGGGAGGTTAAGAATATCATTAACAGCTATGATATTATTCCATACATCGGAAAGTACACACATTTACAAGACTCTGTTATGGGTGAGAATGGCAAGCTTATGACAGATTACTGGGTGTTAAATTATCACGTTCAAAAAGCAAAACAGCATTTAAAACCAAACGTGATCAAAACATTGAAGTGCTTGGAACATTGGTTTGGACCCTATCCGTTTTATGATGATACTTATAAAATTGTGGAAGCACCGTATTTAGGAATGGAACATCAAAGCAATGTGGCTTATGGAAATCGCTACCTGAACGGATATGCAGGGAAGGATCTTTCAAAAACCGGCTGGGGATTGAAATGGGATTTTATTGTGGTGCATGAAACCGCACATGAATGGTTTGGAAATAGCATCACCGCTAAAGATGTTGCGGATAACTGGATCCATGAAGGATTCGCTTCTTATGCTGAGGTCTTATTTACAGAGTGTGAATTCGGGAAAGAAGCTGGTAATGATTATTGTGAGGGCGTTAAGAAATCAATTAGCAATGATATTCCGGTAATCGGCAAATATGATGTGAGAGTGGAAGGAAGCGGTGATATGTACAACAAAGGTAGTAATGTCATCCACATGATCCGTCAGTTAGTAGATGATGATGAAAAATTCAGATTAATCCTGAGAGATATTTCAAAAACCTTTTATCACCGGATCATTACCACTAAGGAGTTCGAAGATTATTTAATCTTAAAAACAGGAAAGGATTTACAGCCTTTATTTGATCAGTATTTAAGAACTACAAAAATTCCGAGGCTGGAATATAAATTGACCAAAAATAAACTAGAATTTAGATATTCCAATTGCAATAAGGAATTTAATATGCCTGTAAAAATTACCACAGATAAAGAATTCTGGATTTATCCAACGACTGAATGGAAAACCATTACTTTGGCAAAAGCCTCAAAAAACATTTCATTGAACAGGAATGTGTATGTGGATTTGGTGAAATGATTAGAACGTCACCCTGAACTTGTTTCAGGGTCTCACATGAGATGCTGAAACAAGTTCAGCATGACAAAATTCAAAACAATCTTCCTTCAATGGGTCCGGAATGTTCCACTTCGTGTTTCAATAGCCATTCCTTGCGCCACAATTCTCCGGCATAACCGGTTAAACTACCATCGGAACCTATAACCCGGTGACAAGGAACAATGATGGAAATTTTATTTTTACCATTGGTTGTTCCTACTGCGCGAACACTTTTAATATCTCCGATTTTTCTTGCAATTTGACCATAAGATAAAGTTGTTCCGTATGGAGTGTTCAATAATTCATTCCAAACTAATTGCTGAAAATCTGTCCCTATTTGAAAGATGGGAATATCAAACTTTAAACGGGTTCCAGCAAAATATTCTTTCAGTTGCCTGATGCATTCTTTATTTAGTGGAGTGTCAATCGTAAACGGCTCTGTTTCTTTTTCTACAAATAAAACAGAACAAATTTTTTGATTAATACTTTTGATTTGTATTAAGCCTATTGGTGATTCGAAGTAGGAAATATCAAAAGAATCATTCATTTATTTTAAAGAAACACTATCGGCAATCTTTGTATTCTCGCACATTAAAGTCCTGGATGGAAATTTACTGTACAATAGCAGATCGTGCGTTGCAAAAAGGATACAACGGCCTTGCTTACTGATTTCCAAAAGCAATTTCATAATTTCTTCAGAAGTTTCGGGGTCTAAATTTCCTGTAGGTTCATCTGCCAATATAATTTCGGGTTCATTGATTAAGGCTCTGGCAATACTAATACGTTGTTGCTCTCCGCCCGATAACTGGAAGGACATCGTTTGATCTTTGCTTTCCAAACCTACTTTTGATAACACATCTTTCACCCGGGTTTTTATTTTCGTTTCGTCCGTCCAGCCGGTAGCTTTCATTACAAAACGAAGGTTTTCAAATACATTGCGGTCACTTAATAACTGAAAATCCTGGAATACGATCCCTAATTTCCTTCTTAAATAAGGAATCTCTTTACGTTTGAGGTTATGCAATTTAAAGCCCGCTACTTCTCCTGAGCCTTGTTTTAGTTCAATATCTCCGTAGATCGTTTTTAATAAACTGCTTTTACCACTTCCGGTCTTTCCTAACAAGTAAACGAATTCTCCTTTATTCAGCGCGAGGTTGAGGTCGGTAATTACAGGAACATCTCCCTGGTATATAGTGGCATTTTTGAATTCAATAACGGAATCGTTGATCATATAAAATAATTGTGTTATAAAAATAGACAGTATTTATTCTGATCTGAAAATTATGTAACGCAAGTTTTAACAAGGCTGGGTTAATAACTACATAATCAATATGTTAAGGAGGTTTATTTGAGCGTTATTTTTAAGAACAAATTTATTACGCATAACCGGCTACTTTAATTCTTTAGAGAATTTTATTGTAACCGTTATTTTATATACGATTATATAGATACTTATTTAAATTATGATGATCAAAAAATATTTCATAAGCCTATTGTTTCTGGTGTGTTCAGGGCTATTGTTTTCTCAAAAAACGCAAATTTATTTAGATAAAGATGCTTACTACAAAACAGGATTAGAGTTGTTCGATAAAAAACAGTATACATCTGCCCAGCAATCCTTTATTAATTATATGAATTCTGTGAAAGGCAGCACCCTGCTTAAAGTTGATGCAGAGTATTATGCAGCGGCCTGTGCTGTAGAGATGTTTCATAAAGATGGAGAGTGGCGCATGAAAGAATTTATTGAACGTCATCCTGAAAGTAACAAAGTAAAATGGGCTTATTTTTATTTAGGAAAATCCAATTTCAGAAAAAAGAAATATGAAGAGTCTATTCAATACCTCGAGAAAGTAGATATATATGATTTGAGTAAAGATAATTTGGCTGAATTATATTTTAAAAGAGGATACAGTTATTTCGTTACTAAAAACTTTGAAAAAGCAAAATTGGATCTTTTTGAAATAAAAGATGTAGATAATAAATATGCTCATCCGGCTAATTACTATTACTCACATATTGCTTACCAGGAAAAAAATTATGAAACTGCATTACAGGGCTTCAATCGCTTGTTAAGTGATGAATCTTTTGGAACTGTGGTTCCTTATTATATTACACAAATTTATTTTATTCAGGGCAAGTTCAGTGAAGTGGTAAAAAATGCCCCTGCTTTGTTGGATGATACTGCGACTGTTCAAAAAGAAGGTGAGATTAACCGCATGATCGGTGAATCTTATTTTAATTTAAAGGATTTTGGAAATGCCTTAACCTTCTTTAAAAAATCTCAAACAACCGGTGGAGGCTTTAATGCGCAGGGTAGTTATGAAATTGGATATTGTTATTATATGATCAAGGATTATAACAATGCGATTATTTATTTTGAAAAAGCCACAGATTTAAAAGATAGTCTTGCACAAAATGCATGGTATCATATTGCAGATTGCCATATTCAGACAAATAATAAATCAAAAGCAAGAAATGCTTTTTACGCTGCTTCCATGTTTGATTTTGACCCGAAGATCAAGGAAGATGCATTATTTAGTTATGCGAAATTATGCTATGAATTATCTTTTGCACCATACAATGATGCAGTTGTAGCTTTTCAGAAATACATTAAAGACTATCCAAACTCATCGAGGAAAATGGAAGCTTATAATTATTTGGTGAATGTGTATTCCACAACAAAAAGTTATTCCCAGGCCATTGCTTCTATTGAAAAAATTCAGCCACTGGATCCGATCCTGAAATTGACCTATCAAAAGCTGATTTACTTTAAGGGCGTTGAGTTTTTTAATAATAATGGACTCGATAGTGCAGCGAGGTATTTTAAGAAATCATTGGCTGTTAATTTTGATAAGATGTATAATGCATTGTCATTATATTGGCTGGGAGAAATTTCCTACATTAAAAAGGATTATGTCACTGCGATCGAAACCTGGAAAAATTTTCAATTAAATGAAGGAGCTTTCAGTTTAAAAGAATATGATCTTTCAAACTATAGTATTGGTTACGCTTATTTTCAGCAGAAAAATAAAAATGATTATGAGAACGCAAATATTGCTTTCCGTAAATTTCTGTTAGCTAAAAGTTCAACGGATGCAAAAAAAATAGCAGATGCCAATATCAGAACGGCTGACAGTTATTTTATGACCAATGTCTACCCACAGGCTGCAGATTACTATGAAACAGCCATAGCCCTGAATCAAATCGATGTGGATTATTGTATCTATCAAAAAGCACTGTGCAGCGGTTTATTAAAGAATAACCAGGAAAAAATCAACGATCTAAAAATGCTTATTTCTAAATATCCTAAATCAAATTATTTGGCAGCCTCTATTTTTGAAATGGCTGAAACTTATAGTAAGGATTTGAATGATGGTGATAATGCAATGGTCTATTATCAAAAAATACTGGATACTTATCCAAACTCTTCTTATGTTAATTCTTCGCTGGCCGGGAAAGGGTTAGTGCATTATAATAAGAAAGAAGATGATAAAGCATTTTATTATTTTGATCTAATTGTGAAGAAAGATCCAAAGGGCTCAGAGGCAAGAGAAGTTTTACCGATGATCAAAAAAATATTTGAAGCACAGGGTAAAATTGATGAGATGGCTTCTTATTTTACTTCTGTAGGAAATCCACTGAATACAACAGAAATTGAAACATCTTTATATGAAGCCGCTAAAGATGCTTACTACAACCAAAAGAATTGTGATGTTGCCATGCCAAAATGGGAAAGCTATATTTCCAAATATCCGGAAGGAAAATATATTTCAGAGGCGCACTTTGGTTATGCTGAATGTGCCTACAGTAAAGATATGTATGACAAAGCTGCGCCATCTTATCAATACATCGTGAATAAATCTCGTGGCATTTATTCTGAGACCTCTTTATTAAAATTAAGCTACATACTATATAAGGACAAAAAGTATGAAGAAGTGTTACCGCTTTACCTAAAGCTAGAGGAGTATGCAGAAACACCGGCCAATAAGTTGAGTGGCAGGATCGGTGCGATGCGCAGCGCTTTTAATTTGAAGAAGTTTGAGACTGCTTTGGAATTTGCGGTTAAGGTATTGAATACTGAAAAGATCACGCCGCAGCAAACCAATGAAGCGAGATATGATAAAGCAAAATCGTTATTTGAGTTAGGCCGTTTTGATGATGCGTTGATCGAATTCAAAACCATTCAGAAATCAGCAAAAAATATTACTGGAGCGGAAGCACTGTATCACATCGCTAAAATTCAATTAGCGAAACAGGATTATTTGGCGGTTGAAAAAACTGTAGGCAGTCTGATTAGTTATGAATATTCAAATGACGACTGGAACACGAAAGGTTTGTTATTACTAGCCGATTCATACATAGCCAAAGGAGATGATGCAGATGCTGAACTAATGTTGCAAACTGTTATTGATGGTAAACCAAGACAGGAATATGTGGATGAGGCAACAAGAAAAATGGAAGCATTGAAAGCTAAAAAAGCGGCAAGAGCTATACAAGAACAATCCAATGATGGAATGAAAGTGGAATTTAAAGAAACAAAAGGTGATAAGGATTTGTTTGATCAGTTATACGAAGCAAAACAGGATTCACTAAAAAATAATCAATAGGTACTATTTGTTTTTTCTGCACTACGCAGAAGATGACAAAAAATTAAAAATATGAAAACAGTTAAACAATATTCAAGCGGTAAAATACTTTCTTCAACTAAGTATGGTAACTCGTTTATGTTTGAGCAAGATCAGCAATTGCAAAAACGAAAAATAAAAAAGTTGCAATGGTTTTTTGTGGCCGTTTTAATATTAGGTTATGTGGCCGCTACATTAGCTCAAACCGGAATGAAAGACATTGAATTAAAAGCAACCAGCGAATTTGAACCAACGATTAAGGATGCTGTAAAGCTGGGAGATCTTCCGGAAATAAAAGATACCGTAAAAAAAATCGAACATATTAATTACGGAATTGCATCTACTCCATTGATCTCAAAATATGAGGTGATTCCGATTGATGCAGCAAAAATGAAAAATGAACCCTTATCAAAATTGTACCGCTCCCTGCTTAAAATCGGAATGGGAAATTACACAACTCCCTATGGAGAATTCTGGCTTAACAGTTTAAGAACGCGCGACGTGGCTTATGGTGTGCATTTAAAACATTTATCATCTTCGTCGCATTTGAGAGACGTAGGATATAGTGGATTTAGTGATAATGAAGCAGAAATATTTGGTAAGAAATTTTATAAAAAACACACTTTAACAGGAGAGTTTAATTATAAAAGAAATATGATGCATTTTTACGGATATGATACAACTGAGAACAAACTGACAAAAGATTATACCAAGCAGCGGTACCAATTATTTGAACCGGTTATAAAAGTTCAAAGTCATTTTACGGACAGTAGTAAACTCAATCATTTTATTAAACTAGGATATTATAACCTGACTGATCTCTATCATGTTTCTGAAAATAGCGTGAGTTTAAATACCGTGTTCAACACTTTCATTAATAAGGAACGCTTATTTGTAGCTTTTGATGCAGATTACTACAGTCATAAATTGCCTAACGATACGTTTAATGATGTTATCCTTAAACTAAACCCATACTTTGAAACACATGGCAAGAAATGGACTGCAGACATTGGTTTAGCTGCTACATTGGATATGTTTTCAAACAGTTCTGCTAAATTTTATTTTTACCCACAGCTAAATGCACAATATGATGTATATGAAAGCATTATTATTCCTTATGTTGGTGTCAATGGTGGGCTGCAAAAAAACTCTTTAAGAAGTCTTTCTAATGAAAATCCTTTTATAACTTCTACTATTAATTACCGGAATACCAACACTAAATTTAATGTGTTCGGAGGTTTGAAAGGAAATTTAAGTTCTAAAACAAGTTACGATGCTAAGGCAAGTTATAGCATCGTTGACAGTATGCATTTCTTTGTAGTGGATTATACGGCTAATGGAACTCTTGATAACCAATACAAAGTTCTTTATGATAATACGGACTTATTTAATGTGACCGGACAATTGAAATATCAATATAAAGAGAAAATGAATTTCATTGCAAAGGGAAATTATTATATGTATAAAACAAAGAACTTAGAAAGAGCGTATCACAAACCGCAATTTGATTTGACTTTTTCAGCTGTATATAATTTGAAGAGCAAGATCATCATCAAAGGGGATATCTTTGTTATTGGTAACCAGTTTGCTTTAACAAAGGTTGTGGATAATGATTATAATTATTCGTATGCACCCAAATTATTAAAAGGAATTGTGGATATTAATTTAGGCGCTGAATACCGTTACAGCAAAATGTTATCTTTCTTTGTCAACTTTAATAATATTGCAAATACAAGATATTACCGTTGGGAGAAATATCCAAGTCAGCGATTTAATTTTATGGCAGGATTAACCTTTATTCCTTTCTAATATGCATTCTAAAAACATTCTCCAACGGTAACATATAATCCTTGGTTGTATCTGCTGGAATAGCCATAATCCACTCTGATGTTTAGTTTTTCTTTTTGTAACAGCGCTAGCCTGACACCAGCACCATAACTATATTTTGGGTTGGTTTTTAGGAGGTCTTTATATGTATTATAAACGTTTCCTATTCCTCCAAAAGCACAGGCACTAAATCTTCCTTTGATATGTAGTCTATATTCTGTAATAAACGAAATCATATTATTGTCTCTATATCTGCCTTGATAAAACCCTCGCATATTATTTGAACCTCCAAAAGAAGCTAATTCTCTTAAAGGAGTTTGTCCATAAGTAGAGTAATTGTAAATTTGCATGGCTAAAATATGATTCTTATATATTTTTTTAAAGTAACGTAAATCTGTAATCCATTTTAATACATTATAGTCTGAAAGTAATTCTTTTCTGAAAATTGTTGATAGAGTTTGTAGATAGACTCCCCTATCTGGCCAAAAGGAAAGGTTTCTAGTGTCATAACTTAAGCTCACACCTAGTCCTGAAACTTTATAGGGTTGTTTTCCATAAAATGCTGCGGAATCAAAACGACCAGCTTTTAAGTAAGCGATATGATTTACATTTTGAAATTCATATTGTGCCCCTGCAAATAAGTGTTTCCTTATTTTTCGCTTTATATGAGGATAAAAGTATTCTTGTTCATAAACATATCTCTCTCCTCTTAAATCGTTTGTGGAAGGTCCTATCCCCCAAAATCGATCTGGAAAATAACTATGGGAAATCTGAAATAAGAGAATGTATTTCTCTTTTGGAAAATAAATAGAGCCATCTATGGCTTGAAGGTTTTGCCTTCTAGTTGTAAAAAAACCAATAGTTTGTATGACTGATGTGCGTGTTAATGGATCATGTTTATGAGTTGTTTTAAAAGAGATAGATCCTGATAAGCCATAGGCTAAACCTGTTTCGGGTGTTTTAAATAAAACTGGAATAAGTAAATACTGTACTCTTTTATTAGTGTCTTGTTTTAATTGGGCGTTGCTTTCTACAAATGATAATATTGCAAATGTCGCTAAAATAAATTTCAGTGTTTTTTGTGCATATAAAAAGGAACTTGTCAATGATTATATATCAATATGTTTATTACGTTGTGCCCAATAGTAAAAAATAGGAAATACCATTAATGTGAATATAGTAGCTGTTACTAATCCACCAATAATAACTATTGCTAATGGTTTTTGAGATTCTGATCCAATACCACTTGATAATGCTGCAGGCATAAGTCCAATGGCAGCCATTAGTGCCGTCATTATTACAGGCCTTGTTCTCACTTTTACTGCTTCAAAAATAGAAGTTTCCAACGTCATTTTATTTTTGAGATTTGTATGAAACTCGGATATGAGAATAACACCATTTTGAATACATATACCAAATAAAGCAATAAAACCTACGCCACCCGAAATCCCAAAGTTAATACCGGTAATGTGAAGAGCAAATATGCCTCCAATTAGTGCAAATGGAACATTAATAAGCACCAATAAAGCATCCTGTATATTAGAGAACATTATAAATAACAACACAAAAATTAATATTAAACTTATTGGAACCACCTGCCCTAATCTAGCAGTTGCACGTACTTGATTTTCAAATTCTCCCGTCCATCCTATTTTATAGCCATTCGGTAATTTAATATTTTTGTCAACATTGGCTTGAGCTTCTGCAATTGTGCTTCCCAAATCACGTTCTCTGATTGAAAATTTCACGCCAATAAAACGTTTGGTATTATCCCTATATATAAATGCCGGTCCTGTTACTTTTTTCACTGAGGCAATTTCTTTTAAAGGAATTTTAGTTCCTCTCACTGTGGGAACCATTAAATTCATAATATCATCTTCGTCTTTTCTATATTCTTTAGAATAACGGATTCGTATATCAAATTTACGGTCACCTTCATATTTTTGAGTCGCTGTTTTACCGCCAATAGCCATTTCGATAATACTTTGTGCCACATTTTTTTGAACCCCATAAATAGCCATTTTTTCTTCATCGAGCATTACGCTAATTTCAGGTTGCCCAACATTTCTTAAAATACCAACATCTTTTATGCCTGGAACAGCTTTTATTTGTTCAATTACTTTGTTTGCTAATTCATCGAGTTTCTCTAAATCATCCCCATAAATTTTCACGGCATTACTTGCATTAATTCCCGCAACTGATTCAGCCACATTATCAATAATTGGTTGAGAATAGTTATATACAATACCTTGGTAATTTTTCAGGACCTTGTCCATTTCTTCCACTAATTGATCAGTTGTGATTTTTCTTTCCCACTCATCTTTTGGTTTCAGGTTTACCTGCATTTGCACATAGTAAAAACCACTTGGATCTGTGCCGTCATTACTTCTGCCTGTTTGAGAAAGGACACCATTTACTTCAGGGAATTTTTTCAATTCGGCTCTCAATAAAGCAACTGTTTTAACTGTTTCTGTTAATGAATTACTCATAGGCAGTTTTGCTTCTACCCATAGTGCACCTTCGTTCAATTGCGGTAAAAATTCAGTACCTAGCCATTTTGTTGAAAAAAGCGAAAACACTAACACAGATATAGCAATTATAAAAGTTGCTTTCCTATTAGCAAAAGTTTTTGTGAAACCTTTAGCCACGATATTATTAAAGAATTGTACAAACACATTATGTTTTTCTTTTACATTTTTCTTTAATAAAATGGAAACTAAAACAGGAACTAACGTTAGTGTGAAAATTAGAGCACCTAATAACGCAAATCCTAATGTATAAGCAAGAGGGGAGAACATTTTGCCCTCTACCTTTTGAAATGCAAAAATTGGCAGTAAAGCAGAGATAATAATTAGTTTTGAGAAAAATACTGCTTTGCCTAATTCAGTAGCTGTATTTTTGATTAAACCAAGTTTGGATAATTTATTGAATTTAAGCATACCTTTTTTTAGAGCCAAATGATCTAACATCACAAATAGCCCTTCAACCATTACTACGGCTCCATCTATGATGATGCCAAAATCAACAGCGCCTAATGACAATAAATTTGCACTCATGCCTTTTAATTTTAAACATAAAAAGGCAAATAGTAATGCTAATGGAATAATGATGGAAACAATTAATGTCGTTCTCCAATCAGCCATAAATAACAGAACTATTAACGTTACTAAAATAATCCCTTCCATTAAGTTGTGCATTACTGTTTTTGTGCAAAACGACATTAAATTATCCCGATCATAAAACGCTTCCATTTTCACATCAGATGGCAATACCGATGTGTTTAATTCTTCTATTTTAGACTTTAATCTTGCTAATACTTCGCTTGGATTTTCACCTTTACGCATCACAACAATGCCTTCAACAACATCATCATTCTCGTTTAAACCAGCTTGCCCAACGCGAGGAGCACTTGCTTCATTAACCTGGGAAATGTTTTTTATTAAAATGGGATTGTCATTATAATCATCAACGATAATATTTTCAATATCTTCCTTTGTATTTAATAGACCTAAGCCTCTCACTACATAAGCTTGTCCATTTTTCTCAATAACATCTCCTCCAACATTTAAGTTTGCTTTTGTAACAGCTTCATAAACCTGTGGGGGTGATAAATCATATTTTTGAAGTTTAATAGGATCTACTGATATTTCATATATTTTCTCTTGTCCTCCAAATGCTACTACATCTGCAATGCCTGATACGGCTCTTAATTGACGGTCAATAACCCAGTTTTGTATAGTTAGTAAATCTCTTGAATCTCTGTTTTTGCCTTTTAAGATATAACGATATACTTCGCCAGTAGGTCCATATGGAGGTTGAACATCAGGATCTACTTCATCGGGTAATGTTATATTTCTTAATTGATTATTAATCTGTTGCCTTGCAAAAAAATCTTCTACATCATCCTCAAATATGATTTTTATAACAGATAGCCCAAACATAGTAATACTGCGCACATTTGTTTTTTTCTGAACAGAATTCATGGCTATTTCTATCGGAGTTGTAACAAAACGCTCTACCTCTTCAGCACTTCTTCCATTCCATTCGGTTACAATAATGATTTGTGTATTTGTAACATCTGGGAAAGCTTCTATTGGAATATTTATATAGCTTATAGTTCCTGCCAAAATTAAAAGTCCAACCCAAAAAAATGTAAATAATTTATTTTTAAGAGAAAAGGTGATTATATTTTTTATGAATTTATTCATTGTAGTATTTGTGAATTATAATTAATCGTTTAATGCATCATATATAAGTAAACCGTTTTTTGATATTACTATTTCCTTTTCGGTTACACCGCTCTTTAAATATGTAATATCACCTATTTTACTATATACTTCTACTAGTCTTGTTTCTATATGTTTTTTGTCTTTGTATACCATGACCCAATCTTTGCTTTTATCAAATAAAACAGCACTGGAAGGAACCGCAATTAGTTTTTTATTTTCTGTAAATTTTAAATTCACTGTTGCATTCATCTCAGGTTTTAATAGTAAATCAGGATTGTCAATTTTTACTAATATCTTCATTGCTTTTGTAGCCGGATCGATAACATTAAAAATTTTGTCCACTTTTCCGACAAAAATTTTATCTTGATAGCTTATAGTTTGAACATCTGCTTCATATCCGAGCGCTACTCTTGAAATATTAGATTCATTCACATTAGCTAATACCCATACTTCATCTATTTGTGCTATTGAAAATACTTCTTCTGTTCTATCACTTCTTAATTCTTCATTCTGTGTAATATCTTTGTTTACAATGAACCCACTTATTGGAGCAGTAATACTATATTCTGAACCTTGTTTTAGATGATAAATAGAATACACCTCATTAATTCTATTGAGTTCTGCTGTAGCTTTTTCTAATTCTTTTTCTGATGCAATGACTTCTTTTTCCGAATTTAATTTCCCGTTATATAAATCTTTTGCAACTTGTACGTTTTTTTCTGCTAACGCAACATCGGACTTCGCATCTAATAATTGACGTTGGAAATCTGCAACTTCGCTACTTTTTACAATGGCTAATAATTGACCTTGTTTCACAAAATCTCCAAGCTCAACATTAATGGATGCTACAATACCGCCGGTTATGGGATATACATGGGCCATCTTGTTATTGTCTGCCGTTACTTTTCCAAATAATTTAAGTTCATTTTTTACCTCCTGTAATTTAGCTTCAGTAAATACGCAGTGTTTCATAGTGGTATCAGATAATTCAAAATCTTTTGATACTTCTTCGGTTGGTTTTGTTTTACATGATGTTATAGATACAATCAGTAAAATATTTAATGCTTGATAAAGGGTTACATGTTTCATATTTTAATATACTTTAGTTGCTGTTACAAAATTTATTTCTGCAGCCGAAATGGCTAACTGTGTTTTAATCCGTTCAAACTCGGCCAATGATTCATTATAGGCTTCAACAAAATCAACAAATTCAAGAATGGAAATGTTTCTTTTTGAAAAATTATTGTTGACGCCAATATTAACTTGTGTAAAATCATCATTAAACATAGTTTTGACTTTACGGTATTCTAAAATACTTCGTTGCATATTTAACCAGGCTTCTTGAATATCTAATTCAATTTCCAGTTTTTTTTCCTGAAGATATACTTCCATTGCTTTTTTATCAAATTCAGCAGCTTTTACATTTCCCCGATTTGTATTTGTGATTGGTAACGGCATGGTAATTCCAGCATTAATTTGGTTACGAAATGCCCCCCCTCTTTGGTCGTAACTGCCATTTACTGCAATATCAGGGACGACTTGTTTTTTTTGTAGTTTAAGGTAAAGAGCAGCGATAATAGTGGATTCATCAGCTATTTTTAAATCAGGTCTGTTACTTAATGCAATGGTTTGAAGATCGGTGATAGGTTTTAAATCGGTAAAAAAATTATATTCATCTTCTAAAATAACAGGTGTAATATCTTGATTTATTTGCAATAGTATTTTTATTTTTTTTTGTTCTTCATTATAATAAGTTGATAATTCAGATTTATTGTTGTTGATTTTTATATATACAGATTTTAGACGAATAACGTCTTTTAATGGAATATTGCCTTTATTTACTTGCACATTATAAGCACCAATAATGGTATCTAAAATGTTTAACTGTTTCTGAAAATTTGCAATAACAGTTTTATGCTCGATGATGCTGTAAAAATTACGATATAGTTGTAATTTTAAAGCTCTTAGTAATTCCGCAAATTCAGATTCCGCTAAAACTTTATTTTGTTTGGCAATATCAATTTCTGTTTTGCGTTTTCCTCCCAAAATTATTAATTGTTGTATCTGAAAAGATTTTTGACCTGAGCTGTCTACATGAAATACCTGATTGTGCTGAGGATCATACACATTAAAATCAGCATTAAATGTTGGATTGGGATAAGCTTTTGCCTGAATAATAAGTGCTTGTTTCGCACTAATATTGTACTGCTTTGCCAATAACGTTAAATTATTTTGCAGAAATATTTTTTCTGCTTCTTCCAATGTTATTGATATTTGCTGCACTTGGGAAGTGCCATTAAAGGCATATCCTAATGTAAAACACAGTAATAGTATAGAGCGCATAAGGATTGATTTTTTTTTTAATTTTGATTTTATATATCAGAAGTTAATATTGATTTTTTTATAAAAAAATAGTGCAATTCTGATTACGATGCTTGTCATTATTTTATATATCATTAAATACTCATGTGAAGTCTTATGGAATATATGCTTATCGGCCCTCTGTCAGCATTATAGGCAGGATTTACAATGTATTGATAGTCAAATGATGGAATAATGTTCCCATTACATAAAGATAAACTGTAATAAGTTTCAAAAAGATGCTCATTTCTATAATTTAATTTACCATCTCCTATTATAAAACCTAAACCTCCTTTTGATAAGTAATCCGCATGTTCTTGGGATAGACCTGAGAGGCAATACGCAAAACCAATCACATCTTTTTCTCTTTTCCATTTAGTGCCTTTTATATAACTGCCAATACTAAACGCTCTATCTATTTCCGTAAAACACCAGGTTTCATTTTTTCCGTCATTATACGATGCTCTTGCAAATACACCTACATTATCAGTTATATTTTGTTCTGCATTTAATCCAAATCCATATTTACTCCGGCCATATTGACGACTGGCGACAATAGAATAAGCATTTGCATAAAAACCTGAACTTAAACTATCTGGTGTGCTGATAATATTTTGAGCATTATAGCTTCCCATAAAGGCTGTATTGTAAAATGCTAAAACACTGATCTTACCTTGATGATTCTTAATCTTGTATTTGTACTTTATTTCAAAAGAATTAGCATTAGCCTTTGAGACATTTTTATCCATTATATTTCCATTTGCATTTACCGGCATCATACTAATAGCATAACGTATTTCTATTTTTTTACTTATAAATTCAGCAATGACACTTGGCGTATATCCTCTTGTATTCGCAGGATAATCCCACGCTCCGTTACTCATTAGCCCCCAGCTTAAAAATTGTGTTCTGGGGTTGTGAGAAAAAGAATTATCGTCAAAATAATCAGCAATTGAAACTTTACCTGCTGTTAGTGCAAAATATGTTGTTGGAATATTTTGAGCTAATTTATTTTCACTCTCTTCCTGCCATTCTTTTTCTTTTGTTAATGGAATTATTTGTCTTAAAAAAGCACGTGCGATATAAATTTTTGGCTCCGGAGTTCCTACTCTAAATGCTTCTCCATTGGTAAATGCCGCAATACCAAATGCAGATGACAGTCCAGAACCTCCTGCTATCTCAGGATTAAAAACAGCATATGCATTTTTCCATAATTTCACTCCGGCAAATATTGTACTAGTAAGTGTTGTAGCCCATTGTTCTTCGTTTGTTTGACTATGACTTCCTGTATATTTGGCATTAAATTTTGAACGAAATTGACTAACCGTTGTTTCCTGCGCATGTAAAGTAAACCAGTTGGTTTTTGTCATGGTGTCTTCTTGTGAAGATACCATAGTACTAAAAAAAATTAAAAACACTACAAAACTAATAGTAATCATTGAGTTGAATTAAGATGATTTAAAAGCGCTTTGATGATAGGTTTTGATATGCGGACCGAGGAATACCCTTGAGTATATCCTTATGGCGGCAATTCCATCAATGATCAAACTGGAAGCTGTAAAGAATGCCAATGCAACCTGGTCTTCACGGATATGACTGAAAATAATGTCCTCTCCGATAAAAGTTGGTGTGATTGGAAAACCGGTTAATCCTAAACAAGACAATAAGAATACAAAAGCAAATTTTGGATGTTCATAGGCATGACCGTTAAACAGGTTCAAATCAACATGTTCTTCAATGGTTTTTAATTTTTGAATAGTGATAAAACCAATAATACCCATCACAACAATTCCGCTCAGGTATAATAAAGATTGTGTATACATGTAATGTTCATTAAATGAAATTGCCAACGCGATCCAGAAATGATTCATGATAATGAGGATCCACGCAAGATGTACATTTTTTCGCTCGGTATATGATTTCAAAACCATAACAAAACCTATGAATGAAAAGAAAGTTGGCAAGAAGTTATGAATTTGAGTTGGTATACCAGATTCAAAATACAAACAAATTAAACCCAGGATATACGCTGGAACAAAGTAATAAAGCACGTTTCTGGAATTGACAAAGTTCAGTGCTCTTCCTATTATTTTTAAAGGGCGCCATAGCTGGTATATGAAAGTATCTAAATTAAATTCTTTTAAGCTGAGGATGTAAAAGGTGTATTTAATTTTTTTAGAAAAAGAATCCTCGAGGGAAGTTGGACGAGGAACAAAATTATAGAACTGCTCCTT
Source organism: Bacteroidia bacterium (assembly GCA_014378485.1). GTDB lineage: Bacteria > Bacteroidota > Bacteroidia > B-17B0 > Aurantibacillaceae > UBA4416. The sequence continues at coordinate 217,531 of JACMNO010000061.1, forward strand.
TATTAAATAACTTACCGATGAAGGAGAAACCAATAACTGGTAGGTCCTTAAAAAAGCATTACCTGCAAAGTGGAATAGAGCCAGCGTTTCAAAACCACAGGCTACTTCAATAAATATCAAACCAATTTGGCAAACTGATGCATATGCGATCTGGCTTTTAATGGAAGATTGCACACGCGCGATTCCTGTTGCTATAATACTTGTGGTTAATCCTAAAACAACAATGATGATTCTTACGGAAAACTGGTGCTCCCAAAGTGGAAAGGTTCTTAATAATAAAAATACACCTAAATGAACAGAAAGAGATCCATAGAAAATGGCGCTGGATGGAGTGGGGCCTTCCATGGCTCTTGGCAGCCATGAAGAGAAAGGTAACTGGGCTGATTTTGCCGCAGCAGTAATTAGTATCATTAAAGCAACAAAGGTTCCGATGATGGTATGATTTTCTAAATGGTGGCTGACTAATTCATCATTTTGTAACTGCAGGAATGTGATGTTCTCATGAAAGAGATGATGCGCCATCCACATAGCCAGTATCAATCCAACATCTCCCAGCCTATAAATAGAAAACACCTTGAAGGCATTTTTTACCGGTAAATAACGGTCGCGGTAATAAGCGATTAATAAAAAAGAAGAGATCCCTAATATTTCCCAGCCTACAAATAAGGTTTCAAGATTTCCAGAAAACACAGTCATGTTATAACCTACATAAAAGAACAGGATAGTATTAAAGAAACGCTTATATCCACTTTCTCTGTGTAAATAATAACTACAGTAAATTGTTACGAGGAATGTTAAAAAAGCACCAACCAGCATATAAACTAATGTGATTTTATCGAAACAAAAATCAATAAAAAATTCATAGCCAGTGGAGCGGAATAAAACCAGGTTTTTGAAATCTATTGTGGGATGGCCATTACAAAGCCAGTAACCAGCAAACGCTACAAAACTAATGAAATGCAAGCCTACCGTATAGATCGCGATTTTGGAAATAAGGTTTTCCCGGTTCCGTGGTGTAATTAAGCTTAGGAGAAATCCTATAAAAGGAAGGCCTATAAAAAAGTATATGAATGAGTGCATCATGATTTTAAATTTTATTAATGAGATAAACCGGAATGTTATCTAATGTGGATTCAACAATAGGAGTAATATCTGAAACAACTTCAATTTTCTGTGGAATGGGTTGATAAGGAATAAAAACACCTTCTTTAAATAAATGCATCTCTTTAGTTTCAGGGTTAACAGCTACTAGGTTGATCCAATCGTTGATGTACCATTCATACATGGCATCCATCGATTTGATTACATTTAAAACGATATTAGGGAAATGTTCTACAATGATCAATAATCTTACAGGATCATGCACTTCAATCATTTGACTTGGTAAACCTGGCCTAAGGTCTCCGTCAATACCATTTGCCACTCCAAAAAGTCCCATCACGTTATGTGGTAATTTTGTGCCTGCTCCTAATTTTTGATTATCCACTCTCGAGAAAAAGTATTCGAGATTGATACCACCGCAAACTGGGCCAAGTGGTTTCATGATATTGGTTAAAATTTTTCCATCCAAATCAATTCTGTAATCATAAGAATTTAAAAATGAACGCCTATCTAAGAATAATCCTTTAGTAAAATTCCTGCCACCAACAATGCATAAGGCATTGGTTGCGTGATTTAACTCGGGACGAGGTTCAAAAATAGATACAGAACGTGTTTTTAATTGTTCATGGATTTTTTTAGCGCTTAAAGTAGTGTCAATAGAAACCAATCTTCTTGAACGTTCCTTTGCGTTAGAGTCCAGCGCATTGCTGAATACGTGGCCGTTTTTTTGGTGAAGTCCTGAATTTATGGACGATAAAGCTGATTCATCATAAAATCCAACTTCATCACGGCATGTGTCATGCAAACCTCCTAAAAATTGAGTCGAGTCAGGAATCGTAATTCCTCTTTCCGCCAGAATTGTTCTGACATGTTTTTTGTTAGCCATAAAACTAGCCACGCGTGCATTTACAGAACCGGGTCTTCCTGAACAGGCTCCGCAATCATAACCAGCATAATGAGGATTGTTGACACTGCTTGATCCATGACCAATAATATACACAAGTGGTGCAAAATCTTTTACAAGTCCAATGCTTTTTAAAAGTGCTTCAATGCGGTTTGCCATTTCTTCAATGGTAAACCCAATTTGCAAATCATTTTCTTTTTCATTAGAATTGGTGTTCTCTATGGTCAGCTTAGAAAATTTATCCATATGATTGAATGAATAAGCTGTTGCCGGGCTCATCGTTGGTCTGAAAATATTCAAAAATAATTTGAGCGCAGACCAGAATCCAATTGTCTGGGAAATTAACCAGCCACGAAGCAATGAATGAGATTGCCTTGAAAAATGCACATCTTTTTTTCGTATTGTATTGGTATCAATTTCTTTTATTAAATATTTTGGAGTTACAGGAGCGGGACAAAGCTTACTGTAAAACTTCCCATGTTCCGGTTTAAAATAAAATTCCACTCCAAAAAAACCAGGGGTACCAAATGTTTCGCAATCAGGATCATTATCTTCTATGTATCTTCTGATTGAACATTCTCGATCATCAATACAGAACATGGCCTGAAAACTTGGCATTGATTTTTTTGGTTTATCTTTTTTGAGTTGCTGCAATCCATTTAAAACACTATCGTAATAGCTCCATTCATAAGCATTTTGCCATATGTAAATAGCTTCGGTTATTTCAGTGGCTGCTACAGTTGCAAAAAGGTCAACGGGCTTGTCTTTTATTCTGCTTGCTAATGGTGCCCAGTTCGCATCAAATTTACTATCCAAAACATCAATCTCAAATAGGCACTCTAAAATGATCAGTTCTTTAACTGATATTTTTTTTGGATCCAATAAGCTTTCAGGCTGGTTTTCAATTGCTGAAACCATTCCGCTCCATCCCTGATGCGCAAATTGTTGATCAAAAATATATTGTTTGTATAAAGATTCATCGCCAACCAATATTTTTAATAAATCAGCTATTTCACAACGGGTATTTAAAAATAATTTTTTAGCTCTTTCCGTTCTGAAAATACTGGATGAACTATTTTTTTCTATTTCCCTGATAGAAGTTAAAAAACCTTTTTCATGTACCGGAAATTTCCAGATAGAAATTCCCTGATCAAGATAACTGCAAAGGATTCTGAAAATTTTGGGATGGGTAACAGAATCTAAATTAATATGGTATAAACTTCTCCAGTTTGACCTAAAGCTTCCTATGCGGGGTGAAGTAGAAGTGTCATACTCTTTTTTAATTGTATTGTTTAACCAATCATTCAAATGTTCTTTTCCTTTTTTTTCTATGATTACCCTTTCAAGGTTTTCATGACAAATCTTCTTTGAATGATATAAATTTCTGAATTCATCCAGGGAAAGGGATACATTATATCCGAACATTTTTGCGGCACTTCGGGTTGCTTCATCGAATTTTAATTTTTGAAAAGCGTGAAGTGTATTATGGTGAATGAAATCTTTTAACGGGGCTTGTGCCGGCAAGTAGTGTTTCAGATCATGAATGACTTCATGTTCATTAAAACCTGTATGTTCTGCGTTCATCATGATGTGTATTAAATTGAACTTTGAGTAATATTAAAAGGACACCTGGTATTGTAAAACAACCTGTCCTCGCCTTGCATTTTTTGTTTCATGAATATCGCCATTCAGGTCAGCATTGAATATTGGCCTACTCTGATAGTCAAGGGATATTTTAGAATTCTGTCCGGCAATGATCCAGTTAACGCCAATATCATATATAAAAACAGGATCTTTTATTTTTTGATACATAGCGAATGAACTTGAGGCATAAGGCTGCAATGTGCCATTCTTTCCTAACAAATCTTTTTTAAATAAATAAGCAGCCTGTGCGTATGCAACCTGCCCTGTTCCAATTAATGGAACAGCGTTACCACCACCATTAAAGCTGGCTGTTCCAACAGTTCCATTGGCGGTGTTCATGGCTCCTGCATTGCGGAAATAGTTTGGGCCGAAATCATAATTTAAATACGCCGCATAAACAGTAACCGCATTTTGTTTTTCTTTATTTAAATAAGAATCATAAAATACGTCCACTGCGAATTGTTGCAGCGCTGTTGAAATAGTATCCATTCCGCCGGGAGAATTGAGGTTTGGATTTCTGTACCACATTGCATCTTTTTGATAGGTAAATCCGCTACCAATATTCAGAACACGTTTTTTACCTAAATATGAACCGGCACTGTAAGGTAATAGATTACTTTCTTTATCAAAGAACTGCCATTTCACATATCCCTGGTATTGCATTTCAGGCGCTTTGGTTGAATAAGCAGCAGAGTTTGTTCCACTTAATGCTGCTACCGGTGAAAGTGAATTCTGGATCGGAAAAGGATTGGCGGCTGCAAAACGATAATCTAAGTGGCCAACTTGTCCTTTTGCATAAACCCCTAATTTCCTAACAAACTGATCACTGACATCATTAGTTGTTTCTTCAATTATTGGAAGATCCATACCTAATATGTTTCCAACACCTGATGACGTGTAACGACTGGTTCCGTTCCATCCGTTTAATCCGCCACCCAACGTAAAATAGTTTTTATAAATTTTATATTCTGCCGTTACATCATGCAAGAAAAGCCCTGGTTTCCTCGCTGATAAACTATTAAAACTATTGATCCCGAATTGTGTATAGAATGATACTTTTTTTGTAACCTGACCCATTACCTGGTAACGCACACGTCTTAAGCCTACGTCAAAGGTTTCTTTTTTTGGAGTTCCGTAAATGGCTGAACCGGGATTGTTATCATTATACCTGAACCAAATCTGTGCAAGGCCCGTTCCTTGTATAAAACGCGTACTGTCATCGTTTAAATATATTTTGAGACCATCTTTAAAACGTGCACTAGGTGATTGTGCAATTGTATTTATCGAAATACAGATTGCAATTGATAAAATAATTTTTTTCATTATTAATAATTTAAAGAAATAAATAATAAATATGGTCTTGCCAGGCCTTTAAAAAACAGGTGATAAAAAACTATGAAATAAAATACCAATCTATAAACCAAGACCTGGCAAGGGTCTTCTGAGCTTAACTCAATTTTAAAATGCGGGTTGATGTTGGCGCGTGACCAAGTTGTGTATGGTTATTAAAACCTTCAACTTTAATGGTTCCAAAATTGTCTTTATAGTCTTCTACCAAACCATTTAAAGTTAATAGAGACGTATGATCCACAATGTTGGCTTTACTAACGTCGATAGTTACATGCTTTCCATCAGGGATGGTTGCAAATACTTTTTTAAATCCTAAAATGTTAGAAAACATTAAACCACTGTTTACAGTAACTGTGTAATTATCTTCGCCTTGTTTTGAAACTGCAACATCTGATTTAAATAAATTTTTGATAGAAGCACCGTTAAATAAATTAATGATCAGCTCAAGAGCAATACCGCTTCCAACACCAACTAATAAGTCGGTTGCTAAGGTGACAATAACCGTGGTGGTAAATACTACAAATTGCTCTTTGCCAACATGAAACATGTGCATGAATTCTTTAGGATGAGCTAATTTGAAACCTACAAAGGTTAACATCGCTGCCAAAGCTGCATTAGGAATCATTTCAATAACGGGAACAGCAACTAATACTGCCAACAATAAAAATACACCGTGGAAAAAATTTGCCCAACGCGTTGTAGCGCCATTGCTAACATTTGCAGAACTACGTGCCACTTCACTAATCATTGGTAAACCACCTAATATACCCGATAATGAATTTCCGATACCAACAGCTACAAGATCCTTATTAAAATCTGATTTACGTTTAAAAGGATCAAGGTTATCAACTGCTTTTGCTGTTAATAAAGATTCAAGACTTCCAATTAAAGAGAATAGTACTACATATAGAATAAAATCTCCTGTATGACTTTTGAGTGCTGAAAAATCGACATTAAAAACGCCTCTGCTTATAAAGTCGCCCTTCATAATAGATCCATTGGTGAACGATTCAAAAATACTTCCGATTTTTACAAGAGAGAAATTTGAAATCGTATTGTCGGTTTTAATGTTTAATGCAATTCCTAATGGAATAGCAACCGCTAATACAATTAAAGGAGCCGGTATTTTTTTAATCTGTTTGTGTTTAACAAAACTCATTCCTACTAATATCACTAAACATGCAATTCCTATTTCCGCGATATGTGCATTTTCATGCATGATGCTTTGAGGAATCATCGCTAATAACTCTAAGGGTGCTTTGCCTTTCAACATTTTGGGATCAATACCTAAAAGAGTATGAATTTGTTTGGACATAATAATAATACCAATTGCCGCAAGCATTCCGTGAATGGCAGCACCTGGAAAAAAATCTGCCAGCTTTCCAAGTTTAAATACTCCAAATAATATCTGTATAATACCGGCAACAACAATAGCCCCTAAAGCTAAATGCCATCCTGTATCCCCGCCACCAAATGCAGCAATTGCCCCGCCACAAATAGCAATTAAACCGGCAGCTGGCCCTTTAATAGTTAACCTTGATCCGGCAAAAAAACTAACCACTACGCCACCAATAATAGCTGTTACCAATCCGAATATTGTTGGAAAATCTGAGGCTTTGGCAATACCCAAACTTAATGGTAATGCCAGTAAAAACACCAAGAAACCTGATAATGCATCTTTTGAGAAATTTTGTTTTAATCCTTCTAAACCATCTGCGGGGATGAATCTTTTTTTTGTTTCAGTTGTCATAATTTTTATTTTTAAATTGTTTTTTATTCCTGCAAATGCATTAAGAAAATGCTGCAAATAAAACTTTGTGAGTTTTGAAAATGAAAATTCAGACTATAGAACACAGCTGAAAATGTCCTTATTTATTAGGGACAAACAATTAAAAATCAGATTCGGAAATTGCAAACCGCAATATAAATCGGGTTTGTTAGTTTTTCTGCTAAAGGTTTGGCAGAGATAAGTCTGGGTTGAAATAACTCGTATTGAAAATAAGAGATAAAAAAAGGTAATAGAAGTCTTTGAGCCTCAAAATCATTTTCGGATTCGAATCCATTTTCTTCAAATAAAAATTCTGTATCAGGAACTGAATTGTTTTCCTGTGTGGTAAAAGATAAATGAAGTTGGTGTTGAAGATCTGCTTTTAATATGGACCTATGAAGGTTTTTATAGTTGCCTGCGCTGAATGAAGCTAAAAAGCATAACAAAAAAAATAATGAAAAATATGTTGACTTTTTTAATTTCATCCCGAACTCGAAATTAATAAAAAATGAATCATTATCAAATCTTATTTTATTTTTTTAACAGAAAAATCCGGAAGATGTTGATTTCACACAAAATTCATACATATATATATATATATATATAAGGTATTATATTTCGTTTTCTTCTTTTAAAGTTGGCGATCGTAATTCAACAGGGGCATGTTTTTTCCTGATTTTTAAATTGATTAGTTCAACACCAAATGAGAATGCCATAGCGAAATAAATATACCCTTTAGGGATTTCAACTTTATCAACATGAACTCCTTCTACAACGAGTAACACGGCTATCAAAACTAAAAAGGAAAGCGCCAATACTTTAAAAGTTGGATGTTTATGAATGAAGGCCGAAATTTTTGGTGCAAAATAAAACATAACAGCCATACTTATTATAACAGCAATCATCATGATCGCTAAATTATTTGCCATACCAATTGCAGTAACTACACCATCAATACTAAATACCATATCAATAATAATTATTTGAATAATAATTGATTTAAAAGAAGATGGTTTTTTTTTATCTTTATTCAGTTGTTCATCCGGATCTTCCCCTTCCAGTTTATTATGGATCTCGAGTGTAGAGTTTACTAGTAAAAAAAGGCCTCCTGCCAACATAATGAGATCTTTTAATGCAACGGAATGATCAAATAAGACAAATAATTCCTGTTCTCCTTTTATTAAATAGCCTAAAATAAACAGGAACAATAAACGCATGATGATTCCTACAACCATCCAAATCATTCCCGCTTGTTTGGTTCTGCTCTTGTCGAGGCGGCTTAAAACAATGGATACAAAAATAACATTGTCGATTCCTAATAAGATTTCCATCAGAGTTAATGGAATTAAACTTAATAACGCTTCAGTAGAAAATATGTCTGACATAAGAGAATTTTAAGCGATAAAAATAGGAATAATAATAAAGAATTTGATGTTTGTTTTTTTTATAATAACAGATCGGATACTAACAAATATTTTGCTGTTTTTTTATCCTAATAAATTCTTTTTTTTATTAACATTTGTTTATAAAATTCTTTAAATAAACTGTCCGAAAACCCAATAAAATCGCTATATTTAATAATTATATACTTAATCAGAATATCTCACAATTTATGGAAGAAAATACAGCGATAGACAGGACCAATTATGGTGCCGATAACATTCAGGTATTAGAAGGATTAGAAGCAGTTAGAAAGAGGCCAGCTATGTATATTGGCGATATTGGTGTAAAAGGTTTACATCATCTCGTATATGAGGTAGTAGATAATTCGATTGACGAAGCATTAGCAGGTTACTGTAAAGATATTAAGGTGACTATCCTTGAAAATAATTCTATTCGTGTTAAGGATGATGGACGTGGAATTCCTACGGGCATTCACCCAAAGTTAGGAGTAAGTGCATTAGAAGTTGTTATGACGGTTTTGCATGCCGGTGGTAAATTTGATAAAGATACTTATAAAGTATCCGGTGGTTTGCATGGAGTAGGGGTTAGTTGTGTGAATGCATTGTCTGATCCTCTAATTGCTGAAGTTCACCGTGACGGAAAAATTACCATGCAGGAATTTAGAAAAGGTATTCCTCAATATCCTGCAAAAGAGGTTGGTGACACAACCGACAGAGGTACTACAGTAACCTTTACGCCAGATATGAGCATATTTACAACAGGTGAGTATATCTATGCTACCCTTGCGAATCGTATGCGCGAATTAGCCTTCTTAAATAAAGGAATTACTATTATTTTAGAAGATGAACGCCAGAAAGATGAAAATGGAGTAATTTATAGTGAAATATTTCACAGTGACGGAGGCTTAAAAGAATTCGTTCAGTACATTGACGGAGGTAAGGAGAAGTTGATGGATGATGTTATCCATATTGAAGGAGAAAAAAATGGTATTCCTGTTGAAGTAGCCATGCTATATAATCACTCTTACAGCGAAAGTATTCAGAGTTACGTGAACAACATTAATACGCATGAAGGAGGAACCCATTTAGCAGGTTTCAGAAGAGGTTTAACCCGTACTTTGAAAGGTTATGCTGAAAAGAACGGCATGTTCAAAAATATTAAGTTCGAAATCAGTGGAGATGACTTTAGAGAAGGTTTAACGGCCGTTGTTTCTGTTAAAGTTCAGGAACCTCAGTTTGAAGGACAAACTAAAACAAAATTAGGAAACAGCGAAGTAACCGGAGCTGTTGATGCGGCAATCAGTGAAGCATTAAGTAATTATTTGGAAGAAAATCCAAAACAAGCACGTTTAATAGTTGATAAAGTTGTATTAGCAGCTACTGCCCGTCATGCGGCGCGTAAGGCCCGTGAGATGGTTCAACGTAAATCTGTCATGTCAGGTTCAGGTTTACCGGGTAAATTAGCGGATTGTGCCAATAATGATCCATTTGCCTGCGAGTTGTTTTTAGTCGAGGGTGATTCAGCCGGTGGAACAGCCAAGCAAGGACGTAACCGTGATTTTCAGGCAATTTTACCATTGCGAGGTAAGATTTTGAATGTGGAAAAAGCAATGGAATATAAAATCTATGAAAACGAAGAGATCAAAAATATCTTTACGGCCCTTGGCGTTTTCCGCGGAACCAAAGAAGATGACCGTGCATTAAACATGGATAAATTGCGTTACCATAAAGTAGTGATCATGTGTGATGCCGATGTAGATGGATCTCATATTACGACTTTAATTTTAACGTTCTTTTTCCGTCACATGAAAGAATTAGTTGAAAAAGGACATGTATATATTGCTGCGCCTCCTTTGTATTTAGTAAAAAAAGGAAAAGAGCAGGCGTATTGCTGGAATGAAATTGACCGTGCAGAACAGGTGAAAATTTTAGGTGGCGATAAACCTGAAAGTGTAAATATTCAGCGTTATAAAGGTTTGGGTGAGATGAATGCGATCCAGTTATGGGAAACAACATTAGATCCATCAGTTCGTACTTTACGCCAAGTAACTATCGACAGTGCGGCAGAGGCAGATAGAGTGTTTGCTATGCTAATGGGCGATGAAGTTCCTCCGCGTAGAGAATTTATCGAGCAAAATGCGAAATATGCGAAGATTGATGCTTAATCAATTTTGAAAAATCAAAAAAGCTTGTCATCCTGAGCGCAGTCGGAGGACAAGCTTTAAATTAATAACACTTCGACTTCGCTCAGTGTGACAAATAAGATTGAAACTTTAAAATTAAAAACATAAAAAAATAAACAGTATGACAAAAGTATCAGTTATCGGCGCCGGAAATGTAGGAGCTACCTGTGCAGAATATATTGCACTAAGAAGAATTGCCAGTGAAGTAGTAATTTTAGATATTAAAGAAAACTTCGCAGAAGGAAAAGCATTGGATCTAATGCAAACAGCTTCATTAAATGGTTTCAATACAAAGATCAGTGGAAGCACAAATGATTATTCTAAAACAGCTGGATCTGATGTTGTAGTTGTTACATCTGGTATTCCCCGCAAGCCGGGAATGACTCGTGAAGAATTAATCGGTATCAATGCAGGAATTGTAAAAACAGTAACTGAAAATGTATTGAAACATTCTCCAAATGCAATTATTATCATTGTTTCCAATCCAATGGATACAATGACTTATTTAGCATTAAAAGGAAGTAAATTGCCAAAGAACCAAATTATCGGTATGGGTGGTGCTTTAGATAGTGCCCGTTTCAATTGCTATTTATCTTTAGCGTTAAATGCTCCGGCAAGTGATGTACAAGGAGTTGTTATCGGTGGGCATGGTGATACAACTATGATTCCTTTAACACGTTTAGCAACTTATAATGGCGTACCGGTTTCTCAAACATTGAATGCTGATACATTGAAAAAAGCAGCAGCTGATACCATGGTTGGTGGCGCAACCTTAACAGGGATGTTAGGTACATCTGCATGGTATGCGCCGGGAGCGGCTGTTGCAACTATTGTTGACAGTATCTTAAACGATCAAAAAAAATTAATTCCTTGCAGCGTGATGTTAGAAGGAGAATATGGGCAAACTGATATTTGTATGGGTGTTCCTGTAATCATTGGTAAAAATGGTTGGGAAAAAATCGTTGACTTTAACTTAAACGATGAAGAAAAAGCTTTATTTGCAAAGAGTGCAGATGCCGTAAGAAGCATGAATTCTGTACTGGCTTCTGTGACAGCTTAATTTAAATTAAATACATTACAAATCCCGGTGAATAGCCGGGATTTTTTTTATTCGTCTTTCTCATTTATTTTTTTTGTACTTATTATTTGGATTTGCTTTGCATGGAAACACAGCATGTAAAGTCGCCCCTCAAAAAGTCACTTACTTGTTTTGTTAGTTTTTATTTTATTGCTCCATAGGAGCAAAATATTAGTTATAAAACCAGATGATGGTTGTATAACTGGCTACAGAGTAGCCAAACAAAAATAATTAATGTTTTGCTCCGCTGGAGCAATTTTTCTTACTGTGTTTATTGCTATTAATAAGGTTAAGTTCCTCTGGAACTATTTATTTAATTGATTAAAAAAATGCTGCTTTTTTACTAAAGTTCATGCTTCTCGCGTTTTTTTTGTGAAAAAATAAAGCTTGCTTTTAATAACATTAGAACTTGTGAGCCGGAAAAATTCGAACTCTTTTAACAGCAATATAATTTAAAATATATTATATTTTTTTCGATTTTTCTGAAAATCCCACGTTCCTGATTTCAATTAACTGAAAACATACATTTAATTTTTATTACAGCTTGTTTCTCAACTCTCCAACTCACTTTTTAAACTATTTAAAATACCCTTTCAGCGAACTATTGATCACTGAATTTCAAAGTATTATATCTTGTAGCAAAATGCCAAGTATTAATATTTGGCAATGTTCTATTTTTCCCGATCCTGTGAATTCGCGCTCGTAAATAGAATTGTTTAGCTTACCAATAAAAAATTATTATCTGATGAAAAAAACTACCAAAATAAAAATCACTCCTAAGCTTAAAAAAATACAGAAATGCTTAACCGGCATCAAGGGCTTTGATGAGATTACAAAAGGCGGGCTTCCGAAAAACAGAACCACTTTAATTAGTGGAAGTGCCGGTTCAGGAAAAACTCTTTTTGGGATTGATTTTTTGATCAATGGTGTCAAATACAAAGAAAATGGCGTGTTTATGTCCTTTGAAGAAACAGCAGATGAACTTTATAAAGATGTGGCTTCTCTCACCCTGGATTTAAAAGCACTTGTTGCGCAAAAAACAATTGCGCTTGAGCATGTTGTGTTAGAACGCAAAGATATTGAACAGAGAGATTTTAATCTCGAAGGACTATTCGTTCGCCTGGAACATGCCATAGATTCCGTTAACGCTAAACGTGTAGTTTTAGATTCTCTTGAATCTCTTTTTGCAGGCATCACGGATGATGGCATTCTTCGGTTAGAGATCAAAAGACTTTTTAGATGGCTTAAAGACAAAGGAGTTACGGCAATCGTTACCGGTGAGCCGGAAGAAGATTCTTATACGCATCACGGCATAGAGCAGTATGTATCCGATTGCATCATTCTTCTCGATAACAGAGTTGATGACGAAGTTTCCGTTCGTAGAATTCGTGTGATTAAATATCGTGGTTCAAAACACGAAACAAACGAATTTCCATTTGTAATAGATGACGATGGACTTTCAGTAATTCCTATCACTTCAGCAGGATTGGATCAACCGGGAACAGCTAAAAGAGTTTCAACCGGAATTCCATCGCTCGATAAATTGTTTAAGAGTAAAGGATATACAAAAGGCAGCACCATACTTGCTTCGGGTACTGCCGGTACCGGAAAAACAAGTTTAGCTGCTGCATTTGCCATAGAAACATGTAAACGTGGAGAACGCTGTCTTTTCTTGTCCTACGAAGAATCAGCCGGACAACTTACTCAAAACATGAAATCGATAGGTTTTCTTTTTGAACCATGGATAAAAAAAGGACTCTTAAAGATTCAATCCACCAGACCAACCTTTTTTGGTTTAGAAAAACATTTACTCGATCTATATAAGACCATTGAAGAGTTTAAACCACAATCTGTTGTGTTAGATCCCCTCACAAGTCTTATTGGAGAGGGAAGCCCACGAGAAGTTCGTTCGATGATCACCCGCATGATCGATCTTTTAAAATCAAACACCATAACCGGATTTTTTACGAGTCTCGTTTCTTCAACCGCAGTAAATGACACGAGCGGTGAAATTGGCGTATCTTCACTAATTGACACCTGGATCGTAGTTAGAGAATTAGAAGAAAAAGTGGGTAAAAAACGTATTCGCGGACTCTATATTGTTAAATCCCGCGGCACTGGTCACTCAAGTGACATACACAAATTGGTTTTGAGTGATGATGGAATCTCATTAGAACCAATGGAAGCTGAGTCTACTTCGAGCCCCGATCCGAAAAAAAGAATCGGTACCGGTATTTCCGGAAAATCAAAGAAGAAAGAAAAGAATATTTAATGCGAGCTGGAAGGGGCGTGGACGCATTACATCCTAATTTCGTTGTTGGTATTGGCGGCTCAGCCGGAGCACTTCCTTCATACAAAGCGCTCTTGGAGGCTCTGCCGTCTGATACAGGTATGGCTTTTGTCATCATTTCTCCTATGAGTCCGAGCGCTCATAACGAGTTAGCTTTGATTTTGGAAAGTCACACTAAAATGCCGGTAATTGTGGCTTCCAAAAAAATGCCGATACGGCGTAATCATGTATATGTGATTCCTTCTGACCTAGATCTTTTCATTGAAGACGATACCTTCATAATTATATCTCCACGCGCTCATGGGCAAAATCAGATAGATTTATTTTTTATTTCTTTAGCAGAGGCAATAGGCGCACGTGCAATAGGCGTCGTCTTATCCGGGTATAAGGGAGATGCCACACGGGGATGCAAGCGGATCAAAGAAAAAGGAGGAATAACCTTTGCTCAGGATGTTTCTGCCGAAGTGCCTAACATGCCTCTTATGGCTCAGGATTTTGGCAATGTTGATTTCGTGATGCCTCCCGAAAAAATTGCTGGTAAATTAAAAAGATTGGCAGCTGAAATTAAAACTTAGGTACGAGTTGTGAAATTGGCTTATCTTCACTAATTAACAATGGATCATCGATAGAGAATTAGAAGAAAAAGCGAGTGAAAAACGTATTCGCAGAATATATATTTAGAAGTTGGCTCTACCCCAACTTCTAAACCGGAAAAGAAAGAAAGTAGCGGTATAGATGTAAAATCAGCCAAAGGATAATTTTTATTTATTCATTTATTATAAATAAATAAATAAATAAATAAATAAATAAATAAATAAATAAATGAACGCTAAAAGAGTCGTGGGTGCGCTACATCCGAAATTCATTGTTGGTATTGGTGGCTCATCTGGCGCACTTAATGCATACAAGTCGATACTGCTTGCACTGTCGTCTGATACAGATATGGCCTTTGTTATAATTTCTCACATGAATCCTACCGCTTATAGTTATTTAGCTAAAATTTTGTCTCGTTACACTAAAATGCCTGTAATCGTTGCTACTAATAAGATGCCGATACGGAAGAATCATGTATATGTGATTCCTAACGACGCTGATCTTCTCATTAAAAACTTTGCTTTTAAAGTTTTATCCCCGCGCTCTTATGGGCACAAGCAGATAGATGTTTTTTTTACTTCTTTAGCAGAGGCGATGGGCACACGCGCCATAGGTATTGTACTATCCGGGTATGATGGCGATGGAACAGAAGGATGTGAAAAGATTAAAGCAAACGGCGGAATAACTTTTGCCCAAGACGAGTCTGCCGAAGTGCCACACATGCCCCTCACTGCTCAGGCTTCAGGCTGTATAGATTTTGTAATGCCTCCGGGTAAAATGCCGGCTAAATTAAAAAAATTGGCGGCTGCAATTAAAACGTAGGAACGAAGGAGAGTGCAGAAAAGCCGTCACAGTTCCCTAACTCCCTGGCATATTTCCGTAAAATCCTTTGCTTAATTTTTAAAGTGTTGTCAAAGTTCCCTAAAAACTGTCAGTGTTTAGTAAGTTATGGAGCTTTCTAAATTACGGTAGGCTAAACACAAGGCTGCATAACACAAAATAGAAAACCCTCAGTTGTGTATTTCAATAAGCAAGAATACAACAGAAATCACTTTTTCATTTGACTATCTAACCTAGCTTTTTCTGAATCATTACTCTGAACTTGGCGGTTGTCAATTTTCAGTTTTCCGAATTTATAAATTACAGAAAACGAAATTCTTTTTGTGTCTTTTACTCCTTTATAAAAGTTATTTTGACTTTGAAACTGAATTACGGTTGTATAATTGTTTGTTTGAAAAATATCCGAAAAAGTTAAATTGAAAGTTAACTTGTCTTTGAAATAAGTTTTTTTTAAACCTAAATCGACCCACCAAAAATTAGAGCTTTTAGCTGTACTATAAATTGTTGGGCTAAAATAATAACCATTTACCATTAATTTATACTTTTTAAAAAGTAAGAAGTCATTATTTATAACCGCCTGATAGGCAATATGAGTGCGATTAAACGACGTATTATTAACGTTACCTTTAAATGTTTGAGTATAAATGTCACTTGAGACACTTGTATTCCACCACGAACGTATTTCTTTTTGATAATACAAACTGTAATAGATTACCGTGTAACTGTTGATGTTTTTCATTGTATTTGTTACCAAATTCGTACTATCTAATTTTAAATCAATATTAACAATGCTATTATTATTAACAGAATAGCCAATGGTATTATAGATTGTTTGATTGTAAACATAAGCTAAAGAAGCATTGTAATTTATTACGGGAACTAAAAATGGATTTCCTTTTGATGCACTAAAATAATCATCATAAGAAACATAAGGATTTATATCGTTATAACTTGGTCTTTCTATTCGTTTTGATAAACTTAGTTGTAAGGTATGTTTATCTGATTTATGATAGTCTATAGATATGTTGGGGAAAAAGTTAAAATAATTTCTAGTAAGCTTAAACAAAGCTTCATCTTTTGCAGCAACAATTGTTTTTTCAAACCTACTACCTAATTGAACTGTAGCGATTTTGTATTCTTTTTTAAAATTTATGTATCCGGCATAAATATTTTCGTTGTAGGTAAAATTGTTTGATAAAGAACTATCTTTTTCAAAATTATTAGTTGTAACATTTTTTCTTTCAAATATATAGCTGTTTTTATTTTGAACTGTAGTTACTTTAATCCCAGATTCTAAAGTTACACCACCCATAATTTTTTTAGTAAAATCAAGCTTTTGTGTAAATAATTGAAACCTTGAATTAGTGTTACTTTTAAACGTCTTTTCGGGCTGAGCAATTAAATCATTTTGAGTAAAAAAAAGGTTTTCATTTAATTTATTCTTTTTTTCCTTAAAATCTGAATAATCGGCAGCGAAATTAAGCACAGTACCTAATGTATCAAATTTGTGTTCTGCGTTTACATTATAATTGGGATTAGAAAAATTATCAGCTAATTGAAGCGATGATGTCGTATAACTATAAGGGTAAATGCTATACCCAGTTACATTGTTTCTTGAAATGTTTGAAGAAGGCGCAGAAGTTATGCCACCAGATATTAAAAAACCAATTGTATTATTTTTATTAACATAATAATCTGTGCCCAAACTATAATGATATAATTGTTGAGTTTTTTTTACACTACCGTTTTGTTTAAGATATGTAAGTGAACCCAAATTATTAAGGTCTTGATTAAACTGATAATCAGTATTGAAAATTCTATTGCCATAGCCAAAATTGCTAAAAATTGCTAGTTTGTTAAACTTATAATTAATTGAACCATCAATACTACCACGATAAAAATCGCCTTTATTGATATTTGAATTAACAGAGCCACTTAGCCCCATTACTTTAACTTTTTTAGATACAATATTTATTAAACCACCTGATCCTTCGGAATCATATTTAACTGATGGATTTTTCATGATTTCTATTTTACTAACAAGTTCTGCATTCATACCCATTAATATCGAAATTAATTGTTCGTTTGAAATACGTTGAAGTTGTCCATTTATCATAACTCTTAAAGCACCTTTGCCACTTAAAATTATGTTATTTTGATTATCAATAAATACACCTGGGATTTTTTTTATTAAATCAAATACTGTATTTCCAGAAGTTAAAGGACTATTTTCAACATTCATTATCATCATTCCATCTTTCATTTCAATTGTTTTTTTCATAGCAACAACAGAAACTTCATTTAATTTGATGGCATTTGATTTTACAATAATAGTTTGGACATTATAATTAGATAAACTATCAAATATAAATGGATTATAATACCCTTCTTTGAATCCAATTGAAAAAACTTTTATAAGATAATTACCTGCTTGAATATTTTCAAAAACAAATTGTCCGTTTTCGCTCGTAATGCTGCCTTTTACAATACTACTGTCTGACGATTTAACTAATGCTAATGTGCAATATGATAAAGGAGTATTTGTAGTATCTACTACATTTCCAATTATTTTAAATTGCGCATTGACTTTACTAAATGAATTTACAAATAATACACATAAAATTATTTTTATGAAAGTGAAATTATTTGAAAGGTGCATTATAGTTTTAGCATTGATAATATTTAAAAATAAGATTTTAAATATTATTGAATTTATTGTTGTATTTTTTTAACAATAATATAGTTATTTCTATTCGCAATATTATAATGTATTATGCCAGTTCATGAGAACCATCCAAATTTATTTGATGTGGAAAATAATTTGGGTATTTAAGGTAAGTTTGGGTTTTATATCTTACTTCTCTTTCGTTACGAATCAAACTTTGGTTTTCATTTTAAATAATCTGAACGGCAATCTATGATAAATACTAAATTTAGTAATTATCCTAATTAAAGGATTTTAATTATATTTGAGAAGTAATCTGTATTATCGAATTCTGATTCAACTATGTTTCATCTGAATTAGTTTAATTTTATTAAATGTAATGTTATCAATGCAAAACAAGAATAATCTTGACTATGCTAGAACTGACAATAAACAAAATGTCCCTACTCAATAACATATCTACCTATTTACTTTCTAAAAAAGAATCACGCCTTGACGTGATAAAAATTGCACATCAATTTGTGTCCTGGAACCAACTGTCAAAAGTATTGATCATTGCCTGCGACAATCAATTAAGTGATATCGTTGATTTTATCAATACGTGTCAGAAAGATAAGATCTCTGTTCATGTTGCTGTTATTTGTAACGGCAAACAAGAGCAGGTACCTAAACCACATTTCGAACATACTATTTTTGATAAAAAGCAATTCAGTTTTTTTGAGGTGCCAACAGATAAGGCTTTGCAAAAATTGAATACAACTTTTGATGTATTAATTAACATGGGAACGATAGAACAAATAAAATCTTTAGCATTAAGTAAATTACTAGCTGCTAAATGTAAGATAGCTAATTTTGAGAATCCGGCTTTTGATATTACCATAAATACTAATAAAACAATGAATAGTTCCGAATACTTAAAACAAGTAATAGTATATTTGAATATGATTAAACCAACAAAAAACTCATGAAACAAGCATTAAATTTTACTGGTACAGGTGTGGCTATCGTAACACCATTTACTACAAAAGCAGAAATTGATTTTCCTGCATTAACCAAATTAGTGGAATATTTAATTAAGGGCCGTGTTGAATATATTGTAGTGATGGGTACAACCGGTGAAACAGCGACTTTATCCAAAGAAGAAAAGCAACAAGTGATTTCACATATTGTGAAGGTAAATAAAAAACGTCTTCCTTTAGTTTTGGGAGTAGGGGGTAATAATACCGCTGAATTAGTAGATCAGTTGAATAAAGACAAGTTAAGTGATTTTGATGCGATCCTTTCTGTTTCTCCATATTATAATAAACCATCCCAGGAAGGCATTTACCAGCATTACAAAGCCATTTCAAAAGCCAGTCCATTGCCAATTATTTTATATAATGTGCCGGGACGCACGGCTTCTAATATTGCATGGGATACAACTATTCGTTTGGCAACAGAGTTTAAAAATATCATCGCTATTAAAGAAGCCAGTGGAAATGTTGAGCAGGTCATGAAGATCATCAAACATCGTCCTGATAATTTTTTAATCATCAGTGGTGATGATAATCTGACACTTCCTTTAATTGCAAGCGGGGCAGATGGTGTAATCTCCGTGGTGGCAAACGCATATCCTAAAGATTACAGTGATATGGTTCGGTCGGCTTTGATTCATGATTTTAAAGCCGCACAAAAATTACATTACAAATTATTGGAGATCACCGAGCAATTGTTTGCAGATGGAAATCCGGGCGGAGTAAAAGTTGTGTTGGCTCAAAAAAATATCACGAAGCCAACGGTTCGTTTACCATTGGTAGAGCCGAATGATACAGTGAAAGCAAAATTGAAAAAGATCGCTTATTAAGATTAAGGTGTTGCATTTTGCGAAACCTTAAAAATTTAAATATGGCAAAGAATATCAGATATAATAAGACCTAACGAGGTACTTATAAATAACCTATTTGTTTTAAGAAAACAAATAGGTTATAAAATTCCTAAAAATAAATAATTTATATAAGAAGCCCATGTTAGAATTATTAAAACAACCCTGGCCCTGGTACATTGCTGGTGCGCTCATTGGCTTAACGGTTCCGGCCCTTTTATTAATCGGAAATAAATCTTTTGGAGTTTCCTCATCCCTTCGGCATATCTGTGCAGCCTGTTTCCCGGGAGATATCACATTTTTTAAATACGATTGGAAAAAAGAAGCATGGAATTTATTCTTTGTTGGTGGAGTTGCTGTTGGTGGAGTAATCGCCACATATATATTGACTAATCCCAACCCTATGATAATTGCCGAAAGCACCAAGGAAGCATTATTGGCTAATAATGTGAGAGACTTTGAACATTTATTACCAACCGATATTTTTAGTTGGGAAAGTTTACTAACTCTTCGCGGATTTATTTTCATGGTTGTTGGTGGTTTTTTAGTTGGCTTTGGAACTCGTTATGCCGGTGGTTGCACCAGTGGCCATGCCATTATGGGTTTATCCAATTTACAATGGCCTTCATTAATTGCTACCTGTTGTTTTATGGCAGGTGGCTTTGCCATGACATGGCTGATTTTACCTTTTTTATTAAACCTTTGATAATTAAATCATGACAACAGAAAATTTAAAAAATGTAGAAAATGATGAGTTTGAAATAAAGGCAACATGTATTAATAATTCGGAAATTAAAAAACCATGGACCGCAAATTTAGTGTATGCGTTCATTGGAATTTTATTCGGGATTGTGTTTGTAAAAGCAGAGATCGTGAGTTGGTTTCGTATCCAGGAAATGTTTCGATTCGAATCCTTTCACATGTATGGTGTTATTGGAACAGCGGTTGTGGTGGGAATGATCTCTGTTTTTATCATTAAAAAATTTAATCTCAAAACCAAAGATGGAGAACATGTCATTCTTACCCCTAAAACTTTTAATAAAGGACAGATAATCGGTGGATTAATATTTGGTCTTGGTTGGGCCATTACAGGCGCATGTCCGGGTCCTTTGTTTGCGCAAATAGGAAGCGGTTTCACGGTAGTGATCATCACTTTTTTAAGTGCCTTAGCCGGAACATGGGTTTATGGTTATTTTAAAGATAAATTGCCGCATTAATAGTTTATGGAGCAGGAACAAAACGATGATAAACATAATTACGCAGAAGTAATTTCAAAACTGATCAATGTCATCATTGCTTTAATATTTATTATTGTTGTACTTTCTGTTTTATTGTATAATTACCTACCTGAATATACTCCCGCAGAAAAACCAACGATGGATATTCCTCAGGCTGATTCCAATGGTAACTTTACGGAAGCTGGAAAACTTCAAGCTTTAAAACAAATTGATACGACGAGCTATTGGAAGGCACCGGAGGAATTAACATTGGTTGAGGGAGAAAAAGAAATGGTTTTGTATGGCAAAGAATTAATTGCTCATACCGCAATATATTTTGGAGAAAAAGGAACCATATCGAAATTTTCAACCAATGGAATGAATTGTCAGAACTGCCATTTGAGCGCAGGCACTGTTGTGTTTGGTAATAATTACAGCGCCGTTGCTTCTACGTATCCTAAATACAGAGCTCGCTCCGGAAAAACTGAAAATATTTACAAGAGAGTGAATGATTGCTTTGAGCGAAGCTTAAACGGAAAAGCTTTGGATACCCTTTCTAAAGAAATGCAGGCAATTACAGCTTACATTCAGTGGATTGGTAAAGACGTGCCAAAAGGAAACAAACCTGCGGGATCCGGATTCAAAGAATTGGCTTTTATGAAACGCGCTGCTGATCCGAAAAAAGGATATCAGGTATATGTTGATAAATGTCAGTCTTGCCACCAGGTTAATGGTGAAGGATTAATGAATGGTGAAAAAACGGCATTTACTTATCCTCCGTTATGGGGATCTCACAGCTATAATGATGGTGCAGGATTATACCGACTATCGAGCTTTGCGAGGTTTGTAAAATACAATATGCCACAGGGCGTTACTCACAATAATCCACAGCTTACAGATGAGGACGTCTGGGATGTAGCGGCTTTCGTTAATTCTCAGCCACGCCCTGAAAAAAATATTTCCAAAGATTGGCCAAAGATTAGTGAAAAACCATTTGATCATCCTTTCGGGCCTTACGCTGATGGCTTTGATGAAACTCAACATAAGTATGGTCCATTTAATGTAATAAAAGATAAACTAGCCTTGTTAGCCAATGGAAAAAAATGATCTGAATACAGAAAAAAAAGCAGCCACAGATCGCCGTGATTTTTTAAAAAAATCTGCACTGGTTAGCTTAGCAGCAGTCTTTAATCCTGTATCCGGTTTTTCTGCATCGGAGCGTTTATCTGAAATAGAGAAAATGGGTGAGATAAGCCCTGTTCCCGGTTCTCAGACCATTACGATTCTCATCACCACGGATATTCATTCGCAATTAAACACGCATGATGAATTTTTCTGGGAAAACAACCTGGCCGTTTATAAGAAACGTGGTGGCATGGCTGTATTAAAAACTATGGTTGACACCTTCCGGAGACAAAACCTCAATACAATATTATATGATGGCGGAGATTTCTTTCACGGGCACGCGGTTGCCTCTCTTACAGAGGGCGAAGCTATGATTCCTATTTTTAATAAAATGGGTTATGATTTAATGCTTCCAGGTAACTGGGAAGTAGTTTACAAGAAAAAGAAAATGCTTTATGATATGGGTCATGCCAACGCGGTAAAGATCTGCGCCAATATGTATCATCAAACAAGCGATGAAGATAATAATACATTGGTGTATCAGCCGTATTGGGTTAAATACATTGGCGGTATCAAGATCGGGATAATTGGTTACACCGATCATCTCATTCCTAAACGTCAGTCTCCTGCCTATAGTGAAGGTTTGCGTTTTGAACATGCCGATAAAAACCTGGCGAAGTATGTGAAATACTTAAAAGAAGTGGAAGGCTGCGCAGTAATTTTAACAGCCACACACATGGGTTTGGCGCAACAGGTTGGGTTAGCTAATAACCCGGTTGCAGAAGGAGTTGATTTTATTTTAGGAGCAGATACTCACGAACGCGTCCGAGAACCGATTCAAGGAAAGTATACCAAAGTGATAGAATGTGGTGCCTTTGGCTCATTTTTAGGCAAGTTGGACCTGGTGGTCAAAGATGGTAAACTGATTGACTCCGCTTACCGTTTATTGGATGTGGATCCTGCGAAATATCCCGCTGATAAAAACATGCAATCAATGATTGATAAAGCTTATGAGCCATTTAAAGCAGAACTGGATCGGGTGATAGGAACCAGCAAAACTCCGCTGGTACGTTATTTTGTGATTGAAACTCCTATGGATAATTTAATTACGGATGCCATTATGTGGAAATTTAAACCTGACATTGCTTTATCTAACGGTTTCCGATTTTGCCAGCCTTTAGCGGTTGATCCGAAAACAGCAGTGGCTACTATTACCAAAGAGTTTTTATGGAACATGCTTCCGGTGAACAGTGAGGCAAAAATAGGGAAGGTTACAGGCAAGCAATTATGGGATTGGTTGGAAAAAGAATTGCAGAATGCATTTGCAAAAGATCCATCCAAGCGTTTTGGCGGATGGTTTGTCCGTTTCAGCGGTATGGAAGTAAATTTTACCATTGCCAATGAAACAGGTAAACGTGTGAACGGTGTCAAAATAGCAGGACAACCATTAGATTTTGCAAAAGAATATAGCATCATTGCCTGTGAGCGGGAAGGCGATCCGGAGGATACTTTGTGCAGGGTAGAAAAGGTTAAAGACCCAAAACGGTTAACGGTATTATTGCATGATGTGATCGAGGAATATTTAAAAGTGAATTCTCCTGTATCACCAAAACTCGAAGGACGTTCTACTGCCACCGATGAACCGAATACCTTACTGACACAATTAAGAGGAACAACTTATGAGTTCAGGTAATGTGGGCGTTACCCTCCTGTCGTCGGGTCAGGCTTTCCGTTACAATCTTTTTGCAAGAGGCAAGCAAAAAAGGATTTTCTCTGCAATCCTTAACGCGTTTCTTAAATTTATTATATTTACTTCCAAACACTCAATTTCAAAAACTCAATAACTTAACATTAATACGATGGATTTATCAATATTAAAAACAATGTGTGCCATTCATTCACCAAGTGGAAACGAAGTGGGCATGAAAGATTTTTTACTGGACTATATTAAGAAAGAACAAAAAAACTGGAAGCATAAACCAAAAGTGATTCAGGGCAAGGGTTTTCAGGATAATATCATATTGGTATTTGGTAAACCACGTACCGCCATATTCGCTCATACCGATAGTATTGGATTTACCGTGCGTTATGGAAAACAATTGGTAAAGATCGGTGGCCCACGTTTAGAAACCGGTTATGAGTTGGTAGGAAGTGACAGCAAAGGAAAGTGTGAAGCAACGTTGAACATTGTAAAAGACACTATGGAATACAAAGCCAAACGTAATTTTGATACAGGGACTGAATTGGTTTATAAACCAAACTGGCGTGAAGATAAAGAATACGTACAATGCTGTTACATGGATAACCGCTTGGGATGTTTTAATGCATTGAAAGTTGCAGAAACATTGAAAGACGGAGTGATCGTTTTCAGTACATGGGAAGAACATGGAGGAGGAAGTGTATCCTATTTGCAAAAATATTTAGTGGATAATTATAAAATTTCGCAGGCATTGATCTCTGATATTTCCTGGATTTCGGATGGTGTGTTTCCTGCCAAAGGTCCTGTAATCAGTTTGCGTGACAGTTTAATACCACGACGCAGTTATATTAACCGCATCATTGAAATTGCGCGCAAAAATAAACTGGCTCACCAATTAGAAGTTGAAGGGTCGGGTGGGAGTGATGCCAAAGAATTGCAGATGGCGGAGAATGTTTGGGACTGGTGTTTTGTAGGTGCCGCTGAACAATTTGTTCATACCCCGGATGAGAAGGTACATAAGAAAGATATTGAAGGTATGATCGAACTTTATAAAGCCTTAATGAAGGAGTTGTAAATTTAAATTTTCAAGTTAAATCCCATCTTTCTTTTGATAGATGGGATTTTTTCTTTCTCGTATTTTTTTATATCTTGTTTATCTTTTATGAATTGTATAAGGTTTATACTTTTAATAGTGTTATGTTTAAATAACGTTGATGGGTTTTGTTCGGTCGAACAAGATTCTTCTGTGCTTATTAAAAAGCTCAATCAAGCTATTAGTACTCAACAAAAAATAAATGCGAATATTGCACTTGCCAAATTTTACTTATCGCGTAGCTTAACTAGGGCTTCTACATACGTTAATGTAGCTAAAACCATTGCTCAAAAATCAAATAATAACGAGGCCTTAGCTGATGCCTATACGTTGGAAGGGGAAATAAATTATTCCTTAGCAAATTATGATTTAGCCAAAAGTAATTATGCTGAAGCCTTATTGCTTTTTAATAAAGAGAAACAACAGCTTAGTATTGGTGAAGCCTATTCAGGACTTGGAAAAATAGCCTACAAGCAGGATGAATTTGACGCTTCTATTACTCATTACAGTGAGGCTTTAAAGATTTTTGAGAAATATAATTATAAAGATGGTTTAGCAGCTATTTATATCAATTTGGCCTTGTTGTATGAAGATACTCAAAACAACCCGCAGGCTGCTGAGTATTATAATAAAGCTTTAAATATTGCTAAGGAAAATAATGACATTGTTGCAGAGGCTAGTTGTTACACCAACTTAGGTAATATTTATTGTGATGAAGAAAAATATGAATTGGCTATTGAGTATCTCGAAACTTCTTTAAAATTAAAACGACAGATCGGGAATAGAAAAGGAGAAGGCTCTTCACTTAATAATTTAGGCGCCACATATTATGCCATGCATAATGAAGAAAAAGCTTTACAATACTTTTTAGAAGCCTACCAAATTTACATGGATATTAATGATATAAAAAGTAGTTTCCCTTCATGCAATAATATAGGTGCCATTTATTATGAAAGAAAAGAGTACGATAAAGCTTTACATTATTATTCCAAAGCTTATAATTTAGCTGAGCAATTAGGCTCGATTTCAAAAAGAATTTTGTGTTTAGAGAGTTTAACCTTGCTGTATCGAGATATGGGCGATTTTAAAAAAGCGGTAGATTATAGCGTAAAGTGCTGGGGACTAAAAGACACCTTATACAATAAAGACCAAGCCGAAATTACCACCGAAATGCAAACCAAATTTGCCTCCGAAAAAAAACAAAAAGAGAATGAGATTCTGAATTTAAAGGTTAAGAGCGAATCTTTTATCAAAACTATTTTTATTATTGCAGCAGGTGTATTAGGTATTCTGGTTTTCTTTGTCTTCAGAGGCTTGAAACAGAAACAAAGAGTGAACCTTGCTTTGGAGGAAAAGAATAAGATCATTGAGGAACAGAAAAAAACTGTTGAAAATCAGAAACACATTGTGGAGGAACAAAATAAAGATATTACGGATAGTATTCGGTACGCAGAAAGAATTCAAAGTGCAATTCTGCCACCCGATAAACAATGGCAGTCCTTATTGCCTCAATCATTTGTATTTTATAAACCAAAAGATATTTTAAGTGGTGATTTTTACTGGATTGAACAAAAAGGAGATCTTGTTTTTGTAGCTGCCGCAGACTGCACCGGACATGGTGTACCAGGTGCTTTAATTTCAATAGTTAATTATAATTTATTGAATAAAGCAGTGTTGGAGAAAGACCTGAATGACCCGGCTGATATTTTAAATTATGTGAACAATCAATTGATTGTTGCCTTGCATCAAACTTACCAGGAATCATCGGTAAAAGATGGGATGGATATTTCGTTATGTGTGTTGAACACAAAAACACTGGAAATGAATTATGCCGGCGCTAATAATCCAATTTACATTATTAGTAATAATAAATTAACTCAGATTAATGCCGATAAATTTCCGGTAGGGGCTTTTATTGAAGAACAAATACAAACTTTTAACACCAAAAATATACAACTGCATAAAAATGATCTGTTGTATTTATTTTCTGATGGTTATGCTGATCAGTTTGGAGGAGATAAAGGCAAGAAATTTAAGTACAAGCAGCTGAAAGATATCCTGGAAGAAATTAATTTACTGCCTATGCCGGAGCAAGCTAAAATTCTTGAAAACAGCTTTATAGAATGGAAAGGGGCATTGGAGCAAGTGGATGATGTACTTGTTATTGGGATCAGGGTTTAATCAACTTCTTTTACCCTTACAAAAATTTCCCAGCAAGAGCGACTATATTTAACGCCTATTTGTTTGACTTTTTATAAATAGTTTATGTTAAAGTAAAATTAAAAGGCTTTCTCAAAAGTCAAATTTTGCTGTCATTCTGAATCCGCCAGTTAGCGAATTCAGAATCTGTTTTCGGTAAAATCAATCGTTTCAGAGATGCTGAAATATCACGCCTTGGCGTGAGAGCATGACAATTTTCGATTTTTGAGCAGCTTCTAAAAAAAAATCAGCAAACACCTTACTATTAAGGCTTAAGAGTAGTTTTCCGGTTCTTTATCATTAATGAGGTATAAATTTCCAGTTGCTTTTTATAATCGCTTTGCAAAACATCAATTGCTTCCAATTGCGTAAAGTTTGGTTTGGATTCCATGCCGCAAAATGTTCCATAAAGCGAAGATACTTTTTCTCTTAAACGCTCTTCATCAGCAAAAATAGATGTCTTTTTTGTACCCATTAATTCTGCTCTTACTTTTTCAAGTTCGGCATAAAATAATTTCTGCGATTTGTTTTTATTAAAGGCTACTGAATCTGTTTTTAAAGCCATTTTATAAAAGCTGACAGAATCAATTAAATGATTGACTTTTTCATAAAGGCCTTTTAGTTTTGTCGCATTTTCGTAAACGATTTTTCTATCCGCTTCATTTTGATCAGTATTTTCAGCATCATGTATGCAATTTATTTTGCACAGATATTCTTTATCATTTAAAATTAATTTTGCAGTGTAAGTACCCGGTAATACCATGGGAGCAGTGAAACCGGCTCCATCCATCTTTACACTTCCAGCAGCTACTTTTGGAGGTGTACTTCTTAAATTCCAACTCACTTTATTGATTCCTCTTCTTATTCCTGCAGGAATAGTTTGTATCAATGTGCCTTTATCATCATATATTTCTATGGTAGCTTTACCTGTTGCCAAACGTTGCTTTAAATAATAATCGATGGTAGGTGTATAGTCTGGATTTCCCACACCCCAACCACCTGAGACTTGTGGACCTCCCCAACCATATTTGCCATTATTTAAAGTTATATCTGGTGTAGGGAATAAATACACATCTTTGTCCCAAATATCTTTTGTTAAGTTTCTGATAGCTCTAATATCATCTAAAATAAAAATACCTCTTCCATGTGTTGCAACAATAAGGTCGTGTGTTTTAGGATGAATTTTCAGGTCACGTACCAAAGCAAATTCAGGGATTTTATTCTTCATTTTAAACCAGTTCTGGCCACCATCCAATGTCGCAAATAAACCCATTTCTGTACCTAAGAATAATAGGTTTTTATTAATAGGATCTTCTATGATTTTATGAGCAAAACTTACAAATTCTTTACTGTTTAGTCTTGTCCATGTTTTTCCAAGATCGGTACTTTTTGCTGCGTATGTTTTATGATCTCCATACATATGATTTTCAAATGTTGCATACACTGTGTTTTTATCGTAATGCGAAGGCTCAATGCTACTAACCCATGCCTGGTTTGCTATTCCGCATTTTGCAACATTTAAGGATACATTTGTCCACGTTGCTCCTCCATCTAGTGTATATTGTAGGTTTCCGTCATCTGTGCCAATCCAAATTAAATTCTCATCTAATGATGATTCTGCTATTGTAAAAATAGTACAATGATTTTCGGCCGACGTATTATCCGCACTTAATCCACCGCTTTCTTCCTGCTTTTGTTTCTTTTTATCGTTGGTTGTCAAATCATTTGAAATACGTTTCCAATTACGACCCTGATCGGTTGACTTATAAATGTACTGCGCACCTACATACAAGTTTTTTGAATTTTTTGCTCCGGTTACTATAGGGGTGTTCCAGTTCCATCGAAGTTTTTCTTCGTTACTTGTTTTTTCTGGCTGAATGCCTTCAGATTTTTTTGTAGCAATATTTACTCTAAACATGTTTCCTCCCTGGTATTCCGAGTATAAAACTTTGCCGTCGGCATCTGGTACGGTCCAAAAACCGTCGCCACCGCCAACATTACTCCAATGCGCATTATTTACTCCACCCGGTCCAGAACTTTGTGCCATCCAACTTCCATTGTCCTGTAACCCACCATATACATTATATGGCTCTTTATCGTCAATGCCCACATGGTAAAACTGGCCAACCGGTAAGCTATGATTAAACTGCCAAGTAATTCCTTTATCAATACTTACGTAAACTCCACCATCAGTGCCTACATACATTACATTTGTATTGTTCGGATTAATCCATAATGCGTGCATATCACTATGAATCCAGCCTCCCTCATAACTTGCTTCGGTGAATGAATAACCGCCATCACTGCTATAAGCAAAATTAAACGCAGGGCGGTAAACTCTCTTCGAATCTTTTGGATCTATTACTATGGCACTAAAATAAAAAGGACGTGCTGTAACGTTTAAGGTTGCGCTTTGGCTCTTCCATGTTTCACCGCCATCATCAGATATGTATAATCCTGTTTTGTTACTTTCAACAATTGCCCACATTTTATTTGGTTCGCTTGGAGCTAATGTCATGGCGATACGTCCGAACGGTTTTTCAGGTAAGCCGTTTTTTAATTCTTTCCAGGTTTTGCCCGCATCTGTACTTTTATATAATCCGCTCCCTTTGCCACCAGAGTTAAAACTAAATGGCTGGCGACGAAATTGCCACATGGAGGCATACAAAATATTTGGATTCTTTGAGTCCATTAAAATTTCCGCACAACCCGTTTGATCATCTGTGTATAATATTTTGTCCCAGGTTTCGCCACCATTTGAAGACTTGTATAAACCACGGTGTTTGCTGTTACTCCATAACGCACCCGGAACTGCCGCATAAATAATATCTGTATTTTCAGGATTTAGTAATAACCGGGAAATGTGTTCTGTACTGTCTAATCCAATTTTTTTCCAATTATCGCCGCCATCCGTTGTTTTATAAATACCGTTACCAATAGATACTGAGTTACGCATATTACTTTCACCAGTTGCAACATAAACGGTGTTTGGTGTTTTTTGATTAATAGCTATGGCTCCAATTGACTGACAATATTTATCAAAAATGGGGGTATAACTAGCTCCCGCATTAGTCGATTTCCATACACCACCACCGGCTGTACCTATGTAAATAATTTTTCCTTCGTCACTATTCACTCCTTCTATTGCAGATATACGCCCACTCATTGTTCCTGGACCTAAATTTCGAGCTTCCATCGTGCCAAACATAGCGGAGTTTACTGGTGATTGAGAATAGGTAAGTGTGCTGTAAATAGCAGTAAATAAAAAGATTGATTGTTTTAACATAAATGTGGTTTTAAAAAATAAAAAAAGTCTGATAAATTTATCAGACTTTAAAATTATTGTTTTGGTAATTTAAAAATAGACTCATCGATTGTGGGATTGATTTCAACTTTTGTAATTTCCATCGCTCCAAATCCTCCACCAATACTCATAGGAAAAAAGATACCGGCATCCGTTTTTTTATAGTTGCTAAATGTTGAAGAGTTTTCCATTTCTTTACCATTAGCTTTTATTTTACTGGTTTTTTTTATGATGAAATAATTACTCGGGTCAATAAAAAAAGTTGTTTCCTGACCATTTTTATCAGTCATTTTTAATTTAAAACATTCGGTTCCATCAAAATCATCTTTACCTAAATCTTCTAATTTTTTACCTTTACCTTTAAAGGTTAAAAATTCATCCTGAATATCTAACTCATCCTGTCCTGCTTTTAAATCATCTGCAGTAACTGGTTCAGGTTTTGTTTGCCCCTGAAATGGCATGTAATTCCAGCCTTCGGTTGTAGTTAAAATATTATAACCACTCATTCCCATTAAAGAAATATCTGAACGTGTCGCTTTTTTATCGACCTGAGTGCTTACAACTTTTATTTCAGCTCCCTGTGCTTTGATAGTTGCTTCTGTACGTATCGATTTTACTTTGGCCCAATTATCTTTTCCGCCAATGGCTTCAATATGTTTGGAAACAATTTCGTCGGTTGTTTGTGCTATTGATGAAATTGATAAAAAAGTAAAGGCGATGGCAATGATGATATTTTTAGTCATAGATTGTATTTTTATTTTAAAATTAAGTGTTTTTATTAAAATGATATAATAATTGGGTTAAGAGGTGATTTATGTAGAAAAAAGGAAAACTTAAATCCCGTCGCCCATAATTTTCACTATGATGTTATTCATGTTATCTGCAAGTTTTAACTGACAGCCCAATCTTGATGTATCTGTAATGTTTGGTAACGTATCCAGCATCGCATATTCATCATCAGATATCTCATTCAGCTGATCAAAACCACTAATCACACTTACATGGCAGGTAGCGCATAAAGCCATGCCACCACAGGTTGCTAAAATATCATAATCGTTTCCTTTTAAAAATTCCATTAAGCTTAAACCCATATCGGTTGGTGCATCTAACGTAGTAATGGTTTGATCGGGATTTTGAATGTTTATTTTAATGTCTATCATGGTTGCACAAAAATAAAAATTCTCTGCAATTGATGAGATTTATTTTGCTATTTGATTTTAGAAAGAAGTTAAAAGTGCGTTCTTACTAAAAGCAACCTATTTTTTATTTAAATATTTTTTTATATTAATTGGGCGTGCCGGCGCAAAGTACAAGCGCCGTCGGGCTTTCCGTTACAATCTTTTTTTATTCGTACCTCATCAAAAAGGATTTACACTACAATCCCTCACGCGGGCTGTAAAATTGGAGTCAAGTTTCAAACTTTAAGTAAAACTGCGCAAGGGATGCAAGCGAAAATCCTTTGCCTGTCTTTTGCAAAGATTGCAGCGACAGCCTGGTTCCTGCTGCCTCTTTTGCAGGAATGCGCCCAAAAATTTAGTATAAACTAAAACTCATTCACTCCCTGCACAGTGGTATACTTCATGGTATACTTAACACCTGGGTTAATGTATTTATAAGCGCTGTGGCTCATTAAAGCGGCTTCATGAAAACCACATAGGATCAGTTTCAATTTGTTCTTATAAGTATTGATATCTCCAATGGCATACACGCCTTCAATATTGGTTGAATAGTCATCGGTATTTACTTCAATGGCGCTTTTATCAATGTTCAATCCAAAGTGTTCAATTGGGCCTAGCTTAGGGCTTAAACCGAATAAGGGAATCAGGTGATCGGTATGGATCACTTGTAGTTCATGTGTTTTGGTATTCACCATGGAAACAGATTCCAGGTGTTCTTTACCATTTACGGTTTGTAAATTAGTATTTAAAAGCAAATTGATCTTTCCATCTTCAGCCAGCTTCATCACTTTATTAACGCTGGCGGGTGCTCCTCTGAAAGATTCGCTACGATGAACCAATGTTAACTCTGAACATATTTCACTTAAAAAGATGGCCCAATCTAAAGCACTGTCGCCGCCCCCGGCAATCACCATGCGTTGTCCGCGGTATTTCTCAGGATCCAGGATCATGTAATTAATTCCTTTTCCGTTTTCGTAATCGCTTAGTCCTGAAACCTCAGGTTTGCGTGGTTCAAAACATCCAAGGCCACCTGCAATAACAACAACTTTTGCATGGATTTCTGTACCTAAATTAGTAACCAGTAAAAAGTCACGATCACCTCTTTTTTCAAGGGTTTCAATACGCTCTCCAAAAGTATATGTAGGATGAAAAGGTTCAGCTTGCTTTATTAAATTATCGATCAATTCCTGTGCCAATACACTTGGGTAACCCGGTATATCATAGATTGGTTTTTTTGGATAGATCTCAGATAATTGGCCTCCTGCCTGTGGCAAGTAATCAATTAAATGACAACGCATTTTTAATAATCCTGCTTCAAAGATGGCGAACAGTGCCACTGGGCCTGCTCCTATAATGGCTAAATCGGTTGTAATCATTTTGGTAAATTCTCAAGAAATGTGTTGTAAAAGTAGTAATTAGAATCAATATAAAGTAGGAATTTATAAACCGGCCAGCTCAGGTTGTATTTTGCAGAAAGCCTGTAAATCATCAAAGAATAGGAAAAATTCTTCTTCAACTTCCTTGTATTCTTTTTCGAGAATGGGAATGGCTTTTTGCAGTTCAAAACGATTGCGGATTCGTTTACTAAGATGTGTTAAAACAAGCTCAATTCCATCAAGCGATGAATAATGAAATAAGATATTTCGATCGGTCATATAACCATAAAAACGTTTGGCTGGTTCGGGCAAAAAATTAAAATTAGTTTCAAGCAATTGATAAATAGCATTCACGTATTCCTGCAAACCTTTATTAGAATATAGATGAAAATTTTTAGACAGGTAATGGTCGTAAAAAATATCCATTAAAACCCCGCTGTACTTATCAAATTCTTTGCTGAACCGATGCTTACTTGTTAAAAAGATTGGATGAGAGTCAGTAAACACATCAATTTTTCGATGTAGTCTGATACCTTGAATTATGCCTTCGGTTAATCCTTCAAAGTTGTTGCCCTGCATGGAGTCCGCGATAAAATTCCCGATGATAAGTTCAGGCTGCTGATAGGACAGATAACTATGGGCTAAATAATTCAAATGATAATAATTATAAATAATATATACGAATATACGGGGATAATACGAATCTACACGAATATACAAATCTTTGTTTGCAGGGCGTTACAGCAATCATTCGTATATTCGTTTTATATTAAGAATTAAATATGAATACATTTTTCGGAATCATACAAAATAATGTGGCTATCTTAAATGAGGAGGAATCTTTACATTGTGTAAAAGTTTTAAGGCACAAAGTAGGGGATACCATAAGGGTAATTGATGGAAAAGGAACGATTGCTATTGGTAAAATTGAAGCTGCTCATGCCAAGCAATGTGCCGTTTCCCTCATTGAAAAAGAAGTGGTAAAACCGAGCAGGAATTATTTTCTACATGTGGCGATTGCTCCTACAAAAAATATTGAACGGATTGAATGGTTTGTGGAAAAAGCCGTAGAGATTGGTATTGATGAAATATCCTTTATTAAGTGCGCTAATTCAGAACGGACTGTTATTAAAGATGATCGGTTAAAAAAAGTGGCTGAAGCCGCAGTTAAACAAAGTCAGCAGGCTTACATCCCGAAATTAAATTCTTTAATAACATTTAAAGAGTTTGTAAAAATAAATATATCTGATATAAAAATGATTGCTCATTGTGAAAAAGAAAATAAACAACCCTTGAAGCAGCATATCAATATTCAAAAAACATTTTGCATGCTAATAGGACCGGAAGGTGATTTTACCAAGGATGAGATTTCCCTTGCCCTTTCATCGGGATATATTCCCGTTTCTCTTGGAGAAAGCCGGTTAAGAACTGAAACAGCGGGCTTATTTGTATGTAATGCTTTTGCAGCGATTAATTGTTAATATTGCCACAATAAAAAACGGAACTGAACGTATCTCATTAAACTGATATTATGGAAAAAATAAATATTCTTTGGGCAGACGATGAAATTGATTTGCTAAAACCACACATCTTATTTTTAAACAGCAAGGGCTATGAGATTATTACAGCCTTAAGTGGTGATGAGGCCATAGATATTGTGAAAGAGAACAATAATCTTTCAGCAGTATTGCTGGATGAGAATATGCCCGGGATTTCAGGATTGGAAGCTCTGACTAAGATTAAGCAGTTGAAATCTGACCTTCCAGTGATCATGATTACCAAGAGTGAGGAGGAATATATCATGGAAGATGCTATTGGTAGCAAGATTGCGGATTACCTGATTAAGCCTGTAAATCCTAACCAGATCTTACTATCGTTGAAAAAAGCATTGGACAATAAACGACTGGTGTCTGAAAAAACAAATACCGAATACCGCAAAGAATTTAGGGAAATAGGAATGACCTTATCAGATACTTTGACCTGGCAGGAATGGCAGGAAGTGTTTAAAAAAATTGTGTATTGGGAACTTGAAATAGATAAGAATCAGGATAAAGGAATGCTTGAAGTATTAAAAATGCAGAAGGCAGACGCTAATCATCAGTTCTTTAAGTTCATTGAAAAAAATTACGTCAGTTGGTTAAATGGTTCAAATACCAATGTGCCAACGATGAGTCACACTTTATTAAAAAATAAATTCTTCAATCATTTCGATACCAGCACCTGTACCTTTTTATTGGTGATTGATAACTTGCGTTATGATCAATGGAAAATGATTCAGCCAATCATCCAGGATTATTTTAAAGTGGAAAACGAAGAACTATTTTTTAGTATTTTGCCTTCCGCTACCCAATACGCGCGCAATGCTATATTCTCAGGCTTATTGCCAAGTGAGATGGAAAAACGTCATCCTGATTGGTGGAAGAATGACGAGGATGAAGGCGGAAAAAACATGCATGAGGAAGATTTTTTAAATGCACAGATCAAACGTTTGGGTAAAGCCATTAAAACGAGTTACAATAAAATAACAAATTTCGCCGCAGGAAAAAAATTATCAGAGAACATGAGTAACTTAATGAATAATAAGTTGAACGTGATCGTTTATAATTTTGTGGATATGCTGAGCCACGCGCGCACTGAATTGGAAATGATCAGGGAACTGGCTGATGATGAACCTGCCTACAGAAGCCTTACCGTTTCATGGTTTGAACATTCACCGTTATTGGATATGATCAAATTTATTGCATCTAAAAATGCTAAACTTGTAATCACCACCGATCATGGAACAGTTCATGTAAAAGAACCGACCAAAGTAATAGGTGATAAAACGGTGAATACCAATCTTCGTTACAAGCAGGGTAGGGCTCTAGATTACAATACGAAAGAAGTATTTGAAATTAAAAATCCGGCAGATGCATTTTTGCCAAAACAAAATGTAAGTACCCGTTATATTTTTGCAAGAGAAGATAAATTTTTTGCTTACCCAAATAATTTTAACCACTACGTTCAGTATTACAAAAATACGTTTCAGCACGGTGGGATAAGTTTAGAAGAAATGATAATTCCCTACATTACTTTATCACCCAAATAAAATTGTCTACAGAAATGCTACAATTTCTTAAATTCATTTATCAGATATAATAGTCTGATTTTTAATGAAAAGATAAGTAAAACAAGCATTTACATAGGATTGCGATGAACATATGATTATATGAATTATATGTTCATCGCAATTTGCATTATTAATAGGTGAATCTTAAATTTGGTTAAATCCAAACTAAACATTTCATGAAAACCTATTTCAAACTATTCCCGATTTTGTTTTTATTTTCTACCCATGCCTTTGGACAAAACTGGGTGGAGAAAAAAAATGATCCAAATGAGAACTTTTACTCTATTAAACAGGAGTTTGATAATTACTGGTCAAATAAAACCTATGAGCGTGGAAAAGGATATAAAGCATTTAAAAGATGGGAGTGGTTTTCTGAACCAAGAGTATATCCTTCAGGAAATATGGAATTTGCATCCAAATCAAAAGCTCAGGAAGAATTTCAAAATTATTTATTACAAAATCCAACATTCGCTCAAAAAATATCTGCGCCAGTTGGTGTAGCAAGCACATCGGGTAACTGGACTGCAATGGGACCTTATGGTTCGCCGATTGGAGGCGATGCAGGGCGAATAACTTTTATCAGGTTTGTACCCGGTAATGTCAACAGATTTTTTATAGGAACAGGTGCGGGTGGTTTATGGGAAACAACAGATGGTGGTGTAACATGGAATACAAGCACCAATAACCTTGCTGTTTTAGGTTGTTCTGATTTGGCAATAGATCCCACCAATACAAATATTATGTATTTAGCAACAGGCGATATAGATTCGGGAGATACTTATTCGACTGGTATTTTAAAATCGATTGACGGAGGTGTAACATGGGTAAGTACAGGTTTGAATTGGGCCGTTACAAATCAAAGAAGAATTGGCCGTTTATTAATAAATCCAACAAACCCAAATATTTTATTAGCTGCCACAAGTGCAGGCATCTATCGTACAACCAATGCCGGAACTACCTGGGTTGTTGTAAAAACCGGTAATTATCAGGATATTGAGTTTAAATCGGGTGATTTAACCAATGTGTTTGCCGTTACACCTTCAACATTTGTAAGATCGGTAGATGGTGGTGCAACCTTTACTACAACTTCAACAGGTTTACCAGCATCAGGTGTTAATAGGATGGCTTTATCTGTAACGCCGGCTGATGCTAATTACATTTATATTTTATGCAGCAGTTCTTCTGATAATGGTTTTTATGGATTATACAGATCAATCAATGGTGGTGTCTCTTTTACTCAAATGTCTTCATCACCCAATATTTTTGGATGGCAGCCCGATGCTTCTGATGTAGGAGGTCAGGGCTGGTATGATATAGCCTGCGGTGTATCTCCAACTAATAAGGATGAACTTATTTGTGGTGGTGTTAATTCATGGAAATCAATGGATGGAGGAACAACCTGGGCTATAAATTCGCATTGGTATGGCGCCGGTGGAAATCCCTATGTGCATGCAGACTTGCATACTGTGGAATATTTAAACGGTACTACTTGTTATATGGGTACAGATGGAGGAATTGCCCGTACAACCAATAGTGGAACAAGCTGGACAACAATTAATGGACTAATGAATATTGCACAAGTGACAAGAATTGGCAACTCCGCAACAACTTCAAATTATGTTATTTCAGGACATCAGGATAATGGAACTAATCTTTTAAATGGAGCAACCTGGACAGAAGTATATGGCGGTGATGGATCAGATTGTTTTGTGGATTGGAGTGGTAACAGTACATTAATTGCTTCTTATATACAGGGCGATTTTCAAAAGTCGACCAACGGAGGTGTATCTTTTAGTCCTATACAAACAGGTTTAACCGGAACAGGAGCCTGGATAGCTCCTATTATTCAAAGTCCTAATAATGCTAATATATTTTATTGTGGTTATCAGCAGGTTTTTACATCAGCTAATAAAGGAGGAAACTGGACTCAGATGGGTACATTGGGAGGATCAGGAACTATATTATATTTAGCAGCAGCGCCTTCCAATACTAATGTTTTATATGCAGCAAGATCTACATCTATATATAAAACTATTGATAATGGTGTGACGTGGACCAGTATCTCAACTGGCTTGCCAACTGGTTCCGCTCAGATTACTAGAATAGCAGTTGATAATACAGATGCCAATAATATATTTGTATCATTTTCAGGATACTCTAGCACAAATAAAGTTTTTTCCTCAACCAATGGAGGAACTTCCTGGACAAATATTTCTACTGGTTTACCAAATTTACCTGTTAATTGTATTACTTATTATAATAATTCAAATGATGACATTTACATAGGAACCGACGTTGGTGTTTATTTCAGAAATGCTTCCATGACATCATGGGTTCCATTTATGACAGGCCTTCCAAATGTAATTGTGAATGATATTGATCCCTTTTATCCTGCCGGAAAGATCAGAGCTGGCACATACGGCCGTGGTGTTTGGCAATCAGATAAATATTCAAATTCCACTTTGGATATAGGAATTGTAAATATTATTGATCCTGCAAATACTTCTGCTTCCTGCAATACTGGTGTAACACCTAAAATTACTATTAATAATTTAGGTACATCTACTGTAACCACAGCGGTTATTATGTATAAAATGGATGCTACTGCTACACAAACACTTAATTGGACAGGGGCTTTAGTAACTTCTGCTTCAACGGTCGTTACCTTAAATACCTACAGTGGTTTAACAGCAGCGGCTCATACATTTTCTGTATGGATTGGTTCACCAAACGCAGGTGTAGATCAGGATTTGTCAAATAATACACAGCTTTCTACTTTTACAGTTATTTCAGCACCTGTTTCGGTATCATTGCCATTAGTTGAAGGTTTTGAAAATGCAATATTTCCGCCAACCAATTGGGCACTTCAAAAAAACAACACCATTGATCCGGCTGTATCATGGACAAGAGTTTTAAACTCAACAGGATTAGCTGCAGGAAGCACAGCTAATGCACGCATGGATAATTACTCGAGTACATTGGACGTTTCCGGACAACTCGATGCTTTACGCACACCCGCTTTAAATTTTTCCGGAGCCAATTCATCATTAAGTGTACAGTTTGATGTGTCTCATAAAAATTACAGTGCTACCGATATTGATACTTTGAATGTGAAAATTTCAACAGATTGTGGAGGCAGCTGGACCCAGTTATATACAAAGGGAGGGACACAATTAGCAACTGTAACAGGTACTCAAACAACAGCTTTTACACCAACAGCCAATGCTCAATGGAGAAGAGAAACGATTAGTCTAACAGCATACACAGGGCTGCCAAGTGTATATCTGAAATTTGAATCCAGAAGTGGTTGGGGCAATCATTTGTATTTGGACAATATTAATATTTCATATACTACCACTGCTTCGCCATCAGCAAGTTTCACAAGTTCTTCCCTCAAATGCTCCGGTAGCCCAATAACGTTCAATGATCAATCGACAAACTCACCAACTAGCTGGGCATGGTCTTTCCCTGGTGGAACTCCCGCTTCATCGACAGCGCAAAACCCAAGTATAACTTATTCGGCAAGTGGAACGTACACTGTGACTTTACAATCAGCTAATATTAACGGCACCAGTATTGCTGTAACTCAAACTATCACTGTAAATACCAAACCTTCGGTTACAGTAAGTAATGCAACCGTTTGTTCAGGAGTTTCAACCATCCTTAGCGCAACCGGAGCTAATACTTATCTATGGAACACAGGAGCAAGTACTTCATCCATATCTGTTATGCCTTCCACATCAATAAATTATACAGTAACAGGTACCAATACATTGGGTTGTTCCGATACAAAAACTGTAAGTGTCACAGTAAAATCATCTCCAACTATTGCAGTAAACAATGCAACAATATGTTCAGGAAATTCTGTTAACCTTTCAGCAAGTGGTGCTAATACCTATAGTTGGAGCACAGGAGCAAGCACTGCATCGATTTCTGTTACACCAACCACTTCAACAAATTATACGGTAGCAGGTACAAATACACTTGGCTGCACGACTGCAAAAACTGTAAGTGTGACTGTTATATCAACAACAATGGCAGTAAATAATGCTACCATCTGTTCTGGTGATGCCACTGTATTAACTGCAAGTGGTTCAACTTCTTACACTTGGAGTTCAGGAGAAACAACGGCGGCAATTTCGGTTACGCTAACTTTATCAGCAAATTATACTGTCACCGGAACAACATCGGGCTGTGCAAATACGAAGACGGTTAGTGTGTTTGTAAATCAACTTCCTTTCGTAACATTAGGAGCAATTTCAAGCCCAATATGCATAAATAATCCAACGATTGCATTATCCGGCAATCCCGCTGGTGGTATCTATTCAGGGACAGGTGTTAGTGGTAACACATTTGATCCGTTAATATCAGGAGCTGGCACCTTTACTATATTGTATCAATACACCGATGGAAATAATTGTTCTAATTTTGCAAACCAATCAGTTATAGTAGATTTATGTACAGGTATTAATGAAGTTGCCGGTAAAATGATATCTCTTTTCCCAAATCCGGTTAATGATATTATTACGGTTGTTCTGGACCCTTCACTGGCGTTAAATGCACACATACAAATATATGATGCACGAGGCAGACTAGTTTTAACTGAAAATGTAATTTCTAACCAGACAGTAATTAATATTAATTCGCTTACAAATGGTATTTATACTTTAAGAGTTGTATCGGTTGGAAATCAATTTTCAAAACGATTTGTAAAAGAGTAAAACTATTTTAATAATCTTCGAAATAAAAAAACCGGAATGTAACTCATTCCGGTTTTTTTAATTAAAACAATACGCTTTTTAAAACTTATAAGTGAATCCTACGCCTAACACCTGTTTCAATTGCACATCAGGACCAACAGTTCCTTTTTGGTCACCTGAAGTACGTAATACTTTAATATCATCATCATAAATCAGTTGAGTACTTAGGGTAGCTGAAACAAAGTTGTTGACTTTAAAAGTGGTTAAGGTTGACCAATTCACGTCAATGTTTCCGGGATTATGAAGATAGTTTGAAAAAAGTTCAAGCATTGTCTGAAAGGTAATATTTTCCATTACTTTAGTCTGGTATTTCATTCTCATATAAGCACCAAATTCTTCGCGATGGGTTAAATAATGCTGGGTAATATGTCCATCGCTAGGATCTCTGATCTCTTTCTGAACGCCAAAAGCGCCATATTTTGCTAATGTATCGTCAATCACATAAGTAAATTTCCCTGTTATTGGAGATATCAGGAAAGAAAAATTATCATCAGGCTTGTAATTAAAACCAATTGCAGCTAGACCATATGCAGGCGCCATAAATTTCGAAATATAAATTGAATCATTCGGATAATTATATCCATTCGTGAATTGAGTCCTGAAATCGGCCAGCATTGCTAAGTACCACTTCTTTTTTAACTCTCTTCCAAATATGATAGAGAATTGTATCTTATCATCATTCTTCCACCATTTTTTTGCATCGCCCTGGTTGATGACACCATAACCTAAATCCAAATTAGTTTCCCAGTTAATTTTTCCTTTTTTGTATTTAGCAAATACACTTACCAAACCTGCCAGTGATATAGAACTATTACCGCCCGCAGCCCAATTCGTTAAAGATACCTGTTGACCATTTAAAGATATAACGCCTCCGAATTTCCAGAATTTTGCAGAATCAACTGTAATGTCTTTTACGCTAATTGCTTTTTCAACAAGCTTAACAGCGTCTGATTTGTCATCCTGGGCAATGAGCACAGAGGCACAAAAAAATAAGATAATAGAAAATAAAAATTTCTTCATATGAGTTGTATAGTGGAAGGGCAAAACTAGTAAAAACAATTAGTAAATCAGCCTAAGTAATTGTGATTTTATTGTTAAAATTTAGTTGCCGGTTATTTTGAAATATTTGGTTGAATTGGCCGGATCAACTGTAGTGAGGGTTTCTACAATTTTTGCTTTTTCATCAGGAAAGCCTTTTGAGAAAATGTTCACCATTTCATCCGATTTAGCATTAAAAAACAATTCCATGATAAAAGAAGCTGGTCTGTTTTTATAGACTCCTAATAATAGTTCAGTGGATTTTAAAATTTCTTTACGTCCTTCATCCGGCTTTTCATTCATAATATCTAGCCCAAGGCGGTGGTATTTATACATACATTCTCTAATAGGTTGAAATACCGGTTGCAAGGCATTTTCTACGATCCAGTAGCGGTTTTTATTACTCTCAAACGATTTCCAACCTGCTTCTGAAGCACTTTGAGCATTCGAAACAATGAGTTGTGCTTTTTGAAAATATTCTGTTCCACCGAGGTTAGAATAGGTGTCATAATCATTGGCCAATACAAGATAAGCATAGTAAGCTAATACCGACGTAATGTTAGTGGTATATGTATTTAAATTAAACTCAAGTTGCTGGAATTGCTGAAATTTAAAGATAAAGTTCTCATCGATATAATTAATGGTAGGGGAAAAATAAGAACTTTTATAAATCGGCCTTCTGCTTTGAATCTGGATAGTGGCTCTATAGTCATCAGCGTTTAATTTAGTAGTGACATTGATCAGAATGGAGCAATCTATTCTTTCGGAAGAAGTATAATTATCTTTGGTCCATTTGGTATTGTTCATGAACTCAAAAATGGCTTTTTGTAACTGCTCAAAAATTTGTTTTTCTGTTGTACCTTGAATCTGCGGCGAAACCACACTTACCTGGCAGTTTAATTCCTGCGACACAATTAGTTTAGCGATAATTAAAAAAAGAAATATATAAAAGTACTTATTCATGTGTTTTCAAATAATTAATGGCAAAATGCACAATGTCCTTTGCTACTTCCTGCTTGCTTTTTAACTCAAAATTATACAATTTATTGTGTTTATCAATAATAGTTATTTTGTTTGTGTCAACACCAAAACCGCTGCCAGTTTCGGTTGCAGAATTCGCTACAATAAAATCCAGGTTCTTTTTTGAGATCTTTTCCTTGGCATAATCGATTAAATTATTAGTCTCTAAGGCAAAGCCCGCCAGCACTTGGTGTTTCTTTTGTTTTCCTAATGTTTCTAATATATCGGTTGTTTTAATCAGATCAAGCGTTAAATCACCTTCCTTTTTTTTAATTTTTAAATCTGAAATTTCTTTCGGCTTATAATCTGCCACTGCCGCTGAAAGTATTACAACGTCACTCGTTGCAAAAGCCGCGTTGCAGGCAGTGAACATTTCCTGAGCGCTTTCAACTTTAATTACGTTCACAGATTGTTCGGTTGGTTTTTGATGCGATGGTCCGAGTACTAGAGTAACATCAGCGCCTGCTTTTGCAAATTCATCAGCGATGGCAACTCCCATTTTCCCCGATGATCTGTTGCCAATAAATCTTACAGGGTCAATGGCTTCATAAGTTGGACCAGCGTTTACCAGAACTTTTTTTCCGATTAAAGGTAGATCGTTTTCAAAATAATGAGAAACAAAAGCAATGATGTTCTCCGGTTCCGCCATTCTTCCTTCGCCCACTAAACCACTTGCAAGTTCACCACTTTCTGCCGGGATAATAAATGTGTGATTCTTTTTTAGCACTTCAAGATTATTAGCTGTTGTGGGATGCTGGTACATGTCAAGATCCATAGTTGGGGCTACAAACACTTTGGAGCGCGCAGACAAGTAACAGGCAGTAACAATGTTATCACAGATGCCTGTTGCAAATTTGGCAAGAGTGTTTGCGGTTAAAGGAGCTATAATCATGGCATCTGCCCATTCGGCAAGTGCTACATGGTTGTTCCAGTTATTGTTGGTATCAAAAAAATCTGTAACCACTTCACTCTTACTTAAAACTGATAAAGTTTTAGCAGTCACAAAACCCTCAGCGCTTTTGGTCATCACCACTTTTACTAACGCACCTTGCTTAATTAGTAAACGCACTAAATGAGCGCATTTATAAGCGGCGATGCCACCGGTTATTCC
This sequence comes from Bacteroidia bacterium, assembly GCA_014378485.1. Taxonomy (GTDB): domain Bacteria; phylum Bacteroidota; class Bacteroidia; order B-17B0; family Aurantibacillaceae; genus UBA4416. The sequence continues at coordinate 261,441 of JACMNO010000061.1, forward strand.
TAAAAGAATATGTTTGTTTTTTAATGACATATAAATAAAAACCCATCTGCCAAAAGGAGGATGGGTTTTGTTATGGTGGACACAATGCTAAAATTTATTTTGTTTCTTCTTTAGCAGGGTTTCTGAAATAGGTTTTATCTTCTAAAAATTCATTGATAGAGATCAAAGATGGTTTTGGTAATTTTTCGTAAAATTTAGAAATCTCAATTTGTTCTCTGTTTTCAAATATCTCTTCTAAGTTATCAGAATGACTGGCAAACTCAGCTAATTTAGCTGATAATTCTTCTTTCATTTCGGAACTAATCTGGTTAGCACGTTTTGAAATGATAGAAATTGATTCATAAATATTTCCGGTAGGACCATCAAATCTTCTGATATCACGAGTTACGGTAGTAAGTTCCGCGTTTGTTTTTTTAAAATCCATTTTACTTTTGATTAAGATTACTTTTTATTTTCACACAACTCTCATAAACAGTTTCTGCTTTCTGCAAATAGCTGCTTTTAGGGTACAAATCTACTAATTTTAAATAACTTTCCATAGCTAAATTTAATCTTTCTAACTTTTTGGTTTCCACACTGTTAACCGCTAACAGATAATAAGAGTCAATGGTCGTAAATAATATCTCATCAATATAATTGGATTCAGGAAAATCTTTCATGAAATTTCTTCCGGAAGCAATAGCGGCCTTGTAATCACCAATATTAAAATATTGATTAGTAATATCGTGTTCTTTTTGTTCCAGTTTCCCTCTTAATATATCATTGATCTTATTGCAGGAATCGATCCTTGTACTTTCAGGATATAAATCAATAAAGTTCTGAAGTTCTGCCATCGCATTTTTTGTATCGGTTTGATCTAATTTATAGATTGGTGAATTCAAATAATAGCAATAGGCATTCATATATAAACATTCTTCAGCATGTTTTCCTGTAGGAAAACTTCTATAGTAGTTTTTAAAATGGTACTGGGACAAGGCATAATCGCCCTGGTAGTAATTACAATAAGAGAAGTAGTAATAAATTTCTTCTGCTTTGTCCGTCCCTTTATAAACAGGGATCAATTCTTCAAATAAGGCGCTGGCTTTTACATAATTACCTTTGGCAAAATATTGATTAGCGCGTTCAAGCTTCAGTTCATAATTTGAACTTTTTAATAAACGGTTATATCCATCGCAACTTGTTAATGCAATGGCACCAAAAATAATAAAGTATATAGCAAGTTTTTTCAAGAAGGTCAAAGATAAGTTTTTTAGTGAAACTGAAGCTGTAATTTTGTTAAAGAAAGTTAGTGAAAAAGTATTGAAAGAAGTAAGTATAAAGATTCAAGATAAAGGATTTTTATACTTGAATCTTTAACACTAAATTACTTTTTCTTAAAACTAATATTTCCTAGGGCGTCTAGCACTTTTTTAAAGACATCAAAATAAAGCATTATCATTAATAATAAACTCATTAACCAGATTACTGCTATATTGAACCAATAAGTGGGTATTAAATTCCCCATGAAACGTTTATTAGGTGCATAAAAATGAGCAGCGCCGATATTCGACTCAATAGGATCTAAGTAGATTGGTTCAATTCTTTGAATGAGCGTTCCATCATGCTCAAGGCAACGATCGCCAAGATCATTGCTATTAAGCATGAACTGATCTAATGCCTCATTTGTATAATCATCTTTTAACGCAATGAATTTGTCATTACCCAATTGCTTGATGAGTTTTTGTGTTACGCCATCAGATTGACCCCTCGCTTTATTTTCGAAGTTAATATAGTGTTCGTTAATTTTAGAAAGGAATTGTTTTAATGAAGCAGCAACTGCAGATGTATATTCCTTAGGGTTTAACTGATTGATCCCATCAAATATATATTTGTTTTTTAAGAATGCCTGTTCTTTTAATAATTCATTCTTCAATAAAGCAAAATCCCTTTCCAACTCTTGTTTATTGATATCAGCTTTTAACATAGATCCCTCGATCTTAGTCATTTTATTTTGAAGCTTCGGAATCCAGTAAACTTTTTTATAAGAAGCAATGCTTATCGCTTTGTCGTACTTATAATAATTTATCTCGTATTTGTTGGATTTAAATTGATTAACGGCCAATGCCTCGAAAGCCCAACGGCTGGCCATGATTTCGCCGGCTAATGGAACTCCGCCCTGCTTTGCCAATGTTGGATTTAATTTGTCAAATTTCACAACTACACCGGCTAATAACAATTGAGGAATAATTAAGAACGGAATTAAAATGTAAATGGTAACGGCACTATTAAAGGCACTTGAAATATTTAAACCCAACATGTTTGCGAAACATGAAGCAGTAAATAATACCATCCAATAATCCATCAGCATATCGTTAACGCCTAAAATTAGGTTACCAACTATCACAAATGTTAATGTTTGTAAAGCAGATAACACAAACATGATAATGATTTTGCTCCACAAATAACTTCCTTTACTTAAGTTTAAGAAAGATTCACGTTTACGTATCTTCCTGTCCCTGATAATCTCTTCCGCAGAAACCGTTAAGCCAATAAACAATGCTACCACTACCGACATGAACATGTAAGCTGGCATATTTTCATTCTCCCGGTAAATGTATCCTTTGGTATTATCAGCATCCGTATTAAAAAAACGGATTAGGTAGGCTAAAATAAATGCTAATAATGGTGCTTCAATAAAATTGATTAACAAATACTGAGTGTTAGTCAGTTTGCTCAATACATCTCTGGTAATAAAAACCTTAAATTGTTTAAAGGCATTTGGTATTTTAAAGATGGCTTCCGGAATCTCATCCTGATGTTTAATGTCGCCAATGGTTGATTCTATTTTTTCAACGTAATTTTTATTCCACTCACCTGGACTTGTTTTACGGTTATGTGTTAAATTACCGTATTCATCCAATACCTTACTTTCAATAATATTAAAGATTAATTCTGGGTTAACGTTACCACAGTTCCAGCATTCGCTTTCTTCGGCATTCACATGCTGTACCAAAGTTTTAAAGTAAGATACCGCATCCACAGGATTTCCGTAATAAATTGGATATCCTCCAACATCCAGAATTTTCAATTTATCAAACATTTTAAAAATATCGGATGAAGGCTGATGAATTACTACAAAGATCAATTTTCCTTTTAAAGATAATTCTTTTAAAAGGTCCATAATGTTTTCAGAGTCACGCGATGATAAACCAGAAGTAGGCTCATCAACATATAAAACAGATGGTTCACGAATTAACTCCAACCCAATATTTAAACGCTTACGTTGTCCGCCGGAAATGGTTTTTTCTAAAGGTGATCCGACTTTTAATTCTTTGGTTTCCGACAAACCTAAATCTGCTAATAAAGAATGACATTTTTTAGCGATCTCCTCATCCGTTAAATTTCCAAAACATAATTTGGCATTATAAAATAAGTTCTGGTAAACTGTTAACTCTTCAATTAACAAGTCATCCTGGGTTACGTGTCCGATAACTCCTTCAACAAATTTTTTCTCAACATGGATGTTTTTGCCATTAATTAACACCTGGCCTCCGCTTGGAATTTCAACACCATTTAATACATTTAGTAAAGTTGATTTTCCTGCACCTGAACCACCCATGATTCCGATTAACTTTCCACTTTCTTCACGAATGTTGATGTTACGAAGACCTAACTTCCCACCCTTAAATTTGTATTCAATGTTTTTTGCTTCAAAGGATATACGCGCTTTTGAACTATCAGCTAAAAAACGGCCAATAATATCACTGTAATAAATTGGATTTACTTTTGAGTTTCTTAAAGAAGAACCCGGCGTTAAAATGTGTATACGATCTTTTGAGATTCCTTGTCCGTTCAGCTGTAATTCTATGTTACCGTAAATACGCAGAGCATACATGCCAACGCTGTCAATCTGAATCACACGAACATCAGATGTTAGTGTGTCGCAATAAATATGTTTACAGGAATTTTCGTATCCGTTTTCTTTATTATTAATAACCAGGATGTTTGGTGTATCCGGAATCTTTTCAGCGGTATCTTCAACAAAAGCTCTTAACTGATTAAATTCCTCAACAGAAATATTAAAGGTGTCGGCAACAGTAACAACAAATTCATTTTCCTGTTCAGAAATTTCATCAGAAGAATAAATGAATTCTAATAAACGTATTAATACAATAACCTTTTGTGGCTGTTCCAATTCTTGGTTAATCTGCGTACAAATCTTTAATACTTTAACTGAGTTTAATGAGGTACGCTTAGCTGATCCGTCTTTCTTTTTAGAACCTGCCTGCTGTGCTTCTATGAATTCATCGAAAATAACCAGGTATTTCTCAACCTGTTCCTTATTTAGTTGTTGTTTTAAAAAAGACTCAACAATAGAACGACCTGTGTTGCTAATTCCATCAACTTTGGCAATAATGGCAAACATTTGCATTAAGGCTCGAAGTATTCGTTCACTCATAGTATTTTAATTAAAGTAATTGTTACAAAATAAGAAGGCAAGGTACTAAATATTAACTATTTAACAAATATCGCAGGAATATTTTATAAAAGCATTAATTTTACATTATCTAATGAATAATTCTCTTGTAAATATTAGTCCAGCAGAGCTTGCCGCGCGGTGTATTAATCAAACCAATAAACCTGTTTTTTTGACCGGAAAAGCAGGAACTGGTAAAACCACTTTTTTAAGAAACATCATTGAGCAAACCCATAAAAATGCAATTATAGTTGCACCTACCGGTATTGCCGCAATTAATGCCGGGGGTGTTACCATTCATTCTCAATTTGGTGTGCCTTTTGGTTTATTTATTCCCGATAGTAGTTTTAAAGTAGATAACGTTCAGGTCAAAATAAATACACCATTTACCATGGTTAAGCATTTGAACATGCGCGAACAGAAACGTAAGTTGTTACAAGAGCTTGAATTGTTGATAATTGACGAGGTTAGTATGTTAAGAGCTGATTTGCTTGATACAATTGATTTTGTTTTGAAGAATATTCGCCGCCAGCAGCATAAACCTTTTGGTGGCGTGCAGGTTTTATTTATTGGTGACCTGATGCAGTTGCCACCGGTTGTAAAAGAAGAAGAATGGCGGGTTTTAAGAAATTATTACAACAGCATTTATTTTTTTGATGCCCAGGTTTTGAAAAATGAAAAGCCGGTTTATATTGAACTGGATAAGATCTACCGTCAATCTGATAATACGTTTATTGATCTGTTAAATAACCTGAGAAACAATAAAGTTACCCAGGCCAATATCGATCTTTTAAATACTTATTATAAACCGAATTTTGATATTTCTTCTGCTTTAAATACAATTACTTTAACTACGCATAATAACAAGGCTGATACACTGAATCGTTCTGCCCTGCAGGAATTAAAGGGAAAGTCGTATTTTTTTTATGCAAAAGTTGAAGGTGAGTTTAATGAATATGCGTATCCCGTTGAATCAAATTTGGAATTGAAACAAGGCGCACAAATCATGTTTATAAAAAATGATGTGAGTGGAAAGCAACAGTTTTTTAATGGCAAGATAGGGGTAGTGTCTTTGTTAAATGATAAAGAAATTGAAATTGATTTTAAAGATGGGAGTAAACCTTTTTTATTGGAACATTACCAATGGAAAAATATTAAATATGAATTAAATGCAGTAACCAATGAAATTGAAGAAACAGACATTGGAAGTTTTATTCAGTATCCTATTAAATTAGCATGGGCCATTACTGTTCATAAGAGCCAGGGATTAACTTTTGAAAAAGCCATTTTGGATATTAATCGGGCCTTTGCTCCCGGACAAGTTTATGTGGCTTTATCAAGGTTAAAATCATTGGATGGTTTGGTGTTGACTTCCCCGATACAGTTTAATGCTATTATACAAGACAAGGTATTGACTGAATATGCAGATAATAAACCGAAAAACGAGGAAGTAAAGCAGCTGATTGACCAGGAAACTGTTTTCTTTTTGAAATCATACCTTTTAAAAACTTACGATTTTATCTGGTTATATTCCTGTTTAAAGAATCATGTGGCCGGTTATACAATGGCTGAGAACAAATCCAATAAACAAAAACATGCAGTCTGGGCAAATGACCTGTTGAAGAAATTTGAACCCTTAAAATTAAATGCTGATAAGTTCAGCAACCAACTTTTGGGGATTTTTGAGAGTAATGATTCTGAATATCTGAAAATGATTGAGGCAAGACATGTTGCTGCGAAAAATTATTTTTACCCGGTTTTAAAAGACCTTTCTAAATCTATACTGGTACAAATTGAATTGGTGAAAGAAGAAAAGCAAATTAAAGCTTATCTTGAAGAATTGCTTGAACTAGAAGGATTATTATTTAAACATTTACAACAGTTTGATAAGGTGTCATTGGTTATTAATAATGTATTAAATAACCTAGAATTTAAAAGACAACAGCTAAAATCGGATCATCATCAGCATGAACGATTGGAAATGGTGAGGCAGAGTATTGCCCTGACTGAGAAAATTGCTTTTGAGGAAAGGGCTTCGACGCGCTCAGCTACGAAAAAAAATAAGAAAATTAAAAAAGAAACTACGACAACTGAGCCTGTCGAATTTACCGCAGTTACCAAAGTTTCAAAAAAAACAAAAGAACCTAAACCCGACACCAAAGAGCTGAGTTTTGGCTTGTACAAAATGGGAAAAACGATTGGTGAAATAGCCATTGAACGTGGCTTTGCGATTACCACCATCGAAAATCACCTGGCTCATTATGTGAGTCTTGGATTAATTCCCGTAACGCAATTTATTTCAAAAGAAAAGTTTAACGCGATTATTATCTGTTCTAAAAAACATGAAGGATTTGCTTCCACGCCAATTAAGCAGGAGCTTGGGGATGATTATTCTTATTCTGATATTAGGTTTGCTTTGGCTACTCAAAAGCACATAAAGCCAGAATGATTACTTTTTTTATTTAGAATTTCTTTTAATTTGTAAAAATCGTTGTACTTTACTTTTTAGGATATAAGTTTTGGTAGAAGTTAGTAAAATAAGAAACAAAATGTGCGAGACCTAAATCGATGATGAAGGAATTCTTGTTTTAAAACCTTCTGATAATGCAGACATTGATCTTGAAGAAGTAAAGTCCTGTTTTAAGGCTTATAATCAATTAGGAATTGGAACTGATAAAAAAGTGTCGCAAATAATTGTTCAATGAGATTCGTTCTACCAGTATCATGGCCAATGCAATTTGCCTTAGATCTTTACCTATTCGATTAATAATAAATGTTTATGTAAGGCTTAACAAACCTACCGTTCCAACAAAAACATTTAATTCTGAAGCTACTGCTTTAGAATGGATCAACGATTTCAGATCAGCGTTTTTGAAAAAAGTAATGGGTTAAAAAACAAAAATTCCAAAAAGAGTTTATTGTAATAACTACTTCACACGTTCAACGTATTCGCCAGTTTCAGTATTGATTTTCAATTTGTCTCCAATCATCACAAAAACAGGTACCTGTATTTTAATGCCGGTTCCCATTTCAGCTGTCTTAACGGATTTTCCCTTAACGCCTTCTTCCGTGTAAGTCACTTCCAACTCAATATACTGAGGTAACAAACCACTTAAAGGCTTATCATTTTCATCAAAACGAATTTTCAAAACCATACCTTCCTGAAGAAATTGGATACTGTCTGCAAATAAAATTTTGGGTATATGAAGTTGCTCATAGGTATCCTGGTTCATGCAAACCAAAAAATCGCCTTCCATAAAAAGATATTGCATTTCATATTCGTCCACCCTGATCAGGTCTACTTTTTCACCGGAACGAAAACGGATTTCACTTTGTTTACCGGTTTCTACATTGCGGCATTTTACTGAATAGATGGCATTGCCTTTACCAGGGGTAATATGATCGTAGTCCAATACTTGAACCAGTTCATTGTTATATCTTAAAAATGCGTTTTTTGAGAGATCAGAAGTTGTAGCCATAATTCGTTATTTTTGAACCGCCAAGATAGTGTGTTGCATTGATATTGGCAAAATTTTATTTTATTTCAGAGAAAGGTTTATTCGTGATCCTATACAATTGCCAGTCTTTATAATCATAATGCCACCATTCATATTTGTAAACTGTAAAATTTTCTTCCTGCATTTTTGAAATTAATAGGTCTCGTTTTTTTATTTGTTCTTCGGTTCCTCCGGTATAATCAAAATAGGATCGTTCCGTCATTTCATCATAAACACCCGGCATTGGTATTTCTTTCCCGGTTTTTAAATCATACAAGCTAACGTCAACAGCACAACCCCTGTTATGCCGGGAACCTTCTTTAGGGTCTGCCACAAATTTTTTATTTTCTTTGGAAGTAATGTCATAAAATATTTTAGTCACATCCCATGGTCTGTAACCATCAAATACCAGTAAGCCATAACCAAGTGGTTTTAAAGAAGCGTTTATTCTTTTCAGTGATTCGGCGGCATCCTTTTGTAAGAATGCACGAGCTTCTTTGTAAACTGCTTGTTTCGCAAAATTATTAGGAGTAGCGTATCTTATGTCCAACCGGATTGTTGAATCCATTTTAACCAATTCTACCAAATTGGTTTCTTTAAAATCCCCTTTTTCAATGGGTAATTTTGTTGCACAGCTGCTTAGTATAATAAGTAAACCGGATAGTATATAAATCGTTACTATTTTCATGAATGATAAATATAAATATTTTTTATCATTCTACTCCGTTGTTGATTATGTGATTTTATAACCACTTATAAGGTAGATCCCGCCACTTACAAGGTGGTGGATTTTTTTTATTCATTGTCGTTATAGATTTGTTTTAGAAATGAATTATGGAAAAAAATTGTTTGATGCGTCTAACTTATAAAATCTGAAATTATGAAAACTCCCAATTTAATTGTTCGTATTCCTGAACCTTGCCACGAGGACTGGAACAAAATGCAACCTGATGCCAAAGGCAAGTTCTGTAACTCCTGCAGTAAAGCGGTATTTGATTTCTCCACTAAAACAGATCAGGAGATCAAACAAATTTTAATTGAATATAAAGATCAAAAAGTGTGCGGACATTTTAAAAAGAGCCAGGTAAATCGGCCTTTAAACATCAAAGTGAATTTTAATAACCTGCCTAAAAACATCAGTTTCAGTAAAGCTTTACGATAGCAGTGTTCCTTGTATTTGGTTCATTATTGTTTAGTTGTACTGATCACAAAAGTGGAAAATTTGAGACTGTTGAAATAGTGGACTTTAATAAAGAGTCTTCTATTGATGGATTGATGCTTGTTGGTATGCAAAGTTCACCAGTCGATTCAGTAAATGCTTTTGTTGAAGCTTCGTTGCAAGATACATTGGCAGAAGAATCAAAACAACAGAAATTTTCAGAAGAAGTGGTAATTCCGGAAATCTATTCTGAAGAAATGATGACAGGTGATATGGTTTATGTTGAAGAATATGTAGATGGAGGATTAATTGTTGAGGAAAAACAAAGTGATGCAATCCCAATGAATACCGTGAATTTAGATGAAGTACCGATTGTGGATTATATGAAGCCCTTAATTGATGCTAGCATAATGACGGGTAAGGTTTCGATAATAGAATATAGTAATTGTTTTAATCATCGATTTAACATTGATTCGGTATCAGTTAACAATGAAGTAAGCAGTGATGATTTGGAAATGACACCTGTGAAAAACGATTTCAATTTATTCCCAAACCCTTCCAATGGAGAATTTACCATCAGGTATGTCCTTCAGAAAAGTTCAGATGTTAATCTCACTATTAATAATATGAATGGTGTTTTACTAACAACATTTGTTGATGTGGCCAATCAATATGAAGGAAAATACCATATGCCGGTTAACCTAAACGAATTACCAAACGGAATTTACTTGGTTACGTTGATTGTTAATGATAAAAAATTAGTTAAGCGTTTGGTGATTGAAAGGTGATTTATTGTTAACCCCGCTCTGTTGCATTTGCAATGCTGCAAATTGTTCCGCTTAATAAATTATAATCTTTGACTTAATCTTTCAATTTCAATAATACTTTCCATTTATTGATAATAACTTACTGACGAATATACGAATCGCAACTTAGTGGCGCAGCATCACAAATGCAGCGCATCAGGAGAAATCTAATATTCCCCCTGTTAAGTAAAAAAGACTGTAAATACTTGATTTACAGTCTTATTGTGATTTTAAATGTGCTCCCACCTGGAATCGAACCAGGCACCTACTGATTATGAGTCAGTTGCTCTAACCGAATGAGCTATAGGAGCCAAGGCTGCAAAAATATATATTTGTAGCACATAAACAAAATATTATGCCTGAAATAAAAAATATAATTTTTGATTTAGGGGGAGTGATCATTAACCTCGATTACACCCGAACTATAAAGGAATTCAATATAATAAGCGAAAAACCATTTGAATCAATTTTTACACAGTTACAACAATCACCTGTTTTTGATCAGTTTGATAAAGGTGAAATATCGGAAGCTGATTTTTTTTCGGAAATGCTAAAGGCTTTAAGGATAGAGATCTCCCATGCTCAATTCGTTCATGCCTGGAATGCCATGCTTCTTGATTTTCCCATTGAACGGCTTGACCTACTAAAAAAATTAGAAACAAAATACCGTTTGTTTTTATTAAGCAATACCAATGAAACCCACATTGCACAATTAGAATCTGATTTATATAAGCAGCATGGTTATAAAAACCTGGAAACTTTTTTTGAAAAAGTGTATTATTCATGCCGAATCGGTATGCGCAAACCGGATAAAGAAATATTCGAATTTGTATTACATGAGAATAAGCTTAATCCTGCGGAAACAATCTTCATTGATGATTCCCTGCAACACATTAATGGTGCAAAAAAAGCAGGAATTCAAGCACATTTTTTAGCGAAAGGGAAAGATGTGATTGAATTGATAAGGGAATTAAATTTATAAAAGAACTGTAAGATATATTAAACTATTTTTAATGATCAATGAAACATTTAATCTGTATTTTTCTTTTTCTATGCACCGGTGCTTTCTCGCAAAGCTTTAAAAAAGTCTGGGAGCCACTTCAAAAAAGAATTGATAAGGGAGAATCTTTCTCTAATACTGAACTGAATATTTTTTTAGTAAAGTATGAAAAAGATCTTGATCAAAACCTGATAGAACGTTCAATCCTTTTTGATTTTTTAGGAGGAAATGCTTTTAAAGAAGAAAAATATGAACAGGCGGTAGAGTATTTCAATAAGGCCATCGAGATTACTAAAATAATCAATGACACGGTTTACAGGGCATTTTATAATTATGATCTGGCTTGCCTCTATAATCATATCGGTTACTATCCTGACGCTGAATCTTTATTCCGGAGTTCACTACCGATACTTGCCGTTGTATATGGTCAAAACAGTCTGCAATATACCATGCGGTTTAAAGTACTGGCAGAAATGTATGTGGAGATGGGAAATTACGCCTATGCTAAATCCATGAATGATGCATTGCTTTATTATTTTAAAACATTGAATGGTGAGAAGGATCGGGAATACCTGATCTGTTTGAATAACGATGCGCGCATCAGCCAGGGAACAGGTAATTATGCTAAAGCGGTAGGCACGTTTAAGCAACTTCTTTTAATTCATGAAGCATTAAACCCTTTGGATACAGTAGATTACATTACTACGATGAACAATACTGCTGAAGCGTACCGTTTGACCGGTAATTATAACGACGCTTTAGGTTTACTGAAAAAAGCGATGGCATTGTATCTTAGTGGCAGCAAAAGAGATGAATTAATACTAGCTACGATGTTTAATAACATCGGGCTTTGTTACAAGGCCACTGGTAATTATAATGAAGCGGAAAAATCATACGATCAGTCTATCGCCATTTACAAAAAATTAAAACTGGATTATTCCCCTGATTATACCAATTCATTGAATAACCAGGCAGAACTATACCGTAATCTGGGACGATTCAAGCAAGCTCATGACCTGTTGCTGAATGTGATTTATATACGAAAAAATTCATTGGGGACACAACATCAGAATTATGCGAATGCACTAAATAATATGGCTTTGGTATATATTGATGAAGGTTCCTATAAAGAAGCAGAACCTTTTTTACTGGAAGCCAATGAAATTTACAAAGAACTGTTGGGGGAGAATCACGCATTTTATGCCAATGGACTGAATAGTTTGGCAATGCTGTATGTACACTTAAAACGGTATAAGGAATCTGAAGTATTAAAAATGCAGGCATTGACCATAATTAAAAATTCGCTTGGTGATGAGCATGAACGTTATGCTTATTTTTTAGGAGGTACGGTGACCTTGTACGATTTGCTTGGAAAATATGATCAAGCCATTGAAAATGTTGAAACCTCAAACAAGATCATTAAAAATAAATTCGGTGAAAAACACATTGCCTACATCGATGGAATTTTTAACTTGGCTTATTTTCAATGGAAGAAAAAGAACTATAAAAAAGCAGAGGATCTTTTCACAGAAGCCCTGAGATCGTACAAAGAACAGTTTGATAAATATTTTGAAACCATGAGCGAAGCAGAGCAACTTTCCTATTATGAAGTATTGGGAAACCGTTTCGATAGCTTTGATAGTTTTGTGATCAGTTACACTGAATTATTTCCGAAAGAGAACCATAATGAATTATTAGCAACATGCTTCAATTACCAGTTGTTCATCAAATCTCTGCTGTTGAATAAGAGTGTCAATACACGTAAAAATATTCTGAGCAGTAATGATACTTCTTTGGTTAATAAATACAATAGATGGATAAGCATTAAACACCAATTGGCAGGAACTTTCCGTGATCTTGATTTTCAGGGAAGTTACTGGAACATGGCGGAACTGGAAGAAGAAGCCAATCGACTGGAACAATATCTGAAAAATAAAAGTAGTTTATTCTCTGCTAACACTTCCAAAACATACCTTGATATTCAAAATAAATTAAAACCAAATGAAGCAGCTATTACTATTATTAAGGAAGATATTAAAACGAATGATTCAAGTTCAGTAATGAAATATGTGGCATTAGTTTTAAGAAAAGATAAACCTTTCCCTGTATTGGTAAGAATCAGTAAGAGCAAAGAATTTGAGACAAACTATATTAATGATTATATCAATATGATCTATGACAGGAACGAAGATGCTGTTTCTTATAATCGTTTCTGGAAGTCTATTGCAGCGCAATTAACTGGGATCAATACTGTTTATATTTCAACCGACGGCATTTATAACCAGATAAATCTTTACACCTTAAAAGATCCTGTGACACATAAATATTTACTCGACCAGTTCAATATCAGTATTCTACCTAACCTGAATTATATGTTCAATGAATTGAAAAGTAACTCTTTACTGACAGCGGAATTATATGGCTTTCCGGATTACGATTATGATTTTGAGAAAAAAGCCAGTGAAGCAAAGTCTTTAACTGCTTTAGCGCTTAACCGTTATGGTGCTGCCAAATTGATTCCATTGCCCGGCACAAAAACAGAAGTTGATAATATTGCTGGTTACCTGGGAGAAGTTAAATGGAAAGTAAATGTTTATGAAAAAGAAAAGGCATCCGAAGAACAATTAAAGAAGGTTGTTTCTCCAAAAGTGCTACATATAGCCACTCATGGATTTTTCTTAAAAGATATAATGGATAAAAATGATAAAAGTATCATGGGTTTTGAATCCACTAAATTAAAAATGAACCCATTGCTTCGTTCCGGAATTATGTTAGCAGGTGCTTCCGCAGTGGCAAGTGACACTATCTACACCGCAGTAGAGCAGGACGGAATCTTTACGGCTTACGAAGCTTCTTTATTAAATTTGAGCAATACCGATCTGGTCGTTCTATCTGCCTGCGAAACAGGACTTGGGGTTGATCTCAATAACCAGGGAGTATATGGTTTGCAACGTGCTTTTTATATTGCAGGAGCAAAGAACCTTATCATGAGCTTGTGGCAGGTAGATGATGATGCGACCATGATTCTGATGTCTGAATTTTACAAGGAATGGAGCCTTGATCCAAGCCAACAATCCATTACTAAAGCTTTTAAAAAAGCACAGCGTGAGGTTCAAAAAAAATACCCTCATCCTTATTATTGGGGCGCATTTACCTTGTTGGGGAATTAAATACTATACTAATCATTAAAATTATTTTTGATTTTATTTCATGAAATTTACCTCACTTATGTATCTCAATAATATTAGTGCCTTTGACAACAGTGATAATGTTTTTATTAAATGCTTTGATTATCTTTACTCCAGATATTTTTTTCAATTTTCTTTTACGCATATGAAATTAATTAATAAAATAGCATTATTAGCGTTACTATTCATTGTTTTGTGTTGCAATACAACTTGTAAAAAAACATTTAATATTTCCTATGAGGGCACAGTGTACGATTCAATTTATGGTATCAATAAAAAACCAGTTGTTGGAGCTGTTGTTTTACTTTCCGCATGCAATGGAAAGATTGCAGGAAATAATTCGCAGTGTAATGGCTCTTTATATACAATTGAATCAGCAACAACTGATGCAAATGGACATTTTAGTATACAATCAACTACCAAATTGAGAAGCCAGGCATTTTATGTAGGGATAGAAGGTAGCCAGTTTAGCGCCGCTAATGTGGGTTATACTTTAAATAACCTTCCAAAAGAATTATATAAAAATTTTAATTAAAATTGACGTTTTTCTGAAGAACGTTTATTGACCGGCATTTCTTTAGTATTTTTATTAAAATTAAGTATTATAAAATAAATATTAATTAATTCAATATTCTGTTGGAGAGTAGCGGAATGTACCGGAAACTTTTTTAACTCCCCCACATTATAACCATTAGGTGGAATAAGTATGAAACTCAACGAATTAAATAAAACAACTTCGGGCTTTACGGAAACAGAAAAAATGCCAGTGCTTTTTATTGGGCATGGTAATCCTATGAACGCAATCACTGATAATGTTTACAGTAAAACCTGGCGAGCGATGGGCGAGAAATTAATTACTCCCAAAGCGATTCTCTGTTTATCGGCTCACTGGCTAACAGACGGCACCGCTGTGACCATGGTGGAACATCCAAAAACCATTCATGATTTCGGAGGGTTTCCTCAGGAATTGTTTCAGGTGCAATATCCTGCTCCTGGTGCGGTAGATTATGCAAAAATGGCTATTGAGTGTTTGTCTTCAACCATTGTTCATGAAGATTTTGAATGGGGCCTTGATCATGGCGCCTGGTCTGTTTTAAAGCATATGTATCCCAAAGCAGATATTCCTGTGTTTCAAATGAGCATTGATTATGCAAAACCTCCTCAGTACCATTTTAATTTAGCGAAAGAATTATATGCATTGAGGAAAAAAGGAGTGCTGATTGTTTCGAGTGGAAATGTAGTTCACAATTTAGGGGTCATCAGCTGGGACGGAAAAATAAAAGCTTACGATTGGGCACTTGAATTTGATACACTGGTTAAAAAAAGTATTGAAAATAATAACCCTGCCGCCTTGATCGATTATCAGAAATTAGGTAATTTGGCAACAATGGCACATCCAACAAACGATCACTATCTTCCGTTAATGTACACATTAGGTTTAAGAGATAAAAAAGATCAGGTTCAGTTTTTTAATGAGAGCATGGACATGGGCTCAATTAGTATGCGAAGCGTTATGTTGAGTTAATACCGCACGCCGGTAATACATACATCATTTATTTGTTCAAGTTATCCTCGCCATTCTTCAAATTTAGAATATAGCTTTTTCGTTGAACTTCCACAGGCACTGTGCTTATTTAAGCTCGTTCACTTAAAAGGGATCAAAAAAAATATGCAGGTTATTTTTACTTCAATTTGCATATATTATAGTAAATGAGGAAACAAATTAGCACATTAAAAATAAGTCTTTTATATTGAAAAGCAAGTTAATCTTCATTGAT
The DNA here is from genome assembly GCA_014378485.1 of Bacteroidia bacterium. Taxonomy (GTDB): domain Bacteria; phylum Bacteroidota; class Bacteroidia; order B-17B0; family Aurantibacillaceae; genus UBA4416. Next base: position 277,325 of record JACMNO010000061.1, read on the forward strand.
AAGTTTGATTTGAAATAATTAGGGTTCACTCAATAAGTCAATTTTACTTTTTACTTTCTTTTTGCTTGGCCCTTCGACTGCGCTCAGGATAAACTGCAAAGAAACAATCACGCCTCGGCGTGACAAGGCGAAAGACCAACTCCCATTTTTTATCGCACAA
>JACMNO010000062.1 GCA_014378485.1 Bacteroidia bacterium
ACTACGATTTTTTAGGCGGCACTGCGGAGACATTTTGTGCGATAAAAAATGGGAGTTGGTCTTTCGCCTTGGGTTTTTGTTTCTTTTTTGCCAAGCAAAAAGAAAGTAAAAAGTAAAATTGACTTATTGAGTGAACCCTAAGTAAATAAAAAAAGAGTTTTGAAACATCAAGCCCCTTTTTTTGCAAGAACTTTGCTCGTTGAATTCTATTGGTTTCGGATTGCAATACTGAGGCTATTACTAATAGTTTTATGTGAACTTCTCAATTAATTTTCAGACTATGCAATGTAAGATTTGCTTTAACAGAATAGGTACCCAAGACCAACCCATCTATATAATCAGTATATGTAATAATAAAAAAGCAGGACAAGCTTCCTTGTCCTGCTTTAGAGTTATTTAATTTATCATTACATTGCTGCTAATGCATTGATACTTTTTAAATAACCTTTACCTTATTGGATCTGGCAATTGATGCTGTAATTGCCAAAAAAATCAGTACCTGATGTAGTGTTCTCATCACATCTGTTTTCAGCGTTTTTTCGTGTATCCTTGTAAGTATAAATAGAATAATCACTTGTTGTGGTGCTGCTGCTACTTGTATATGTTTTAGAACATTTACATTTGTAGTCTTTTTTACAAGATGTTACAGTTGTTGCAACTGTTAATAACACTCCTGCTAATAAAATTATTTTTTTCATGGTCCTTGTTTTAAATTTATTTTTATTAATTTCTTTGACAAAGGTGGCAACTTTTGAAGTCAAACATTTTACATAACTTCTGAAAGAATTACAACATTCACTGATGAATTATTTTCTAAAAACAAAGGCAAGCTATATAATGTCGTTGAATGAAAGCTGCATACACAGTCTATTAACTGTAAATTACAAGGAGAGAGTAATATTTAAACACCTATGAAATCAAAAATTATTGATATATATATATTATGATGTAAAATTTTATGCAATAAATAGGTAGTCTTTGAATCAGAAAATGAAATACTAATTCTTTGTTTGCAACCAAGTGAATTATACTAATAAAAAATTCCATGCATTTAATGATATCCCATTAAATATATTTCATTTTAACCATCATGATGTAAACTAAAAAAATTACAAAGGCTTCTATAAGATAAAATGCGGACTTCGATCTGTCAGTGAATACTGTAACTTTTTGCCCGAGATTAGTAAAATGTTACGCGTTAATATAACCAACTTTGTTGAAAAAAAATTAAGAACATCAATTTCAAAAATCACAAAATGAAAACATTTAAATCCCTGATTGCCCTCATATTATTTTCAGTTGTATTCACCAGCTTTTCTTCATGTCTTGTAGTACGCACAACGGAAGGAAATAACGGACGACATAGAGGATGGTATAAAAATTCAAACAATCCGCACAACCCCAATACCACAAACCCCGGGAATGGTAATAATGGAAACGGAAACGGGCATGGGCACGGTAAAAAGAATAAATAAGCCGTTATAAATTAATCCTAACCTTGCATTCTGCACTCCGCTAGTGCAAGGTTTTTTTTGTTCGTTAAATACGAATTCCTATAATTGAAACATCATCCACCTGTTCAAGATTTGATTTCCATGAATTAAATGCGGTTTCTAAACTATCTTTTTGAGAAGCCATATCCAGCGCGCTATTTTTAATCAGTGATTCAATCAACGGCTTGTATTTCAGTTTTTTTTCTTTGGTCCCACCAAACTGATCGGCATACCCATCCGTACTCAAATAAATAATATCGCCTTTTTCTAATTGAATAGTAATACTTGAAAAAGGCACTTCTGTTTCAAGATATAACCCAATTGGCATTTTATCAGCTTTGTATTCCTGTAATTCCTTGTTCTCGACTCCATCTAAATTGACAGTTTTTCTTAGCAGCCACAAAGGATTATTAGCTCCGGAAAATTCAAGGGTATTATCTATTTTATTCCATACGCATAAGCTGATGTCCATTCCATCTTTTTGCTGAGTACCGCCTTTTTGTTCTAATGCCTTGATGATTTTAGAACGCAGTTTATTTAAAATTTCATTCGCCTTAAATATTTTATTCTCAATAACAATTTCATTTAAAAAACTATTTCCAAGCATACTCATAAATCCTCCTGGCACTCCGTGACCTGTACAATCTGCCAATGCAAAAACAGAACGGTTATTGGGCGTATTGTAAGCCCAATAAAAATCACCGCTCACAATATCCTTCGGTTTGAATAAAATAAAATGTTCTTTAGAAACTTTATTCCATACATCTTCGCCGGTTAAAACAGCTTGTTGTATGCGTTTGGCATAATTGATACTATCGATGATCTCTTTTTGTTTTTCATCTACCAGTTCTTTTTGATGAGTTATTTCTTCGTTTTTTAATTCCACTTGTAATTTTTGGTTTTCAATAATGAGGTTTGCTTTTTTAGCTTTCCGGAAATTAATAAAAGCCATGGTTGCAAAAAAGCCTGTGCCAACAAGCGCCAAAGTGCCAAATAATATAATCAGGGATTTTTGCTTATTTTGTTTTTCCTGTACTTCAATTTCAAATGATTGACTTTTAATTTGCAGCTCCTTTTTTTCGGTTTCGTATTTTGTTTGAATCTCATTTATATTATTTATAGCATTTAAATTATTAGTTGAATCCATCAAGTTTAAAGTTTTCATAAAATAAACTTCTGCACTATCAGACTTCTTTTCTAGAATATAACACATTGTTAATTCACGATAAATAACATTAAGATTATCCTTTGCGCCCGATATATAGGCATATTTTAAAGCTTTGTAATAATATTCCTTGGTTAAGGCTGTGTTTTTATATATGTTCCAGAAAGCTTCTGCTAAATTAGTAGACGATAGCAATAATTGAGCATACATGTTATTTCTTTCAAAAAAAGGTGCGGCAGCGTTTATATAATAAACGGCCGAGTCTAGTTTTTTTATAAATATTAATTTTCCACCATAGTCTGACATCATTGAATAATATTTTAAACTGTCACCTAAAAGTTTAGACAATGAAAAGGATTTTCTTGAATAGTATACTGCTTCGTTGTATTTTTTAAGAGCCGAGTAAGCATTAGAGATATTATTTAACACATTAACTTTTCCCAAAGTCCAGGTTATCTTATCATAAACCTCATAAGCCTTTTTACTATCTTGTATGGCGCCTTCATAATCTCCCAAAGTTCTTTTCACAATGGCATAACTTTGATACACTTTTGCTATTCCTTTATCGTTTCCGATTTTTTGAAAATACATCAATGCTTTGTTATAATAACTCAGTGCACTATCAACCTTATTCTCCATATGATAACTATTACCAAACTGGATTAAAACGTCTCCTTTTGAAATACTATTTGATGGCGCTATTTTATCGGCAATTGTGGCATATTTTCTAACACTGTCTGAATTTACCCCGGTAAAAATATTGGCAATTTTCACGTACAATTTTGCAGATGAGTCTTTATTAACCCTCGCTGCAATTTTTCTTAAAGAATCAGTAATGCCGTTTTGAGAAAAGATATTACAAGAAAGTAGAAGAAAAAAACAAACCTGTATTTTAAAGGTATTTTTCATGTAATAAAGTTAAACGAAAATTTAAGTATCCCACAAATTAATAGCTGCCCCATAAAAAAATAAAAATGCAATTACTATTTATTACCCAAACAATTTAGCAAACACTTCTTCCATCTTAGAAACGGCAATTACTTCTATTTTAAATTGTTTTATTTCTAAGCCTTTTAGATTGTATGAAGATATGTAAATTTTCTCAAAGCCTAATTTCTGCGCTTCCGAAATCCGTTGCTCAATTCTGCTTACCGGCCGAATCTCACCGGTAAGTCCAACTTCGGCAGCAAAGCAGGTTGTTTGGGGAATTGGCAGATCTTCGCTACTGGAAAGAACAGCGCATACCAATGCAAGGTCAATTCCAGGGTCTTCTACTTTAAGGCCGCCTGCAATATTAATAAATACATCCTTTGCTCCTAAACGAAAGCCACAACGTTTTTCGAGCACTGCCAGCAACATGGATAATCTTCTTAAATCAAATCCTGTAGAGGAGCGCTGTGGTGTTCCGTATGCCGCCGTACTCACCAATGCCTGTGTCTCTATTAAGAGAGGGCGATTTCCTTCTAATGTAGCAGCAATGGCTACGCCACTTGTTGCCTCCTGCCGGTTGGTGATTAATATTTCGGATGGATTTAATACTTCTTTCAATCCGTCCCCATTCATTTCATAAATACCCATTTCGTTGGTGCTTCCGAAACGATTTTTGGTAGCGCGCAACAAACGGTAAATATGATTACGGTCTCCTTCAAACTGCAATACGGTATCCACCATATGCTCCAGTACTTTCGGTCCGGCCAAACTTCCTTCTTTTGTTATATGGCCAATCATAAAAACCGGCACATTGGTTTCTTTGGCAAAGCGTAAAAATTCAGCAGCGCATTCGCGCACCTGGCTAACGCTTCCGGGGCTGCTCTCAATAAAACTCGTGTGAATAGTTTGTATAGAATCAATGATCACCAACTGAGGCTGTACTTTTTCAATCTGCGTGAAAATATTCTGTGTATTGGTTTCCTGAAGAATGAAACAACTCTCGGTGGTCATCCCAATCCTTTCTGCGCGCATTTTTATCTGTTGCTCGCTTTCCTCTCCACTCACATATAAAACCCGTAAATTCTTGAGCCGCAAAGCTAGTTGCAACATCAATGTCGATTTACCAATACCGGGTTCTCCGCCAAATAACACCAAACTGCCTGGCACAACGCCGCCGCCCAAAACACGCGCCAGTTCCTGACCGGGCACCGCAATACGCGGATATTCGGCAGTGCCTATTTCCTGTAATAAAACGGATTGGTTGGAGCGGTTGTTCTCGTTCTTATTTGCCGAAAATAACTGAAGGCGGTCATTCTTTGTTTCTTTATGAAGAACTTCTTCCACAAGGGTGTTCCATTCTCCGCAACTGTTGCATTTGCCTGCCCACTTGGCAGCCTGTGCTCCGCAACTCTGACAGAAATAAGCTATTTTAGTTTTTGCCACTGTAGTAATTTTTATGAATCAAAATTACATTAAAATATAGCGACTGATTGCTACAATTTGTAGCTAATTAAAATTTAAGAAAACAATCTAAGGAACGTTAATGGTGTTTTTCTTGCCAATATTGTCATAATTCTCTTTTAACCAGGTATCACATGCTTTATAACCAAGATCCTTGAGGTACATCATAAAATCCCAACTTGTATTTAATTTGGAGGACAGGTTCAGATCGCCCAATTCAACATCGGCGCTGATATTATGCAAATAAACAGGCTTCAAGGTTCCATCGAGAGTAATTCCTTTTTCTACAAGCTCTTGCTTAAACTGAATTAATTTTAATTCCAATAATAGAGATGAATTGAAACTTAGTTCATTCACCCTGTCCCTGATCTCCTCTATTTTATCAGGCACCACTTTAATATTTTTGGGATTGATCTGTATCAATAAAATATCATCTGTATCTTCCGTGTTATCAATCAATGGCTGAATCAAAGGGTTCCCGCTATATCCGCCATCCCAATAATACTCACCGTCTATTTCAACGGCATCATACATATATGGTAAACACGCGGATGCCAAAATAGCTTTGGCTGTAATTTCTTCATGGCCAAATACTCTTGCCTCACATGTTTTTACATTAGTAGCACAAACAAATAATTTAGGCGGGTTGAGCTTATGCAGCTCTTCAAAATTAATTACCTCGTTCAATATTTTTTCCAGCGGATTGTACTGCATTGGATTTAACTGCTTGGGTGTGAAGCTTTCCGTGCTCATGCTAAAAAGCTTGTAACTGGGAGAAAAATCCATATTCCCGGGACTCATTACTTTATCAAACCAGCTTGGCTGAAGCGGCGATAATTTTCCTGCCTCAGAAATCTTGTGCCAAAACTTAACGAGTGTATGCTTTGCCAAATTTCTTCCTCCTTTTTTTAATCCATAAATCGTACAAACGCCATTCATTGCGCCTGCGCTTGTTCCGCATACGCCATCAATCTCTATGCGCTCATCATCCAATAACCGGTCTATAACGCCCCATGTGTATGCACCATGTGCGCCTCCACCCTGAAGTGCTAAATCAATCTTCTTCACCTTAGTCATATTTCTTTTTTAATAAACACTGTTTACCAAACTTACGTAAAAAAAAGAATAGAAATTAATTTTGAAGAAATAGAATACAGATTTTTTTTTGTATTGTTTTAGAATGGACTAATATTCGATATCAAGGTCGAAGCGTTTTTTGAGATCCATTAATGCAGGATTCTTTTCCGCCATTAATTTGAATTTGTCCGCAGGCTTATAGGCTTTGACCTCGCCAACTACTTCTGAAACTTTAATTTCCAATTGAAGAAGTCTGTTTTTTGCCAATTTACGAAGCTCATCCAGCATATCCTGTTTAATACCTACCAGCATTTCTTTTTGAACTTCATTATTCAGTTCAATTAAAATAGTTTTATCAGTGAAGCTTATTTTACTGGAAGTTAATGTGGCATACAATTGCTTATTCCCTGTACTAACTTTTTCATCAGCAAATTGTTTAACAGCATTTAACGCCCGCTCCGCTGATAATTCAATATCAATTGTTTCCTGTGGATCATTTACCACGTCGGCTTCGATCACAATAGTCTGACCCGTAGGAACATTATTTTGTAATAAGAATTGTGATTTGATTTTTAGGTCTGTAAATCCAACAAGGGGTTTATTGCTAGTCTGGATAACAGGTTGTGCAGAAAATTTAGCAGGGATGACAGCCTGCTCCAATGTTTTATTGTTAAGGCGATTATCAGATTCCGAATTTAACTCATTTTTTTTTTCCGCATCCTGTGATGCGGTATTTAAATAACTGATCTGCATTAGTGCAATTTCTACCTGCAACCGCTGATTCTTGGCGGCCTTGTAATGGATGTCACATTTATTAATAACTGCCAGTGATTTTAATAAAAATGGTATTGCGCATAACTGCGCTTGTTGTGAAAATCTTTGTTTCAACGCTTCACTAACTTCCAACAGTTGAACTGTAAATTGATCCTTGCTTACTAATAAATTTCTTAAGTGTTCTCCAAAACCAATTATAAAGTTATGTCCGTCGAATCCTTTTTTTAATATCTCATCAAAAGTTACCATCACCTCCGGTAAGCGTCCGTTTAATGCCGCATCCGTTAACTTAAAATAATAGTCGTAATCAAGTACATGTAAATTTTCTACAACTGCTTTATACGTTAAATGATTTCCGGTGAACGTCACCATCTGATCAAAAATAGAACAGGCATCCCTTAAACCGCCATCCGCCTTTTGCGAAATGATTTGCAGGGCTTCCGGTTCAAAGGTGATGTGTTCTCTATTTGCAATATGCGCCAACTGATCCGTAATGTCTTCTGCTTTTATTCTATTAAAGCTAAACACCTGGCAACGTGATAAGATCGTTGGAATGATTTTATGTTTCTCAGTAGTTGCTAAAATAAATTTCGCATGTTTAGGCGGCTCTTCCAGTGTCTTTAAAAAAGCGTTGAAAGCAGCGTTCGATAACATGTGAACCTCATCAATCACATACACTTTATAATCACCCAATTGTGGGGCAAATCGAACCTGATCCACTAGGTTTCGAATATCTTCAACTGAGTTGTTGGATGCAGCATCTAATTCATATACATTTAAAGAAGCTCCGGAATTAAATGACAGACATGATTCACAGGCATCACATGCTTCTCCTTCCGAAGTTAAATTTGTACAGTTAATAGTTTTAGCAAAGATCCTGGCACAGGTTGTTTTTCCTACTCCACGCGGACCACAAAATAAATAAGCCTGTGCAATCTTTCCGTTTTTTATAGCTTGCTTTAACGTATTGGTAATATGGCTCTGTCCAACAACAGTATTAAAGTGTTGAGGGCGGTACTTTCTTGCTGATACAATAAAATCATCCATAATAGAAGTATAAATTTACTCTTTATTATCTCCATAAAAAAGGTTAAATTATTAACTGACTGTGAATAAGTATATATATTTGGTTTAATCTAAACTGCGCTTTCTGAAACAACTTACTCATATATTTTTTGGTTTTTTATTTCTTTTTGCTTTCAGCGGATTTGGCCAGAATGTGATCAAAGGTATTGTTACTGAACCGGATAGCATTACCCCAATGCCGTTTGTTTATGTGATTAATGCCACAACCGGGCAAGGCCAGATGAGCGACGGAAATGGAAGGTTTACTGTCATTGCCGATGATAAGGACTCTGTCATTTTTTCTTTTGTTGGTTATATCAGGTTAAAGATTTCAGCAGCAAAGTTATACAAAGGCTTTTACAAAGAAAGCAAAGTGGTGATGATTGAAACCGCTTATAAATTAAACCAGGTTATCGTAAGCGATTTTAAATTAAAACCTTATGAAAAAGATTATATGAAGCGTGTTATACAAGGTTCCAAAACTTCTGTAGTCAATGCGATGGAAAGTCCAATCTCAGCATTATACATGCAATTCAGCCAGAAAGGAAAAGAACAACGAAAGTTAGCCAAGATTTTTGAGGAAATATTTATACAAGAAGAAGTGGCAAAAAAATTCAATGCAGAAATTTTAAGAAAACTTACAGGTGATGAAACGATTGACTTCGAGAAATTCAGAAAGTACTGCTATTACTTAAGTAATGATTTTATCATCAACCATGATGGGTATGAACTCTACTACCGTGTGATGGATTGTTATTATCGGTGGAAAGAAGAGAAAAGGTAAACCTTAAATAGGGTTCACTCAATAAGTCAATTTTACTTTTTACTTTCTTTTTGCTTGGCAAAAAAGAAACAAAAACCCAAGGCGAAAGACCAACTCCCATTTTTTATCGCACAAAATGTCTCCGCAGTGCCGCCTAAAAAATCG
>JACMNO010000063.1 GCA_014378485.1 Bacteroidia bacterium
AGATCCATTTTCTGATGCATACTTCTAATTTGCATTTCTGCTTTCAAGTTTATTAAATAGTCATTCTCGCTCCGCATTCTATCCTTTTCTTCCTGCCTATTTTGACTCATCATAATAATCGGAGCTTGAAGCGCTGCAATAGTGGATAATATTAAGTTCATCAGGATAAAAGGATACGGATCGAATTTAAAAACGCCAATTTTAACAATATTGTAAACAATCCATGGTGTTAAAATAATATCGAAAATAATGATAAATGATAGCTTCCGCCAAACCTTGCTGCGGTATCTGATATTTGTTGCCTTTTGGGTAATATCTAAATAGAAAGATGCAGGAGATTTTGGATAATGAGCTCTTCAGCTTCAATAGAAATCTTAATTATCTGATGCAGCTTGTTTAGATGCTCGTTTTCATCAAACATGAACGTTTCATGGTGCGGAGCTGAATTAAGATAGCAGGAAACGTTATAATACCACTGAAGATCGAGTTAAAGAACGGACTTGTGATATGAAAAATTATATGTTTATCATCTAACAGCATGGTACTAGTGTTATGGATATATCATTTAAAAGGATGATCAAGATCACGTATTATATCAAAGTTGTTGATGATATTTACATTAATCAACCAAACCAAAAAATGAAAACCATACTAATTGCCACTGATTTTTCCGATGGTGCCACACATGCGGCCAACTACGGTTATCTGCTTGCTCAACAAATAAAAGCCAATGTAGTATTATGTAATGCCGTTTCCGTAACAGCAGAGTTGCCTCAGGCAGGATTGTCTGTATGGCCAAAAGATAGCTACGAGTCTTTGTTGCAGGCCAGCATTGATGATACCGATCAATTAAAATCCGACCTTGAAATTTTTAGTGTTATTAGCGATTTTCGACCGCTAATAAGTTGTATAAATCAGGAAGGAACCATTCAGACGGTAGTTGAAACCTTAATAACTACTCAAACGATTGATTTGATTATTATGGGCACACACGGCAGCCGTGGACTGAATTCTTTTATGTTAGGTAATCACACGCGAGGCATGATCGATGAGGCACAGCAGCCTATACTTTTCATACCGCCTGCAGCTAAAATAAAAAAGGTAAAGAAAATAGCATTTGCGGCAGACTTTAAATATCCGAAAAAAGATTTGGTGTCTTTTTATTCAGTGCTAGCGCTAGCCAGACTGCTTGATGCAGAAGTTGTACTTACACATATTTATAACGAAAAACATAATTCGCCAGAATTTAACGATTGGGCTAAACAATCTTTAATTGAATTAAGGGAAAGTTCGGATTATGAAGCAATTACATATAAGTTTTTACAAAATGAAGAAACAGATAGTGGCTTAAACTTACTATGTGAACAGGAAAACATTGGCTTACTGGCCATGGTTCATCGTCAGCATAATTTTTTTGATGCGTTAATTAATGGGAGCAAAACACAACAAATGGCCGAAGATATTTCTATTCCTTTACTGGTTTTACCTGTAAATAACTAAAGTGAGTTTTACCGATAGCTAAATTTAAGAGAACAAATCATATATAATTTTTCTGATATAATGTATTGAATTTTATGTGGTTTAGTATAATCATCCTATTGCAGAAGGTCTAAAATAAATTAATCTACAGCTATTTTTTAAAAACTAGCAATTGTATAATAAATTGATAACTAAGTAATTATAAATAAACTTTGCATGAAGAATTCACCGTTAAGCTGGTTGGAAATTGGAAAAAATAGCAAACAGGTTGCTGCCTGAAATGCTTAATAGGGAATAAAATAACTCAATCGGATTTGATTTTGAAAGCTTAGGCGCTAAATATGAGGTAGAGTACGGTAGAGATAGGTTTGGACACTGGGTGCTATTTAAGTATGTATTAAAAACTATCTCAGCAATAGGTACCTAAACAATGAGGCTTTTAGCTCTTAAATATCATTCTATCAAAGAAATTATAAAAATGGTTAATTATGCTAATTGAATTAAACGAATCTGAAATTAGGGGTATTGTTAAAGATAATTCCATTGGCCACTTGGGATATACAGACGGAGTGAATGTCAAAGTAATTCCGATGAATTATCGGTACAACGAAAATTTTATTACCTGTTATTCATTAGAGGGGAAAAAAATCGACATTATGCGTAATAACCGATCTGTGTGCTTTGAAATCGACCAGATCACGGATTCTAACCATTGGAAGTGCGTAGTGATTAACGGATTATTCGAAGAAATAACCGATGAAATCGAACTCGCTATTTTAAGGCCTTTATATACTGAATACACATTGAGAAAGCGAACCAATCTTCCCGACGTTTCTGAGACTAATCAACAAAACACGCATGATGAAGATTCCAGACCAAAACAAGTGTTTTATAAAATTATATATGACATAGTTTCCGGTCGCTCTCAAAATGGTTTGTTATAGACACTAATCTGCATATAGAAAGCAATACTACTTCAATAAACCTTATAATCATAATTGTACTGTGTGTCTTTACTAGTTTATGATGGACAGGAAAAAATTTCTTGGGCCTAGCCGGGCAGCTAGAAGCCTTACCTGAACCTATTCAAAGATATTTTGAATATGCTTTAAAAGATGGTCAATCGTATATTAGTTATATCCATCTTACCCATGATGGACAATTCAAAACAGCTCTGAACAAAAACTGGATAGTTATAGAAGGAGATCAATACTTCACTACCGAAAAACCGAGTTTTATATGGAATGAAACACTACACTTGTTCACCGCTCGTGATATGTACATTGCTAACGAAGGTAGACTAACTGTTTCACTCCTTTTTCTTTACAACCTAGTAAATGGTAAAGGTAAATCCTTTAATCAGTGAGAACTGCAGCGTTGGCTTTCTGAGGGCGTGTGTTTCCCTACTAATTTACTACCAAGTGAACGGTTAAACTGGACGGCTATCGACTCAAATACTGCGAATTTGATATTTACTAACAATGGCCTATCAATAACTTGTATCGTAACCTTTAATGATGTTGGCGAAATAACACAATTTGAAACAAAACGATATATGGATGAGCGAAATTTAGAAACGTGGATCGATAAATTAGCCAATTATAAAGAGTTGAATGGAGTATTTGTGCCCACTGCGATTGAAGCAATTTGGAGATTAAAAACCGGAGATTTCAGTTATGCAAAATTCAATGTAACAAAAATAGAATACGGCAAACCCATAATTTTTTAAGTTTTAGAAATCCAGAACAAAAGAGTTTAACCAATAAGATTTTAAAATGGCTTTAAAAAACCACAGGCTGATCTATCCACGTTTTTATTGTCATAATCCGGTTCAATTAATACACTTCCAAATCAGTAATATGGGTGAGCAAGCTTTAATAAATAAATCACCATTAAAATTCTTCCTGCTTGTTTTTGGGCTTTCTATTCCTTTAAGGGTCATGGATACCCTGTTTGACGTTAAAAGGTTTTCGTTAGATTTTTCTATAATCGACATATTGGCGGCCTTTACACCATTAATTGCTGCTTGCATACTTGTTTATAGTGAAGAAGGGCGTGTTGGAATTAGCAATCTGTTCAAAAGAATTTTCGATTATTCAAGAATAACAAATAAGATGTGGTATGTGCCAATCCTATTTCTACCATTCTTTATCTATTTTTTGATCTACATCACCCTCTATATTTTCGAATTGCCGCTTCCAGTTGTATTTCAAATCCCATTTCTTTCTATCCCATTATTATTTTGTTTGTTTTTTGTGGGAGCGGTGGTGGAAGAAACCGGCTACATGGGTTATGCCGTTGATACGATGCAAAATCGGTTTGGAGCAGTAGGAGCAGCTGTTCTTATTGGTATACCCTGGGCAGTATGGCACTACCCATCAATCATAAATCAGGGGCACAACATAAACTGGATAGCCTGGGGAACGCTCGGCACGGTTGCCGTACGAGTCTTAATAGTTTGGATTTATAATAACACGGGAAAAAGTTTATTTGCTTGCATTCTATTTCACACCATGTTAAACCTTGGAAGACCATTGTTTCCAAAGGATAACACGCATAATCCACTTGTTGATTATCCTCATATTCATTATTCAATTATTGCAGTTGTAACCGTTGTTGTCGTATTATTTTATGGAAAAACATTGATTGGATGTGGCAAAAATTCCAAAAAGCTTCAGCCATTTTTGTTGAGAATAAAAAGTAAATAAGCTGGGAAAGAACGAAGGCTGGATAATTTATTCCTTATATTTAAACAATTCAGCATATATGTGCAGAGCCACTTTTTAGCGGTCAATATCGAGTGACGCTAAAAAACCTTATCTACCTACCTAATGAATAAACAAGTAAAATCTACATTCTATGCCTAAAACTACACCCCCAAAAAGTGCTTCTCCTGATAAGCAACTAGAAAAGTGCCCCACCGGCATCAAAGGATTTGACGAAATTACCGAAGGCGGGCTTCCGAAAAACAGAACCACTTTAGTTAGTGGTAGTGCTGGCTCCGGAAAAACCCTTTTGGGGCTTGATTTTTTAATCAACGGCGCCATCAAATTCAAAGAGCCGGGCGTCTTCATGTCCTTCGAAGAAACACAAGAAGAACTTTATACAGATCTTGCTTCCCTCAACCTGGATTTACAAGGGCTTGTTTCGCAAAAAAAAATTATAGTAGAACATGTAATTTTGGAGCGAAAAGATATTCAGGAGATCGACTTTAACCTGGAAGGGCTTTTCGTGCGATTGGAACATGCCATTGATTCCATTGGCGCCAAACGGGTTGTTTTAGATTCTATTGAATCTATTTTTGCCGGTATCACAGATGTCGGCATTCTTCGTTTAGAAATAAAAAGACTTTTCAGGTGGCTTAAAGTAAAACAGGTTACTGCCATCGTTACCGGTGAGCCATTACAAGAGACTTTTACCCGTCATGGTCTGGAGCAATACATTTCCGATTGCATCATTTTACTAGATAACAGGGTTAATGAACA
>JACMNO010000064.1 GCA_014378485.1 Bacteroidia bacterium
ATGGCGAAGAGTACGATGCAAATTTAGAAATGCCAGATTGGAATAAAAATGGGTTTAATGAGCAAAATTGGATAAATGCAAAGAAAGTGGAAGCTTCACCAGGTAAGCTGATAGCACAACTTAACCCTAATTTGGCTACCATGCAAAAAATTACTCCAATAGCTGTGAAACAAATAGAGCCTGGAAAATATGTTGTAGATATTGGCCAAAATATGGCAGGTTGGTTAGCAGTAAAGCTGAAGGGTACAAAAAATAAACCTGTGATTTTAAAGTATGCAGAAACCGTAAAGTCTGATGGAAATATTTATACAGCAAACCTGAGAGGTTCAAAATCTACAGACATTTATACGCCCGCAAATGATGATTATTTTTTTTGGGAGCCCAGGTTTGTTTATCATGGATTTAGATATGTTGAAATTACAGGGATAGATTATTTGCCTGATGTAAAAGATATGATTGCTAAATTAAATTATGATGAGATGGCAACCGTAGGAAATTTTGAAACTTCAAACGCTACTATCAATCAGATTTATAAGAATGCCAAGTGGGGAATCATGAGTAATTACAGAAGTATGCCTACTGATTGTCCGCAGCGTGATGAACGTATGGGATGGTTGGGCGATAGAGCAACAGGATGTTTTGGAGAAAGTTTTATTTTTGATAATCAGTTATTCTATGCTAAATGGGCCCAAGATATTCAAGATTCACAAAAAGAAAGTGGAAGCCTGCCTGATGTAGCTCCCGCATATTGGGCTGTTTATTCTGATAACGTGACCTGGCCAGCAGCATACATTCATGCGGTAAATATGCTTTATGAGCAGCATGGAGATGATAAGCCTATTAAGCTTCATTACCAATCCATGAAAAAATGGATGAATTATATGCAGGTTAACTTTATGAAGGATTATATTATGACTAAAGATCAATATGGTGATTGGTGTATGCCCCCAGAAAATCTGAACATTATATTTTCTAAAGATCCTGCCAGAATTACCGATGGTGAGATTTTAAGTACAACTTTTTTTTATAAGCTGCTGCACATTATGGCTAAATACGCAGCTATTACCGCTAATGATAAAGATCAAGAAGAATTTCTTGCCCTTGCAGAGAAAGTGAAAAAAGCATATAACGCCAAGTTTTTTATTAAAGAAAAAGCGCAATACGGAAATAATACAGTTACAGCTAATATTATTTCATTAATGCAAGGTTTAGTGCCCAAAGAATATGAACAGGCAGTTTTTAAAAATTTAACAAATAGAATTGAAGGCGAATTTAATTCACATGTAAGTGTAGGACTTATTGGTATTCAGTTTTTAATGAGAGGTCTTACTGCCTATGGTCGCCCTGATTTAGCTTATAAAATTGCCACAAACAGAACCTATCCAAGTTGGGGATATATGATAGATAATGGTGCAACAACTATTTGGGAACTTTGGAATGGTAATACTGCAGATCCTGCTATGAATTCAGGTAACCATGTAATGTTATTAGGAGATTTAATTACGTGGTATTATGAAAACTTGTTAGGGATAAAAACAGATAAACTGGAAGTAGGGTTTAAAAAAATTATTTTTAAAGCTGTTTTTCCTGAAGGTTTAAATTATGCGAAAGGATCTTTTGAATCGCCATACGGATTGATAAAAAGTGATTGGAAAAAAGAAAATTCAAATTTGCTCTGGAACGTAAAAATTCCTTCAAACACCTCGGCTACCATAGAATTACCTGCAAAATCATACTATGCAATCACAGAAGGAAATAAAATTCTTTCAGATGTAAAATCTATAAAATTAGTTAGTGAGGGAAAGGGCTTAGTAATCTTGTCTTTAAGTTCCGGAGAGTACAGCTTTAAAACATCTTTAATCAATTAATTAGCTGCTGAAATTGTTTTACAACTAGAATTAAAAACCCCTGAAGTTTATATGCTTCAAGGGTTTTTATTCAAAAACTTTATAATCTTGAATGATCAAGGTCATCATCTTCTTTATTCCAATCCTCACTTTTATCATCCTCACTTTCATCTTCTAGCTCTAAATCATCGTCGGATTCTTCAGCAAACTCATCATCTTCCAAGTTCAAATCCTTTTCTTCGGTTAAATCATCATCTTCAAGATCATCCTCTTCAGATTTTTGAGCTTTAAAGTTTTCTTCTGATAATTCGTCATCTTCTAAATCTGCTTCACTTTGTAATTCTTCATTTTGTTCCTTCAATTCATCCCCATTAAATATTTCTTTTGCAAAAAGCATGATTTGTTCTTTTAAATCAGCTAAGTTTTGATAAGTTCCTCTTTCTAAAAGATCGACTTGTAATTTTAATTGAGTTTCCATTTGCGATTGTTAATAAAGAATAAAATTTATTTAATTTGTGTTTTACATTTTTTAATGGTGTTTCCTCTTAAATGGCAAAAAGGAAACCAAAAATTGAAAATTAAAT
>JACMNO010000065.1 GCA_014378485.1 Bacteroidia bacterium
AAAAACTAAAAGCATCAGATCATTAAAAATCTCGGTAATACTTAAAAGATTTAATTGCTGTAATTGATGTTGCTCTTTCAAAAGCTGATTAAAATCTCCTTGGTTTAAGGTATTCCAAAACTTTACATTATTTTTAAGAAGGTCTTTAAACCAACATTTAAATGAATGATGATAATAAGTTTTAGAAAAGTTGGATAATAATTGTTGCCTTAAATAAACAATACCTGTTCTTAAGAATAAGATAAAAAAGACCAATAATACAATTGGGATTAACTGATCTATTTGTTGGCCTAGTTTAAATTGATCTAAACCATTCTGAAAAATTAGCGGTACAGCTAAAGTAAGTAGGATGATCAGTAAACCCCAAAAAATGATGATGTTAAAAAACAAGGCATTTTCCCTAAACACAAGCCATTGGTGTTTTAAGATTAATTTCAGAGGCTTAACTTGATCAATTTGATGTTGCTTAAAATCAAAAGTTAAAAGTGTTCCATTCCAATTGATATCTTGAAGTGATACCCAGCTTAGCCCAGTTGCTGGGTTTCCTACCAAGTAGCGGTTTTTGTGATGGTATTTGTCTCTTGTCGGATAAAGGATCACAGCATGTGAACCAGAAGGTGTTGTCGTCACCATTAAGCTAATCGTTTCAACAGCTGACCAATTTAAGGGGTCGCATTGAAATGCCTTCACTGCAATACCACACGCTTGTAGTTGATTTTTAATAGCTAATAAATGAATGCCAGTAGTTTCTTCTATTAATTGAGGGAGGTTACATGTGCTTAGCCCAAAATAAGATAAAACGGTTTTAATGCAGGCTTCACCACAATCATGATGATATTGTTGCTTAAAAAATGTCCGCTGGATATGCTGTTTATTTTTCATCTTAAATTGAATAAAAATAAACAGGTCAGTAGTGTAAAAATAAAATAGGACACCCCATAAGTATAGCAGACAATTTTAAATGAAAGATCAAATTTGAGTTTGTAATAGGAACAAATAAGGTAAGCCAATAGCAGTAAATAACTTAAATCCCAAATACTAAATGATTGTAAAAATTGCCACAACCAGGGTGTCAATTGCTCGCTATCAAAAAAATTCGCTAAGGTCCCAAAAGAATAAAACCTAATATGAATTCTTAAATAATCTCCGTTATTTAAATAAGTAAACCAAAATAGTTTGGCAATATCAGGTACAACTAAAATGAGTTCACATATACAAACAAAAAATATAAGGGTATAAAATGAAAGTTCTCTTTTAATGCTTTGCAACCCTGTAGCTAAAATCAATGCAATAAAGACGACTTTAAAAAAGTAATAAAAAGGGTATAAATAAACATAGGAATAAATTCCAGAAGTAATTAACTCCAGCTGTTTTAAAAAACCATCATCTAAGTTTACCGCTTCATTCATTTCATACATTTCTGCATGATACATCAGATTGAGTTGAATAAATACTAAATTCATCTGTATAATAGCCTTAAGCATGAAAACACAAAATGCTTTAGTTTCTATACTCAATTCAATTTTAGGTAAATAGGTCGCTTTCATTTATCAAATGTGGTGCTTCCGTCCACCAAAATCCATTCGCTAATCCAATAAATTATTCTTTCACTTTATTGGTATTTGTTCAATTTGAATCTTAACCAACTTTATATTATTTTTATCGTAATAGATAGATGGTAGTATTCATCAAATTCTATTCTTATGTACTATACCCACTTTTTAATTGTAATCATTTTAATTTTTAGTGTTGTAGGTTTTGTGGTAAGGCGATTCTATTTTAGTTGTATTTTCCATCCCCATACCTTTCCATCTTCCAATAACAAGCACTCCATTATTTCCTATGCTTTGGTGCATTTTAACTACCCGCATTTAATTTTAAATATGGCGGTGTTGTATTTATTCGGTATAGATTTAGAAATAAAGTTAGTGGCTCTCAACATGCACACTGTCATCATGCCAATGGTATTTATAAGTGCAGCACTCATTGGTGCATTGCTAAATTTGAGTTTCAATAAGCATAAAATAGAATTTAGTATAGTTGGGGCTAGTAATGGCGTTTTTGGGGTTGTGGCTGCCTATCTGATCTTAAATCCAAAAGAAACTATACATTTTATGCCATTAGCAATTCCTAACTTTTATTTAGTGTTATTAATTGCCATGATATGTTTAATAAATCATAAAATATTAAAAACCAGAATAGATTATTTTGGTCATTTAGGTGGTTTATTAATGGGTGCAACATTGATGATGATAATAAAATAGCTGGCTCCAACACCAGCTATTAAATTAATTCCACCAGCCCAAACATTCTGGTCCTGTTGCAGCTACCAATCCGCCGGCTACAGAACCTGCACCGCCAAATAAACTACCAAAGACTACACCCAATACAACTGCTTTTCCGCAATTTCCGGTACCGACATAGATTTTTTCTAAATCTTCATTTTCTAGCTTTTTCATTTTTTATATCTTTTAGCTCCCTTCAATTTAAAGGGCAATCAAAGAAATAAAATAATGGTCATCCACACAATTCTTGTAACTTATAATAAATTAATTGTGAGAATTAAAATAATTTAATAATTTGTTAACATAAAATTTACAAGATGTCAGGAGAAAAAATAAGAATTGCAAGAATCATAAAAGGATATAGTCAGGAGTACATGGCTTTTATGTTAGATATTTCACAAAGCACCTTCTCTAAAATGGAAAGTGGGGGTATAGAAATAACAGTAAAACGATTATTTGAAATTGCTGAAATATTGGAAGTAAAGATCATCGAACTTTTGCCTGATTCCAAAATGGGTAACTTTTTGGATTTAAATGGAGTTCATAAAATTTATTTAAAATTAAAGCTATGGTTTAGGAAATTACGGTATAAAAAAACTAAAAATAATTGATTAGGCACTCACTATACCATCACTATACCATCACTATACTTACCCCCTTCTTTTTTTTGGTTAAAAACACACCAAAAAAGCTAATTTATGCCCTTTGTAAAACACATTTTTGTTCTTAAATTTTAAATAATGCGCCTCTAAAATATTTAATTAGAAAAACACCTTATTCACATATCTATAAAAAGCTATTCAGCTTTCAGCGTTTCAAACCTTTGTTATTTTAGGATAATTCTTTTTATAAAAAAAAAGATTCCAACTTATATCTATTCGCACATTAAGCTTTTGGATATATTTTAGGATATCCGCTTAATTAAACTAATAAGTAAAATAATTTATTATTATCAGGTGTTTAAATACATATCAATTAAACTTATTAATAGTGTTGGTAACTTTAATTCATTATTGATAATTCCTTAACATTTGAATTGAATTACCCGATTACTTTTGATTCCTTAAAATCAGCTTTATTTAAAATTGTTTACACACCGTTAACTGCAAAATTTAATGATTAAATGTTTACTTAAGCCTATAATGGCTGTTAAAGGTGCTTGCGCCTTATTTTTTTTATTTGCCTTCCATTTCAGTGTGCAAGCCCAAATCTTAGCATGGGAATTTAATACCAATACAGGGAGCGAAGTCACTGTTAATGCCGGTACAAATAATGCCAATTTAAACACTGCTGTAATCAGCAGAGGGGCAGGGATAACAGCTACTGGTTTAACTAATGCTTATTCATCTACAGGTTTTACAGTTTCTGGTACTTTAGCAGATGCAAAGACCAATAATAAGTATCTACAATTTACTGTCAATTCAAAATCAGGATACAAAGTTTCATTGAGTACACTTGATTTTAATTTTAGAAGATCTAGTACTGGTCCAAATGCATTTCAATGGCAATACAGTTTGGATGGTTTTACCACAGCAGGTGTAGATTTAGGAGCGGTAATTAGTTATACAACTTCCCCAACCGCAGGTGATGCACAACCACAAATCAGTTTAAGCGGTATTACTTCCCTTCAAAATCTACCTTCTACAACAACGGTTACTTTCCGTTTATTTGCTTATGGAGCAACTGCTACAACAGGAACGTTTGCACTGGGTCGCCCTACAACCCCGTTAAATGACCTTTCTGTTGGTGGTACAGTAGCCGTGAGCGGTGCAGTGGATACAACCGCACCTACGGTAAGCACTTATTCGCCCTTAAATAGTTCTGTCAATAGTAATTTAAGCTTGTCACCCTCTCTAAATTTTAGTGAAAATATCCAAAAAGGAACAGGAAATATTACCATAAACAACCTAACAGATGCGACCAATCAAGTTATTGATGTAACTAATTCATCTGTAACAATTAACAACAGCCTTTTAAGTATTGGTGGTGCTACATTTATTAATGGAAAAAGCTATGCCATCCAGATAGCTGCTGGTGCAATAAAGGATTTGGCAACTACACCAAATGATTTTGCGGGTATTACTAATAACACTACTTGGGCATTTTCATTTAATGCTAATCCAACAGCTACAAATGATGCTTTTACGGTTTACAAAAATGAAGTCTTCAACGGGAATGTAGCTACAAATGACAGTGACCCAAATAGTACATCATTAACTTTCAGTAAGTTGACCGACCCAGCATTGGGCAGTTTGACTTTCAATACAAATGGAACTTTTAGTTATACGCCACAAAGCAATTATACAGGAACACAATCATTTACTTACCGTGTAACCAATAGCGCCAACTATAGTTCAGATGCAACTGTGACACTAAATGTGAATGAAAGAACTACAATCATCATCTCGCAATACTATGAAGGTACAGGAGTAAATAAATGGATTGAATTAACCAATACAGGAACATCACCAGTAAATACGGCTAGTCCACAATTGCAATTAGCGCTTTATAATGTCAGTGGTGATGTAGGCAACATCACATTTACCAATGCATATACGCCTTCCCAAAAAATGAATCTGACTATTACGATTCCAGCAAAGGGTTCTGTAGTTATAGGTAACCAAGGAAATGGTACTGAAGTTCCTTACGTAAGTGTAGCTAGTGCTAACCAGAATGATGCTAATGTCATTAACTTTAATGGGAATGATGGAATTGCGCTTTTAGATGCCAACAATCAAATTATAGATGCTTTTGGTCAGGGAATCAATGCTAAAGATGTTTCTTATGAGCGTAATCAAAATGTAACCACTACTAGCGATACTTTTATACCAACTGATTGGACACAACTAACCCTTATACAAGTACAGGAAGCGGATGATACCAATAATCCTATTAGATTAGGAGTTCATATTCCTGTCGTATATACAGCCTGTGCTGCGCCAGTAGCTCCAGCAACGCAACTTGTTTTTAGCAATGTCAATTTTACAAGTATTGATCTTAATTTTACTGCATCCAATGCAACTGATGAATACCTGATAATTAGAAGTACCCAAGCAACATTGGGTGCAAGTCCGGTGAATGGCACAACCTATAATGTAGGGGATGCATTAGGTAACGGTTCAGTAATTGGGCGCATAAGTTCAACAAGTTTTAGTAACACAGGATTAAGTTACGGTACTACCTATTATTACTTTATTTATTCCCTAAATAATGGTACTTGTACCGGTGGGCCTTTATATCAAAGCTCTAGTTTAAATGGCAGTCAATCTACTAATACCCCTCCAGTTTGTGCTGCTCCAACAAATCAACCTACAAACTTTAGTATTGGTTTATATAATTATAATTTCATTCAAGGTTCATATACCACCACAACTGCTGATGAATACCTAGTGGTAATGAGTACTTCATCCACATTAAGCGCAACACCAGTAAATGGAACAGTTTATAGCGTAAACCAACCTTTTGGTGGGGGCGTTATCATTAAAAGAGGTACGGGTAATACATTTACCAAAACAGGTTTAACTGCATCTACACCATATTATTTTACGATTTATGCTTTAAATAGCACCTGTACGGGTGGTCCAGTATATCAAACAGTAAATCCTTTGTTGGGTAACCAAACCACGATGGCACAAAATAGTGGCGCATTAAACAACTATTTTGGTAATCTACATG
>JACMNO010000066.1 GCA_014378485.1 Bacteroidia bacterium
AGAACGTGAAAGTCATTATTATCAGGGCAAACGTTATTTGCTAAGGGTAATAGAAAAGGATGCAGCACCCCAAGTTTTATTGAAAGCTAAAACATACATCGAACTGTATGTACGTCCGGACACCAGTAACGAACAGCGACATTCCATTTTAAACGAATGGTATAGAACTGAGCTGAAAAAACAGATTCAGCCGCTGGTAGATAAGTGGCAGGAAAAAATAGGCGTGACAGTTAACGATTGGCAGGTAAAGCAAATGAAAACCAAATGGGGCACCTGTAATATTGAAAAAAGACGTATTTGGATAAACCTGGAATTGGCAAAAAAGCCCATCCAATGTTTGGAATACATTGTAGTTCACGAAATGATTCATTTGTTGGAGCGCCATCACAACGACCGTTTTTTATCGCTGATGGAAAAGTATATGCCGCAGTGGAAATTTTATAAGGAGGAGTTGAACAGGTTACCGGTGAGCCATGGGGAGTGGACTTACTAAAAGAAATTTGAGAATAAATAATTATGGCACTTTACATAAACCAAACAGGCAAACTAAAGGAGGTAAAAGAAAAACCTTTCAAATTGGAGAAAGACATTCAAAAAGTTTTTGAAGCAAACCTATCTGCCATTATGGGTTTAGTATTAGTTAAAAGTGAGTTTACCATTAAAAATAAGCGAATAGATACCTTGGCTTATGATCCCCAGGCATGTGCCTTTATCATTATAGAATACAAGAGAGATAAAAACATCAGTGTGGTTGACCAGGGCTTTACTTACCTCAGTTTAATGCTTGAAAACAAAGCTGATTTTATTGTTGAGTACAATGAAAGCCTGAGCCAAAATATGAAAAGAGAAGATGTGGATTGGAGCCAGACAAGGGTTGCCTTTGTGTCAACTAACTTTACCGAAAATCAAATTCAGGCTACTAACTTCAAAGACATTGCCATCGAGTTGTGGGAAGTAAAACAGTTTGAGAATGACACCATCATCATCAATTCAATTAAAAAATCGAACGCAGCAGAAAGCATAAAGCCGTTAACCCAAAATAAGGAGGCACTAAAAACAGTAACGGAAGAAATTAAAGTGTATACAGAAAGAGATCATATAGGAAAGGCAACGGACAGCATAGATGAGTTATATGAAAAATTTAAATCAGCAATAATTAACCTGGCGGATGATATTGCTATTATTCCTAAAAAACAATACATAGCTTTTAACAAGGACAAGAAGAATTATTGTGGAATTACCATTTTAAAAAACTCCTTAAAGATATTTATCAATTTAAAAGCTGGAGAACTGGACGATGCCAAACAAGTAGCAAAAGATGTTTCAAAAATCGGTCATTGGGGAAATGGTGATTACCAAATACAGGTGGAAGATGATAATGACTTGGAATACATTATGAGTTTAGTAAAGCAGGTACTATAATTTTTAAAAATTAAAACTTCATTACTATGGCAGTACTACAAAAAGGCAAAGCTATTTATCCATTCTGGGGTGCAACCATTAATCTTATTACAGGTCTTGACCCCTTAAGTTTACAAACCACATCAGAGGCAACCTATGCTTCTATGTTGCCCGGTCTTTCCAACTTGACCAACCGTTTAAGGTATTATGGTTTTTATTGCTGGTTCTTTATCATTAGTGATGGCTGCCCCAAATGATGACGGTGATGTAATTTATAATATAAGCCAACCTCATTCACGCCAAAAAGTGTCAGGGGAACAATTTGCAGAAGCCGTTGAAGAAACGTTGCCGCCGTGGTTGGTGTAAACTCTTCGATCTCCTGGTTGGTGGCCACCACCGACCAGGAGCAGAATGAATTATCTTACAAATAAAAAGTGAAAGCTCCAATGGTCGGTATAAACGTTACAACGAGCCGGTTTTACGAACAGCAGGAAGATGAGTTTGGCATACTAACACATTTCGGCGAAGTATTCTAACCGAAGACTTGGTCGGGTGAGGACACCGGACCACACGGGTGAGCGGCGTTCATTTCCTGAAGTAAACCAAGCACAGAAACAAAAAATATTTCTTAACCAACTCCTTAAAATGAACATACTAAAAATCGTAATCAAAGGTGAATACTTTGATCAAATTGCTGCAAAGACGAAGAAAATTGAATAC
>JACMNO010000008.1 GCA_014378485.1 Bacteroidia bacterium
CGTTGGCTCATGCGAAATGACGAAATTACACCCGGCAGCTTTTGCCTGTTGTAAAACCTGCAGTGTAGCCATAAACGTAGTGGCTATACCTTTTACTTTGGTTTCTGGGTCGCCTGCCTTCACATTATCTACGGTTACATCCGCCCAATTGCAAGTTACGTTTGCCTTAATTTTATTGATCACGTCCTTCACTTTTAATTCGTTTTGGGCATGGGCAAAAATACAAGGAATGATTATCAGTGCCGTTGCAGAAAAATACTTTTTTGATAATTTATTCATCCGATTCACCTAATTTTTGTGCTACAACTAAACAATTATGTTTTCATTTTTATAGGAATCCAAATTTTTTCTTCCGACGTTGGATCACCATTTTTGTACTTCTCACCTAGAATTTCAAAATGTGGTCGGCTATCCAAAAGGTAATTAGAATTAGGTAACCAAGTGCCAAATATGTAATGAAAAATACGAGTATCGGTAGGAAGTCCTTTATAATGGAAAACCGCGTATAAGCCAGCATTTACAATAAAACATTCCATTTCTTCTGGTACATCCTTAAAATCAGTAACTTGTATGGTAGCCCATTTATCAAATTCCTGACTTAAATCGCCAACTTTAAGTGTTTCGTCGTAAACTTGCATCGAAATTAAATCAGTACTTAACGGCGACTTAATTTCTCGACTCCTCGGCATAAATGATTTCCAAAGCTCGCCCGTTTTATTTTCGGCTAAGCTCATCTTCAACTGCTTACCTATTAACATTCGCTCTTCCGAAAATTTTATCAATGGTTCGATATACATGCCAATTTCTAAACTGATCGGATATTATACCGTTTTCTCAACTACAACCGCAGTTCCGTAAGCCAAAACTTCCGTAAGGCCGCTCATTACCTCGTTTGCATCATAGCGCATATTGATAATGGCGTTACAGCCTAATTCCTTACCATGGGTTATCATCAATTGCAAAGCCTCTTCTCTGGCTGTTTCGCAAAGCTGTGTGTAAATGGTACTTTTGCCACCAAACAACGTCATAAAAGCCTCCAGCTACATTGCCAACGATACTTCTCGATCGAACGGTTATCCCACGAACCAAACCTAGTTGTTTGATTACTTTGTATCCTTCTAAAGAGGTACTTGTTGTGATTAAGGTTAAGTCTGTCATAGTCTTATTATGTATGCTAATATAGTTTTTTAACTAAAGCAAACGAAGTTTTGATTTGGTGATTATAAAAGGAATATTCTGAAAACAATTGAAATGTTTTTTACTTACAGGAGCTCGAGCCTATAATCAAAAAAATAACATCCTAGATAACAGAGAGTTGGCCTAATAAAAACAGCTCCTATTCAAATTGTTGCTGATCCGAGTTAGCCAAGCATTTCAAGCGAATAATTGACTAATAGATTTCTTATTAGGCCGATAAATACTGATTTACTTTTTCAATAAAATGGTCGGTATGGAAAGGTTTAAGTACAAAATCAACTGCTCCGTAATCTTTAAATTGATGCACTTTACTATCGGAAGAAACCATTAGAACGGGGATGTTTTTGGTATCAAGGTTTTGCTTTAAATCTTTACAAACTTCTAACCCGTTAAACTCACATAAATTAATATCGAGTAAAATCAAATCAGGCTTAAAATCAGCTATAAGATCATAGATAAATTCAGGACTTAAAGCAGTTAAAATTGCATGCCCTTCATCTGTTAATATGAATTCAAAACAATCTAATATGTCCTGAGTATCATCAATACAAAGTATCCGCTTCTGCATAAAAACAAGTTATTAAGAATTTATACATGTTCTAACATTATTTTGAAATTGGAAAATACGCCATTTTGCTAAGACAAGATTGAGCGATTTCTGGCTTGATCGTCATACGGTTTCAGGTTCTTTTTTAACAATTGCCGCGCTACAAAAATTCGTGTTTTTACTGTGCCTATAGGCAGAACTAATTGATCAGCAATTTCTTGGTATTTATAACCTTCAAAAAATAAGCTAAAAGGGAAACCATATTCCACCGGTAAATTAGTGAGTGCCCGATTAAGATCGTCTAATATAAACTTAGATTCTCCACCATTTCTGCTGGCGCTATACATTAAATGACTTGACGTAACACCATCGCATTGTGTAACTTGTTTATTCTTTTTAACCTGTTTTTTATAGTTATTAATATACGTATTTTTCAGTATAGTAAAGAGCCAGCCTTTGATATTGTTACCAGCTTCGAACTTGTCACAGCAGGTAATTGCTTTAAGCAAAGTTTCTTGAACAAGGTCGTTGGCATCTTCCGTAATTTTGGTGAAATGCGTGGCGTATTTTTTTAGGGATAAACCCTGAGCAATAATCAGTTTAGCAAAATCGGCCTTTTTCATGTCAGTAGATGGATCTTCAAATAGTTAACATGCCAAAACAAATTGTGAGCCTATTTAGAGCGTTGCACACATTTTGTGATAGGAAAA
>JACMNO010000067.1 GCA_014378485.1 Bacteroidia bacterium
CACACCTGTTACCCCAGCTCCGTTTCGGCTCGGGTTAATACCTATGATAAATCTTCGCTGATTTGAGTCGTTATAATATGTATGATAAAACTGTTGCATTACCTCCATTGTTTCAGGATTATCCAAGTAAGGATTCATCACATTAAAACCTTCTGGTAGTTTACCCGAATAGTGTAAATGGCGATTGAAATCAATCACTTTATCTGCAAAGGTTTTTGACATTATAATTTATTTAATTTTTCTATCCTGCAAACTCTTTCAGCATTATTCATCAAAGAACAAAAATGCAAAATTTCTAATGTAGCCAAGCGGTTTTTACAATTTGATTTCATCTTTTTAGGCTTTTCAATTGGTTACACTCAAGGCTGTTACATTACAATTCTGACTAACGTTTTCATGCTTGAAGCTGGTAAGGCTTAAGGTGCATGATTTGTCCCGTAAGATAAATATTTGGGAGAAATAAAAGCACTCCACTTAAAATAATGCCTTACTTTGCATTTAGCATTTGTTATACTTCGTGCGCACGGTTTGCAACATAGTCCGCAGGTGCACTCTATAGTTGGCAACTTCGTACATTTTTTGCGATAGCCAAATGCCGTACCCATGAACCTGGTCGTTACATTGATAGTTGAACCAATTGCGGCAAACTGCGCATCAGTTATAACAATTGTCGTAACAGGAATTGTCTTAAGTGAAAGGAAAACGAGCGCAAAACATGGACACAGGGAAACAAGCCATTTAACGACTTTAAAAGCGTGGTTGAATACATGAGCAGGTAAGCCAATAAAATTGCGATCAGCTACCTCTTAATTACTGCTGTAGATGTTATTAAAGACACAATAATATTCAGCTGTAAAGATTATCGCAGTGAAGGTTCAAAAAAAAACTTACCTTCCATGCGATTAAGTATATCCGCAGGTTTATTTTGCATATTTTAACAACTTGTGTGTGCCGAAGTTTGCGCCACCGCTATAACTATAGCGCACGCGGTAAACGAAGGTGCAAAGTATTTGTTATGCGGTTCGTGCTAATATCGCCATTTGGTTAAAGTTTGCAGTCAGGTTTATTTAGAACTCTTTTCAGAATTGTCATTTGTCAACTGTTAAAGGTGCTCCAACAACTTTCATGTCATGGTCTGAAAAAACTTTTACGATTTCTTCTCTTTTCGGTGGCGAAATCCATTTGTTTGTGACCTCAAAAAATGCTTCCATTTTTCCTGCTGGTAAATAAGAAACTATCATCTTCCCTTTTTCTGTAAGCTGAATAAAAGCGTGTTGAATATTTCTTGGAAGGAAAATTGTGTCGCCCGATTTCATTTGATATTTGTAATCACCAACCTGAAATAAATATTCTCCTTCAATTATATAAAACCATTCGTCTTGGAAAGGATGAATGTGCAAAGGTGGTCCTCCGTTTGGAGTAAGACCGGTTTGTTCAAACACGGCTAAATCATTTTCAGTATCTGTCCCGGAAATTTTAATGTCTAAGATATTTAATGTGATCCCTTTCATCTTAAAGTGTTCACCAAATCTTGCTTCACCTGCATTTACTTTAAATCCTTTATTAGTTTTCATAAAAAAATTGATTTTTATTTTCGCCATCATAGTCAGTGGAAAAACAGAAAGGACTGCCAGTATAAATTTTCCTCGTTTCATTTTATTGTTTTGGTTTTTATATTGTCAATCCGTTATGGTTAATCCGTTTAAAGTTGTCTGTTCAATTAGGCTCGGTTGTTACAGCAACCTCACTAACGTTTAAATACACCTCAACCAATCAAAAAGCTGCAAATCTAAGATCTTCAGGTTTGATATCGAATTTAGCAATGTTTCTCTTAATTCAATTTTCCGGTTTCAATTTTCATTTTTGATCATAAAACAAGTATTTAACCGGAGATGCACATTAAACATTTCTGGCAATCATGATCCAAATTATTACGGGCAGTTTTCGGGCAATTGCGGGATTAAATACGCCGACAATACCAGGTCGACAATATAATGAATTAATTTTACTGTTTAAAAGGTATGGCTGCGCTATGCACATTTGTAAAATAAAATAATGCTATGATGATTTATGGCCTAATGGAATCCGGAATAAAAGGATAAAATTTTGTTAGATCAGGCGGTATCGAACCAATTAAACAGGTTTAAATTTAAGTATAGGCATTGCGAAATAAATGCAAATCCCATAACCACTGCACAAGGCTATGTTTGATAATGCATCGCCTTCGTACAAGAAGGTTCTGTAATACAACGGTTTCATTGTTGGCACTTGAGGCGCAATGAAACCGATGTTGTTACGCACGGCCCTTTCACGTCTAAATATTTATTTATAACAAGCATATCAATTTTTAGTGTTTTAAAGTGAATCAAGAAATTGAGAAGCATTATTTAAATGAATTTTCTGTTTTTCTTCGTGCATTTTATCAAAAGTATTTACCAACATTCCTAATCTTGGATTTTGCAAAAAGAAATCGCGGTGTGTATTCATAAACCTCCAAAATAAGCCATCCCAAACGGGTTGCCAATTCCCTTTTTTAAAGTCACTCATTTTCATTAAATAATTACTTCCACTGATGTAAGGTTTTGTAGCCATCAGGCCTCCATCGGCAAACTGGCTCATACCGTATACATTAGGCACCATCACCCAATCGTAGGCATCTATAAACATTTCCATAAACCAGCGATAAACTTCATCGGGATCAAATTCGCACAACAGCATGAAGTTACCTAAAACCATCAGTCGTTCTATGTGATGACAATAACCTGTATCTAACACTTTTTTTATAGTAATATCAATAGGCTCTATTCCTGTAGTTCCTGTCCAAAACGAAACAGGAATTTTTCGTTTAAAGTTCCAGTAGTTTTTTGTTCGCTCTTTTCCTCCTTTTAGTTCATACACTGCTCTTATAAATTCCCGCCAACCGATTATTTGTCTTATAAAACCTTCTAATGAATTTAATGGTATTTCATTGTTGCTGGCATACTGCATTGTTTCGTCAATAATATACTGAGGCGTTATTAAACCTACATTCAGCATAGGTGTTAAAATACTGTGGTGTAAAATGTTCTCACTGGCTACGATAGCATCTTCATACACACCAAATTCTGAAAATCGTGTTTTTAAAAAATCATGCAACCATTTTTTACTTTCGGTAAATGTGGTAGGATATATAAAATCAGTATTAAGTTTACCATAGTTATCTGCAAAATAGTTGCGGGTGTATGAAACGGCTTCTTTATAAAAAATATTGGGTCTTAACGAATCAACTTTAGGCGCAGTTTTTCCTTTTGGATATTTTAAACGATTCTCATTATCATAAGTCCATTTGCCACCAATTGGCTTTAGGTTATTCTCTAATAATATATTTCTGCTTTGGCGTTGATGCTTATAAAAATCAATTTGAAACAAGCGTTTCTTGTCTGAAAAGTAAGTAGCAATTTCTTCGGAAGAATTTAAAAATAAGGGTGAACGATTTCTATTAGCTTTTATATTATGAGTCTTACAAGCCTTTGTTATCCTTTGTTCCAGCCAATAATCGGTGGTCTCCATATATTCAAAAGCAGTAATGCCAACTGACTTTAAATACGGAATCAGTTTTCTAACATCAGCCATCTCATTGAATGAATCAATATAAACCACTTTAATATTTTTTGATTGGAGATGGCTTTCAAAAAACTTCATACTTGCTCTGTGAAAAACAATTTTCTGTTTATGAAAATTATACTGCTTAAAGAACAACCACTCTTCCACCAAATAAATGGTATCGCATTTTGCCATCAGCGCATTTTGTTCAAATAACTGATGTGGAAAAAGAATTCCTATGTTCATATTTTATGTTTATTTAATCTGCATTTATCACTGCAATATTTTACTTCAGCCCAATCCTTTTCCCATTTTTTGCGCCAGGTAAAAGAGCGTTGGCAAACGAGGCAAATCTTGGTGGGCAAATCTCTCTTTTTAATCTGAGGCATGGTTAATTATGCTTTGTTTTTGTTCTGAATGTTGAAGATGAATTTACTTGTTTTTTTTTAATTTCTGCTACCTTATTCTTTCACTTCTTTTGTTATTGTAAAACGCCAATCTGCATGGTTCGCTGCCTTTTGCGTTGCTTCAATATCAACAATTAAATTGAAATAATCTTTACCAATAATGACTTTATAAAGTTTATGTTCCATTGCAGTCATTTTCCATGCTTCGTGAATACATGCTGCCCGAACATTTTTTAATTCAGGAAGCCTGATATTGATAAAAACGCCTTCTTCATCTTGCTTTTGTGAGTTTTTTATGGACTTAAAAATACAAATCGTATGAATGCCCGTAACAGCTGATTGCATTTGTAATTGCGGATAATAAATTCCTGGTTCGAAGTCTAAAAATTGTTTGGCAAAAAAATGCAATTCATGCCACTTTTGCCAAAGATTAAAAATAGAAAAAGAAACCACCAGAGCATTTTTTTTGAAATTGATGGAACCCTTAGTAACTATGCAGCGCATGCAAATATCTTCCATGGTTACTCTAGTTTGACAGTTAAAAAATAAGCTTCATTTTTTGATTTCACTAACGCCTCAGAAGCCCTATGTATATTTTCAAATTCCATGCGAAATTCATCTTCATACTTTTGCATGAAATGACAATGCCCGTGTAAACATGAAATGAAATTCTGTTGTGCTCTTTTGTTGCTTACCCTTGCATAGTACAGCATTGTAAATTCATAAATCATTCGCATACTGATATCTTCATAACTCAAGTAAGGTGAAATACAGCTGCCTTCTCTTTCACATAATAATGGCCTAGAAATATGGCAGGAATAATTAACATATCGCCCCTTCAAAAAACTTTGCAAATTTTTACGGGTGTTGGTTTCGCATTCGGCTTGAAATGCATTATAATTAGGGGTGATTTCATATTTCAGTTCAGGCCTGTTTGTGGCATGGTAAAAA
>JACMNO010000009.1 GCA_014378485.1 Bacteroidia bacterium
AAACAGAGATTAAAAACGAGTAGATTTTTTTCATTTCAGATGAGAATTGGTGTTGGATCAATGCCATTACCGATACTTTACAATGAACATTTTAAAAAGTAAAGTTGAATTGTATAATATTTTTAAAAAATTGTGCAAAAGTTAGGATGCTATACTTATTAACCGGCACCTGGCGTTGACTGAGCTAAGCCGAAGTC
This sequence comes from Bacteroidia bacterium, assembly GCA_014378485.1. Lineage (GTDB taxonomy): Bacteria > Bacteroidota > Bacteroidia > B-17B0 > Aurantibacillaceae > UBA4416. The sequence continues at coordinate 198 of JACMNO010000009.1, forward strand.
AATGCGTTATTCACAATATTATTGAAGTAGTTTCAAAATCTTCTACTAAAAGCTCAACTGTCGTTTCGGCTCTGCTCAACGACCTGGATTTTTGAATTGGTTTAACTTTTAAGCTGATCAGAGTCTGGTCATTGGCTGCGCGGAGTCTGGAGTTGACTGAGCGGAGCCGAAGCCAACATGTGACATAACTTAATTTTTTTTCTATTCTGATTTGATCATACCAGCAAAATCACAATTTTTTTAAAATATATTCACATTTGACTTTACTCTTTTCAGTTTGGCTTGTAGTTATACAATTAACAATAAATGACTATGCTGAAAATTAGAGTCAAATCAATTTCATTCTTTACAATTCTTTTTTTAGGATTTCTATTATCTGTTAAAAGCACTAACGCCCAAACTCCGGTTGAGAAATATGGCCAGCTAAGTGTGAAGGGTAATCGTATTGTTGACAAAAACGGTAATCCGGTTCAGTTACGTGGTATGTCACTCTATTGGAGCCAGTGGAAACCGGCATTTTACAATGCAGCTTGTATTAAATGGTTAAAAGATGATTGGTGCGTAAGTGTTGTGAGAGCTGCAATGGCTGTTAATAGCGGTGGTTTGGCAACTAATCCTAACGAGAAACAAAAGATCTATACTGTTATTGATGCCTGTATTGCAAACGGGATTTATGTCATAGTAGATTATCATGACCATAATGCAAATTCAAATATGGCTCTGGCGCAAAGTTTTTTTGATGAGGTTTCTAAAAAGTATTCAAACGTCCCCAATATTCTTTATGAAACATGGAATGAACCCTTACAGGTATCCTGGGGTAGTGTTATTAAGCCCTATCACCAAACGATAGTTGACGTAATCAGGAAGAATGACCCTGATAATATTATCATTTGTGGAACAGCCAATTGGTCACAAAAGGTCGGGGACCCTGCTAGTGATCCCGTGGCAGGTAAAAATATCGCTTACACTTTACACTATTATGCTGCCAGTCATAAGCAATGGCTTAGAGACGTTGCTACAGCCGCAATGAACAAAGGAATAGCTCTTTTTGTAACTGAATATGGAACTAGTGAAGCAAGCGGAAACGGTGTCCTGGATGCTATGGAATCCAAATTATGGTGGGATTTTCTTGAAAAGAACTTCATTGGACATTGCAATTGGTCTGCAGCTGATTTGGGTGAAACATCTGCAGCATTAAAAACGGGAACAGGCGCTACAGGAAATTGGCCTGCATCTGCCTTGAAACCTTCCGGTATTCTGGTAAGAGATTATCTGCGATCGAAATGCAATACCACAATTGTCACCTCAATTGAGGAAAATACTTCAGCTACGGTAAAATTATTTCCTAATCCGTTCCAGAATACATTTACTATTAATTCAGATGTTAATTTTGAGTATCAAATTTGCAATTTATCAGGAGTTCTTATCGAAAAAGGTGATGCGTTTTTAAGTGCAGAAGTCGGATCAAACCTGGAGGCAGGCATGTATTTATTAAAAATAATCTGTAAAGAGCGAAATCAGATTCTAAAAATTTACAAACAATAAATCGTTACGATTTACTTCAAAAACTGTATTAGTCAATAGTGCATTTGTGTTTCAAATAAAATGAACAGCAAAAATCAGTATATTTTATATTTGGCTATTTTCTTCTCAGATATTTTAAAACCGGCATTTTTACATATTCAGGTTTTAAGAGAAGGAGGCATGACAGACAGTACCTCCTGGTTTATTTATAATCTGGCTTCAGTCAATAAAGCAAAACTGGAATTTAATTACACCCTTCAAAAACCGATTCAAGGCGTTAATGGTTGTATGAGGATAAACAAACTTGTTAAAAGATAAATATTTTACAGAATCCTAGATTACTTTTTAAACATTATTTCGTATTAACTATAACTAACAATACCATGAAAAAATTTTACAATTTCTCAGTTCACAAGATTTCCTCTTTATGTTTATCTATCATTTCATGTTTTTCATTATTCAATTCACACAATTCTAAAGCTCAGGTTACTGGTTATAACTGGAATTCTGTTGCCATCGGAGGAGGCGGATTTGTTTCTGCCCTTATCACGAGCAAAACAGAAAAAAACCTTATTTATGCCCGTACTGATGTTGGTGGAGCTTATCGGTGGAATGCTACAACA
>JACMNO010000068.1 GCA_014378485.1 Bacteroidia bacterium
AAAAAAATCATACCATCCAATAGTAACCAGAATTTCCATGAGAATGCGGAAGTGCTGTAAGCTCCTTCTTTTGCAGGCGAACTCGATCAGCCAAACGAACAGCAGGTTTATTTTCTTAGATCGTTGTACCAAGAAAGTATGAGGAAAAGGAAGCCATTTAGAAGGCTTTATATCAGCAGAAAAAAAACCAACCGCAGGGCCATCATAAATGAGGATAAACTAATGGAAGTTTTGGACACATTTGGTTTTGAAATGGTTTATTGTGAGGAATTGAAGGTGAATGAGCAGGTTCTTTTATTTTCAGAAGCTAGTATAATTATATCTTCACACGGAAGCTCATTGACCAATATTGTGTTTTGTGAGCCGGCTACCATCATCATCGACATTTTTAATTCATCGCATGTAAATGCCTGTTTTTGGTTTATAGCTCAAATAAATTTACTTGATTATCATTATTATTTAGGCGTATTCAAACCTATTGACGACAACCCTAAAAACGATCAAACCTTTGTAGATGTTGATGAATTTAGTGAAATGTTGCGTAAAATTGGTGTGTGTTAAAATCACCAGTTGGTTATAATGATTCTCTAAGAAGCGGAACATTTTAATAAGGTTTTTATTATTATCATATAAATTTATTGAATTTATAATTACCACCTGTATCTATTTGCATACCATCTTATAATGCCGGTAAATATATAGGGGAGACAGTTCGTTCAACTGAGCAAATATTTATGATAGCTGCGAACCACACAGATAAAAATGATTGTATCAAACTATATTCAAATCATCAAAATATAGGTCAGTTTCAAAATCGAAATAAAGCGGCATCTCTTTCTACTAAAAATTTTAAACTATGTTGATTTTAAGATATTATTTTCCCAGATCGCATTTCAATCATGGTGAAAAGACTTGGATAATTTGGGGGATAGCATAAGTGTACAAGAATAGAAATAAATTAATCTTTCAGTTATTCCTTGCAAAGTACTTGATTTAAAATTGGCTTATTGTGGCATTACACAAATGGAGGTTTATTTTTCCCTGGACTTATTCGCAAAAGGCTCATTCATTCACTACCTCTTAAAAGGGAAGTTCAAACAATCCTCCAATTTTTTGAAAGTTGGGAATATCAGGTTGTTTTCGTTGTTAATCGCTATGGTTCCATTAACGTATATTAACTCATTAAAAAATTTGTTAAGCAAAACGCTTTAGCATAATACCTGTTTAATTATTTTCTTTTTTAATGCATAAAAATAATTTTGATTTTCTCAGGCTAATTTTTGCTCTATTTGTTATTGTTACACATTCGATAACATTATCAGGTTCTGCATCATTGGATCCAATGCAATTGTTAACGGCAAAACAATTCACTTTGTCTGATCTAGGATTGGCTGGTTTTTTTACTATTAGTGGTTATTTGGTTTTTGAAAGTTTAAAAAGGAGTAAGTCCCTTACTGATTACTACATAAAACGCATCGTACGAATTTATCCGGGATTAATAGTCGCTTTAATTGTTACTATTATTGCTGGAGGCATTGTTTCGGATCTCAGTTTAAACGAATATTTTAGTAATGTCGCCCCTTACAAATATTTTTTTCTAAAATTGTCAATGTTCTTCCGTCCAAATGAGCTTCAAAGGGTTTTTATGCATAATCCCTTCCCCAATGAAGCAAATGGATCTTTGTGGACGATTCCTTATGAATTTTTATTTTACGTGTTATTGTCATTGCTTTTTTTTATCAGGAACAAAATGATGGCTATTATTTTTATTGTAACGTTTGTTTACCTGTTAGCAATTGTAACTTTTTATGGGAAAGGAGATATAATCCCCGGCTACCTGTACTATTATATAAAAATGCCTTTTCGTTTTTTTCAGTATGACGTTTTCTTTTCTTTTGGGTTTTATTTTTGTGCCGGCGTTATATTGGCCAATTTCAAAGGTTGGTTGAATCAATACAAGGGGTGGGTGGCACTTTTATCTTTGTCCTTGTCGGGCTTTTTTGTTTTGATGAATTATTTTATAATTGCTAGTCATTTTGTGCTACCTTTTTTTATTATTTCGATTGGCTTGATGCAAACCAGAATCATCAATGACCTAGGTAGTAAAATCGGTGATTTTTCTTACGGCATTTACATTTACGGATTTCTGATACAGCAGATCCTGATGGACTATTACCAATTGAATTATTTTCAGCTTTTGGTCATTACAATTCCTATATCATTTATAAGTGGTTACATTTCCTGGAACTTTATAGAAAAGCCGTTTTTGCAGTTTAAATTAAAACAAGCACCGAACCTGTTAATGAAGCATAAATGTAACAATTGATGTTCAATTCAGTTTTGAGTAATACCCATCCTTTAATATCTGTTTGTATCCCTGCCTATAATTGCGGGCAGTACATTGCTGCCACAATCAATTCTTTGATTATCCAATCTTATGAGAATCTGGAAATCATTGTTGTAAATGATGGGTCTTTAGATGACACCCTGGATGTGCTAAAAAATATCAAAGAAAATAGGCTAAAGTTCGTCACTCAAAAAAATGAAGGCGCTTCTGCTGCTAGGAATGCAGCCTTGAGACTGAGCTCGGGTAGCTTTATTAAATTTATGGATGGGGACGATTTAATTGGCCCCGACAGTTTGCAAAGCCAATTACAGGCAATTATTGATAAACCGGGATGTATAGCCTCCGCTAAATGGGGTCGATTTTATGCTGCTGATGCATCCGATTTTAAATTGTCGCCAGAGAATGTATGGCGGGATATGACAGGCATTGACTGGCTTATTGAATCTTTATTTGAAACCGGGGCCAATATGATGCAACCTGGTATTTTTCTTATACCTCGCCAATTAATTGAATCTGCCGGACCATGGAACGAGTCACTGAGTTTAATTGACGATTTTGAATATATGGTTAGGGTGATCACTAACAGCAACATGGTTTTGTTTTGTGAAGATGCAATATTGATGTATAGAAGCGGCTTGCAAAATAGTTTGTCAGGTAAGGATTCTGCAATACATATGGCATCGGCATCAAAGTCATTACAACTTGGAGTAGCGCAGATATTAACTACAAGAAACGATTCAATTACAAGACAAGCATGTGCCAATACTTATAAGAGATGGGCTTATCAATTTTACCCTATGCATAAAACTCTTTACCTGGAACTTGAAAAAGAAGTAGAAAAACTCGGCGGTTCAAAAACAGTTATCATTAGTAGTAAGCTATTTTACTTGTTGACAAAGTTTGTGGGGTGGAAGCTAGCAAAGCGAATTAAAATCTTAATAACTGGAAACCAATAAATTTATGCAATCCAAACTGAATGTTATTTTTGATAAAATTTATGTCCTCACTATTGATAGAAATGCAGATCGGCATCCATTGGTTTATTCTATGCTGCAGAATATCGATTTTGAATTTTGGAAAGGTTTTGATGCGGGAGAAACTTTTCCATCGAAAACTTATGTTAGTGAAATAGACAGATCCTTTTTTTTACAAAATAATATAGATAGAGATTTTGCTATAAGTTCTACAATTGGCCAGTTTGGAGCATATTTATCGATTAAAAATATGATCGATTACATTGCCAACTCTAACTTTAAGCGTGTCTTAATTTTTGAAGACGATGCTTTGCCTACTCGTGATGATTGGGTTTATTTTCTCTTAAATGCAATAAAGGAACTTCCGGACGATTGGGATGTTTTAATGGCAGGTTATTTTTTGGATGGCAAGTTGTATAAATATGCACAGAACAGAAAAGTTAGGCCCTTCATTAATCTCTTTAATAATCTCAAGAAACTAAACAACAACAAAAAAATTATTAAAAAACTACCAACCAAACATTCTACATATCTGGATAGGTCAGGCTATTCAACCGGTGGTCATGCATACTGTTTGTCAAATAAGGGGGCAAAAATACTCAGCAAACATTTAAAACCAATGCGTGATTCAGGTGATTTGCTTTTCAGCCGTTTGGTGAGTGAAGAAAAAATTGAATCATTCTCTGTAAATCCATCCCTATTTATTCAAAACAGAAATTTTGAATCTAAAACAGACACTGTACCGTTTACAAAAATTAACACATTATGATAATGAAACCAATTGTTGATTTTTATATACGGATTATCCCCGCAGCATTAAGATATCGGATCTCAATGATAAGAAATTCGGGAGGCTTAGATACGATTCGTAGAGATGTATTGCGTTTATACAAAGATTCAGCCAAAAAAGATGTGGAAATTGCAGAAGTTTTGAACTACTTAAAAAGAAAACCACTAAGAATATTTCCCTATGCTTTCGTGGACGATTATAACCCGAAAAAAATTGAAGTGCTTTACGATGAAAGCAATGGTTTGCATTATGTAATGCATGAGAATAAGAAATTGTATTTTAAAAGAACCTGGTCAAGCGATACTATAAGAGGTAAATATAATGACCTTCTAATAGAACAAGACCATAGATCTCCACACTGTTATTTAAATAATGACTTTTTTCTTGAAAGTGATGATATGGTAGCGGATATAGGTGCTGCAGAGGGAATTTTTGCATTGTCAGTAATTGAAAAAGTACAAAAAGTTTTCTTATTTGAAACCGATTTGGAATGGATCGAGGCTTTGACGGCAACTTTTAAACCATGGGGAAATAAAATAGAGATAATTCACAAGTTTGTTTCAGAAACAAATGACAGCAAAAATTGTAGCCTTGATGAATTTTGTGCATCAGAGAATATGGAATTCAGTATGTTAAAGGTAGATGTTGACGGTGCAGAATTGGCTTTAATAAATGGCGCAGACGCTATTTTCTCCACTAAAAAGAAAATTAAGATTGCCATTTGTACCTATCATAACGCAATTGATGAATCTCAATTTCGAAAAGTTTTTGAGGATAGATTTAATATGAAAGTTCAACCTTCATTAGGTTACATGATTTTTCATTATGATCCATGTTTATCTGCACCATATTTAAGAAGAGGTTTAATAAGAGCTAAGAAATAACTTTATTCTTGAAAAATTTTTATTTTTTCTTTACGGTAAAATTAAACACATTTTAATTAAGGGAATTCTTTTAAACAAGTGAAATAATAATGAAAATACTTTTGATGATGGATCCAGGCATTCTTGTTCCACCTGCCGGCTATGGTGGTC
>JACMNO010000069.1 GCA_014378485.1 Bacteroidia bacterium
CTCAGGCCATGGCGTGACTAACGTATGATAAATGGGCAGCTAAATGATGCAAACCTTTTCAAATATTTTCTGCAAAAGCTTTGCATAAAAAAGAAAGTAAACTCTTTAAAATAGTTGAATCTATTGCTATTTCATTGTTTTGAGTGAACCCTAATTAAAACTCCACAATCTCATCAGCATACCTTAAAGCTGAATCTCTGTGGCTGATAATAATAGAAGTTTTATCCTTCATGATCGACTTTAAATTATTTAAAATCAATTCTTCGGTTTCTACATCTACCGCAGATAAACAATCATCAAAAATCAATATCTGGGGCTTTGAAATAATTGCTCTGGCAATTGAGATACGTTGTTTTTGACCTCCTGATAAGGTAATACCCCTCTCTCCAACCACCGTATCAAATCCTTCAGGAAAAGTCATGATGTTTTCATAAACACCCGCATCTTTAGCGGCCTGAATAATTTCCTGTTCTGTGTAACTTCCACCGGTTGAAAAACCAATATTATTCCGGATGGTATCCGAAAACAAGAATACTTCCTGTGGAACATATCCAATACTTTTTCTCAATTCAAACAGATCATATTTTTTGATTGGCTGGCCATCAACATATATTTCACCTGAAGTGACATCATATAATCTGGTTACCAAATTGGCGAATGTTGATTTTCCTGCACCTATCTGGCCTTTAATTCCTATCGTTTTACCTTTCCCAATCTTAAGATTCAGATTTTTTAATGCTTCAATTTTACTGTCGGCATATATAAAGCCCACATTTTTAAATTCAATTTCACCTTCAATTCTTTGTTTAAACTCAGGTGTGTTTATAATTGTTGATTTGGTTTTTAAAAACTCATTGATGCGTGTTTGTGAAGCCGAAGCCCTCTGTACCAAAGAAGTAACCCAACCTAAAGAAGCAAATGGCCAAGTTAATTTGTATACATATAATATAAACTCAGTAATATTGCCCGGTTCAATGGTATGATTAATCACTAAACGGCCGCCATACCAAACCGTTGCAATCACACTTACCCCAATCATCAAAACCATGACCGGCTGAAAAAAGGCTTCTACGATCGCTAATCTTAAATTTTGCTTTTTAAAGTTTTCGTTTAATGAATCGAGTTCTTTTATATAGTGCTTCTCACGCGCATAAGCTTTAATAACTCTGATCGCAGAAAAGGTTTCCTGGGCATGAGATGTTAGTTTTGACAATTCCTGCTGAACAAGTGTACTGCGTTTATTAATCAGATCTGACACTTTATAAATCACAAATGACAGAAAAGGTAAAGGCGCAAATACCAGCAACGATAATTGCCAGTTTATTTTTAACATGAAAACCAATACAATTACAACTGTTGCAAATGTATTGATAAGGTACATGATAGCAGGGCCGGTGTACATCCTCACTTTTCCAACATCCTCACTGATCCGGTTCATCAGATCACCCGTACTATTGTTTTTATAAAAGGATGCATCTAATGTCTGATAATGAGCGTACATCTCGTTCTTTTGATCAAACTCAATGTGACGGCTCATAACAATAATGGTTTGCCGCATTAAAAATAAAAAGAAACCACTTGATAAGGCCAGTCCTAATAAGGTAACACCAAAAACAATAAATTTCATTGAATCAACCTGCGCATGACGAGCAATCAGTTCAACAATTTCGTTCGTTGCATTTCTGACAACTACACCCTGGTAAATTGAAAATAAAGTAGAGAGTATAACAAATAAAGCACCTAACAATAATCGTCTTTTATACTTGATAAAGTAGACGTTTATGGATTTTAGAGATTTCATTTTTTTGTCAGGATGGGCGGAGTCGAAGCCTTGTCGTAATACCCTAAGACTCCGTTCAGGGTGACAAGCCTATAACTCAACTTTTTAAAAATCGTTGTTCAACTGGTTGGTTGCTTTTTGTAAAATTTCAAAAGCATTTTCCGCCATTAAATTTTCTTTGTCAAGAGTTGGATTGATCTCCACCATTTCAAAGCAAACAATTTTTTTGGATCGCATGATATAATAAATAAGATTTCCTGCCTCTTTCTCAGTAATGCCATTTGGCACCGGAGTACCTGTACCACTTGAAATACGACTATCCATGCTGTCAACATCAAAACTTACATAAATAATATCACAATGATCCAAATAATTTAATGATTCAATTGCTACACGTTCAACCGCTTTTTTACGAATCTCCTGCAAATTGAATACGCGTACTTTATTTTTTTTGATTAAAAATTCTTCCTGTGGTTCAAAGTCACGCAAAGCAATATATACCAGGTCATTGTAGTGAATCTTCGGGGAGATACCACCCATATTCTTTAATTTTTCCCAGTATTCGATGGTTTCATCATCCGGTTTGTTCTGCGATCTTTCCTTATTATCTTCCGCTAAAACGCAGGCAATTGGCATTCCGTGCATATTACCGCTTGGCGTTGTATATGGAGTATGCAAATCAGCATGTGCATCAATCCAAATAACACCTAAACGTTTAGTAGGATAAGCCATTTTTATACCACTGATGGTTCCCAATGCAGAGCTATGATCACCAGCTAAAACAATAGGAACTTCTTCTTTTAATAAGGTTTTCTTAATTTCATTAGCTAAACGATCATTTAATGTATATATGCCTTTAATACGCTTTGCATAATCATTAACAACGGGCTCCAATAATAAATGATTTTCATTCTGAACTTCAACGGCCTTAAATTTTTTAAAAAAGTTACTTCCAAAATCTAATGCTGCAATTTTAATAGCATCAACCCCCATACTCGCTCCACGTGTACCAGCTCCTATCTCACTTTTAACCTCTATTAATTTGATTGGTTTGATCATAAATACTATTTTTTAAAGAGTTGTAAAGATACAAATCAAAAGTGAAAAAGAGAATTATAAGTTGTCTGAATATTAGGAATTAAAGATTAATATGGTTGGAAACATCAATAATACATTGCTTTGAGAGGGTATTTAAAGTAGTGATACTGATGTTTTTAATTTTTGGGGCATAATCAACTATAGCCTGTTTTACTTCAGCCTCAAATTCTCCATTGAAAACAAGAGCATTGATCTTGTAGTTATTTTTAATTAAATAATCTATGGATAGAAGAGAATGATTAATGCATCCAAGGTAATTTGAAATAACCAGGATAATTTCACAATCAAATTTCTTGGCGATATCGATCACATATTGAGCTTGGTTGATCGGAACCAATATGCCACCTGCACCTTCAATGATCAAATGATTGGCTTCGACTCCGCTCAACCTCACAGGTAATTGAATTTTGTCCAAATCAATTATAACACCATCCAGTTTAGCGGCAAAATGTGGCGATAACGGCTCTTTTAATGAATAAACTTCAGGATGAATAATCGTTTTAGAATTACTGATCAATGATTTTATCGTATCAGAGTCATTTCCTTCAATAGTGCCGCTTTGAATAGGTTTCCAATAATCTGCCTGCAATGCTTCCGTTAAAATTGCTGACACAACTGTTTTTCCGACATTAGTTCCTATACCTGTAATAAAATAATTCATTGTGAGAATAAGGTTAAATACTGTTCTTTGATTTTATTTATGTTTAGTTGCTGATTTATGTAATTCACACAAGATGAATTCATTTTATTAAACTTTTCCTGATTCATTGAACATAATTTCTGAATTGCATTTACAAACAAAGACTTATCGTTTAAATTAAGATCAAAACCGGCATTTTCAGATTGTAAATTTCTCCATGGCGTTTGATCTGAAATAATAACAGGCCGTCCGTTCTGCAAAGTTTCAACAATAATGTGCCCAAAGTTTTCGGTTTGCGTTGGCAGGAATAAAGCATGATAATGACTGATTGTTGAGCCGATAACATCAGGTGTCAAAACTGATTTATAATTAAATACAATATTGTCAGGAAGAGATTTGGTATTTTGTTCGCATAATTTCCAATAAGAATCATCTTCTTTAGGACCATATACATCAAAAATAATCTGCGCTGTTTTAACTTCTTTCAAAACGTCAATGGCAAAATTCAAATTCTTAATATCAACAATTCGGGCTATAAAACATAATTTTAAAACACCCGGCGTTTTTTCAATAAATGTAATTTTACCAGGTGCAGAAGGCAAATTGGATACTTCAGAAATCTGTACTTGTTTACCAACTCTTTTTTTGATCTCTGCAGTTTCCTGAGAAGAAGTAGATTGCCAATGCACATTTTGAAATAATCCGGTTAATTTCGCATACAGCAAATACAATTGTTTTTTTAAGGGTTTTACAGCCAATGCGCCATCTCTTAACATACCGCGAGGAGCTAATACTAACTTCGATTTTATTTTACCTTGTTGTTTCCATTTTAAAGGATACACTGTAAATAATTTAGAAAATAAACTGTTCAAATAAATGCTATCGTGTGATGTGCTTTGTATTAATTTCAATACAAAATTCGGATTCATGTTCTCAGGACTCACATAAAAAACCTGTCTGCCGGCAAATGTAGTCCATTGATTTATATTAATAGATTCGTAAGCTTTACCAGATTTAAAATCTCTATCTGTTGTAATAATTTTAAAATCGATATCAGAACCTAAATGCTGAGTGAGTGTTGCAATAGATTGGATAGGCCCACCTGCCAAATAACCAGGCAAAAACCAGTCACATAAAATCAATATTGTTTTTTTAGCACTCAATTTGATGTGTATTTATCCAATTATTTAAAATCACGATATGCCATACCCTACTCCATGAAATTTTTGGGTCATTATTTAAAAAGCGATTCCAGGTTGATAGCACTGCATAATTATTGACAAAAGTACGTTTTGAAAACTGAATCATATTTTCTTCACAAAAATCTTTCAATTCGCCTTTTAACCATTCTTTCCACGGTAAGGTGAATCCCATTTTCGGACGATTGACAATGTTGTCAGGCAATAAATCACCAAGAGAATCTGTCAATAATTTTTTTGGGGTATGAGGATATTTGTATTCATCATTAACACTCAAAACAAACTCTACCAATTTATAATCCAAAAAAGGGACTCGCACTTCCAAAGCAACGGCCATACTCATTTGGTCGGCATCACGCAACAAAACATTTTGCATGTAAGTTTGAATCTCAAATAATGAAACACGGCTCAGGACATGTTTTTTATCTGTTTCGCTTTTCTTAATAATATTTTTAATAAAATTATCAGCGATATAATTTTCTTTTAATAAAGCCTGATAATCATTTTTATTAAATAATTTTCTATTAATAGGATACGCATTAAACCCGTTAATTGTATCCAGGTTTAAGATCTCCGCCGTTTTATCTCCCTGAACTGATTTCTTTTTAGCTGCTAATAACTTCCCGGCAATTCCTTTTCCCGGCACAATGTTTAGCCAGCCTTTTTTTTCCAATTCATAATAACGCTTAAAAATATCATAACCTGCAAACAGTTCATCACCTCCTAAACCAGATAATGCCATTGTTATTCCTGCTTGTTTGGTAGCTTTAGAAACAATATAGCTATTTGGTCCGTCGCCACTTGGATGATCAATTGCACTTAAAGCTTCGGGCAATTGTTTTAAGAAATCATTGGGAGTTAATTTTATTTCATGATGTTCGGTATTAAATTTTCCAGCAATTTGTTTTGCATACTTAGCTTCTGAAAATTCACCTTCATCAAAACTTACATTAAAAGTTTGTACTTTTTCTGATGATACTTTACTCATTAATCCAACTATAGCGCTGCTATCAATCCCTCCGGATAAAAAAGCACCAAAAGGAACATCGGCTACCAAACGCCTTTCAACGGAAGTTGTGAGAAGTTCATTAACTTTTTGACAGGTTTCTTTATAGGATAATTCTTCTTTAGATTTTGTAAAGTCGTTAATGTTCCAGTACTGAGAAATATTAAATGATGAAGCTTTAATATCAAATTCGATACAATGACCCGGCATGAGCATCATCACATCCTGCAAAATAGTATTAGGTGCATGAACCGTAGCATACTGCATATATTCTGCAACAGATTTTAAATTAATCTTTTTATCAATCAATCCTGAATGAACTAATGCCCTGATCTCTGAAGCAAATGATAATACATTATCTTTAAAATGATAATACAATGGTTTAATTCCCATCCTGTCACGGGCAATCACTAATTTTTGTTCGGCCGCATCCCATACAGCAAAAGCAAACATACCGTTAAAACGTTTTACACAATCAATGCCCCAACGGATATAAGCAGCTAAAAGTACTTCTGTATCTGTATCTGTTTTAAAAATATAGGGCAAATTTTTTGTACCATGCTCTGCTCTTTGGAGCTCCAGTTTTATATCCTTGTAATTATATATTTCTCCGTTATAGATCAAAATATAACGTGCATCCTGCGAAATAAAAGGCTGTTGGCCTGCTTCTGATAAATCAATAATGGATAAACGCCTGTGACCAAAAAAACAATGTTCATCATTCCAAAGCCCTTCAGAATTTGGACCCCGATGCGCAATGGCATCGTTCATTTTTTTGATAGCAGAATGGGAGGATGAATTATTTATTTGATGACCAACAATTCCTGTAATTCCACACATAGCTTATAATCCGATAGAATGAAGGTATTTTTTATTTGACATCATACGTTTAATTCCTTCTTCAACAGAAATTAAATCTCTTCCTAAAATTTCTTTCATTTTCGTATTATCCGGTTGGCGACGGGTCATATCTCCCTCTTTTAATGGTGGTAAATGAAGAAGCTTCGATTTACTACCTGTTATATTAATCACCAAATTAGCAAGTTCCAAAACAGTCATTAATTTATCGCTTCCAATATTAATCACATCATTTTCAAGTAATTCATTATTCATAATAGTTACACAAGTGTCTACTGTATCATCAACATAAGTAAACGTGCGGGTTTGAGAACCATCACCATAAATAGTAATATCATGGTTTTTGAGAGCCAGAGCCAGAAAACGTGACACTACAAAATCAGTACTTTGATTTGGCCCATAAGTATTGAAGAAGCGAAAAATAGTATAAGCCAGACCAAACTCCTGCTGGTAACTTTTTAAAAAACTTTCGCCCACATTTTTTACAACGGCATAAGGAACCCTGGAATTTAAAGGTGTTCTATGCTCATGCTGCGGCAGTTCAACAGGTTCTCCATAAACTTCTGATGAAGATGAAAAGAATACATGTTTAACCGATGAGTTTTTAGCAAGATTTAAAATATGTTTGATTCCTGAAATATCATCCAAAACACTGACAGGATTTTCCTGGGTACGGATAACCCCTACAACAGCAGCAAAATGAAATACATAGTGAAAATTATAGGCTAGCATTATCGAAGAAATCTCACGGTAATCATTGACATTAGCTTTAATGAATTTCCAGTTTTCATGATCTGCTGATGGCAATTTTGACATAAAACCGGTTGACAAATTATCAACAACCACTACGAAATTAGCTTTATCCTGCACTAGTTTTTCTACTAATGCGCCACCAACATTCCCGGCTCCTCCGGTTACTAAAATTTTTCTCATAAGATCTCTGATATCAATAGCGAATATACTAATTTTAGCTTAATTATATTGACATCAAATACTTAATTCATAACACAAAATTTGATTACTTTTAGCGCCATGAATATTGAACATTTATTATCATCTACTATATCACAGGTCATTAACGAATTGTTTGGATTATCAGGCATTCCAAACGATATTATACTTCAAAAAACTAAAAAGGAATTCGAAGGCGATTTTACCCTGGTAACATTCCCATACATAAAAGCAGCGAAGGCAACTCCCGAAAAAACAGGAGAGTTAATTGGTGAACAGCTTCTGAAAAATAATCCATCCATCATTAAATTTAACGTGGTAAAAGGATTCCTTAATTTTTCTTTATCCAATGATTTTTGGTTGTCAGAATTTAAATCGATCAGTAATGAATCTGACTATGGAATAAAACCAGCAAAGAGTAGCGGGAAACAAATGATGTTGGAATATTCTTCCCCAAATACTAACAAGCCTTTACATTTGGGCCATGTTCGTAATAATTTATTGGGCTATTCAGTTGCTACTATTATGAAAACACAAGGTCATGATGTGATCAAGGTAAACCTCGTGAATGACCGTGGTATTCATATCTGTAAAAGTATGATTGCCTGGAAATTATTTGGTAATGGTGAAACACCAAAATCCAGCGGATTGAAAGGTGATCATTTGGTTGGTAAATATTATGTGGAGTTTGATAAAGTTTACAAAAAAGAAATTCAAACTTTAGTGGATGGTGGCATGTCAAAAGAAGATGCAGAAAAGCAGTCTCCAATTATGCTCCTAACCCAACAAATGCTATTGAAATGGGAAGCTAACGACAAAGAAACTATTGATCTTTGGAAGATGATGAATGGCTGGGTTTATGAGGGATTTGAAGTTTCTTATAAAAAACTGGGAGTTGATTTTGATAAAATGTATTACGAAAGCAATACGTATTTATTAGGAAAAGAAATTGTTCAGGAAGGGCTTTCAAAAAATGTATTTTATAAAAAAGAAAACGGTAGTATTTGCATAGACCTTACTGCCGAAAAACTGGATGAAAAAGTAGTTTTACGTAGCGATGGAACTTCTGTTTATATCACGCAGGATTTAGGAACAGCTATTGAACGTTTTAAAGAATTTCCTGCAATTAGCCGGATGATATATACCGTTGGAAATGAACAGGACTACCACTTTAAGGTTCTTTTTAAAATCCTTGAAAAACTGGGTTATGCCTGGGCAAAGGAATGTTATCACTTAAGTTATGGAATGGTTGAATTACCTGAAGGCAAAATGAAAAGCCGCGAGGGTACCGTTGTTGATGCTGATGATTTGATGGATGGAATGGTTGCAACTGCAAAAGAAACAACTGAAGAATTAGGAAAAGTTGAAGGGTTTACAAAGGATGAACTAGACTATTTGTACCAAACCATTGGAATGGGAGCTTTAAAATATTTTATTTTGAAAGTAGATCCTAAAAAGAAAATGTTGTTTGATCCTAAAGAAAGTATTGATTTTAATGGCCATACAGGTCCTTTTATTCAATATACGCATGCACGGATCAAATCTATTTTAAGGAAATTTGAAGGTAAATCAAGTGAGATCATTATTGACGATAATATCAACCTTTTGGATAAAGAAAAAGAACTGATCAAGCTACAATACGATTTTCCTAAGATTCTTGAAGAATCCTCAAATAGCTACAACCCGGCTGTTGTTGCGAATTATATTTATGAGTTAACTAAATTATTTAACCAGTTTTATAATGAATGCCCTGTTTTAAAAGAAGAAAACAACACTATTAAAGAATTCAGAATAAAATTAATAAACACAACCGCTAACATAATTAAAAATGGAATGCTTTGTTTAGGGATTGATGTTCCGGAAAGAATGTAGGTTATTATTGATATGCTCCCGCGGAAACAATTGTTCCTGTTGTTCTTGACATCCCAATTATATCTTGCGCACAAATTGGATATGTTGTTCGTATACTAATATCCCCAATGCCTTTAGCAGTTGAACCTCCATTTATTTTAAAATCATAACCACTAGTGTTATTAAAATCAGGGTTTCCATTATAAACATTACCGGAAGTTGTAATCAACGTATTTGTAATTGCTGAAGTCCGTAATAAGCAATTACCGATTTTACATTTTTGAGATGAGTTATAAAATTTAATATTCTCCTCAAATTCATTTCCCTGACTTCCTTCAATAATGGAATTGGCAAAATACATACTATCAATAGGCCAAATATTGGTTCCATCAAAATTATCAATATGTATGCAAGGCTGTCCTCCTCGCCCTCCTTCTTGTGTAAAATAATTTGCAAAAGTTGTATGTAAAAAAGTATAATTTCCGCCCAAAGTAATAGCAGCGCAATATTCTTTACAATTACTAATCACATTATTAGCGCCCCAAATATCATAGGCTACTGAGTAAACACCAAACTTTGAGCAGTTTTTTATAATAGTGTTTGTCAGTTTTAAATGTTTTGGTGGCACAATGCTCAATAAGCATTCAGCTTGGATACCTATGTAATTATTTTTAATAATAGCATAATTGATATAATTATCCGAATGTCCTTCGTTAATCCAAATCCTGTCCCACTGCCCTGGCATATCTGCATAATCCGCTTCACGCCTGTCACCCTGGAAAACAACTTCATTATTTAATGTGCCATTTACCTGCAATGTTCCATATCGGTAAACCCATAAACCGGCATTTTGATGGAAATATACTTTAACTCCCGGATTGATCACCAGTTTTTGAGTGGAATCAACCACCAACCAGCCATAAATAACATGTGGTTTATTATCATCAGGTTGACCTAGAGTACCTCCGCCCCAATTCACTGTTACGTTTGTTCCATTGGAAACTGTAGAATAAGGCAAGTATCCATTCTTATATTGAATAGCTTTATCCGGGAAATGATAATGCGCATCTTGCCCCCAGGCTTCGAGTTTCACACTTTGTGTATTTCCGTTCAAATTCACTAAAATTTTGTCCTGTATCACAAACGGACTTAGAACATTATTAGGATTAACATTGACCTGTATAAAAATAAAAATGCTATCATGCGCCAGTATTTCAACATCTTCAACAGACTTGCCGGGAGTTCCATCTACGTTTAAAAAAAAACTGGAAGATTGTCCTTTCTCAAGGCGAATAGACGAAATATTAACCTTTTGATTATTATTATTGATGACTCTGATATTTCTGGTAGTGGAGCCAATGGTGGTAAAAACGGTATCAAATAAAAGGGAGTCTTGAGAAAAAGAAACCATAGCAGAAGGATCCGTTAAGAGTTTGTCTTTTTTGCAAGACACAAAACATATTGAAATACAAATAGTTACAACTAAAAAAAGGAAAATCCTGTACATGAAACAAATTTATAAATTAATAACGGGAAAGAAGAAATTATATTATATTTGAGAGAAAATACTTGTAATTTAAAGAATATTACTATCTTTGCATTCGAAATTTTTTGAAATAAATTAATTGAAAATAAAATGAAATCAGAACTTCACCCAGAAAATTACAGATTAGTTGTATTTAAAGATATGTCTAACGGCTACACTTTTTTAACTAAATCTTGCGCAGATACTAAAGATACTATCACTCACGAAGATGGAAATGATTATCCATTAGTGAAATTAGATATTTCAATGACTTCTCATCCTTTTTATACCGGTAAACAGGTATTAGTGGATACAGCAGGTCGTATTGACAAATTTAAAACACGTTATTCTAAAAAAGCTTAATTTTTTTGAATTAATTGCACAAAAATCCAATTGCCAGCAGGCAGTTGGATTTTTTTATTTTGTACTTTAGTAAACGCATGAAATTCCTGTTTTTATACACCGAAATTGCCGAATACTTTTTAGCCTGTTGCAAGGAACTTGCCAAGGATGGAGAAGTGCATATTGTGCGCTGGCCGGTGAATAAAGAAGCGCCTTTTCAATTTCATGTTGGCGAACAAATTAATATTTATTCTAAATCTAATTACAACCAGGATCAATTAAAACAATTAGTGGAAACAATTAATCCTGATGTAATCATTTGCAGTGGCTGGATTGATAAGGATTATTTAAAAATCACCAAAAAATATTTCAGGAAGATTCCTACTGTTATGACCTGTGATACGCACTGGAACGGTAGTCTGAAACAGCGCCTTGCTATGGTGGCCAGTAGATTTACTCTTTTAAATATATTTTCTCAGGCTTGGGTACCCGGGCAAGCACAAAAGCAATATGTGTTGAACTTAGGGTTTAAAGAAAATAATATTGAAACTGGTTTTTACAGTTGCGACCTTGATCATTTTGCATCCATATATCAAAATCAAAAAACACAAAAGGAAATTTTGTTTCCAAAACGTTTTATATATGTTGGTCGCTATTATGAATTTAAAGGGATCATGGAACTTTGGCAGGCGTTTATTGAACTTCAAGCAGAACAGCCAAACGAATGGGAGTTATGGTGCCTCGGTGTTGGAGATATAGAACCTGTTCAACATCCAAAAATAAAACATTTCGGATTTGTGCAGCCAAAAGATTTGGCAACCTACACCGCACAAACAGGTGTGTTTATATTACCCAGTAGATTTGAACCCTGGGGTGTTGTTGTTCATGAATTTGCAGCTTCAGGATTTCCCTTATTGCTGAGTGATAAAGTTGGCTCTGCAGAACAATTTTTACATGAAGAAAAAAATGGTTTCACATTTAAATCTGAAAATGTAAAAGAAATTAGACAAGCTTTAAAAAATCTCATCAACATGAAAGATGCTGATTTATTAGCAATGAGTAACTATTCTCATCATTTGTCAAAAACAATTTCTCCAAAATCCTGGGTAGATAGTTTAATGAAAATGGCAAAATAATATCTTCCTTTTCTTTATAACCAATTTTCAACACGTTGCACCAGACACCCCTTATTTCTTTACTTTTAAAGCAAGATGCTTGATACTTTTTGCATATATAACGGGCACGTCATTAATTTATATGAGCCTGCTATCAGTTTTACTAACAGGGCATTCCGGTATGGTGACTCTTTATTTGAAAGCATTCTTTATACAAACGGAAAGATCATGTTTTTAGCGGATCATGTGAAGCGAATTAAGTTAAGCATGACAACCTTAAGAATGAATGTACCTGCTGAATTTACTTCCGGAAATATAGAGCATCTCATCATTCATTTATTAGAACAAAATAAAATTAAACAGGATGCTCGTATCCGGTTAACCGTTTTTAGAAATGACGGTGGATTTTACACACCTGATACAAATGATATCTCTTTTTTAATAGAAGCCGAAAAACTGGAAAATACAGGTTACGTGCTAAACCAAAAAGGTTTGTGGGTTGATATTTATGCAGAGATCAAAAAACCGATCAATAAAATATCAAATATTAAAACCGGCAGTGCATTACTTTATGTGATGGCAGGTCTCACTAAAACATCCTTACGTTTAGATGATTGCTTACTTGTGAATGAAAATGGAAATATTATCGAATCAATCAGTTCAAATATATTTGTGGTTAAAAACGGAACGCTTTACACCTCTCCAATTACTGATGGATGTGTTGACGGAGTTATGAGAAAACAAATACTTGACATAGCTTCCCAGAATAAAATATTAGCTTTTGAACAAGCTCTCACAGTTCATACATTAACCGATGGTGATGAGGTGTTTTTAACGAATGCCATCAAAGGAATTCAATGGGTTGGGCAGTTTAAAAATAAATTCTACACCAATCAAAGATCTGTGTTCTTCACAGAAAAATTAAACGAAGCAACAAAATAAAATGATACAACAGTTTTATAAATTAGTGGATGATGCTATCACTGATTTAGGGCTAAACCCTGAAGAAGTAAGAGGAACGAAACCTGGACAATGGAATTTAAAAAAAGGTAAATTTGATATTATGATTGACCTGTGGGAACAGGAAAATCAACACATCTTTCAGGTAGTTGCGCCATTATGCGGAATGCCGGAAGAAAACAGGGAAGCCTTTTTGTTACATTTACTTGAAAAAAATTACGGTTTAAGTTCATTAGCCTATGCAGTATTAAATGACACCGTATTTTTAAAATATACGACAGAAGCAAGGTCTTTGGTAAAAGAACACGTTGCAGCGCTATTAACTAAAATCGCTTTTTATGCTGAACAAAGTTCTTTTGTGCCGGAAGAAAGATAATATTTGATTATACCAACATAACTTCGCGTAAACACTTCTTTAAACGAAGCTTAAAAAAATGAAATTATGCAAAAGATCTTAATGGTTTGTTTAGGTAATATTTGCCGCTCCGCATTAGCAGAAGGTATTATGCTGAAGCTGATCAAAGAAAATAATATTAACATGAGGGTTGATTCAGCGGGAACCTCTTCGCACCATGTGGATGAAGCACCCGATCATCGAACAATTTCGAATGCAGCAAAGCATGGTATTGATTTAACAACTCTTAGAGCGAGACAATTTAAAGCTTCTGACTTCGAGAAATTTGATAAAATTTATGTGATGGACAAAAGCAATATGTCTAATGTTCTTGCTATGGCAACAACCGATGATCACAAAACTAAAGTAGATCTATTATTGAACACTTCACAACCAGAACAAAATTTAGAAGTTCCGGATCCTTACTTTGGCGGTGAACAAGGTTTTGAAGATGTATTTGGCATGGTTTACAAAGCCTGCCAGCATATTGCTTTTGCTTAGGATAACAACTTCATTGCTGCCTCTTTGTTATCAGCTACTTTGAATAATGTATTTAATTTGGTAATAATCAAAAGTTCATTTACTTTTTTACTGACATTACAGATTACGCTGTCACCCCCATTGTTTCGGGTTTTGGTCAATAACTGAATCAACACATTTAACCCGCTACTGTTCATATATTTCAAATCAGCCAGGTCAATGATGAATTTATGATTACCACTTTCCAATAATTCATTGACATGTATTATTAGATCATTAGCCTGATTTTTATCAATCAATTCTCCACTTAAAAACAATATCTGGATGTTATTTTCTTCTACTATTTTATAATCTAAAACCATATGAATTATACTTGAAATGCAATTTTATATTTTTAAATTTAATAATAAATATTTAAATAAAAAATTAACGTTAATTTTCTATTCTTTACTAACTAAATTGCTATTTTACAACAGACTTTTTATGCTCACAAACACCGTTTTGCTTTAATATACGGCATTTTGCGAAAAAATTTAAAGAGTGGTGAAATACATCAAAATTAAGCATGTCCTCTGCCATTTTTTGAATTTGCATAATGCGAGGGTCACAAAATTCAAAAACTTTTTCGCAGTCGCTGCAAATCAAATGATCGTGCTGCTTAAATTTATAGGCTTTTTCGAATTGGGCCAGGTTCTTTCCAAACTGATGCTTGATAACTAAACCCGCTTCAAGCAACAACTCAATATTATTATAAAGTGTGGCGCGGCTAACACGGTATTTTTTATTTTTCATCATCACATAAAGACCTTCTATATCAAAATGGCCATTATGTGAATATATTTCGTTTAAAATAGCAAACCGCTCAGATGTTTTACGGTGTTTGTTCCTTTCAAGGTAATCAGTTAAGATCTTTTCAACAGCTTCTTTTGTTTCTTGTGTCATTTTATCTCCCATTAATTATTATCAATTCTTGTAACACTAGTTACGCCTTTTACTTTCATTAAATTATCGATCAAATGACTTAAATGTTTTGCATCATGAACAAATACCATAATGGTTCCGTCAAAAATACCATCTTCTGTATCAAAACTAATGGAACGCATATTAATATTTAACTGACTTGAAATAACCTTGGTTACATTGTTTACAAGGCCCATTTCATCTGTTCCTTTAATTTTTATACCAGCCAGGAAAGAGATCAAATGGTCATT
This sequence comes from Bacteroidia bacterium, assembly GCA_014378485.1. Classification (GTDB taxonomy): domain Bacteria; phylum Bacteroidota; class Bacteroidia; order B-17B0; family Aurantibacillaceae; genus UBA4416. The sequence goes on from JACMNO010000069.1 coordinate 15,411, forward strand.
GTTCCATTTTGCTTTAACCACCCTGTATGCGTAATTAGAAAGTAATTTTACCGCATTAGGACAATTTACTCTATGGATTTTAATACCTTCATTAATAGTCACAAAACCAAATACATCATCACCCGGAATGGGACTGCAACATGGTGATAAGCCATAATCGAGTTGTTGCATATCATCACCAATAACAAGCATATCTGAGCTTCCCCTAACGATTGTAACTAGTTCTTCAATTTTATTTTCTTTTTTCTTAGGTCTGAAACGTTCAGGGTGAGCTTTAAATTCTGCAAACTCTTTTATTTCCTTCACATCTACATTTCCTAAAGCGGTCCTATAGAATAGTTCGCCTGAAGATGGAAGTTTTAGAAATAAAACAAACTCATTTACATTTTGAATGGTGTAATCCAGTTTGCATTTATAAAACTTTTTTTCTAAAATTTCTTTTCCGCTTTCCGCTACCTTACGCCTGTTTTCCTTTAGGGCACTTTTGATTTTAGATTTTGCTCTGGCAGTTACCACATAAGTTATCCAATCCTCTTTTGGATGCTGCTTACTTGAAGTTAGTATTTCTACCTGATCTCCACTTTTTAATTGGTAACTTAATGGCACTAATTTATGATTTACTTTTGCGCCAATACATTGCTCCCCTACTTTGGTATGAATCTCAAATGCAAAATCTAAAGCAGTGGCGGTAGTCGGTAAATTTTTCATCTCACCTTTTGGGGTAAATACAAAAATCTCGTCCGCAAATAAATTCAGTTTAAAATCATCAATAAATTCCAAAGCGTTCGGATCAGGATTATCAAGCATTTCACGGATGCGACGCAACCAATTCTCCAAATTACTTTCTTTTTCTGCCGCTGCATCCTTGTATTTCCAATGTGCCGCATAGCCCATTTCTGCCAAATCATCCATACGAATGGTACGAATCTGCACCTCTACCCATTTGCCTTCAGGCCCCATGACAGTAGTATGCAAACTCTCGTATCCGTTGCTTTTTGGTGTAGAAATCCAGTCTCTCAATCGGTCAGGGTTTGGATGATAAAAATCAGTAATGATGGAATATATTTTCCAGCAGTCAGCCTTTTCTTTATCAGCAGGTGTATCAATCACTATCCTGATTGCAAATAGATCATAAATTTCTTCAAAAGGAACCCCTTTATGTTTGATCTTATTAAAAATAGAATAAATGGATTTTGGCCTTCCGTAAATCTTGAACTTAAATCCCTGTTCTTTTAAAATATCATTTAACGGATCAATAAAATTCTTTATGAATTTTTTACGCATTGGTTCCGTTTCTTCCAACTTCTGTATAATATCTTTATACCAATCCTCGTTGGTATATTTTAATCCAAGATCTTCTAATTCTGATTTAATTGCATTTAAACCTAAACGATGTGCAAGTGGCGCATAAAGATATAAGGTTTCCCCTGCGATTTTCATCTGCTTATCACGCTTCATGTGATCCAACGTGCGCATGTTGTGCAAACGATCAGCCAGCTTAATTAAAATCACTCTCACATCTTCAGAAAGGGTCAGCAACATTTTCCTGAAATTCTCGGCCTGTATGGAAGAAGTATGATCAAATACCCCGGAAATTTTAGTGAGACCGTCAATGATCTGCGCTACTTTTTCTCCAAACATACCCTTGATATCATCAATGGTCATATCAGTGTCTTCAACCGTATCATGCAGTAAAGCACAAACAATAGAAGTAGTACCAAGACCAATTTCTTCTGCACAGATTTGAGCAACAGCAATGGGATGATAAATATAAGGTTCACCGGATTTACGGCGCATTTCCTTATGAGCTTCCACCGAAACCTCAAATGCCTTCCGTATAATTTCCTTATCTCCTTTTTCCAGGCGACGCTTGGAAGCTTTGATCAGTTCTTTATAACGGTTTAATATTTCTTTTTTTTCTGCTTCTATATCAATTTCCATAGGACACTTTGTGTGTATGAAGGTAATATTTTTAAATTTAAAGTCAAAGACGTTCGATATTACAGTAATAACAGTTTTCTGGGATCAAAACCTTATGTTTGCCCTGTGAAAATATTCCAATATATCTATTACTTTTTTAGGTCATTATATTACAGAGGTTCTGTTAACACTTTTAAACTACTGGCTTATGAAAAAAAGTATGAAAAACAATTGGGAATAAACACGCATAGCATTGTTAACCTTGATGAATTAACCCTTGCGGGAGAAAACTCTGAAGAAAATCATCATTACCAGGGCGCCAGCTATTTTATTTTATATTCTATCTTTAATGAATTACCAATAGAAACAAAGACTTTTCCATTAATTGATTATGGTTGTGGCAAAGGAAGAGCCTTATTTGTAGCCGAACAATGTGGCTTTACCAATTTAGTTGGTGTTGATATAGCTAAAGAACTGATCGATCATGCCAATGAAAACAAATTAGCTTATCAAAAGAAAAATGAACAAAGTCAATTGAACTTTTTATTTGCAGATGCAACGAAATATCAGATCCCATCTGATGCATTGGTGTTTTATTTCTTTAATCCTTTTGGAGAAAGCATAATGCAAAAGGTGATAGACAATATTAAAGAAAGTGTGAAAGTAAACACAAGAAAAATATATTGTATTTATCTTAATCCTAAATATAAAACCGTTTTTGAAAAAAACGGTTTTGAGGTGTTTTATATTAAGAAAAATAAAAGGTATTTAGAGGGAATTATTTATAGCTTCCATTAGCTGCCCTCGCAAATCGAATCAGATCCGACTGACTACTCGAACTGACATTCCATCAAATTACTTCTCTAAAATCTCCTTAATATTCGGGCGGAAATATAAATTACTTTTTAAGATTTTACCATCTTCTCTGAATATAGGTTGACCTTGCTCATCCAATTTGCTCATGTTACTCCTTTGAATCTCATCAAATACTTCTTCGATTTTATGCTGTAAGCCATGTTTTAAAACTGTGCCGAATAAAATATATAACTGGTCACCCAAAGCATCAGCAATCTCAACAATATCACCTTTTTCGCAGGCATCAAGGTATTCTTCATTTTCCTCTTTAATCAGGTTATAACGCAACGTATAATCACGTTCCTCAATTAATGTTGGAGCATTTGCATTCCCGATCTGAAAAGTCTCATGAAAATGATGTACATGCATGATCTTGTTCAATAAAGCTTTTCTATCTTCCATGATTATTTTTTCTTTTTAGTGTTATATTCTTCATTAATACCTTTCAAAACCTCTGGAGTAATGTCAAGTTTAGGATTGGTCAATAAAATAGTTGGCATCATATCAGAGTAAGATAAAATGTAATCAAATCTCCCGTTATTAATTCTTTTCAAAAAGTCTTTTACATTTTTATTCAGTTCCATATTTTTTTCTTCCAGTTCAACTCCTAAGTTTTGCATTTGCAATTCTTTATTAGCTAATTCCTGTTGTTGTCTTTCAAGGTTTACCTGTTGTTTTTGCAATTCAGACTGCGGTGCAACACCGGCCTGGGCAGATTGCTGAAAAGCTTCATATTCAGCCTGAAATTTGGCGGTCATACTTTGCATTTGTCCTTCCAACGCTGCTTTTTTATTACGGAGTACTTTCGTAAAATCAGCAATATAAGCGTAGTACTCATTAATACTATCTGTATTGACGTAGGCAATTTTAGCATCTGTCAAATTTGTAGAGCTCGAAACAATTGCCGGAGTCAAAGAAGATACAACCGATTTACTTTCTGCTATTGTTCCGGAGGATTTTAAAGCGCTTACCTGATAAAATAATATAGCAACGGCAATAACTAAAATACCATTAATAATTAGGGAAAGATTTTTCATATATTTTGTTTAAATGATCACGTAAATATAACCAAGATTATATTGAAGAAATGCCATGACTTATTAAAAATTATCAAAGAAATTTAAAAAATTATTTAATTATTTTTAGAATAGTATTGCAAATAATCCGCAGATCAACCGAAAAACCTTGATGCTGAATGTATTTTGCATTAAGGCCAAGTTTGGCAGGCATGATAACATTAATATATGTTTGTTCAGGATCTGAAGACTTTGCCAGAAGTTCGTTCTCATTAATGTATTCTAAAGATGCAAAATCAGTAATACCAGGCTTTACCGACAAAATCAGTTGCTGTTCTTTTGTATAAAGAACTACATATTTACGTACTTCAGGGCGCGGGCCAACCAAACTCATAGTTCCAAAAAGAACATTAAACAACTGAGGAAGTTCATCAATCTTATATTTACGCAAATAATATCCGATTGCAGTTACACGAGGATCTTTTCCACCTATGGTTAATAAACCTTTTGTATCGGAGTTGTTTCGCATCGTACGAAACTTAAACAGCTTAAAATCTTTGTTATTTCTCCCTACTCTATTTTGAAAATAAAATACAGGAAATCCGCTATTTATAATGATCATTAAACTGATTAGAAATAAGAATGGAAGAAGAAAAATTATCCCCAGGAATGAAGCAATTATGTCGAATAAACGTTTTAGCAATACAATAAAATTATTTACAAAGATACAAATGATCTATAAATTAAGTTTAACAAATTTGCGTGAGCGATGCAAGCGAAAATCCTTTTGCCTGCCTTTTGCAAAAGATTGCAGCGGGCAGCGCGACGGTGCTGCCTCTTTGCACCGGCACGCCCAACTACCCTAAAACTTTATTTACAGAACTAATTACGGCATTAATCACCGTTTGCATTTGCTCTGCAGTTAAATCATAAAAAATAGGTAAAGAAATTTCCCTGCTAAAATTATCATAAGTAACCGGATAATTTTTTAAATCATATCCAAGCTTCTTATAAAAAGTCATAGCCGGCACCGGGATAAAATGTACATTCACAGACACATCACAATCAAAAATTTCTTTCATGATCGCATCCCGCTGTTGTTCAGTAATTCCTTTGATTCTTAAAGGATATAAGTGAAAGCAGCCTATTTTAAATTCTGTTTGATAAACAGGAACCTGAAAGCGCTGGTCTTTTTTAAAGGCTGCCTGGTATGTTTCAAAAATATGCTTACGCTTAATTTGGGTATCATTATCGTAACGCTCTAATTCCACTAAACCTATCGCGGCTGACATATCTGTCATATTACATTTATAACCAGCTTCAATAATATCATACTTCCAGTTTCCTTTTTGGCTTTTAGCTAAAGCGTCTTTATTTTGTCCATGCAGTGTATACATGCACAAATAGTTATAGAGTTGAATATTATCAAAAGGTGCAGGAAAATTTAAAGCAACTGCGCCACCTTCTGCAGTGGTTAAATTTTTTACTGCATGAAAAGAAAAAACAGAAACATCTGTGAGGCTTCCGCATTTTTTTCCTTTATATTCAGCGCCAAATGAATGAGCGGAATCAGATAAAACCATAATACGACCTAATAATTCCTGGTTTTTGGATCCAGGTTTAAAAGTCTGTTTATGTTTTAAAACGAGTTGGTTGATCTCATCATAATCGCAGGGTAAACCGGCAAAATCTACCGGCATAATCACTTTGGTATTTTCAGTTATTGCTTTTTCTATATTAGAAACATTAATATTAAAATCATCAGCATTCACATCTACAAATACCGGTATAGCACCACAATGAATTACAACATTTGCCGTAGCTGAATAGGTATAAGCAGGAAGAATTACTTCATCACCTTCACCAACTCCAAACCAACGCAACATAATTTCTAAACCCGCAGTAGCCGAATTTAAACATAAAGTAGAGTGATTACCACAGTAAGCAGTTAACTTTTTTTCAAACTCTTTCGTCCTTGGCCCCGTTGTAATCCATCCGGATCTTAAAGCGGCGGTGACTTCGGTAATAATTTTATCATCTATTCGGGGTGGAGAAAAAGGGATCATGATGTTCTGTTTAATTTATGAAAATTATAATGTGTTAAAAAACAAAAGAAAAATACAAAGAAAATAAATCCGGCCTGCGCCTGCAGCATAGATTCAACCAGAAAATTAAAGATCATCAAAATACTGAATAAGGACAAAATATAATTCTGTTTAATAATGCCATAAACCAATGCTCCAGCTGTCATCAATAATAGAAGAATAAATCCTAACAAACCTGTTCCTATAAACGTTTGAAGAAATTGATTATGGGCATTTAACTTTTTCAGAAGGGCGCCTGTCAATCCTTCCCTTTCATAAGCCTGAACTAATTTATCGCTTACATCACCAGGTGTTGTTCCAAAAACAAAATTATTTTCAATCAATTTAACCGATTCTTTCCAGATCAGGATTCTTACAGCTGTACTTTCTCCATCAGTTTTAACGATTGTAGTGGATGAAGAAGTTACTCTAAATGCCTGCTCTATTCTTTCAAAAGGTGTAGGGAAAAATTTATAAGCTAAGGCTATCAAAATAATAAATCCAATTACTAATCCTGCTATTAGTTTTTTAAAACCCTTATTGTAAAGAATAAAACAAAGACTGGCAGGTATTAATAAGAATGCAGTGATTAAACCCATTTTGGAAGAACATAAAAAAATGCAGATTACAAAAGTAAGCGACATGAATCCAATTTTGATTTTTAAATTAGATAAATGGCTTAACCATTTTGGATAAAAGAGAAGCACAATAAGTTGTGAAAACACAAGGTACATGGCAAAATAACCGGGGTGCATAAAATAAGTGAACTCGGTATAATAAAAGGCATTAAAATCATGGAATACATAAAAATAAAATGCTCTGAATATATAAAATGCACATGTTAGAACACAACCTGAGACAAATGAAATAATTATTTTTTTTATTTGTAACTGATTATAATTAGTGCTAAATATGAGTAAAGGAAAAACTAAAAAACTCAATTTAATTTCAATCGAATTTAAAGCGCCATTTTTGTTACTTGAAAAGCAATATCCAATAACATGTAAAAAAAAGAAACCGAACAATACATAACTCCATTTGTTTGAAAAAACACGAATTATGCCCTCTTTAACATCATCAAATACAAAAAAAGCAATGGTCCAAACTATAATAAAAATGGCGTAATTGATTCCGAATGGCAAAAAAAATGCAATTAACAATGGTATATTGTAACCGGAGGATAAATAAATATGCTTTAATTTATTGTACACTATTTTTTTATAACTGCTAAAATATGACTTCTTAAAAATGGGACATTAAACAATTTATAAAATCGCCCAACTTTACGTCCTATAGGTGGTGCTAAAGTTATTTTTTTAAAGTAGATGCCTGATGATTTAGAAAACAATGATTTTAATTCCTTAACATCCACTTTTCTAACGTCTTTATTTTTTGGGTTATTATAAATAAAATCATACCATAAAACAATTCCACCGGGATTTAATAAACCAAGCATTTTTTCGGCAAGCAGTTTCCTATCCACTGTGTTTAATATAGATGTAAAAACAGTAGATTGAAAAATTATATCAAATTTTCTATCAATTGGAATTTCAATTGCATTTCCTTCAAATATGGTATTATTAGGATAATTGGATTTAATAGCGTTGATTCTTTCGGGAAGTAGTTCGTTAAAATATATATTTTGAATTTGAAATCCGCAATTCACAAAAATCTCAGCATTTGATCCATTACCAGCGCCAATTTCCAACACATTCAAATCCCTATAATCGTTAAACTCACTCTTTAAAACACCTGAGATACACTCATAAATTTCTTTATCAACGTGTTCTGAATACAATCCGCCAGAATACAAGCTTTCAGATTTTCTTTTGTTATATTGATTTATAATTTGTTCCTCTAAACTCATTATATACCATTTAAGATTTGATAAAAATTTTCAGCAATGGTATCTCTATTAAAACTTTGTTCTGCATAAACCCTTCCTTTTTTTCCTAACTCTAACCTTAGTGATGAATCCTTCACTAACAATAAAATATTTTTCACTAAATCCTTTACATTTTCAGGTTCAGAATATAATGCGCACTGACCTTGGTTAACAAATAATTCCCGTGCCTCACCATCAACCGCTAATATCACCGGTTTTTCCATCGCCAGATTTTCAAATATTTTGGAAGGAATAGCGCCTAAAAATAATTCCAACTTTCTTAACGGTATGATGGAAACATCACTTGCCTTCAAGATTTGTGGCATTAGAGCTTTAGAAACAGCATCATAAAAGAAAAGGTTTGTCAATTGCTTTTTCTCTTTAATCGCACAGAGTTTTACTTTTTCCGGGCCACTACCAACTAAAATAAATTTAATATGAGACTGATCTTTTAATTTTTCGGCAGCAGATAATATAATTTCAAGTCCTTGGGCTAATCCTATAATGCCCGCGTACAAAAATAAAAGGTCTTTTTCCTGGAAACCATTTTCTTCTTTCCAATTACCAGTTACAGTTGACGGATTGTAATAAGAGACATCAACACCATTTGGTAACCAATAGGTTTTAACTTGTGGAAAACGCTCATTGATACTTTTACAAATACCTTGTGTTTGTCCGGTTACTAAAACGGATTTACTATACAATTTAGATTCTAAACGATAAGCGAGTTTCAACATTTGTTTATTGGTTACCACACCTAACTTTTCCGCACTTTCTGGCCATAGGTCTGAAACATTAAAAATAAGTTTTGCTTTTTTTACGCGTTTTAAATACAAGGCTGAATAGCCTAAAAATAAAGGGGGAGATTCGCACAAGATTACATCTACCTCTCCAATCTTATTTTTCCCAACTTTAGCAGATGAATACACAAACGAAAAGTAATTTAATAAACGCTGTATGATTGATTTGTTTTTTGGCAAATAAATAGAAGCCCGATGAACAGGTATACCTTCTATTTCTTCGTACATATAATCCTTTCCTTCATAGCCGGCATAAATTTTCATCTGGGGATAATTAGGCATGGCGGTTAATACAGAAACATCAATTCCCAATTTCTTTAAACGGACAGCCAACTCAAACAAACGGTTTTGAGGGGCGCCCACTTCAGGGGGGAAATATTGTGTCAGTATAAGAAGTTTCACGTTAGGATTCTAATTCTTTAATTGCCTGTTTAAAATTAACAAATTCAATTTTTTGACTAATGAGGTATTCGATCAGCCATATATACCAATCTTTCCAGGTTTTGTGCGCATCAGAAAAATAACGGTCATGAAAATCAATTCCTAAATAAGGTAATTTCAAATCCGCGACCTTATCAATGATTTTTTTGGTTTCCTCACAGCTTTGAACAAAATTTTTACTTTGCCATTGTTTTGGTTTTTCAATGATATAACCATCCATAATCTGAAACGGGAATTCCCACATTGCACCAATTTTATAAGGAGCTTTAAAATTCATTTCACTGCTATCAAACAAGTAACCCGCTTTGGCCATATTGGTAAAGGTTTGATTATTTGTCCTGATATAATGCATCCGGGTTCCAAAATTTTGTTGTTTAGAAATAGTGTTAAACAACGTGTACTCTGCATTGATCTTCTCAAAGTTTTCAAATTCAATTCCGTGTACGCCAACATCGCAGCCCATTTGCAGCATCTTTTGAATCCATAAAGCGGCTTTCTCCTGCGGGTAAGACAAGCCAACTCCATTATTCACTCCAATAAAGTAAGTGGTAGGTACGTTATGTTGCGCATTGAATTGATGAAGAGCTTCAATATGCTGCCATTGGTTTTTAAAAACATCTGAATGACGGTTTAGTAATTCCGACACTGAAATTTTTCCTGAAAATAATTCTATATAACTTCTCACAAAATACTTGGGAACAATCAAATCTTTCAGGTAATGTTCTGAAACGGTTAAATGGTCAATATCATGGGAAACAATAGCCTTCATTTGCAGACTAAAAATAACAAAAAAAGAGGCCCTTACTTTTTGTTTTTTATAAATTTAATTAACCATGGCAGTCTATTAACTCTTAAAAAGCCATAATCCATCTTTTCTCCTCCCAGACCTTTATAAAAATTGGCCAAACCTTCAGAATTGGAGCCTCCTCCAAAGTCAAATATGCGGGCTCTGTCAGCAAAAAAATCAATGGCATGGTTCATGATTAAATGCATACTTCCTGAATTATCTGCTTTATCAAAATTGGTTCCTTTCAGGTACAACGCGTGTTTGTCATTACTGATAAAATGAGCGAGCGCCTTTATGGTTTGATCTTTGCCAATGACTTTAAAAGTAAATAATTGTCCGGCCTGAATTGCATTATTCAGCAAATCATCCAATAATAAAACGGTTGATTTTGCCAATCCCACTTCGTTTTCTAAAAAAGGATTTAGCAGTCTTTGAGATAATGAAAGAATGTCTTTAGACTTTACCAGCTCAACAGAAAAAGCATCTGAAGCCTTCGCAATATTTCTCTTTGTATTTTGATTGAATTTATACCCTTTAGCATACTCAATAATAAAGGTATTTTTAGTGGTGATTAATTCAGATCTTAATTGATTGGTCGAATTTATTTCTAAATCAATCAAAGTAAAATGTTCTAAAATATATTGATAAAACAATTGTTCAATTTCCAGAGTAATCTTTCCATAAGTACCTAATTGAGACGTAAACGGAGGTTGTGGTAAATAACGGTATCCAAATTTTGTTTTAGAGGTAACAGGAAATACACTTTCATAATCACCAATCACTAAGGCATCCCAATTTGGACAGGTAGCATTTAAATAAAAAGACTGGGCGAATACAAAAGAAATTTCAGAATTTAAAATAGTTTGATCCCACTTTTTAAGATCAATATTCCGGTGTTTAATGTATCGCAAGGCTGCCATTAAAACAACTCTCTTTTTTTAAATTTCAACAAGATCTCTAAAGGCAAACTTGCTTTGTTGACAGTGAAATAGGGAACTAATTCAGGGCCAAAGCTGCGGAAAAACTTCTCTACTCCTTTTAGCATAGAACCCTCAAAATCAAAAGTTTTACAGCCCAGTTCTTTTGCTTTTTCAATACTGCATTGAACCAATAAATTATTGACACCCTGCACACCGGATTTTTTGTTGACACCGCCTAATAAGTAATAGCAGGTATTTACATCATACACACAAAATACATTTCCTAAAATTTCATCTCCTTTCCTGGCTGTGACACTGAAAGAATTAGTATCGTCAGAAAACTTTGTGAAGATGTTCTTCAATTCAATTTCATAAATGTTAGCATCTGTTGTATTTAAAGAGTCCATAAAGAATCTGTATAATTCTTCTTTAGATAACGAATTTTCAGAAACAATGACTTCTTCTTTAATGGCTTTATTGATCGCATTCCTGTTTTTGGAGTCAAAATTAGATTTGATGACTTCAATTGACTTCTCTAAACTGATACGGTAAGTATAATTTGGAATAACTTTATATTTCTCCCATATAAAAGGCTGAAAGTCGATAATATTGGAGGGAAAAGCCAAAACGGTTAACGCACTTTTTTGTTTAGTAATGAAGCGGCACACCTCGTTCATTATTTCTTTAGAGAAATTATTGATGGATGAATTGTTCTTGCTATCTGATGTGAAAAACAAACCACAATGAGGCGTGTAAGGAGGTAACTTTAAAAAAGTAAACCCAAATTTTTTAGTTTTCAGAAAGTAAAACCCACCAATTAACTGATGTTCGTCCTTGTAAATTCCTATTATGGTTAAAGAATTTCCGTAAACTGACAACCATTTTTTACTGGCAAACACGCCAATTACAGGTTCTGCTTTTTCACAAAACACATCTAAAATATCTATTTGTCGTAAGATCACTTTATCTTTATTTTTTAAGCAGTTGATTATAAACGTTAACCATCTGCAATATATTATCTTCCCAGTTATATTTTTGCACCACCTTCACCCTGGCCGCTTTTCCAATCTTTTGTTTTAATGTTTCATCCAACAGGTATTTTTCAATTTCTGACGCCGTTTGTTCAACACTACCAACTTCAACCAAACTTCCAAAGTTACTATTCTCAATAATTTCTTTTAATCCACCTGTATTAGTAGCAACAACTGGCTTTTCGCAGGCCATGGCTTCAATAACGGAAACTCCGAAGCTCTCATAATCGCTTATGTTAGCTAATACATCTAACATATTAAAATAATTGGAGACTTCAGAAAACTTAATTCTTCCGGTAAAAGTCACATCTGATTGAACATTCAGTTTTGAACTTAATTTTTTTAGTTCTTCCATTTGAGAACCTTCACCAATGATCACTAATTTTAAAGATTTATCTGAATGCTTTTTCTTTAAACTCGCAAAGGCTTTGATTAGTACATCGGTGTTATACAATTTTTCCAATGGCTTGATGCTGCCTATCACAAATGTATTTTGATCAAACAAGCTTTTTACTTCTTTTTTACTAAACTCATTTACATCTACACCAAAAGGAATAACATGAATGGGTTTGTCCGTTACTGGTTTTAAAAAATCTTTGATGGTATTAGACGTAGCGCAAATGGCATCTGCTTTTCTTAAATTATATTTTAATATGGTTTTATTGATAAAGTTCTTTTGTGGAAACTTCATCACATCTGTTCCCCAGGCCGAAATCACATAAGGATGGAATCTACTTAAAGCACCAATTAAGCCGTAACTCGTGGCATAATGCGCATGTAAAATATCAGGTTTAAATTGAGCAATAGCTATTTTTAAAGACCCAACAAATCTTAAATAAGATAGTTTACCGGAAATGTCCAGTTTTTCTTTAGGTTCAAATAAAAGGGAGATGTTTTTTTTGTTTAAGTACCACGGATAGGAAGCTTTATTAAAACTAAACAAACCAACTTCTATTCCGTTTGATGCAAGTCCCAATGCCCACTTTTCAGTATGCTCAGAATAGGTATCAGACAGTAATAAAACGCGCATAATGGTAAAATTACTAAACATAACAAGAACTTATAGAAATAAATGGTGCTTTATAAACACCCTGTTTTTAATAACAAAAGCACTAAAAAATGTATATTTGTTACTTATGCGTCTTTCAGTTATTATCCCATCTTATAATCAATTTAAATTTATTGAAGCCACAATGAAAAACATTGTGGAGATTAAAGAATTGTGCAGAGAACAGAATGTAGAACTGGAAATCATAGTTTTTGATAATTGCTCCATAAAAGAAGTTCAAGCAGTTTTTGAAAAACACAAAAACTCAATTGATATTTTAAAAGTTGAAGTAGATAACGGGCAATACGATGCTATTAATAAAGGATTAGCTTATGTTACAGGTGAATATTGGACATGGTTAAATACAGATGACCTGATTGATAAACAAGGATTTTTAAAAATAATAAACTATCTAAAATCCAATACAGTAGATTATATTTATGGTGATATTGAAACTATAGATGAACATGGAAATTCAATTGCAAAAGGCACCAGTGGTACGATCACATTGGAATCACTAACCACAAAGGATGCATCTATTTCTCAGCCAGGTTCTTTTTTTAGAACTGAATTCACAAAAAAGATCGGTCATTTAAGTAATTACAGATTTGCATTTGATTACGAGTACATATTAAGAATATTTAAGAATAATGGCACCGTTGTAAAACTCGATGTCATTGTTGCCCAATTCAGATATTACCAGGAATCAAAATCAGGTAGTCAGGATGCCCGTTTTTTAATGGAGCAATTAGAGATTGCCAAACTATACGGGAGCAGTTCTCTTTCGAAACTTGGCTTGATGCTAAGATTAAGAATAATAAAAAGAAAATTAGTTAACTAACCACTGCATTGAAAAAACTAAAATTTGCATATCTCTCTGCTGAAGATCCTCAAAACAAAAAGGTTTGGAGCGGAACACATTATAGTATATTTAAAGCTTTACAAAGTATCGGTGAGGTTACCATACTAGGTCCCTATGAACCGACATCAAGAGTTTTTATTTCTAAGATCCTGAATCAGATTTATTTAAGATGTTTTAATAAGCGCATCAGTTACCGTCACAGTAAAATGGTGAGTAAAGGTTATGCCTCTTTTTTTACTAAAAAATTGGATGGTCAAAACTACGATTATATCATTGCTCCGGCGGCATCATGTGAAATAGCTTTTCTTGAAACGAAAATTCCCATCATCTATATCACTGACGGAACATTTGCTGGTTGTTTGGGGTATCATAAAAGTTTATCAAACCTTACTAAAAAATCAATACAGGAAGGTAACTTGATTGAACAGTTAGCAATTACAAAAAGCAAAACCGTGATTGTATCATCACAGTGGGCAGCTGATTCAGTTGAAAATGATTACAAAAAAACCAAAAGTGATATAAAAATAATTCCTTATGGCGCCAACTTTGAAAAGGCACCGGGATTCAGCGAATTGAATTTTGAAATACCTAAAGTATGGAAACTATTTTTTGTAGGAGTTTATTGGGAGACAAAAGGAGGAGATATTGCTTATAACGCTTTTACTACATTGCATGACAGAGGCTATGAAGTTGAATTAACCGTATTGGGATGCATACCACCTGTTAAATATAATCACTCAAAACTAAAAGTAATCCCGTTTATTGACAAGAATAATCCGGAAGGACAGCGGCAAATGAAGGAGATTTATCAGCAGCAAAATTTCCTGATCCTCCCAACTCGTTTTGATTGCACACCAATTGTTATTAATGAAGCCAGCGCGTTTGGGATAACTTGCCTTGTTGCAAATAGCGGCGGTGTTGCAGGTCATTTAAAAAACAATGAAAACGGTTTTTTAATTCCTTATGAAGATAATGGAAACGGTTACGCGCAGAAAATTGAGGAATTGATCAATTCACCGGAATCATATATAAATTTAAGAAAACAAACCAGGCAATTATATGAATCACAGCTCAACTGGGAGCACTGGGCAAATGAATTTCAAAAAATTATTTCTTAAATTTTCTGATCAGGCATTTTAATAAAAAAATATTTTTGTCCATAAAATACAAATTCGCATATCCGCTTATCTCAGAAAAAAAGAATGAGCGATACGCACTCATCCCTAAATTGCTATTACCGCAGGAATCCAGCCAAAATTTATAAAGGAATTTATTGAAAGAGATCTCACTAAAAGTTTTATGGAACTTATTCTGTACTTTCAAATGCAGCAAACAACCTTCGACGTTCTTTAACTCTTCAATCGTCCTGATAAAAACATTATTACCAATAACATTTAGTGTTTCAAATTGTGAATCAGATAAAGTAAATCCAAGTTTCTGAATGTACAGTTTTCTGATGCTTTTACTAATACTCAACTGCGATTCATTTTTTTGATTACTGATCTGCGAAGTATGATGACGGTATTTCAGCAATGGCTTATTCACATTCAAAAAAGTACCTAACGAATATAAATCAGTCCAGAGTTTGTAATCCTCGGCGTGAATGTAATCTTTGTCGTAAAATATATTATTTTCTTTAAACACATTCTTCATCATCACTGTTGGATGACAAAAACAAGGAGCAAACAATAGAACAGCTTTTTGAAAATCACTGTCATTTCTATTTCTGATATAAGTATTTTTATCTCCGTTCAATAAATAATAATCGCTACCTATGACTAGTGCATCCTGATTTTTCAAGAACTCATTCACTTGCAGTTCTAATCTCTTAGGCAAACAAATATCGTCAGCATCCATGCGAGCAATGTATTTGCCCTTAGCTATTTGTAAACCTTTGTTTAAAGAATAGATCAATCCATTATTTCTATCATTATTTATCACGACAAGCCGTTTATCAATATAAGATTGAATTATAGAAAGGCTTTTATCTACTGAACCATCATTGATAATGATAAACTCAAAATTTGAGTAGGATTGTTTTAAAACACTTTCAATTGCTTCGCCCAAATACTTTTCACCGTTGTAAACTGACATGACAACAGAAACCAACGGTGATATTTGATTTACACTATGATCCATGAAGGCGGTATTAGATCTTTTGTATTTAAAGTTTTATCGGCAAACCAATTGGCAGGTGCAATAACAATTTTTGTATTATTTTGATTGAGCCAGGCTCCCCACCAGCTAAAACTACTGTTAGCAATAATATTATGTTTACAATGGCTCATCAAATACATATCAAAATGAAAGTTATTCTTTTGATTAGCATCCACAAAATGAATTGTATCATCTAATTTTAAATTTGATCTGCACCATTCCAGGTCATCCGAAAACACAAAAACTTCGATCTTAGAATGCTTTTCTTTGATCGATTTTAATGCATTCATATAATAACTTATCTCTAAATTCCCATGGTGTTTTTGGGAGTTTTCGCTGGAAACATAATCTCCACGTCGAATATGCAAAGAAACAGATTCACAGGAGTTTATTTTATTTAGCCAGATTTCGTTTTCTGAGTCTAGTTTATCTTTAGGTGTAAATTCCTTTAATAAGCTAGATTCAATGGGTTTGAAATAACGCTCGCTCTGCCAGAATCCATCCAGGTATGTGTTTTTAGGGAAATTTGAAAACTGAGTGTTATAAATTATTCCACTTTCAGCAACATATAAATTTGAAAATAAAAAAGAAAAATTACGCTGAATTCCTCTCCAGTATTTATTAGAAGAATCGATATTAAAGCGTTTAATATCTGAAGGTGAAGCAATTTTTAAATCTACATTAAATACATTTAACTCTAAATTTCGTTTCGTATATGCGCCATTTGGATTTTTATCTAAATAAGAGGTATCAACAAATAAACCCGTTTTATGTAAAAACGCCAAGTGTCGCGCAGCAGCATATTGAAACATTTGATTACCCAAACCACCTATCAATTTTACAATGATCATATAAACTGTTCAAATTTAAATATATAATTATTGTAGCGGCTTTCAAAGAAACGTTTTTTTAGCCATTTCCAAGACCTGTTATGCGAAATCGTTCCAATTACTTTTTTAAAAAACAATTTATTTTCATTTGCTTCAGAAACAATTTTTTCCAAATCAGTATATGATCGGATATCATATTTAAAAAACAAATAATCAAAGAAGTCAGCAAAACCCTTTTCATTGATCTTGTACTTATTAATCTTATTAAACAACAATACATGTTCTTTGACCTGTATTGCTTTATCATTAATTACTGTACCTGTCACCTGTCCTTCAGTCTCATTAGCAGTGCATACCAAAGGTAATTCAAGGTATGCTATTTTCTGTGCATGAAATAAATACTGCATGTATAAATCAATATCTACCAACCATTTAAATTTGGGGTCGTAAGTAAACGCTTTGTTGTTAATATATAAAGTTGCTGATGGAGCTCCGATTACATTTTTAAAGAATAAAATCTCCGGATGCTTTTTAAGTAACCTGAACTGTTTAGAACTGATTTTATGAATCCTGTTCAAATTATTTTTCACATCCCAAACATCGGTCTGACAAAATAAAAAAGATACTTTTTGCTTTTCAATTTCATCAACCATTAAACTTAAACTATCAGTTTGTGTAAAAAAATCATCGTGGTGCAATATCTTAATATATTTCCCTGAAGCCATTTTAACAGCAGCATTCCAGTTTCCCGGACTACCCATTGCAGACTCATTCCTTTTATAAATAAAAGCCTGTTCTTTCAATACTGATGCCACAAATTTTTCGACTGAATTATCCGGTGTATCGTCAGAAATAATTAATTCAAAATCTTTATAATCCTGTTCCAATACAGAATCCAAACACTTTTTCAGGTATTCCAATTGCTTATACGCAGGTATGCAAATTGACACAGTTGGCATTAAATATTCTTTTTTGCTTTTATTAAGCCTCTTCTAAAATAAGGCGCTTCAAAACCAGAATCAAAATAAAAAAGCATATAGCCATTTGAGTTTTCAATTCTATAATTTTTAGAAAGCAGGAGTTCCGAAAAGTCCTTATTATCATTCGTTTTGTGATAAGTACAAATAGCCAGCATATCCACTTTATCAGATATAGTTTTTTGTGCGCCATTAATTAAGTCCTGTTCGGCTCCGTCTACATCAATCTTTAAAAAATCTATTTGCTCATCATTTTTAAAATAGGTATCCAGCCTTAAATTATGTTCATCATCTTTATCAGATATAAATTTGTTAATGATCGTAATCTTATCACTCCATGGTTTATAGGTTTCATTTAAAGCTTCAATCCATTCAGGATCCGTTTCAATAAGATAAACATGCTGGATACGCTCAATATCACTGACTACAAATATACCTTCTGCGGCACCAACATCAACAACTACCGCATTATCCTTAATTGCATAATCGGTATTTAAATAACAATGCGCCGATTTAATATCCTGCTCCGCTAAAAGAAAACGGTAAGCATCAACGATATGGTTTTCGGTCCAGCTTTTTTTAAAGTACAATTTTTTATTGAAATGTATGACGTAAGGCATTTGATTGGTTTCATCAATCAATACTTTTATATCTTTTGTTTTATATTGATTAAAAAAATCATAAGGAAATACAGAAAGATCATTCATCTGTAAATATGATAAGGCCTCATTAATTTCAAGATCTTTTGTAGGATGATTATTATAGTAAGTTAAGATCAATGATTTAATGGCGTTTTCCTCTTTCTTTCTTTTGGAGTTGATAATTTTCCATCTTAATGTTTCGGGTATTACCGCGCGGTATATTTTTTTAATTAAACTCATTTTTATTTACTTGACCAATATGAAGATGTCGTTTTTGCATGATTTTTATAATATAATTCTTCCTCTGAAACCATTTGTGTATCTGTGTACCATGGCAAATGCTGAGCAGCGAGCTTCCCTCCTACCCTTATAGCAGCACATTCCTCGGCATTACCATGAGCCAGTGGCTTGTATAAAGCTAAGGTGGTATCAACCAAGGAATCATATACATTTTCAGAAAGGACTTTTTCCCAATTAACTTTTTCCCACTTCAACACATCATTTTTAAGTTTATAATGATCTGGCAGATCATCAATTTTTAAAGCGACTCCTGCTTTTTCTTTAGCGGGATACTTTTTTAAATTTATATATAAATGATAAACAAAATCCTTGGGGCAATTATCCCCTAATAAAATATCAGGGTCGGAATAAACATAATAGTTGTTTTTAAACTGTTTGAAAACATCTGTTTCCCATAAAGCTTTATAACCTACATTTTGCCTGAGAAAAATAACATTCGCTTCCACCATTTTATAATAGTCCAGTAATGGCGGGTATGAACTGTCGTTGTCAAGAATATAAATATTTTTATAGCCTAAGGAATGAAGCTGATCAACCATTAATTTTAAAAAGGTATAGCGGTTCCTGTTATTAATAATAATGGGTATTTCAAAACAATTTTCAGAAGTGATGATATGTTTAGGAAGTGATGCCCTCTTAATAAACCGGATCACTTTGGAGAAAGAATGAATGAGTCGTTTTTTTAAAACAAATAAAAATTCTTTTATAACATGATCATTTGACATTAAAAACTTTGTTTGCCCCTTAACTTTTGCATTGAATTTATAACTGAGGCATATCTACTTCTCGAAAAAGAGTTCTGCTTTTTCAAACTCTCATATATTATATCTGAAATGTTTATTTTCCAGGCTTTTTCTCTCTCCTGCAATTGCAGTTCATCCTGTGAAGAATCATTACTGATGCCGTTACCATCAAAAATAGTAATAAATTCATTAATATATTCAGTCGTTACACCTGGTTTCAATAAACAGCGGATAAAAAATTCATAATCCCCTGTAATTTTAAATGATGTATTATACAATCCATGAATATCAAATAAATCTGATCTTACAAACACACAAGGATGCCAAAACGTGCTGTTCAGCATAAAGTCAATATCAACTGATTCAGATGCAAAATGTTTTTCCTGCACACCATTAGTATCCAAAATTAAATTCCCATAATAAAAAGATTTTCTACCTGATAAATATTTACTAATCCTTTCCAATACTTCAGGGCCAGCTAAAACATCACCACTATTTAAAAACAACAGATAATCACCCCTTGCTTTTAAAATTCCTTTATTTTGGGCATCATAAATACCGGCATCTTTTTCAATGATCCACTGATCGATCCTACTATTTTGCTTTATGATATTCGCACTTTCATCAGAAGAATTTCCATCAATTACAATAAACTCAAAATCTTTGAAAGATTGTGCAATAACACTGTCAACCGTTTTTTGCAAACCAACGGCATTGTTATAATTAATTGTTATGACGGATATCAAAGGCATCTTAAAATGAATTCATAACATCAACCACTTTTTGGATTGTTTCTTTAGTGTGAAAATAAGAAATTGGCAGGCTCAATGTTGTCTGATGTATTTCTTCGGCTATCGGAGTTTTCTCTTGATCTAAAATGCCCTGCATAGCTTTTTGTTTGTTAGGTGCTACAGGATAATGAATCTCTGTTTTAATTTCATGTTTTAACAAATATTCTTTTAAAGCATCACGTTTAGGATGGCGAATATTGAAAATATGGTAAACATCATAGTGATCAGGATGCAATTGAGGTTTTATAAAATCGGAATTTAATCCGCTTAAATATACTGAGGCCAGTTCTCTCTTGTGATGAGTTATCTGTTCCATATATTTTAATTTCACAAGCAATAATGCTGCCTGTAATTCATCAAGTCTGGAATTTACTCCAACCACTTCATTGTAGTATTTTTCTTTTGAGCCATAATTTCTAAGAACTCTGATTTTATTTGCTAATTCTTCAACATTTGTTGTTATTGCTCCGGCATCTCCTAATGCGCCGAGGTTCTTTGTAGGATAAAAACTATGAGCAGCAAAATCCCCAAAGCTACCTGATAACTTGTTTTTGTATTTTGCGCCATGGGATTGCGCACAATCCTCAATAACTTTTAAATTATACTTTTTTGCAACAGCCAATATCGGTGCCATCTCACACACTTTACCGTATAAATGAACCACCATAATTGCTTTGGTTTTAGGTGTGATGGCTTGTTCCAATAAAAGAGGATTAATATTATAAGTGGCAATATCAGGTTCAACTAAAACAGGCTTTAATCCATTGTCCACAATAGACAAGATTGTGGCAATATAGGTATTAGAAGGAACCAGGACTTCACTGCCTCTTTCAAATTTAAAAGAGCGTAATGATAAATTCAAAGCATCCAACCCATTGGCAACACCAATACAAAAATCTGCATTACAATAAGTGGCAAACTGTTTTTCAAAATCCTTTACTTTATTTCCGAGGATATACCAACCACTTTCCAGTACTTCGCTGAAAGCCGCTTTATATTCTTCAAATAAAGGCTTATTTAAATTATTTAAATTTTCGTATTCAATCATTTATTATAAGGTTCAAAAATATAATCCGCTGAATCAAAATATTTCGATGCAAAAACCATTAAAATACCATCTTTTGTAAAATCATACATGGTTTGCCAATCTAGGCGTTCAAGGATCAAACATTTAGATGGATTGTTTATCTCAAACACATCCTCAGAGACATTGTTGTTGTAATAAATTTTGCAGGAACCCTGAATACAATCCGCAGCCTCGATAGTTTTATGATGCCGATGGCCTCCTCTTATGGAATCATCAACGCCATAAATATAAAATACACGCTTGATATCAAAAGGTAATACCTTTTCAACAACTGTTAAATTTCCACGCGCATCTGTAAAAGTCCTTAGATCAATTAATTTAGCCATTAATATTTATATAATGATGGTGTTTTATCCTATTAAGTGTTTTTTTTCCGTCAAGGTTTTTAAGTCCCTGTCTGATATCATAAAAATACCATCTTAACAAAGATAAAAAATTAAAAGGTTTATCAGGTGAATTTTCTGAAGCACCATTTGAATTAAAAACATAGCCTGTATGTTCGTGTACCTTTTCTGACACTATAGCCAGCGCATGAAGATAAGGCTTATAAAATAATCCGAAGGTATCAGTGGTCATTTCGTATGTATCACCTGTCAGTAAACTGATATTGTTCTTATAAATCTTTAACCCATGGAAATGAAAAAACACGGCTTCAAATTCATTCCCACTTTTTAATTCTTTTCCTGTTATTTTATCACCAGACAGATGAAATTCATATTGCTGAATATTCCATGGTGCCAGTCCTCCTCCTAAATGCTCTAAAACATGAACGTTTTTAAATCTCGTTGTCCAGTCGTCCAGGTATTTCTGATCACCAAACTTTCCATCTTCTGCCCGTGCATAACACCATTCAATGCATGACTCCCGCCAATAATTAACAGCCTTCATTCCTTCTTTATCATTTTTAAAACCAACAAACTGTACGCAATAGTTACCACTGATAAGACTTTGATCGTACTCAGAAGTATAACGGTGTTCTGTAATTAACACAGATTTTGCCCCCCATTCATCAAACAATACCTGAGGGTTGGAATAAAAACGCATATCGGCATCAACATAAACACAGTGATCTAATTTAAATGTATTGATAGCGTATAAAACAGTTGAAGCCGTGCAGGTCCAGCAATACTCACCTCCTGAGCGGCTATATTTTATTGAAAGCAATTTCTCATCTTCAAATTGCTCCAAGGAAATGGCTGTTAGATTTTTTTGTGGGAACCTGTGAAAATAATTATAAGTAATATCATCAAAGGCAACTACATATAAATGGGAATTTGGACAATGTTTTTGTAATGACTGATACATTACCAAACCTCTTGATAAATAATTAGAATTAAAAAGGGTAACAAAATTAAGTTTCATTGTTTAAAACAGCCTTGATTTTATTCTTTTAATTAAAGATGGAGGTTTAGGCATTTGAGTTATTTCGTTTAACATTAATCTTTCTATTTTAGTTAACAATGATTTATCTAATATGCCTTCTAATTTAACACAGATATCTAAAACAAAACCATATTGTTTTTTAATTAAACAAAATACAATGGATGCCAACAACTCTCTTTTGTGCAATTTCGCACAGGTATTGACGTATGAAAATTCTGCCCAACAAGAACTTACTCTTAAATTTAAATTTGGGGATGTTAAATTATACTTATTTCTTGCAGCTACACTAATACGTTGAGTTCCTTTAACGTCGCAATCCGACATCCAAAAAGGTAATTTCTCCATATAAGTAAGCATATCGGCAATTTTATCCTCTCCTTCATAAGCGTCAATAAATCCCGGTTCAAATTCAGCAACAATTGTATTTTCCTGTATTGATTGAGGAAGATTTTTAAATAACCGCAAATCTATTCCCTGTGAATCTGTTTTAAACCAATCAACATAGGTTATCTGTTTTTCACTAATAACTGTCTTTAATGATTTGTTATCTAAATCTATCTCTTTATCAATTTCAAACAAATTATTGAAAAACCAATTAGATAGTTCTTTATCTATAGGTTTTAAAGCGCTGGAACAGTAGGGCGATTTAGTTAAATAAAATTTTGTTTTAGAATCTTCTTTATCAGATACTATTGCATTAATTAAGTACAACTTTTTAAAACCCGAATTATCAGTATTTGTGTTAAAGTCTCTGCTATCTGCATCAAAAGCAATGCAATATGAATATTTCGCAATATCTTTCCACTCAGCATGAACCTGGCCAGAAGCACCAATATCAATTAACACAAGTGGTTTTTCAACGAACTCAGGAAGTTCTAAAATTTTATTTATTAAAGTATTATATGTCATTTATTTTAAAAAGTAGTGCTTTAAAGTAAGCGGTTTTTTTATCTATTTTAATTGAAATATTTCCATAAGGAAAATATTCTGATTGAAGCGAATATTTTTTTGACATAAAATTTGTCACATTATTTTTGTTTAAAACCCAACAAGGATAAGATGCTTCGTAAATTGTTGGAGGCACCGTTTGTAAAGTTAAAATATCATTTTGGTAATCGGTAAAAATAGTTTTATCTATTAAAATAAAATTAAAATTATGACTAAATATGTTGTTCAATAATTGGTATGGGCTTTCAAAATACGAGATTACACTAGAAAGAATTACTATATTTATTTTATTATTTAATAAACATTCTTCAATAGTAGGGTAAAACTTTAATTGTTCAGTTTCTAATTCTTTTTTACCGAAATCAACAAAATGTGCCTGTTCCACAATATTCCATTTTAAATCACTTATATCATCAAACTTGGATTTGTATTGATAGTATAAACTTCCTAATGCCCCGCCAAAATCCAGAACATTAAGTGTATTACTATTTTCTTTAGCTACTTCATTAATTATTTTCAAAAAATATTCACTATAATCTTCTTCATAAAAAAGCACACTATCTCTTTCAAATAAAGCTTTACCAAGCTTTACAGCCAAACTACTCTGTTTTACTTTTTCAAAAATGATGTTATCATCATATCCTTTACAAAGTTTATTCACTTCGCTCCAATTACTGTAATTACCAGACCAGCCATAGGCTTTATCAGTTTCGTTTTTTTTATAAAACAAACGATTAAATATTTTATTCAAGTAATTATTCAATGAATTTAAAGTATTGGTTATTTCATTATCTCAATAGCAATAGTGAGTTTAATTTACAGCTTTATTTTTTGTTTACGTAAAACAGTTATATTAATTTCTTAATAAAATCTGTCATTTGAATAGTATAATTTGTATAATTATACTCTTTTAAAGTTCTTTTTTGGGCATTTAAACCGATTTCTTTTGTCACTATAGGATTTTGTAAATAATAATTTAATTTTTCAACAGCTTCTGGCAATGTTTTATAAGTAATAATTTCTTTATCAGGTTCAAATAAAGAAGTGATGTTATTTCCAAAATCGTTTAATAAAGCCGTTGCTACACCAGTAGCTTCAAACATACGCATATTACCAACATTACCTTTTAGCAAATCTTCATGAATGTTAAAACTGATTAATGAATCGTGCAAAGTTTGATACATTTCAAGCCCCCACAATTCTCCTCTATGTTTTTTTCTGATCCGGGAATATGTATCTTTTTTAATTATTCTTTTAAATATATTTTTTGGTAAGTTTGGCAAACCATACCCCCATATTTTTATATCGGTTGTTTTACATAAATAGTTTAATGCCTCCCAGCGATTTTTATGAACATCACTAATCCCACCTATAAATGAAAAAGGAATAGACTTATGGTTATCTTTTAAGCGCTCAATTATTCGATAATCAAAGGCTGGCAACATATATTCAGCATTTAATCCTGATTTTATAAATTTAGTTTTATAATGTTGTGTAGAAGTTAAAATTAAATTTACGCTATTGAGGTTTGGTAATGTGTTAAACGGAAAAGATACCCATGCAACTATTAATTTAACTGTTTTTTTTATAGTATCTAAAAATATAGAGCTATGGTTTTGAATACTTTCTGTATAAAATACATCGGGTTTCATTTTTTTTGTTTGCTCTAAAACTATTTTTTCCTGCCAGTTATTTTCCTCTATATTTCCAATATTTTCTGAAGCCCATTTTTTTTGCAAAATCTCAAAATTTTGAATAATAATTGAAGCTTCATTTCCATATGTTTTTGAATAAAAATAAATAGATCCTGTATCGGCATACAGCTCATCTAAAATTAAATTCAAGGATTCTTGATAAGATAAATCCAAAAAAAAATTATATTTATTGCACAAAGCATCAATAAAAGGCGGATAATATGAAGTAAGAAAGCAAATTTTCATGGTTTTTTTATAAAATTAAGTGAAAGTTTTTAAAAAAACCATTAGGACTCAAATATTCCACATACAATCTTCTGTTACTTTCCTGAATTCCCTTTAATTGTACATCACTTTTGTTTTTATGAAAATTTAAAACAATACTATCAATCTTACTAGCATCTTTTTCTTCAATCCACACCATATGTTTCTTCCAGTCAATCAAATAATCAAAAGGTAAAACGCTATCCGTATTTATAAATATTGGAATTCTGCCGCAACTTAAAACTTCATACAACCTATAAGAAAAATTACCTGCTCCTCTTACAACAATAGCATACATTGAATCAATCATATTTTGAGCATAATCCAACCTTGCTTTGTTTTTATCAGCTATTCCGCTGGCCCAAAATCCATCTCTGAACAAAAATTGAACTTTTATTTTTTTATTTTTTAATAACTTTCTACATGCCAAACCTCTTAATAATCTAGCATTAGAATCATTATCTAGCTTTCTATTAAACAAAAAAGCTTTTATAGTTTGTACAAAACTTCTATGAAGATAATCTATATACCCACAATAAGAAATTGTTGGCTTAACATCTTTTGATATATATATAACCTTTTGGTTTGGAAAATATTTAGCAAAATCAACACTCCATCCAGGCAAAGCAAAAACATTTTTACTTCTGGTGCTTTCGTAAAATGAAGTTCTGAAAACAATTGTATTTTTTATATCAATAATAGTATCATCGTCTGAATTAAAAAATAAGAGTATTTTTTTATGATAATTTTCAGCTTTTGCTAAAAACGATTGAATTGGAATCTGATAGATTGTTTCAAAAGAATATCCAAACGGTAACAGAAAAAAATCGCACTCATTAGGATCTTTAACAAAATCAATATAATCAGAATACGAATTAACAAAATCGTCGAACCTATCTGCATCAGGGTCGCCCTCTAATTTTAAATAATTGCCAAGTAACGGAAATAACAAAAAAGTATGCGTATTTGGATATAGCAAAATTTGAGGCTCAGTATATAACTTTATTTTTATAGCCATTATACTTTTTTATAAAAGTACACAGTTTCCTTGGCTGACAAAAATGTATAAATGTATTTTAATTTATAATTATTACCTAAATATATGCCATACTGCTCAAACATTTTATTAAATTCCGGATTATTATAAACTGTACTTGGAATAATAATAAGTTCGAATGAATTATTAAAATTTTCTCTAGTAAGTATATACTTATTAATTTCAATATTTTGCACTGCATCAGAAAGTGGGGTTTCTGGAAATAATTTTTTATTAGAAATATAATATAATCCCATATAATTAAAAAACGTAACAATTTTTTTATTGGAGGAGCTTAGTTTATTTATTGCCAAATTTAAGGTGGTGTAGTCTATAAATTTCTCCCTACTTTCATAAATACCATCAATGGAAGGATGAAAATAAATTGGCATATTTTTTTTCAATAAACTGGTTTGTCGATATGGTGTTTTAACAGCACCATAATAATTAACTGAAAAAATAAATCCACAAACAAAAAGAGTAGTTAATGAAAGGTAGTAGTTATCAATTTTACTATTATAAAAAAACAAAATGATAGCACCGCTCATACTAAAGCACATAGTTTGTGAGGTTGTATAATAAAATTGGTTATTAGTACCAAGCATTAGAGCCAATGGCATTAAAATTAGTAATATTGAAATAATATTAGTTTCTGAAAACTGAAAGAGTTTGTTATAGTAATGTGGATTAAAGAACAAATAAATAAATATATTAAACAATAACAAACTTCCAACTATAAAATCATTATAAAGCGTTTGGCTATTGCCTTTAAAAAACCAAACAGCAACACTAAAATTTATAAAAAGAGGAATATAAAGCCATATCTGTCTTTTCGATTTATTAAATTTTTTAATTACAGCAGTTAACAGCGCTATAAATAAGAGATAATTAAAATAACCCAGCTCGCTACATAAATTAAAAAAATATTTAAATTGGTTTAAATAATTATCAGTACTCATATGTTTAACATCAAACAAGGCAATTTTGTAGTTATTTATAATATGAAGTAATTGCGGATAATCATGAATAAATATTAAATAAGAAAGTCCTATTCCTATAAAAAACAGGGATATCTTTATAAGCCAATAAGTTCTATTAAATAAAACATTAACCATTCCGTAAACAGCTACCATTATAATAGAATTTGGAAATTTTACCAGAAATAAACAAAATACAAAAAAACCGATTCCTAAAGCCGAAAACAATTGAATGTTTTTTGTTTTATAAGTAAGTTCAAACAGGATTAATGAAAATCCCAATAAACTCAAGATTAATGTCCATGTATTGTACGATAAAGTCATCGGCAAATAATCGTAATTAACAAATGAACCCATCATTAAAATAACAAAAACAAAAACATTATGACTAAATGATAAAACGATGTTTTTATGTTGTAAATAGTTTATCAAACTAAAAACAAAAATCGCAACAGCAATAATCTGATAAATTAATTTGGCTATTCTTAAATTAATTATGGTGCAATTACCAAAACATGCAAATTTATTAAGAACACCAAAATTTTGCGTCAAGTAAATTTCAGAATTATAATGATCTGAAAAATACAGATAAAAAGTTTCATCTGAAAGTTCAAACCCTTTATTGGCAAAATATATAGCCATCATTATAAAAACCAATAATGCGCTTAAACACAGAGCAACTGAAAAAACTATTAGTAAAGATTTGTTTTTTAGCGGATTGACCATTTGTTGTCAATTAAAAAACTATGATGAGCAGTTGGTGCTATTCTTCCGGTTCCAAAAAAATCACCTTCTTCAATTTCCAAATTAAAAGCTTCCTGAATATAATCTTGAATTACGTCATCTTTATAAGCAATCATATTACATATATAACTACCTTTAGTGAGAGGGAATTTATTAACCCGACATTGAATTGTATTTTCTTTTTTTAATGTTTCAAAAGGTTGATCAACAATATGATTTGCTAATGTTACCATATCTCTGCCTTCATCATTATAAATAGTAATGGCAACAGAAACATTATTTAAACTTGATGAATTAATATCATATTCAATTTCAAAAATCAAATCCTTACCTGTTTGTCCGGAGTTTGTAATTTGGTTTTCGTTATCTTTTAATATAACATTTTTAAATCTAAAATTTCCCTGTCCTTCTCTGTCGGTTCTATCGGCAATTATTATTTTTGATAAAGAAGCAACCTCTTTTAAATAATGTTTTAAACTTAAATTAGTTTCCGATAAAGGAAAATCAACCATGCCTTTTTTTAAAACAATTGCTTTGTTACATAAACTTTGAACAGAAGCTAATTGATGACTAACAAATAAAATGGTGCGTCCCGAATTTGAAACATCTTTCATTTTACCCAAACACTTTTTTTGAAAAGCAGAATCTCCAACAGCTAACACTTCATCCACAATTAATATTTCGGGCTCTAAATGCGCTGCTACGGCAAATGCCAAACGCACATACATTCCGCTGCTATAACGTTTTACGGGTGTATCTAAAAATTTTTCTATTTCGGCAAAAGCAACAATTTCATCGAATTTACGATCAATTTCGTGTTTGCTCATTCCAAGTATAGAACCATTCAGATAAATGTTTTCCCTTCCTGATAAATCGCCATGGAAACCGGTACCAACTTCTAATAAAGAAGCCATTCTCCCGGAATATTCAATTCTGCCACGAGTTGGTGGAGTAATTCGAGATAATATTTTTAGCAAAGTAGATTTTCCGGCTCCATTTCTACCAATTATACCAACTCTATCACCTTTTTCTATTTCAAAACTAACATCTTTTAAAGCCCAAAAATCTTCGGTTTCATTTTTTTTTGTAATATTTTTAATGCTTTTTATTCCATTGATAAAATTCCCATATAAAGTATCACTTTTTTGCGTTGCATTTTTATTAAGTAAATAATGTTTACTTAATCCTTCAACTTTTATAATGGTATTATTACTCATTAAATATAATCTACAAAACTACGTTCGAACTTATAAAAATATTTTACTCCAATAAATAAAAACAAAAATGATACGCAGATTGATAGGATAAAATAATTGACATTGTAAATTGCCTCGCCACCAAATAAGGCGTATTTAAACCCATCAATGGCTCCAACCATAGGGTTTAAGCAAAATAGCCAGTGTAACCATTCAGGTAATCTATCTAAATAATAACGTGTACTAAAAATAACAGGCGTTGCATACATTCCAAATTGAAGAATTACCGGTACAATAAATTTCACATCCCTATACTTAACATTGATGGTGGCAAAGATTAAACCTATCCCAAACCCATTAATTAGTGTTAATAAAACAAATAATGGAGCTAAAATAATATGCCAATGTATAGTTTGCCCTGCAATAATAAATAATACAATTAAGATAATAAGGGAAATTAAAAAATCAACCAAACACACTAAAATAGTGCTTAAAGGAATAATAATTTTAGGAAAATAAACTTTTGAAAATAAATTAGAATTACCAATAATAGAATTACTCACATCGTTAAATACACTGGAGAAAAGTTGCCATAATAACATAGCTGAAGCAACATAAACAAAATTTGTTGCCGTATTTCCTATATTATTAATTTTACTTGAAATATACCCAAATACCAAAATACTCATTAATGGTTTAATGAGAGCCCACATAATGCCTGCAAAAGCTTGTTTATAGCGAATCAAAAAATCTCGCTTTGCCAAATTAGTTAGCAAGCTTTTATATTTAAGTACATCTTTTAATGAAAAAAATGAGCTTAAATTAGGGTCTATAATTATTTTATCCTTATTCAATAGTGTTTAGTAAATATAATTATAGTATTGGTTTAAAAAGCAAATAAAAATGTAAAGATATTGACTTTATTTTTTTAATAACCTTTAATGAAATCAAATAAATTTATTAGTTTTAACTGGCTTTACTATAGATTTAAAACTTATAAAATGGATTAAAAAATTGCCATAAAAAACATTTGCGATCGTTGGAAATATAAGCTGGCTGAAACTTTGCCGGGAATTTGCAATGGCGAACAACTCCAATTTTTTAACTCACAAAAAGCCTCCACAATGTCGCCTAAAAAATAGTAGTTCTATTTAGCTAAAAGCAGCCCCACAATTACAACAAAAGCCTTGCATAAAAAAGAAGCAAAGCTCTTTAAAATAGTTGGAACTATTACTTTTTCAATGTTTGAGTGAACTCTAAGTAGTTACATTGAATAATCGTAATAAATAACGCTAACAAAATCAGAATTTCTATAAAAAATAATCCGTAAATACCTTTTACTTTATTTCAGTTATCTTTAATTCTACCCTTCTATTCTCCTGTCTTCCAACCGGATTATCTTTACCATTTGCTTTTTTATTCGCAGATACCGGCATTGATTTGCCATACCCTTTTGCCTGCATTCTATCTGCCGAAATACCACTTGCAATAAGTTTGTTAACAACAGCCTGCGCTCTTTCTTCAGAAAGCTTCTGGTTATAAGCTACATCACCTTTGCTATCGGTGTGTCCGGAAATCTCAACTTTAAGATTGGGATTGCTTACCATTAGCTGAACAAGGTTCTTAATTTCCACATTAGATAAAGGCCTGAGAGTTGACTTATCAAAATCAAAGAATATGTTATTTAACGTGATTTTTGAGCCAACCACAATTGGTTTCATATCAATAGTTCTGTTGAGTTCATAATAATTAGATTGTTTTGGAATCTCCATATTTTCAGAATAAAACAAATGATCCGCTGCCTGGTAGGTAATATTATAATTTTTTCCGGGAGTCAATATAAATAAAAACTGTCCTGTTTTATTATTGGTATGATAAATACCTGCAATTTGGCCAGTTTGGTTATCAGTTACTGTTATTAAAACCTTTTTAGCTGGTTTACCCGATTCATCATTTACAGTACCTTTCATCAATGTAAGTGCTGTTTCTTTTCGATCCAAATAGGTTACCATGTAATTATCTTTTTCGCCAAAACCACCAACCCGATAAGAAGACAAATAAGCTTTACGACTATCAGGGCTCACTACATAATAAATATCATCATCCGTGGTGTTCACCGGATGTCCTGCGTTAACAGGTTCCGACCAGATTCCTTCATCAGATTGTAAGCTTGTAAAAATATCGAAGCCACCCATACTATTGTGACCGTTTGAACTGAAAGACAGAGCTACGCCATTTGGATGGATAAATGGAGAATCCTCATCATAGGCTGTATTTATATTCGGACCCATGTTCACCGCTGCTTCCCAATCACCGCCAATTTCTCTCTTACTGGTATAAAGATCTCGTCCGCCAAAACCGCCCGGCTTATCACTTGTAAAGTATAAAGTTCTTTCATCAGCTGAAATGAATGCGCTTGGTTCCCAGTTTTTAGTATTGATATTATCGTTCAACTTAACCGGCTTACTCCACACATCGCCGTCAAGGGAGGTACTATAAATATTACCGTCACCCATATCATCTTTGTAAATGAGAATATTTTGTCCATCAGGAGAAATCCCTACCGATGCTTCGTGCCATTCAGAGTTAATTACTGACCCTACATTAGATGCTTTTGACCAGCCTGTCTTTGATTTAACCGACATAAAAATATCTTCCATGTAATTTCCATCCGCGTCTTTTTGTGCACCTGTAGTTTCAGGTCTGCGTGAGGTAAAATATATTGTACCCTGATCAGCAGATAGAACTGGTGAATAATCAGCATAAGGAGAGTTAACTGTTGAGCCAAGGTTTTCAATTTTTAATTTTACAGGGCTGGCAACTAAAATCTTCGCTGTATTACACATTTCTATTCTGCGGTTTGCCTCTGCAATAATGATTTTATTATTGTGCTTTGATTCATTAGACAGTGAGAGAAATTTATTATAGGCAACAATGGCTTTATCAAATTCGTAATTTAAATGGTAAGCGTCACCAAGTATTTTATAAGAGAGTATTGGTGCATTCTTTTCTTTATAAGAGTTTTCATCACACTTACCTGAAGTGGAAGAAACCGCTTTTTCAAGATGAGGAATTGCCTGTAACCTGTCCGTTCGGGAACTAACATAACATACGCCGAGCTTGAAATGTATATTCATATTTGTTGGCTCCTGTTTTGACAGATCTAAAAATATTGGTCTCGCTGAAGCGTACCCTAATTTAGACAGACTCATGGATTCATTCTTTCCATCCATGTAAACCTCTGAAAAAATCTTTTCGGCACGGTTAAAATCGTTTTCGAAATTAGAGTTCATTTGTGCTTTTGCACAAATACTTAATAAGAATAGAGAAGTAAGAGTCAGGATTTTTTTCATTGTGGCGGCTATTTTTAAAGCCTGGCAAAGATGGCGATGATTGTTCTTCCAAGTTTATAGAGTTATGGAAATAGTTGCATAATTCACACATACTTATATCGGCGATTTGAAAATTCTCTGAATAAACTGGCGGCTGAAGGCGCTCTCTATTAAGTCACAGAATAATTGCCAGTTAATTCAAAATGAATGAGTGTAATTTCTAATTCCTCAAACAAATAGAATTATTCCTATTAATTTATTTTCTGTTATCGTTGTTAACATATTCTTATTACTAAATTACTTTTGATATAATGAGTCAATAGAGTTAATAGATGAATCTGAATTACCAACCTTATTCTCATCATTAGTATATTGATAAGGCCCTTTGTCAGCTTTATCATCTGCTCCATTACCGGTATTTTCTTTATTACCGCAGGAAGTAAGTCCAAAAGTAATAAAACAGGCAAATAGTAGGATCTTTTTCATTTAGGATATTTTAAATTTTCATCAGAAAAAATATTTTTTTCTAAACGCACGAGTTGAATTAATCGTTAAAAAAGGATTTTTAATAGGCGAAATTTATAATCTTTTGAATTATTAAGAATTATCCAATAATATAAGTTTTATCGTTTTTAAACCAGGTTATAAGGGCACTAAATAGTTTCTTACCGATTATCTCTTATAATCCCTTAACAGATATAGTATTTTTGAATTCACTACCCCTGATGCTCTAATAAATTTAATTATAAACTTAAAAAATTGAAGATGATGTTTGAAATTAACTCCAGAAGACCGGTTAGAAAAAGAATTCCTTCAAAACCAAGTACCACTAACGATTCTCAAAATAGTGGTGTAAAGGTATATCACTCCTACATTTACAATTCAGTTGCGCATATTTTATGGGAAGTAAAAGGGTACGCATAAAATGACCTGATCTAACTTGTTTTAATTTTATCTGGTATTTATCATATACCATTATAGCTATATTTGATTCATGAAATTGAGTACGCTATTTGAAGACTTTACTGGCAGTGAAAAATCAGCAGGGATTATTCTAATTATCAGCACTATCTTTTCACTGATTATTGCAAATTCAGTAATCGGACATCCGTACATTGCTTTCTGGCATTCAATTTTTTTCAACAAACCTATTGAATTTTGGATAAACGACGGCCTAATGACTGTCTTTTTCCTTCTTGTTGGGTTAGAAATAGAAAGAGAAATTTACATAGGTGAACTTTCTAATATAAAAAAATCACTACTTCCTCTATTTGCCACTATCGGGGGAATGATTATTCCGGCACTTATTCATTATTCATTTAATAAAGGAACAAATACCCAAAATGGTTTTGCGATACCAACGGCAACTGATATCGCTTTTTCATTAGCGGTGCTTTCTATTATAGGTAAACGTGTGCCGGTTCAACTAAAGATTTTTTTAACCGCATTAGCGATCATTGATGATGTTGGAGCCATTTTAGTTATTGCCTTATTCTATTCTGATAAATTTTCATTTCTCTATTTTAGCCTGGCGATGGGTGTTTTTGCTTGTTTGCTAATTCTGAACAGGTTAAAAGTGCATGCTTTGTTGGTTTATCTGCTACCAGGAATAGTTATGTGGTTTTTCATGCACCGCTCAGGAATACATCCAACTATTACAGGTATCCTACTGGCTTTTGCTATTCCTTTTGGCAAAGGTGATCCTAAATCCATTTCATATATTTTGCAACATCGATTACATGTGCCTGTTGCCTTTTTTATACTTCCATTATTTGCTTTGGTAAATACAGCTTTTTTAATTCCCTCTGATGCTATCAATGAGTTATCTTCTCCAAATAGTTATGGGATTATTTTTGGCCTATTAATTGGGAAACCTTTAGGAATATTTTTATTTTCCTTTATAGGAATTGCTATCGGATTTTGCGTTCTTCCGGAAGGATTAAAAAAACGGCACCTGTTTTGGACCGGCCTTCTCGCTGGCATTGGCTTTACAATGTCAATATTTATAACGCTGCTTGCTTTTAATAATCATGAATTAATTAATTCTTCAAAAATTGCTATTATTATTGGTTCTGTATTATCTGCCTTGATTGGGTACATAGGTTTGCACTTTACTATAAAAACAACCGCTGAAAAACCAGAATTCAGAACAATAAAATGATACCTATTTAGTAACCAGAAGAAATCGAGTGATGTTTAAAGGTCATTCTATTTAAAAAATGAACCTATAAAAATCAGTATAAACAGACCAAATTTATTAAACAATAATGACGGTTAATTGTTTATAAAAAAACCTGGAATAAAAACCATATTTTAGTTCAAATTATTTTATGGCAAAAAAAAATCCTTTTTTAAAACTATATTTGTTTAACAAAAATTCAAACTAGCTCTATAAAAGAAATAATTGAAAAAAGTCATGAAATTACTGCCGTTAAAGAAAAAATTAACTATTTGATAAATTCGGCATGGGACATCAGAAGAACATTAAAACACTAGTGATCAAAGTTCATATCAGTAATATTTTTGCACGAGAAGATTAAAGGCACATTTCTTATTTAGGAAAACATTGCAAAGGAAGCATCAGTGGCTTTGGAATGAAAGGCTATGAAATGGCGGTGGAGAACTTTTTGTGAATTTACCTGAACAAAGTAATATGTCCTGCTTTATTAATGGTTCCGTTCTTCGTCTGAACCTCTATAAGATATGCATAAAGACCATCCGGAACAGGTGCACCTCTAAAGGTTCCATTCCAACCATCTTTTATATCATTGAGTTCAATAATCTTTTCGCCCCAACGGTTATAAATCAGGCAACTAAATGC
Source organism: Bacteroidia bacterium (assembly GCA_014378485.1). Lineage (GTDB taxonomy): Bacteria > Bacteroidota > Bacteroidia > B-17B0 > Aurantibacillaceae > UBA4416. The sequence goes on from JACMNO010000069.1 coordinate 50,981, forward strand.
TCCTAAACAGGTTCCCTGTGCATACCATTTATCATTAACTATATCATCATTTGGAGTAAATGCATTAGGAATATATAGTGTAAAATCCTTATTGTTTTCGGGCATAACTAAAATAAAACCCGTTTCACAGTTATTGGAATCAATTATATTAAGGGTGTAATTTCCTGAACTCAGCATTTCAAAACTCATATCAGAAGTATATGGGGTATTATTAAAGCTGGTCAAATAAGGTGCTGTTCCTCCTTTAATGTTATTGAGAATAAACTCTCCATCATCACTCTCACAATTTGGTGTATTTGTTATCAGGTCAATCGTTGAATGAGTTATTGTTCGGCCCACAAAAAGCGTTTGTGTATATGAACATCCGCCAGCATCTTTTACCGTCAGCGTATAGCCTCCCGATGCTAAATTGCTGAAGGTTGTTAATGAAGAAAAGCCGGAATTATTAAAGTTATATTGATAAGGAGAAGCACCGTTAATAACACTAGTAATCTGCACCTTTCCACTATCGCTCCGACACAACACATTTTTTATAGTCAGGTTTATTCCTGTGGGTCCGCCAACTAAACCAACAGCAAATACAGTAGATGTGTTACACGCTCCATTTGTGATTGCTAAAGAATAATTACCGGGTGTTAAATTACTAGCCGAATTTGTTGTTGAAACATTTGGATTCCATGAATAGCTACTTGCCGACAAATTATCATTCACTTGAATACTTCCTGTATTACCCGCACAATTAGATGGCGCAATGGTGCTGGATGTTATGGACAAAGGCATTGAACCCAAAATAGCGATGACCGTTGATGTCTGGCATACTCCATTAGTTGCTGTAACAGTATAATTACCTGGGGCTAAAGTATTAGCTGTGTTTGTAGTAGAAGAAACTCCTGTACTCCATGAAAATGTATTAGCAGATGAAGAACTTATTGTTGCAGAGCCGTTAATTAACCCACAGGTAGTATTAATTACAGAAGAAGATGTAATTGTTGGAGAAGTATTAACGCTAACTGTTACCACAGCTGTACTTGAACATGAATTTATACTTCCTGTTACTGTATAATCTGTAGTTACATTTGGAGAAGCAACAACGACACTTCCAGTTGAGGAAGACAGAGAAGATGAATTTGCCCATGCATATGAGGTCGCACCACTAACTGTTAAAGTTGCCGAAGAATTTGCTCCCGGACAAATAGTTGTATTGGAACTGAGCGCAAGAGCTGGAGCCGCAGAAACACTTATGGTAATAACCGCAGGACTTGAACATAGTGTCGATGTACCTGCTGCACTATAAGTTGTGGTAATGGTTGGACTGGCAACTACTACACTTCCTGAACTGCTGCTTAATGTGGCTGCGGGGGTCCATACATACATTGCCGAACCATTAGCTATTAATGTGCTTGCTTGTCCTGAACATAATAACGTATTTCCTGTTACAGAAATAGTAGATGTAGTAACCACGCTTAGGGTTGAAATGGCCTGGCTTGTGCACGTTCCAACGACCCCTGTGACTGTATAATCTGTAGTAACCGATGGATTTACCGAAATAGAATTCGAGACAACTCCATTACTCCATGAATAACTAGCTGCACCTGTTGCTGTAAGCGTTGTAGTTACTCCAGGGCAAATAGTAGATGTTGGTGCCACAGCTACACCATTAGATACAGAAAAAGTTAAAGGTCCTGCAGCAATTCTACAGGAAGGTGAATTGATATTACCATTTTCAGAAATTAATAATTGATACATTCCCGCCTGGGAAGAAATAACAGAACTTATACTATAGTTTGGAGAAGTTGCTCCTGAGATATTACTCCAGGTTACACCTCCATTACTACTATACTGCCATTGATATTGGGGCGATACATAACTACCGGAAGTGTAGGCTGATTGCAAGGTAAGTGCTTCTCCAGAGCAAAATACAGTTTGATTAGGCACTATACTCAATGCTACTCCAGGTCCACAGGGAGAAAGAGAAATATCATCAACAACATAATCATTGCCACATCCGCCAGGTGCGTTATTAATTAATACAATATCAACACTGGTTTGACCTGAGCCAGTAGTAAAGGTAAAACCATACTGCAACCATGGTAATGATGTTGCTGTTGGGGCAACCTGCAAATTACCCGATGTAACAGAACCTTGCACGGTTCCCAAAGGAAATTCAGTTTGAAATTTAATATTTGCATAAATATAACTTGAGCCACAAACAGAACTAACCGCTGAGGGGGAATTATTATTTGCTAAATATGCCGAAAACACATACGTCGTACCTGGACATAAACCTGTTAAGTGTTTTCGATATACTTCAGCAGCAGGATAATCAGAATTAACAACCATCATGTAGCCATTGGTATTTCCTGTATGATCATTATTATCATTTACATATCCTGCATTAGTACCAGAAGGATTACTCGATCCTGCAATAACATAGGTTCCATTATTAGGAACACCCTGTTGGTAAATATAATTAGTAACTCCCGGTGGTAAAGCAGGGCCGTATAGAGAAGTGCCGGAGCCAAAATCTTCTAAAAAAACAGGGGCCCCTAAAGTGCCGGAACAAAGAGGCGGTGGTTGGCAATTTACACTAATAGTCTGAGAAATAATTGGACCGCATGGAGCATTAACTTGAACTGATAGGGTATAAATTCCACCAACTAAATTTGTCAAAGAATTTGTCAGTGCCGATGTATTTGTAGTTTGACCAATCATAATTCCGTTCGAGTCAGTCCAACTGTAGGATAATACAGGAGAAGTCATCGTAGTGCTTACAGAAGAGACGGCTGTTGCATTAGCACCATTACAAGTGGTTGTTATATTTACTGAAAAACTACCTGATCCGGGACAAGCAGATCCAGTCAAAGTAGGTTGCTGCACGGACCAAATCGTTGAATTAACTAAAGTACCATTATTTCCATTTGAGGTGCCGTCTAACAAAATTGTACCAGACGACTGATTACAACGGTAATATGACAATAAATCTGTTTCATTTCCAGCCAGACAATGATTATAATCTGATAAGATCTCAGAATCAGTGCGGACTCTTTTCCATATCCGAATTTCATCTTCGTTACCACCCAAAGCCAAATTAGGTGAGTAACTAAGATGGCCTTGTACGTTTCGTGTAATTGGATCTGAATTCATAATTTTAGTATCAACTAAAATACCGTTTAAATACAATTTAGCAATATGCGTATTATAATTCATTACGCCAGCAGCGTGGTACCACGTTCCTAACAGAAAACCTCCAGGCGGGGCATAATCACAGGCAACATTACTCGGCCCAGTTGTAGAATTAGGTCCATCAACTTTAAATCCTAAACGATTGATAGGAAAATTTCCCATTCCTAAATTCCAACCAAAACCCAAGAATATGTCTTCATAAACAACGGGATCTTCATTCATTATTAAAGATCTGGCTTTTGAACCAAAGGCTGTATTTAATTTGAACCAACATTCCCAGGTAAACCCGTTACTACTATGCATCTGATTATTAAGGGGCAAGAGAACTTCATCACTGCTATTATTAAATTGTAATGAACCGCCACAGGGCTGAGCCAATAGGACGTTAAATCCTAAAACATTTAAGAGCAAAAAAAACACATAAATATAAATTTTATTTTTTTTCAAAAAAACTTTTTAAATTATAATATTTAAATAATACTCAATCCTGCCACCACAAATTTAATTGAATCATTAATTTTTCAATTCGGTAGTTGTTAATTAAACCTATTAATTTGATAAATGGTAAACTTTCATGAAAAGTGTTAAACGTATTAATGTGCAAATATACTTAGATAAAAGTGGAATAGTCTTACCGTTAAAGCAGTTTTTAGCACATTTCCGTTTTAAATCTTCATCCGGTTTATCACCTCAGACTTTTTCCGTCTTGAAACTTCATAAAAACCACTGTTTTGTACTTCCAGATTGCAAATATCACCTTTACTGTATGAAATAATGTAATCCGCGTTAACGATTACACTTTTGCTTATTCGTATAAAATTTCCTGCTTTTTCAAGAATTTCTTCAAAAAGTTTTAATTCTTTCGATGAATAATAATTTTTCCCATCATCTAATTTTATTTCGCAGGTTCCTCCTTTCGCTTCAACAGAAACAATGTAGTTAATGTTTAAAAGTATTACCTTATCATTATGGTGAACGGAAATTTTATTAATAACATCATTCTTTTCATCTAAGGTCTTAATAAAATGAAATACACTATTACTTTTTTCATTCGAAGTAATTTTAAAAATTGCTTTATCAACAGTTATGATTAGCTTACTATAATCAATAGGTTTTAAGATGTAGCCTAATGCGTTAAATTCAAAAGCGGTAATAGCGTATTCATTAAAAGCAGAAACAAAAATCACTTCAAAATCAATTCTGCTAAACATTTTTAATAAATCGAACCCACTTTTGCCAGGCATTTTAATATCCAAAAAAATAAGCTGAGGCTCCAACTCTTTTATTTTATCAAATGCATCGATTGCTTTCTCGCACTCAGCGATAACATTAATCAAAGGACAATATTTACTCAATAGTGTTTTTAATACATTCCTATTATGAACCTCGTCGTCTATTACAATTGCTCTAATCATATCTATTCCTTTACAATATCCAGATGTATTCTAATCTTAGTTCCAATCTGCAGTTTCTCAGAGTTAAATAAATCAACTATTTCCAGTTTGTAGTTTGATGTCTTATATAATTTATTCAGGCTTTCTATTTTATCAGAAATTAATTTAGTTCCTTTTGAATCCTCATTCTTTATTTTTTTTAAATCCCTACCAATACCATTATCTTCAATTTCTACAACAGGATAACCATTTTTCAAGCTAAAGGTTATTTTTAATTCCGGTTTCCTCAGTCCATCCAATTGCAATAATCCATGCCAGATCGCGTTTTCAATAAACGTTTGTGTAATTAATGCCGGAATCAGAAAGTCGTTCGGAATAATTTTTTCATCTATATATAGGTCAAAGTTAAATTCATTTTTAAAACGAAGTTGCTCTAACTCAATATTCAATTTTATGATCTCAATTTCTTCTGATAAAGTAATAAAATCTTTATTGGAATAATTTAATATTTGTCTTAAAAAAAAACTAAACTTTGCAATGTAACGGCTAGCCTCATCAACATTGTTTTTAAATATTAAATCCTGTATAGCAGCCAGACAATTTGATATGAAATGCGGATTCATTTGAGCTTTGACAACTTTTAATTCCAATTCAGTAATTTTATTCACTAATTCAAACTGCTCTTTTTGTTTCTCCAAAGCCTTTTTATTCCTCAAATTAAAAAGTATAGTAATTGCAATTATAATAATAATTACTATTCCATATTTTACAACACCCGTAAAAATATTTTTCAGCTTATTCGGATTGGGGGCATTATATAAATCTTTAATTTCTTTATCAGATAGTATTCTGTGAAAAAATTGTATGTCATCAAAAACTCCTTGTGAAAACCTTTCATTTTTAGTACTTGCTGTATGCCCTATCATCACGGAATCCGAAGCCAAATACTGGGTTCTAAAACCCTTTCTCATCTTATTTTGTAACTCTCCATCAACATAAAATATTAAATAGTTATCGTCAAAAGCCATAACCAAATGATGCCAAGTACCGAAAATGAAATTATCTTCAGCAGCCACACTAACGTCTTTTAAAGAATCTTGAGATGAATAAGCAATTAATCTTTTTGCATAGCAATCATAACCTATTGCATAAGCCAAATTAAAATCAAACTCCTGACCATTTTTAGTATATACGATTGGATTATTATCATATCCTTTTCCTGAATAAACTCTTCTGTCCAAATTAACCCATAACGAAACAGTTCCTTTTTCAGGTTTTAACAATTTTGATGTAGAAAGATTTAAATAACTTGATACATTTCCATGAATATAAATTGCAGATTTTACGTTACCAAAACGATCTGCGGTGAGAGTTACTCCTTCTGATCTAGGAAATACTCTATTATCTTTTTCTTTAATCTCATGTTTATTAAAATCAAAGGTTATTACAATAGAAGAGTCTATTAGGGAAAAACAAATAAAAGAGCAGAAGATGAAAAATATCGATAATGCTTTATTAATCAATGGAATCATAATACTTTAAAAAACTATTATCCTAAAATTTCATCGAAACATGAGATCATGTACCTCATCATTTCATCATTGATCATTGGCGTCACGCCAATCCAAAATGTATCATTTACAATAATATCTGTATTGGTTAAGTTACCAATAACCCGATAATCAACGCCTTTAAAATAAGGTTGCTTCCGAATGTCGCCTGCAAATAATAAGCGGGTAGCAATTTTTTTCTTATCCAATTTTTGAACTAACTCATTACGAGTAATGCCTGCATCTTTTTTAACAGTAATTAAAAATCCAAACCATGAAGGATTTGATTTAGGAGATGCTTTAGGCAATATTAATTTGTTCGTATGCTTTAATAAACCTTGTTTTAACACATCAAAATTATGCCTTCTAATCTTTATGAACTCGTCGAGTTTTTCCAACTGAGCTAAACCCAAAGCGGCCTGCATGTCAGTAATTTTTAAATTAAATCCTTGGCGGGAGTAAATGTATTTGTGGTCATAACCCATTGGCATGTCTCCTAACTGCTGACAAAAACGCAAACCACAGGTATTATCCTTTCCTGGTTCGCACCAACAATCACGTCCCCAATCCCTGAAGGACTCTGCTATTTTTTTTAATTTAGAATTAGAGGTATATACCGCTCCTCCTTCTCCCATTGTAATGTGATGAGCCGGATAAAAACTTAAAGTAGCAATATCACCAAATGTACCAACATGCTGACCGTTATAAGTCGCACCTAATGCATCACAACAATCTTCCATGAGCCACAAATCATGTTTTTCACAAAATGCAGTAACGGCGTCTAGATTAAAAACATTCCCCATAGTATGTGCAATAACCACTGCTTTTGTTTTAGGAGACAATGCTTTTTCAAGATATGTAACATCAATCTCATAATGAGGAATAGTCACATCTACAAATACAGGTATGGCACCATATTGCAAAATAGGATTCACGGTAGTTGGAAAGGAAGCTGCTACAGTAATGACTTCATCACCAGGCTTGATTGCTTCATCACCTAGTTCTTTGGCTGTTAAGGCGGAAAAAGCAACTAGATTAGCTGATGAACCTGAATTAACAGTTAAAACTGATTTTATATTAATATACTTCGCTAATTTTTTTTCGAACTCGGCATTAAATTTACCAGTTGTAAACCAAGCGTCTAAAGCAGAATCAGTGATGTATTGCATTTCTTTGTGATCGAATACTTTTCCACTTACCGGGACAGCGGATTCTCCCGGAACAAATGCGTTTTGTTTAAATGCTTCATCGTGATACTCTTTTATAAGAGAATGGATTTGATGTTTAATATCTAGTAATTTTGACATAATTTATTATTTTTTTGAAACATATAAGTCATAAAAAGACAAATAAGATTGGTTGGTTAATCATTTAGTACTCTGTATAATTCATTTACATATGTTTTCTGACCCTCATTATAAATATTTGTACAATTAAAATTAATTAAAATTCCAAATGGTGCTTCTAATAAATTCATATAAGTTAGTAATTACGCTTCGTGAATTGGCAATATCTTTTCAACTGCTTTCAATTCAACTACTATAATATTTTCTATAAATAAATCACAACGTAATTCTGCATCTAACTGCAAACCTTTATAATTAACAGCTACTATCAATTCAGACATAAAAGAAATCTCACGAATATTCAATTCATGAATCAAACACTTATGATAAACGCTTTCTAATAAACCGGGCCTAAGCGACTTATGCACTTCTATAGCAGCGCCATTAATTTGATAAGTAAGATTCTTTATTTGTGTTTTTGTTAAATGCATTTCTTTTTCTGAACTTTTCTGCCTTTTATGGTTCAATTATTCATGAGGCAGTACTCTTTTATCTGTTTTACCCTGCTTTTATATACATCGGCTTCCTGTTCATTTTCCTGTATGTATCCATCAACCGTAAACTTTATGGTTTGTTCAAAATTTAGTTTTGGTTTCCAGTTTAATTGGTTGACTGCTTTTGTAATGTCCAATTTTAATAAGCCAGCTTCGTGTAATTTATCTGTTACTTTCGGCGCATCTACTTTTAAAGTGGGTATCGATTTTTTTACTTCTAAAACCACATCATGAACACTATAATTTTCAAAAGCCGCAGGACCAAAATTCCATCCTCCTGAAAATGTTTTTCCTTGAAGAAAAAGCTTCTCACCTAATCTCATATATCCAAAAACAGGTTCTAACACAAATTGCCAGGGACGCACGGAGTTTGGATTTCGAATGACCAATGTTTGATTAGCATTGTGCGCACGCATCATATCCGGAATTACCCTGTTTTCAGCCCAATCACCGCCTCCGATAACGTTCCCCGCCCTACCCGACGCCACATGAGCCTTACCCTCTTTACTAAAAAATGATTTAATATAGGAATTAGTAATTAATTCGGAACAACCTTTTGATGCACTGTATGGATCATCGCCACCCATTGGGTCATTCTCACGATAACCCCAAACCCATTCATTATTTTGGTAACACTTATCAGTAGTTACATTAATGGCTACTTTTACTGAAGGACAATTCCGAACCGCTTCAAAAAAATTAACCGTTCCCATTAAATTAGTTTCGAAATTATAATGAGGATTATTATATGAATCAATCACTAATGGTTGGGCTGCCATATGAAACGCCATATCCGGTTTTACTTCATCAAAATAGTTTTGTAATGCTTCTTTATCCCTTACATCACCAAATCTATTATAAATTTTTTTAGATAAATTAGTTGTCACGAAATTATCTTTTTCGGCAGTTGGCTCCAAAGCGTAACCATGCACTTCCGCCCCAAGTTCTCTTAACCAAATGGCCATCCACGAACCTTTAAAACCGGTATGACCTGTTAATAAAATCTTTTTATTCTGATATATTCCCGAAAACAGATCTAATTGGCTCATCATAATTTATTTCCAGATATTCCAGTCAGCAGAACCACTTTGCCACAATGCTTCTAATTCAATTTTATCCCTGATAGCATCCATGCATTTCCAAAAACCATTATGTTTATATGAGGAAAGCTGACCGGCATTTGCGATGTCTATTAACGGTTTCTTCTCCCATTGAACATCATCCATATCACCTTCCAGATATTTAAAAATACCCGGTTCCAGGACAAAAAAACCGCCATTGATCCAAACACCATCACCCATAGGTTTTTCCTGAAACGCTTTTACTAAGCCATTCGCATCAATCTCTACATTACCAAATCTACCAGGCAGTTGAATAGAAGTTAAAGTAGCTATTTTTCCTGATTTTTTATGAAATTCAATCAAGGCATTAATGTCTATATCTGCTACTCCATCACCATACGTCAGCATAAAAGGTTCATTTCCTAAATACTTTTGAATTTTTTTTATCCTTCCTGCTGTATTGGTATTGACCCCTGTATCAACCAAAGTCACTTTCCAGTCCTCGGAACCGGAATTATGCACTTCCATTTTATTATTTGCAAGATCAATGGTCACGTCAGTTTGGTGTAAAAAATAATTAGCGAAATATTCTTTGATCACATAACCTTTGTAGCCACAACAGATTATAAACTCATTGAACCCATAATAGGAATATGTTTTCATGATATGCCATAAAATTGGTTTTCCGCCAATTTCAACCATCGGTTTTGGTCTTACGTCAGTTTCTTCTGATAATCGGGTCCCTAGTCCCCCGGCAAGTATAACTACTTTCATAAAAAAATTTAAAAATTAATTCGTTCTCTTTCGATTACCAAAGGGCGCTTACGAATTTGTGTATGTATTGCCCCAATATATTCCCCAATAATTCCAATAAAGAATAATTGTACTGATGAAAAGAAAAAGATTCCAATTACCATAGGAGCTGTTCCAATTTGAAATTCATACCAATAAACCATCTTATAAATAAAATAACCAACTGCTACCAAAAAACTTATAATCGCCGAAAAAAATCCAACAAAAGCTGAAAGCCTTAATGGTAATTTTGAATGGCTTGTAAAACCAAGCATAGCCACATCGTATAACTTAAAAAAATTTGAACTTGTCTTACCCGCAAATCGTTTAGGCTGGGTGTAAGGAATTTCATATCTGTTAAATCCAAGTTCAGTTACAAGTCCACGTAAATATGGATATTGATCTTCTAAATTTCCTAAAATTTTTATAAATTTTTGATCGTATAATCCAAAACCAGTAAAATTCTTAATAATTGGTTCCCCATCAGATGCACTAGAAAGTAAATTGTAAAAAAATTTACGAACACCAAACATAAGAGCGTTTTCTTTACTTTGTGTTTTTACACCTATAACGATTTCATAACCTTCTTCCCACTTTTTTACAAAATCGAGAATTAATTCCACTGGATCCTGAAAATCAGCAACTAAATAAACGACAGCATCTCCTTTACATTGAACTAATCCATAAAATGGAGATTTTATCCAGCCAAAATTTCTTGCATTAACAATAATTTTTACGTTCTTATTGTTTTGGGCTATCCCTTTTAATATTTCTAATGACCTATCAGTAGAATGATTATCTATAAAAACATGTTCATAATTATAATCAGGCAAATTATCAAATATTTTTTTGACTGCATCTACCAGCAATGCAAGATTTGACTCTTCATTAAAACAGGGTGTTAATATTGAAATGAGCTTTTTTGTCATATTTTAAATTCTCTCAAAAATAGAATATTTTTACATTATTATTAAGATTATTTTCATTTTGTTTAAATGAATTAGTTTATATTTGTTTATATTGTTTATGACATACGGATGCTTTTATGAATGCTATAATTAAAGAAGATATTAATACTATTATAAATCAATTCGAAAATTGGGATAGATTTAAAAATAAAACAATATTAATTTCTGGTGCTAATGGATTTTTACCGGCATACCTTGTTGAAACGCTCATTGAATTAGATAACCGCTATGCAATGAATATAAAAGTTATTGCGTTAGTTAGAAATTACGAAAAAGCAAAAATCAGGTTTTCACACCATATTGAAAACAAGCATTTACAATTTATTGTACAAGATGTTTGTGACCCAATAGCTATAGATAAAAAAATTGATTTTATTATTCATGCTGCAAGTCAGGCCAGTCCAAAATATTATGGCGTTGATCCTGTTGGAACGTTGAGTCCTAATGTAATTGGGACTATCAATCTGGCAAAATTAGGTATTGAAAATAACGTTGAATCATTTCTGTATTTTAGTTCAAGTGAAGTGTACGGAGAATTGCCTGAGTCTTTAATGCCTGTTAAAGAAGGTGTATTTGGCTTTATTGATCCTGCAAGAGTCAGGTCTTGTTATGGAGAAAGCAAACGTATGGGAGAAACTATCTGCGTTAGTTACCATCATCAATTTGGGTTAAAATCAAAAATAGTCAGGCCTTTTCATACCTATGGTCCCGGAATGATGCTTGATGATGGTAGAGTCTATGCGGATTTTATATCAAACTTAATTTCAAATAAAGATATTGTCTTAAATAGTGACGGATCTGCCAGGAGAGCTTTTTGTTACCTGACCGATGCCACTGTCGGTTTTTTTAAAGTGTTGCTTGATGGTAAGACCGGAGAGGCATATAATATTGGGAATCCACATGAAGAATATAGCATATCTGAATTAGCCCAATTAGTTATTAATCTAAAACCAGGATTAAAAGTAATAGTCAAAATACCAGAAACCACTGGACAATATCTTAAAAGCACTGTTTCAAAAAATTCCCCAAACATTGATAAAATGATTGATTTATCGTGGGAACCCAGTGTTTCTGCAAAAATCGGTTTTGAGCGAACATTTAAAAGCTTCAATTAATATGAAAATAAAAGATCTAAAAGAAAAATTTAAAAATGGAGGGGTTTCAAAATCTGAATTCATAACACAAATGCACGAATTTCATAAAACGTTGTTTGATTTTTCAAATAGCATTTCTAATACGGAGATAGCTGAAATTTCTATTATCAATGGAAAAGTCATTTACACTTCAAATGCTACCAACTACCATAATGGTGGATCTAAGTTTATATCCGATATAAATGATAGCAGAACCGCTCCTGTAGAGGCCTTTAATTTTGATTTTTACGAACCAAAAGATTCTGAAATAATATACAGACTGGTTAAAGATGGTGATACAATTTTTGATATTGGCGCTAACATAGGCTGGTATTCAATTCATTTAGCAAGAAAATTAAACAAAAGTAAAATATATGCCTTTGAACCTATTCCTGCTACATTCAATCAACTTGAACAAAATATAAACTTAAATAAATGTGAGAATATTATCCCTAATAATATTGCTCTTACTGACAGAAAACAAAGATTATCGTTTTACTATTCACCAAAGAATACTGTAGCTTCTTCATCCCGTAATATTATGGAAAACGCAGATGCCGCGTTAGTAGAATGTGATGCAAATACCATTGATGAGTTTATTTCAGAACACAAAATAACTTCTCTGGATTTCATAAAATGTGATGTCGAGGGTGCTGAATATTTTGTTTATAAAGGTGGAATGAAGGTTTTCGAAAAATACAAACCAATTATTTTCACTGAAATGCTCCGCAAATGGGCCTCGAAGTTTGACTACCATCCAAATGATATTATAAATTTATTTTCGACCATTGGGTATAAATGTTTTTTAATAAATAATAATATACTTTCAGAAATTAAAGAAATAACTGAAATAACTACAGAAACTAATTTTGTTTTTCTTCATTCAGAAAAACACAAACCTGAAATGCAACAATTTATTAAATAAGTAATACATGCAAACTTCAAAGGATTTTGCGAGAGAAATAAGAAACGTTACTCTTAAAATGGTTTATAATGCTAAAGCTTCGCACATTGGTGGTGCTTTTTCTATGGCTGATATATTATCAGTATTGTATCATAATGTATTAAAAATAGATCCTACTGAACCGGATAATGAAAACAGAGATAGGTTTTTATTATCAAAAGGCCATGCCTGCACCTCTTTGTATGCAACACTTGGATTAAAAGGATTTTTCGAGTTGAAAGAACTGGATAGCTATGCTGCCAACGGTAGCAAATTTTTAGCGCACACTAGTCACTATATTCCAGGCGTAGAAATTTCAGCCGGTAGTTTAGGTCATGCTTTACCCATAGCATGCGGGTTAGCCATTGCTGCTCAAAAAAAACATAAAACCTGGAAAACCTATTGCCTGTTAAGTGACGGAGAATTAAATGAAGGATCAAATTGGGAGAGTATCTTACTTGCACCACAATTAAAATTAAACAACTTAATATTAATTATTGATTACAATAAAATTCAGAGCTTTGGTTTTGTAAAAGACGTTATTGATATCGAGCCTTTATCAAAAAAATTCGAGGCCTTTAACTGGGAAACATATGAAATTAATGGCCATGATCATGAAGAATTATTAGCAACGTTTAAATTATGTGATAATGATGGACCGAAACCAAAGGTCATAATTTGTAATACTATTAAAGGGAAAGGGGTGAGTTTCATGGAGAATAAACTATTATGGCATTATAAATCACCTAGTGAAGAAGAGTATAATCAAGCAATCGGAGAGCTTAATTTATAATTATGAGAACAGCCTTTATAAAAGAGTTAATAGAAGAAGCAAAAAAAAATAAAAATATATTTTTAATAGTTGCTGATTTAGGCTTTAGTGTAGTTGAACCATTTATTGAATTATTTCCCGACAGATTTTTAAATGTTGGGATAGCAGAACAGAATATGGCCGGTATAGCCAGTGGTCTTGCTACTGAAGGGTACAACGTTTATATTTATTCAATTGGTAATTTTCCAACATTAAGATGCATGGAACAAATACGATACGACATTTGTTACCATAATGTAAATGTTAAGATTATTGCGGTGGGAGGTGGATATGCGTATGCCTCTTTAGGTGCTTCTCATCATGCCACAGAAGAGATTGGTATGTTAAGGACCATTCCGAATTTAACTGTATGCGCTCCCGGAGATCCTGAGGAGATGCGTGCCATTACAAAATTTACTTCAGCACATAATGGGCCATGTTACATTAGAATTGGAAAGGCCGGCGAGCCGGAAGTTCATAAAAAATACGATAAATCAATCGCCGAAGTAAAAAGCGGTGATATTCTAAATGTTATCAATGGCACCGATATAGCAGTTTTTTCCACGGGTTCCATGCTAGATTACTCTGCTAATTTCATTTCAAATAATAGCTTAAAAGCATCTTTATATAGTTTTCCATTTATTAAACCACTTAATAAAAATCAATTTACAGATATTCTCAAAAAATATAAGCGAATTATCACGATAGAAGAACATCAACTTAATGGCGGATTTGGTTCAACAATCTTAGAATTAATCAACGATTTAAAAGAAACCAAAACAATAAGTTCATATCCAGAAATAAAACGGGTTGGTATTAATAATGCTTTTTATTCAATAGCAGGAACACAAGACTATTTAAGAAAACTTGCAGGAATCGAATTACAATTAAACTATTTTGAACTTTAACTTATTTCCTTAGATTTAATTTTCGTTTTTTTATATTTTACTATTATTAATAGCATTAAAAATAATATCAATCCACTTATAGAAATTTTTCCTCCGATATTTTTCAACCTTGGTTCAAAAGTTAATTCAACTTTGTTATTGCCACCGCTAACAGGCAAACCCGTGAGGCCGGCATTTATACGATAAAGTTTAGCCTCCTTATCATTTACTTTCACGCTCCATCCTTCATCAAATGGCATTGAAAAAAACAGAATCTTTGGTTCACTTACTGTTACCGAACCAACAATATTGTTATCAGAGAATTTAGAAATTTTGAAGGCATCTTTTTTCAATTCGTTTCCATAAGCCATGTAATTGTCAAATGTCACAGGCGCTGTTGTATCAGAAAGATTAAATTGTTTAAAAGAAGCAAAAGTTGATTTATCCTCGTTGCCAATAACTGTTGATCTTAATAAGCAGAAATCTTTTTGTGTGGGTGATAATTTTTTAAAAGCATCTTCACCAATAATAGCATTATATGTAAAACCAAAGGGTAATACAAATTTGTTTTTGTAAACCGTTACGTCTCCAAACTTAGCAATAGAATCAAATCCCATATTGGTAACAGCCCTGTCGGTGCGCTTGGATAACCAATACTTACCACTCGCTATAGAAAAAAGAATTGGCCTGTCGCCCAAACCTTTTGCCCAACGAGTCGCATTCTCATCTTTCACATCAATCACATTCAGATCACCTAAAAATTTAATGTAATTTTTTTGATTGAATGAATAGTAAGATGTTGTGCCATAAAAGCCCTGCACCTTAGCATCATTAATACTTGAATGAATTGCCAAGCCGGAGCTGTAATCTTTATTGACCCTGAAAAAATCTTTATCAGTATTTTTTAAATAAGCGATCGATTCAACCGAATAGTCATTATAACCTATTTTATCTTTAAGCATAGAGCCAGTTACAACATCGCGTTTATTAACGGTGATACTTGAAAAATAAGCAACTTCAAAAAAACAAAGAACTATCAACACTGTCTTAGAAACAGATTTCAGAGAAGTTTTAGTACTTAAACCATACAATAAACCTGCATAAGCCAGGATTAAAAAGGTAACTATTGATCTTAAGCCCGTATTAACCGCCGGTTTAAACTGGTTAGCCGGAGTGTATAATAAAATCAATAAAACCAATACTGTAACACCCAATACAATTTTATTGACTTTATTATTTTTTTCTATAAAACTGATTGCCCTTGCAGAGAACATTACCATAAATACAACAACCACTAAAGAAAACGCCCTGAAATAATCTCCCGAGAAAGCCCAGAAAGCATAACGAAAATAAGGGAACAGGATAGGCATACAAAACAAGATGGTAATACCGCCATAAAATAATTTCTGACGTTTACTAAGCGAACTGAAAAACTGGGGAAAGGCCACTAAACAAAATATACCGCAATAAAATAAAGGTGCCTCTAAATAATTTTGCCAGCCGCGAAAATTACTTCCTGTACCAATCATATCACTTCCAAAAGCCCGAAACGTAGTTGTAAAACGTAATGTATCATCAGCTAAACCAAAAACGTCCTGTTGTTTAAGCTTGGCAAAGAAACTTGATTCACCACCAACACGCGGGCTTTCCAAGTACTGCAATATGTCAGGTAATAGCTGATAGCCGGTAATTGCAACTCCTATCCCTGCTAATCCAACTGTTTTCAGAATAAAAGTAAAGAAGGCTTTATTATTTGTTTCGTGTGTATCAAAATACCTTGCGCAAATATAAGTTGCCAGTACTATTGAATATGGGAACAATAAAAATGGTTGTAGGAAGCCCAAACACATGATACCAAATACAAACCAAAAAAACTTCTGGTGGTTTAGCCACCGTTCAAAACCATACAAAATAATAGCTATGTATAAAGCTTCTGCAGAAAATATAGCCCAACAACCACCTAATATGATAAAACCCGAAAAAGCAAAAAGAATAGAAAAGATGAGGGCTGAAAAACCAGACACCTTTACTTCTTTTAAGAATTTATAAAAAACCAAACCTGACAAAAATATTTTCAGGATCTCCATAAACACTAATCCATAAGGTATTTTGGATTTATCGAAAAAGGTTAAAAAATCAGAGAAAAAATCCCCAAGCCAGATTGGAAACACATTTTGACCCATGCCCTGAGAGAAGCTCCATCCCGGCACACCATCTGTTTTCATAATATCTGAATAATTCGTTAACCAGGGGAAGTAAATATTAATGGAATCACTGCCGATATCCCTGAACAAATAGATTTTTTTGAGGATAATGAAATCACTGAAAATCAAATAGCAGGAAATAAGAATAAGTCCTAACAAATAATAAAGTTCTTTTCCTTTAATATAAGAATCATAGAAATTTGAATCAGATGAATTTACAGGCTGTTGTTTGTTGTGCTTTGACATATACGCTATATAATAAACACTAAATATAATAATTCCCTATTTAATATCCGGAGCTTCATAATCAACTCCCTTTCCATCCAGTTGAGATATTTTCAGGGAATTGACCTTTAAACCAAGTGATTGCTTCTCTATATTCCAAAAAAAACAGGCTATTTTTTTTGATTTTGATGGCAAGTTTCCTGTAAGCACACTTAATAATAAATGCTTTCTTCCGTTTAAATCATAGCACGACCATTGCAAAGGGTAACGCTTGAAATAAACCGTTTGGTCAAGAGAATCATTGATTTGCAAAACAAACCATGTATTTACCGGTATCGGGATCTTTTCTATATCAAGATCTATCTCAGCCAAAAGAGGTGCCGTTTGAGAAAAAATCGTGTCATTGTGCCCGTAAAGACCAATAAATTCGTTTTCATCATTAGTTATTGTAATAGAATTGAGTTCTAATACCTTGTTCCGGACAATCTTTTCTTTTCTTTTTAAAAGCACAAAACCCCAGTCCGGTTCTGTATCAATGATATTATAGTAAGGTTTAAAATACTTTTCTTCCTGCTTGGTGGCAATGTAATAATCACAATTCATTTGCATGACCTCAACAGGATCAGCGGAGTATAAAGCACCGCCATGACGGTAATTTAAAAAAGCATAGAACAATTCTCTCACCCGATGTCCACCAATAGTAATTCGTTCCTGGGTTATACTTTGTTCTTTCAATAAAGTGGTATAAAAATGTTCCGGGATGGTTTCATAAACATTCAAGGAATGTTTTCTGAAATTTAAATTGAGCATGAAGTGTGAAGTAAGAGCGAACGAAAAAATGCCTAGAATAACAGTGTTGAGATTTGGAGATAACAAATCAAATGTAAAACTAATGAGCAATACAAAGAACAGATAAAAAAACAAACCTGTCCTGTCTTCTGGATAATTAACGCCCAATAGTTTATGCATCGCATAAAATCCCACGCATAAACATCCCAAAATAAATGCAAATAGCAAAGAGAAAGCTGGTTTCTTAAATTGTTCTTTTACTTTAAAAATGGAATTTCTACTATAATAAATAACCAGAAATAAAACCAATAAAAACAAAATGACCAATCCATATTTTAATACTGACGTTTCAAATCCGAAAATTAAATGTACTAAACTTACAAAGGTCACTTTCCAGTAACTATCTCCTGCCCCATAATATAAGGCACCATTATCCTGTAAAAAAAAGGAAAACGATAACCAGTAATAAATTGTGCCTAAATGCACTAACCATATGATGAGCGTTAAAGGCTGAAACAATTTTTTATTAAACAACTGTATCAATGCTATAATTCCACTTAACAGCAACACAACAATGATCAAAATTAGGTTTGCGCTAATTGCCAATTGAAAAAACACTAAACTCACTATAAATTTATTTTTTCTTTCCGGATTATGAACATACTCCAGCATAAAAGCTATGCCTGCGAGTAACATTGCCATTGACAGACCATAACCCCTGCAGGCACTGAAAAATGACAACCAATTAAATGATATTAATAATCCGGCCGTTAAAAATAGTTTAGATCCAAGTTGTTTGAGTTTGAGAGATATACGATACGTCGCAAAAATTAAAACGATCAATCCTAAAAGGTTTGGTAATCTTAATGAAAGAGGAGATGAACCAAACAAATGAAAACACAGGTTTCCTAGCAAGCTATTTAAGATATGATTGTTTGCATCCGCTGCCGAATGAAAAGGCATATAGTGTCCGGATTGAATAAAAAAGAAAAAAGTTGCCGTTTCATCATGATTGAAAGGAACATAAATACTTCTCAATGAAACAATCACAAAGACAAATAGGGCAACTAAAAAAAAGAAAATAGAAAACTGTTTGCCAGCCTTTAAATCTTGCGTGTTCATATGTGTAAAAATAGTTTTAGAAAACGTATAATAAAGATTCTATTCTAAAAATAAGCATAAAAAAAGCATCCACCAGATGGCGGATGCTTAATTAATTAAATTTCTAAATTATTTTGGAGTAGTCGTCGGGGCTGTTTGCTGCGCCGGCTGTGCGGCCGGCATAACTGTACCACCTGCTTTTTGTTTTGTTATTGAACCTTCAGTATCATCAGAACTTTCAGTTACTCCTGATTTTTTAGGAGTAGATAGTAAACTGAACACTAATAATAAAATGGCTAAAGTCCATGTTGCTTTTTCGATAAAATCAGTTCCACGACGTGCGCCCATTATCTGGTTAGCAGCTGAGAAATTACTTGAGATCCCTCCACCTTTTGAGTTTTGGACTAATACTACTAATATTAGTAATACACATACTATGATAATGGCGATGGTTAAAATTGCTTGCATAAGTTATTTGTTAGTTTTCAGTTTTTCGATAAGGGATGCAAAGTAAACATTTTTTTGCGGAAATTTCAAACTTAATATTTCATAAGCACGAATTGCTTTAGAGATATTACCCTGTAAAGCATAAATTTTAGCCAATGTTTCAGTAACCAAGTGCTCATTTTCTAGTAAACTTTGTTTGGCATCAGTGGCTGGTGTAAAGAATTTATTAGTGCCTAATTTTATTCTTCCTGGGTCAGATTCAATAATTTTATCAATTAATTGCTTTTTTTGCTCAAAAACAACTGATTTTTTCTCTTTTTCGGAATTTTTTTCTTCTTTTTTATTACTTTTTTGATCTTTCGGATTCTCTTCTTTCCCGGTTTTTGTTTGAAAAGTATGGGATTCTTTTTGAATAGTTTTTAACCAATCCGTAAAAGAACTTGGCTCACTGGTTTCCAATTTATGCAGATCTTGAGTCTTAATAATATCTGTTTGCACATAAGACTGCACAATTTCTTTGTTAATCTCTTGTTCAATCGACTTATTAAGTTTATCCACATCAAATTCTTCGGTTAGGATTTCCGTTTCGTTTTCAATTGATTTTACAATATCAAGTTCTTTATTTGGATGTTCTATTGCTATGATTTCCTTTTCAGGTGCAATCATGGCATTAGAGACGGTATTCAAATATATGATTTTAACATCACTGTTAGTAACGGTCACCGGACTGAGCTCATGCTTTGGTTTTATTTCAACCGTCACATCAACAACAGGTGTTTGATTAATAATAACCTCAGCATTTTTAATTACAGTAGTTTCTGCCTGGTGCAATAGCTCATACAATACGCTCCTGCTATTCGCAACAATAGCAGTTTTACGTAATTGCTTTGAATAGTTTATCGACTGGTGTTTATGAAGGCCTTTAGTATAAAGTAAATGCGCACTCTCAAAAAAAGGATATTCATTGACTAAAACTTCTAGTTCTGCTAATTGAACAGATTCTATACTAACAGGCTGTTTTATAAGATCTATGAATTGCTGCTGTTGCATTACCAGTTATTAAACGCCCTGTTAAAAACATCTTCTGTCAATTGTCGGTTGATCTCTGTTAACAATGCATCTTCTTGTGAAGAAATGGAAGTGTTTGCTTTAAAATCAGCAAACCTCGAAAAACTTTGTTCAAAACTCTTAGTTTCATCAAACTTATTCATGTATTTCACGCTCACAGTGATCGTTAACCTGTTGTTGGCTGCTAAGTCATTACTTTGAATAGATACCGGCGCCACATTATAATCCATAATGGCTCCTTCAAACTGAAGATCACCGTTTTGTTTCATTAAGGATAAATTAGTTTGTGTGGAAACCACATCCCTTAATTTCTCAGTAAATTTCTGACTAATGGAAGGGGTTCCTAATGTGGTTTTATTAGGAAAAAAACTTACTGAAACAGTTTTAGCCTCAATAGGAATTGTTGCCCCGTTTAAGGAATATTTTACTTTACAGCTGTAAAGAACAAAAGCTGCAATTGCAAATAATAATAATATGTAACAAAGTTTTTTCAAAATGAATTTACTCCTGCGAATTTAGTAAATTTTCCTCCCCGGGAGGCTTTAAAAAGGGCAAATTAGAAAACTTTATGATTATTCCATCAAAGGTTTAATATTGATCACTTTCATATTATCAGGGTTAAAATACTTTTTACAAATCTCAGTCAATTGCTCTGCTTTAATGGTTTTGTATGTTTCAATGGTTTGGTTATATTTTTTATAATCCATAAAATAGTATTCAGAAAAGCCCAATCTGTCAGCAATAGCTTGGTTTGAGAAATTTTGAAAAGCCTGGTTAACTTCAAGATTTTTTACATAATTATCAATTAACTCCTGATCAATACCTTCATTAATAATATCATAAATTTCTTTGGAGATCATTTTTTTTACTTTGGCATTTCCAATTTGAGCCTGCATGATAACATCAAAAGTGGCAATATTGGAATACAAACGTGAATCGTCCGATTGAGCAGCTATCTGGTAAGCCATATTACCTTTTTCTACAATACTGTTATTTAAAATAGAATTTGGATTACTGAATAAAAGATCCTTCAATAAATTAAAACTGTAATAATCTGGTGTACTTACTGCAGGGCAAGGGATCGCATAAGAGTAGATTTGAACAGGATAATCAATCTGTAATTCTTCAGTGGTTGGAACAAAAGAAAACAGATCCGGTTCTGCTTTTTTAGCATTTACAGGTAACTGTTTTTTAATAGGGCCAAAATATTTTCCTGCAAGCTCAAACATCTGTTCTGCCTTTACATCGCCAACGATCACCAAGTAGGCATTATTCGGACTGTAATATTTATCGTAGAAATCCTGGCATTGTTTAGTCGTAAAGGCGGTGATTTCTTCCAGGAAGCCAATGACATCCACTTTGTAAGGATGTCCTGCTGGATACAAATGAGTGTATCTGTCTGCCGCCATTCTTCTGTACCAGTTATTCTCACCTAAACGCAGTTCTTCTCCTACTACTTCTCGTTCAGTGTCCAGCACTTTCTGATCCAATATTAAATTCTCCATCCGGTCGGCTTCCATAGCGAACACTTTTTCAATATGTTCTTTTGGAAGTTCCTGAAAATAAACAGTTCTATCGAAGGTTGTATAGGCGTTTAAAGATGCTCCAAGCTTTTCCATTTCATGAATATATACATCTCCTTCACCTTTAAAGTTTTTTGAGCCTCGAAACATCATGTGTTCAAACATATGTGCCATACCTCTTACTCCATCCCATTCATCTTTACTTCCAACCCTGTACCATACTTCCATTTGAACTATTGGCGATGTGTTTTTTTCACACACAATCACTTTTAATCCATTTGGCAAAACAAATGATTTGATCGGGTATTCCATTGCAAATGATTGTAATGAAATCATAATGCTTAATAGTAAAATGTTTTTTTTCATGTCTATACTTATTAAATATACATCCTCCGTCCGCCAGCTGGCGGGCACCTCCTTCAAGGAGGAATTTTTTAAAATTCTAATCCTAATCCAATCACGAAACCCTGATTAAATCTACCGCTTGGTCCGTAACCTAAGATATAATCAATCCTAACGATCTGGAAAATATGTTCAATTCCAAAATTGATTTCATAGTATTGGTCGAGTTTATCATTAAATAGTATATGACCACCAACCACTTCTTGTATCCTTGTTTTCTTCAATAATGGGATTTTATTAAAAATAAATCCATTGAAATGATGTTCTGCATGGCCTTCTGCATACCAGTTCTTTGTGCTATATGTATAATAAGGCAGTAATTTAAATGAATTCAAATAATCATTGTTTGCCAATAATGTTTGGTTACCATCAAAGTGTTTATAATCCATGAACTCAACATATCGGTTACTTAAAAAATAACCGCCTTTTAATCGGTAAGCAAATGTTCCAACCAGGCCTAATTTAAAATTATCATCAATACTTATTTTTGCCAAATCATAATCAGCCTTTGTATTTAAACCCGGGATTGCTTTGGTATAGTAGAGATTCAGGATCGGATACTTACTTCCTACAATGATTTTTTCGTGAGGGCGTGTGTAATATTTTTGTTTAAAACGTATAGAAACTCCTATTTCAACGACAAAAGAATTATTAACCGTAAAACTGGAATCATCGGATGTCGGATGCATCGGGTCGTTGCTGGTAAACAATTTATTTTTATCATCTACCCACAGATCTGTTGTTGTATTTCTTAATGCTGAACGTTCCGCATATTCAGTATGAAATGTGGTTATCAACCCATTGATCAGTTCTCTTTTGAAATTAAATGCGGCATAAGTTTTCTTATATAACTTCATGAAGTTATCATTATTCAATAATGTGTAAGAGGTATTTATAGTAGGATTAATAGGATCGTTGCCATTGAACTGAAGGGCGCTGGTTCCAAGCTTTATGTTAAATGACTCAAACTTTTCGGGTTTGTGGAGGTACTTCCAATTGATCGTTCCCCCCCATAAATAATTCGAAAAACCATACCTGGCAGTAGCGGAAATATCATGATAACGATTGTTCTCATACCGTTTATTCATATCCACTTTCAAAGAAGCATTCACGCCTTCTACAGTATTATATTGAACTCCGGAGGTTAAAAGCCCTGATGTATTTAAGCTAAATTTCTTTGCAGATTTGTTATAACTGTATCCCATAATCAGGTCAGAGAAGGTTAATTTGTTTCCATCTCTATCCACACTATCCTTATAGCGGTCACTATTCTTTATCAATCCAATACTGTCCTTTTTTCTATAATCTGTTTTTTCTTCTGCAGTAAGAGGTACTGGCCTTGAATCGCCCCAATAAAGCGTGTCTTTTTTATTGGCTCCGTCTTCTACTTTTAATACTTCATTTTTAAAGAATTTTTTCGGAAACACCGGATGCATATCATAATCAGAAAAAACTGCATTAAAATAACCGTCGCCTTTAAAACCAAATACTTTAAAATTGAATGTCATGTTTAAACTCATCGGCATCCAGGTTGTATCATTCACAGGAGCATTTAATTGCTTGATATAAAGAGTATCCACAAAATCAATCTTAGCATCTTTTGTTAGGTAAACATCAGCGCTATGCACTCTCCAGGTATTTTCCTGGATGTAAATAATTCCTCTGAAGCAAGGGTCTGTTTTCCGTTTTGGAGTGATCTCAATCTTGTTCAGCAATTTCCCATCTTCAAAAGTAGTACCCAATAATTTATAGCGGTATGACAACAATGCATTTTCATTAATGGGAGAAATAAAAGGCCTGTCACTTAATCCATCCAGTGAAATTAGGTTTTCATACACACTGAACTTCATATCACTTACTTGGTTAAAACTAAAGGCTTTGTTATCACCACTCACTTTACTAGAATACATGATCTCTTTTTCATCATTGGGTTTTCTGAAATGATATTTCGTTTCACTTTCACTTAAATAAACCACTCCCAATAAAGTAGAATCAATTTTATCACCACCTGAGGTATTCATGGCATTAATCAGCTTCGCCATTTTTTTAGGAAAGTCTTTTAACCGCTGCAGGCCTTTAATATAAGCTTTACAAGTAAACGCATTGACTTCGTTCAAATAGTATTTACGTTTTTTGATTGCCTGCCTTATCACTGCATAGGCAGGATCTTCTCCATCACTAATTACTACTTCTTTTAATTCATAGCTTTCCGGGATTAAACTAACGTTTTTAGTCGCATTTTCTTCAACGGTCACTTTCTCTACTTTCTTTTTATAACCAACATATTGGAAAATCAATTCATAGGTACCCGGTTGAAGTCTTAAGAAATAAAAACCGTCAGCATTAGCATTCGTACCCTGCGTTGTACCTTTAACCAATACAGATGAAAAAGAAAGAGCCTGGCTTTTATCATCGGTGATTTTCCCCGAAACAGAAAAAGTCTGGCTAATGGCCAGGGATGAAACAAAACATAAAATAACCGCAAGTGTAAGGTTCTTCATAAAAATAATAGACGTTTAAGATAACTAAAAAGTTACAAGTCATATGCTTTTAAACACATTTTTACAGAAATAAAGCCATAAAAAAAGCGCCGCAATGTGCGGCGCTTTTATCTTAAAAATCCTAGGCTTACTTCTCTTTGTTCAACATGATCTGTTTTTCCAAAGAGAAGGTATCGGTTTTCCCAACTTTCAATTCTACTTTTTCTTCAGCTGTTTTATACCCTTTTTTTGCCACTTTTATAGTGTAAATTACATCCCCTTTAAGAGTGATGAAATATTCTCCATTCTCATTGGTAATTGTTGAAGCAGCTACTGACCCGTTCTGATCAAGGATTTGAACTTCAACAGATGCAATACCGGAGCCTTCAAAACCATCACGAACCGTTCCTTTCAAAATACTTAAACCTGAATTCGTTTTCCTCACACCATCTTTTTCCAATAAACTATAATTTGAAAGATCAGCCGAATAAATATCACTTTCTCCTAACCCACCCTTACGTTCACTTGCAAAATAAGCAGTTTGCGCATCTGCACTAATTACCAATGGCCCGTCTTTTTGAACAGTATTAATAGGAAATCCAACATTCACCGGTTTTGTCCATTTCTGACCTTCTAAGGTGGATTTAAAAATATCATATGAGCCCATTGATTCTTTTCCATTAGAAGAGAAAAACAAGGTTTTGCCATCCGGTGCTAAAAATGCCCCTACTTCATCATAAGCAGAGTTTACTTCAGGCCCTAAATTTACAGGTTTACCCCATTCCGTTTTACTGATCCGATTTACCATCCAGATATCTGCACGGCCATAACCACCATTACGCTCACTAATAAAATATAAAGTTTTTCCATCCGGTGAAACACAGGCACCGCCTTCCCAATACGTTGAATTAATTGGTTTACCAATGGATTCAGGTGTTTTCCATTTATTATTTACAATCTTTGAAACAAACACATCTCCACCTCTTGATTCATTGTCATTCACATCGTTCTTATAAATAAAAATCTGTTTGCCATCAGGAGAAATACTCGTACAGGCATCATGTGCCGGTGTATTGACATTTCCCGGTACGTCTTCGCTGGTGTTCCATTTTTTATTAATTGTATCCCAGTTGGAAATATAAATATCCTGGAAAAATTTGCCGTCGCCCTCAACATCAACAGGAGAATCTGTTGTTTCAGGGCGTCTTGTATTAAATACCAGTTTTCTTCCATCAGCACTCATACAAGGCGACTGGTCATCATATTTTGAATTTATAGCTTCTCCTAAATTATTGATTTTTACATTAATCGGGTTTGCCATATATTTTTTTGCGTTATTGCAATGAGAAATATATACATCCACATCTTCTGTTTCTCCTGTTTTTGTGCTTACAGAAGTTTTATAGGTATTAAAAGAAGCCAACGCATCATCAATTTTCTCATCAGCTAAATAAATTTTACCCAAAACTAAATGCGTTTCAGGCTTCACATCTTTATTTATTGAAACCGCTTTTTTAAGAGATGCAGTGGCAAGGTCAAATTTTTTCAGCTCATACTGGCAATAACCAATATAATAAAGCACCCCTGCATCTTCCGGATTCTTTTGTAATACGTCTTTATAAATGGTTAAAGCTCCAATATATTGGCCTGCATATAATTTTTGCTTGGCCAAAACCATTTTCACCTGATCACCGGCATCGAGAGCCATGGCGCTGGTTAATACTGCAAAAAAACACAGGGTTGTGATAAATTTCTTCATAATTGTAATTATTATTTCTCGTTTATAAATATATAAAAAAGGATTCAAAACACTATTATTTAAATAAAAATACTCATGTTTCTTATAATATTCAGTATTTTTAAGGCATGAGTTCCATTGGTTTTTATATAACATTGCCCTTGCTGTACTTCATCTCAATCCTTCCATTCCCTGTATTTTACCTAGTATCAGATGGTGTTTATTTTTTATTATACAGGGTAATTGGTTATCGCAAAAAAGTGGTGTATGAAAACCTAAAAAATTCGTTCCCTGAAAAATCACATGAAGAGTTAAAGCTAATAGAAAAAAGATTTTATCATTATCTGTGCGACCTCTTTATGGAAACATTGAAAACATTAACTATATCAAAAAAAGAAGCGATTAAACGCTGCACCTTTAATGAAAATACAAAAAGGATCTTTCAGGAATTACATGATGATAAAAAATCATGCATTCTGGTCATGGGGCACTATGGAAATTGGGAATGGGCCGGTAATTCTTTTAGCCTTATCAATCCACAACAGCTCTATGTGATTTACCATCCCCTATCCAATAAACATTTTGATAAATTGATGTATGATATGCGTTCAAGATTTGGAACAAAATTATATGCCATGAAAGATACTATGCGCGAGATGATCAGAAACAGAAATGAAATAAATGCCACTGCTTTTATTGCTGATCAGACGCCATCTCCTGAAGGCGCTTACTGGACCACTTTCTTGAATCAGGATACACCAGTATTCTGGG
Source organism: Bacteroidia bacterium (assembly GCA_014378485.1). Taxonomy (GTDB): domain Bacteria; phylum Bacteroidota; class Bacteroidia; order B-17B0; family Aurantibacillaceae; genus UBA4416. The sequence goes on from JACMNO010000069.1 coordinate 78,291, forward strand.
GAACTGAAAAGATTGCACAAAAACTGAATTACCCGGTTGTGTATGTCACGGTTAATAGAACTAAAAGAGGTTATTATGAAGTAAATACTGAGTACCTCGTTAAAGACCCCAAGAATACCCTAGAAGGAGAAATTTCAGAATTACACACAAGGAAATTGGAAAAAGACATCATTGCCCAACCGGAAATATGGTTATGGAGCCACAGACGATGGAAATATAAGAGGACAAAATAATGTGTTTACTCTAACAATTGATTTATGGAATTAAAATAAAATTTCGTCTTTTGTATAAATGAAGGCTTCAAAATTATATTTCGTTATTATTCTGATAGGTTTTTTAAATTCTATAAAAGGCCAGCACTTTGTCACTATTTATGGAAATGTACGCGATTATTCGAACAATAAAAGTCTACAGTATGCGGCCGTTCAAATTCAAAATTCCAATTACGGTACGTCGACATCTGAAAGAGGATTATTTAGTATTACAGTCCCTGCAAAAAAACATTTTTCTGTTGTATTTAAACTTTTAGGATACACTACCCTGGTAAAAGAAACAGATCTTAACGAAAGTCATGATTCCATTTTTATATCTGTTACTTTATTGCCTTCTCCCACACTGGTAGATACAATCGCCATTTATAGTTCTCTAAAACCGGACACATTAGTCGGTTCACCAAACTACAGTATATATGACTTTGACTTTTATGAAGACAAATATATTTTACTCACGGCAATAAAAACACTGGAAAAATCAGAACTAAAATTAGCGGATGCTTCCGGTAAAATAATAACAACCTACAAGGTTCCCAAAGAAGGCGGTGAAGCAAAAGAGTTCTATCAAGACTATATGGGATATACTAATCTGATCTGTAAGAATTATATTTATAGAATCAACATGTATCACGATCGCTTTGTACTCATTCCCTTGTCTATAGAAGATGTAAACTCTTTTATCAAACCCATTTTAGATACAATCAATGGAAAACTGATATTTTCGGATTTCTGGAAAGATTACCCATTGTTTAATTATTATAGTTTTAACGAGAAAGACAGTGCCAAACTTTGCCTACATACTGTTTTAGATAAAGATTTAATGCATGCCTATAATTTTGAATATTACTCATTAATGCCAAAGGAAAAGTTAGCCGCCAGAAGGCTTGCAATGGAAATGAAAACAGATAAGCATATTGTGGCCTCGCTCATGAGTGGTTTTACCAAAAGCATGTTCTATGAACCATTGTTCGCTCCTTTGTATATAATTAAAGACACCATTTGTATATTTGACCATTACAAGGATAAATTATATCACTTAAATAAAAGCGGGATAAAAATTGATTCGATCTCCATTAATTATAACCATCCAAAAAACTGGAAGGAATGGAAAAACAAAATGCTTAAAGATGATATTGAAAACTTGATTTATGCCGTCTATGATAAAAATGGCCACAAATACATTAAACACATCAGTTCACAAAACGGAAAAGAACAAGGAAAATACACGCTTCAATTTCATAGCGCAGATAAATTGAAAATACATGATGGCTATGCTTATTATATTTATCGTCCGTTTGAAAGCACCCAGGAAAAATTTTTTTACCGGGAATTAATAACCATTAAGAAGAATTAGCCTGAAGCATTCAACCTTGTTTAGAATTATTTCATAATTTCTGATATCAAATAACAATTTGTTTATTGAGTATTTTTTTGCATTTTCGTTACCTGCAACAAAAGCCTAATGACAACACTGAAAACACCGATCTTAATGCTCATCCTTAGTGCTGTATCGGCTGTTCTTCAAACACTAATTGTTTCATTTATTGCATATAAAATAACCGGAAATTTTGATCTGGCCGTCTGTTTACTTTCTTTCTTTATTTCTTTTATCGTTAGCTTTTTTATTATTTATTATTTATTTAACCAGGTGGTTTTCAGAAAAATTGATAAACTATATTTATTGATCAAAGAACAACAACCAAAAGAAATTCCCAACACTGAATTTCAATTGGATGAAGTCGATTCTATTGACCGATTGGAAGAAGAAATAAAAAAACTGACGCAGGAAAGAAACAAAGAAGCTGACCAAAACAGGAACCTCGACAGCTATCGTAAAGAATTTTTAGGCAATGTTTCACACGAATTAAAAACTCCCATTTTTAATATTCAGGGTTATGTTTCGACACTGATAGATGGCGGTATTAATGACCCCGCCATTAATATTGAATATTTAAAACGTGCAGATAAAAGCGTAGACCGTATGATCCAGATTATTGATGACCTGGAAACGATATCACAATTAGAAGTTGGCACACTTGAGCTTGAATTGGAAACTTATGATATTGCCCAGCAAATAAAAGATATCTTGGAAGCATTAGAATTTCAGGCAAATAAAAAATCCATAAAATTACAACTGGCAAAAAAATATGACAAGAGCATATTGGTAAAAGCTGACAAATTCAGGATCAGGCAGGTACTGGTTAACTTAATTACCAATAGTATTAAATACGGACGTGAAACCGGAAGAACAACAGTGGCTTTAAATCTATTTAATGAACAGGTCATCATAGAAATAAAGGACAACGGCATTGGTATTGCTGCAAAACATTTGCCGCGCTTATTTGAACGTTTTTACAGAGTAGATAAAGGCAGAAGCAGGGAACAAGGAGGCACTGGATTAGGCTTAGCAATTGTAAAACATATCATCGAAGCCCATGGAGAAACTATTGATGTAGAAAGTTCAATCAACAAAGGAACTACTATTGCGTTCACCTTGAAAAGAAGCACTTAAACCTTTTGATTACCTTTTAAAATATCCTTGATCTTATCTTTCAGGTGAATCACCTTTTCAATATTTTCCTGAATAGCAGGCACTGTCATTTCGGTGATCTGTGAATCACTCAAAAACTTCAAAGACTCCGGATAAAATACAATAAAGCTCGTAAACTCCGAGTTTTTATTTAATGTTTTAGACATATTATCAATATGGAAATCAAAAGATACTGTTTGCTTTCTGCTACTTAAAAAGATAAACAAGTCATCCTCTTTCACTTGATCAATAATATTATTGTCATCAAAACTACTGATGATTAAATAATTATAAAATTCTTTCTTTTTATCATTAAATAAAGACGAAAAAGCATCTAAGGTTTTTGATTGGCCGTATATTAAAGCGCTGCTTCCCATTTGTTTCAGGATTGCATTAATTTTACGGGCAACGAGGTTAAATCCACTTTCCAACTCTGAATTTGGTGAAAGTAATACAATGATGCGTTTATAGGTATTTAATGGTTGTATCACTTTGGAGATGATAATTGATTGCTTTGTTTTTACCAGCAAATTATCTGCTATACTTCCAAAGATCAGGTTACCGGTTCCCTGCTGTGCTTTCCAGCTGATTAAAACATCCGAAATGCTATAAGCCTTAGCTGTTCTTGCAATTCCATCAACTATACTAAGGTCTACTTTTTTGAGTACCTGCACTTTTTTATCACCTGATGAAATCTGTTCAACCACACCATCAATCACTTTTTTTACCAAATTAATCTTTTCATCCGCATCTTCATTTTCTTCTACAATAGATAAAGGATAAATGGGTTCATGAGATTTATTGTCCTTGATGATTAATGCAAGGTCTATCAAACGTGCAATATTATCCGGATTACTAACCGGTATTAAAATACGTTCCGTTCTATCAATGATCTTCTTGGAGGTTTCTTTTTCAGTCATGGCAATATTTCGTGCCGCCCGTTCTGTAACAAATGAACTTACCATACAGGTGATTAAAATGAGGATAATAGTTCCGTTAATCACATTCTGGTCAAACAATCCAATATCATACCCAACTTTAATAACGGCCAGGGTGGCTGCGGCATGGGAAGCACTTAAGCCAAACATGACCCGCTTTTCATATTTTGTGTATTTGTAAATAGCACCTGTTACCTGTGCTGCGAGCCATTTCGTTATCAATGCTACAATACTTAATATACCTGCAAAGACTAATGCATCTGTTCCTTTCAGGAACAAACCAAAATCAACCAGCATACCCGCACTAATTAAAAAGAAAGGAATGAATATAGTATTACCAATAAAAATAACACGGTTCATTAATACCGAATTGTGAGGAATAACACGGTTTAAAGCCAAACCTGCAAGGAACGCCCCAATAATTGGTTCAACTCCTGCAAGCTCTGAAAAGAATCCTGCTATAAAAACAACAGCCAGTACATAAATGTATTGAGAACTCCCCTGCCCCTCAATATTTCTGAAAAACCATCGACTTACTTTTGGCAATAAATATAAAACAGCAAAACATAACAAACCCAGTGATACCAGCAACCTGATCCAAAACATGGAGTTGATCTCGCCTCCAACCACATTAGTAATGACACCCAATAAAATTAAAACAGCGCTATCAGTAATAATAGTTCCTCCAAAAGAAACCTGTACTGCCCTGTTCTTCACAATACCCATATTACTTACAATCGGGTAACTTAACAAAGTGTGCGTTGAAAACATACTTGCTAATAATAAAGCTGGCCAAAGACTAAATCCAAATACATAAATACAAACGAGGTAACCAATAGTAATGGGAATAAAAAAAGTGAATGCTCCAAAAACTAAGCTTTTACTTCTGTTTTGCTTGTATTCCTGCATATCAATTTCAAGTCCGGCCAAAAACATGATATACAACAAACCGGTTTTGCTGAACAACTCGAAGCTGGTAGATTTTTCAATAATATGTAAAGTATGAGGACCAATGATTACTCCGGCAATGATTAAACCAATAATGCCGGGAATACGAAAACGCTTTAAAATTAAAGGGGCAAATAAGATAATGAGAAGCGTTAATGCAAGAATTAATACCGGGTTTTTTACTGGCAGGTAATGATTGAAAAACTCGTGAAACGCTTGTAAATTACCGGCAAGTAATGGCATAAAAAATCTTTATAACAAAAATAGAGAATTAAAAGACACTAAAAACAAAACCATTAAAATATAGGTTATTAAAATGTCAGGACATATTGGATAGCAGCCGTTCTTGGCGACTCTATCTTTAAAGGTCTTAGAGAATAAATTTCATTAAAAATATTATTACAAACAATAGACAATTTCTGTTTATCGCTAATCGTATAACTTAAACGCGCGTCCCATATACTAATGGAATAATGTGTTTTATAGTATTTCATCACATGAATAATATCGAAAAATTCCTGTCCGTTTATTGTTGTTTCTTCAATAACTTTAAATGCTTTATCTATATTTTGCATTTTACTATAATATTTATTACTCACCCCAAATGAAAAACGATAGATCTTAATTTCCACATCCAATTTAAACATATGTTTAAAGCGATATTTCAAAATATTACCGGTTGTGTCAAGGCTGCTGTTTTTGTAACTTAACGGCTGTGGAGTGCCACCATCTAATCCTTTATCATAAGCATAAATACTGTCAGGGTTTAAATTGATAGGTTCAATATACGTATAACCTATTAGGGCTGATATCCCAAAACGCTTATTGGTTTCAGCGGTTGAAGCAGCAAGAGACATGTCTAATCCCCTAACCTGAGAATTCCCTGTATTCAAAAATTTAAAACCTATGATGGAAATCTGTGGTTCCCACATTCCGAACAAATATTCTATATTGTTTTCATATCTTTGATGGAAAGCAGCAATATCAAGGTAACCTTTGCAGTTGCCAATTTTAAATCCCTGTTTAATACCAACTTCAAAACTTTTACTTTTTTCAGGTTTCAAATCCGGGTTAGGAAAAACGCCAAACATTCCTGCTTTGGTTGTAATATATCTTTCTGTGATTGTAGGATAGCGATAACCTAAACCATAAGAACTTCTTATAAATGTTGCTTTTGTTAATTGCAGGTTACCACCTATTCTATAAATGAAAGCATCATCACTTTTTAAATTATTGATTTTAAAATTTTCATATCTTATCCCTCCTGATAAATTTAAGATTCTCCAGAACTTTTTATCGAGCTGAATATAAGCTGATGTATTTACGATATGGTTCGATGGCTGACCGCTAGAAACATAAAGCCTTGATGTGGATTTTGAAATATTTCCGACAAGCCCACCAATAAAATTAAGATCAATACTTTTGAATTTTCTCTGAAGCTGGTATTCTCCAAAATACATAGTTCCCCTATTCGACTGATTGTTTGAAATCACATTATCAGAATGGAACAAACGCGTTTGAATACTATGGCTTAACCCGTTTTTTGTTGTGTATTTAATAAAAGGATCAATATTAAACAAAGTTTGATCTTCTAAAAATACCGCGCCCGGATAGCCACGGTATAACCCCAATGAATCATCGAGCCAGGCAAAGGTCATATTAGTTTTATTCAACATGCAGTTAGCATTAACTCCAAAATTTAAACCTTCAAAACGTTTTGGCCTATATCTTAAATTGAAATTGACACGTCCACGCTGCTTAACCATTTGATCATTGGTAAAGACCTGCATCGTATCCTCAACATGTAGGGCTTCCTTAAGGTCATCAGGCATATACTTTGCTGCAGGCGGCGGACCGATATACCCTTGATCTATATTGAAATTAGCCCCGATAACAAAATCAAGATTGTTTTTAATAATGCGTGAATGAAATAAATTCAGATTACTAAACCCTGGAAATGAATTGTTACCTCTAGTTTTATACCAATTTTCGGCAGGGGCTTGAGGAATGCTGTATTGCCCTGCTGAATAATTAATACTTGTTTTAGGTTTTGATCTTGGATAAGCCGAGCGAATATTAATTACCCCATTCAATGCCGAAGAGCCATATAATACTGAAGATGCTCCTTTAATTATTTCAATTTGTTCAATATTTTCTACCGGGATATAACTCCACTCCGGTCTTCCCGCATCACCACTCAAAAGAGGCACTCCATCCATAACAATAGCCACCCTGCTTCCCACGCCAAAAGTAAAACCACTCCCACCCCTAATCTGAGGATCATTATCAATAATGGTTAAACCCGGAACCTGTTCTAAAGCTGTTTCAATACTAGTTGTGTTTTTATTACTTATCAAATTCGGTTTTAACACTTCCATGGAAACGGTCAGTTCTTCAATTCTCTGCTCAAACTTACCGGACGAAATAACAACCGTTTCAAGTGTTTTAGCATTTTGCTTCAAAACAATGTTTTTTTGAGTAATAGCATTTTCATTTATTCTTACTGAAAACGTATCGCCTTGTAATCCTAAGTAACTGCAAAAGATTCTATAATTGCCGGTGTCTAGCACTAATACATAATTGCCCTCAATATCTGAAGCTGTACCTTTTGAAAGATCATTCAGTAATTGGATAGTTGCACCACTGAGTGGCTCCTTTGAATCCTTATCAAGTATACTCCCTTTTATCACACCTGTGCCTGTCTGACCATTAATTAGCGGTAAGTAAATGATAAATCCAATAAACAATGAAAATAATTTGCACATAATATTAAAAAGAAAACCCTAACAGGATTTGTCAGGGTTTAATAAAGGCCAATTAAATAATTAATCAATTAATAGTTTTCCGAATTTCCCTTTCGACTTATCATTTAATTTATACATATAAATTCCTGATTTATATGAGGAAACATCTATTGTATTAAGCATACTGTTATCAATTTGCTGAGTAGTTACTAATTGACCGGTTACATTATAAATTTCAAGAGTTGAATGTTCTGCATTTTTGTTCGGGAAATCAACATAGACTATTTTATCATAATAAAACACTTTCGCATTTTTAACAACCTCTAGTTCTTTTACCGAATTAAGGTTATTATAAATAAACGAAATATCATCTACCCACATTTTGCTACCAGTGATGGTTGTTGCCTGGTTCGCAGAACAGGTAATGTTGATCATAATGTAAGCCGGTGCAGAAGGGCTTGTATATACAAAAGGTGCGCTGAAACGAGTCCAGGCACTGAGATTGGAAGTTGTACCGAAATATGTGGCACGCGCTATTTTATCAGAAGTAGGATCGGCGTGATAAGTAATTGGTGTTTCAGGATCAAAGTACTGATTATTGTGTAAAATTGCTGTTACTTTACCAATTTCACCTGCCCCACCAGAAGTATATTGATACCAACCGACAATACTATCAGGACGACCCGTAAATAATGTACGGCGAATATCAGAAGCTGTGGTGTAATTTACAGTTCCAATATATCCATTTGATTTAGTTGTGTTTGGTGCATTGATTACACCCGTTGTAACAGCTCCATTTACTGCTGTTCCAAAATAACTTAAGGTTTCTACTCTTACAGAAGAAGACCCCGAATGCTTTACTGTATTATCCTGAAAACAAATTTGAGGACCTAATTTCGCCACGCTGGAACCTGATTTATTTGAAAACCATCCTGTTGGCTCGGCGGCAACACCGGGAGCTGAGTTGCCCCATGTTTCGAAACCTGCATTAGGAATTTGAGTCTGGCTAAAGGCTATTAAAGAAATGGAAATGAGTAATAAAGTTGTAAATTTTGTATTCATCTTTCGATATTTATTGGTTAAACAATATTCTTTTTTTTTGAATAGATGTTACAAATTTACAATTAAAATGTAGTTTCAGTTATTTTTATCTTTAAATTATCAAGGCATTTAACCTTACAATTAATTAATAATCAATTATATATGAAAAAATCCTAAACATTTTCCGATTTAGGTTATAAAATATTATTTTAGGAATGTTCTTTAATTAAAATTCATTTTTAAGTGGAACTCTTGTTAATTTATTTTTTTAACTTGCATTTTTTGTCCTTGAATTTTGTTTGAGAAGAGTTTGGAACATCATAACTATAATTTGCCATTCCGTAACCTTTGCTTATTAAGGCTGTGCCGTTTTTTAAAATGGATACTGATCCACAAAACATATTCTTTTTCGTGAATACTTAAAAAAGAGAGTCTATTTTCTGAATGCGTTGTTGGTCTGTTTGTGCCATAGCGCCGTAACTTATCAGCAGTGCGCTAAATATTATTAATATATGTTTCATAAAGGGAATTGTATTTTTTAAAACAGCCATGCTCATTTGCTAAACATGGCTGTTTCCTATTTTAAATTAATGATTGTTTTTTGTTTTAACGTGAACACCATTTTTATCAATCGTTAGCTTAGATTCTCTTGAATTGATTTTAACCCCATTGCTGTCTACTTTTATCTGCGCATCCTGCGCATTGATGTCTACTCCATTCACATTGATCCTCACATTACCATTAGAGTCATCATTTGGATCAATATAGTTATCACGATCATCATCATCATGTTCTTTCACAGAAATCAATCCATCGCAATCAATGCATTTTAAACCGTTCTCAGTCATCATCCATCTACGGTTAATCATGTCCCCATCATAAGTGTTGGTTACATTCTCCAGATCATAGATCATGTTCTCTAAGGATTTATCAAGATAAATTACTTTACCAACAGGTAATTTTAATATTACTGTAATATCCTGATCTCTGTATTTATCTGCATCGTTTACTTTAAAAATATTATCAAACAATAAAGTACTATCCTGTTGAATCACATTATATGAAATATGTTCGGCACGGGTTTTGGCAATTTGCTTGTCGCTTCCGTGAGCTTCCTTCACTACAATCAGTTCAATTTTATTTGTTTGAGATTTGATGATATTTAAGCGTGCATATCCTAATAAATATTTAACCCCGCCATGTTTACCGATCATAAAGTTATTGTGTCTTCTGTTTACCGAAAAATCTTTTTCTCCTTCCTCAGAATCATCACTTACATGTAATTCAGCAAAATTAATATTCACTTCATTCATTTTTAAGATCAAGGTGTCATTTGGAACAACAGAAATCGTTTCTCTTACTTTAGCAACTTTATTAAAATCCTGCCCCGTTCTGATACCAACATATAACAACATTGAAAAACCTATTAACCAAAGGATACCAGCAGACAAATTTAACCAGCGATTATAATATCTTATTTTGAATAATAATTTAATTCCAAAATAGATCATCATTATGATTGGAATACCAATGAAGAAAGCTATTCCGAACAAACCGATGTAAAAATCACTTCCGTCCAATAAAATCATATCTATCCACTCCTGGATCTCTAAATTTCCAACGGCAAACGACATTCCGAAAACAGTTCCAAATAATCCAAGGAAACAAATAATTCCAAAGAACACCATAAATATGGCTACAATCTTCAACAACACTCTTCCAATGTTTAACAGAAGATCACCAATAAAATCAACTGTTTTTTCAACGGCGTTTCTTGGGACATTTCTGGCCGCCATATCTTTAAATTCTGAACCGTATTTTTCCATACGTTTTTTTAATTGTTCAGCCTCTTCTTTTACTGCTTTTGAAATATTATTGATATCCGCTTTCTCGCCTTTCATAGCTAAACGTTCAGTAGTAGTTTTAGCCTCCGGTATTGCAATCCATAAAATGATGTATAATAAAAACCCTGTACCTGCAAAAAAGAACATCAACAATAAAGCAATTCTTAACCACACCGGATCAATACCAAAATAGTGTGCAATACCAGAACAGACTCCGCCTAAAACCTTACTGTCTCCGTCACGGTATAAACGTTTTTTTGTTGGCTCGCCGTTTTCATAAGTATCATAACCTTCTCCTCTATCTGATGAATTGTTGTTTTCAGAAGCATCACCCGCAAACTCTTCCGGTTTACCCATACTGTCTATTACAAAGTCCACATCACTCATTAAAACCACCTGTTTTACAGCGCTCGTTTTGCTTTGAAGCATTTCTGCAATACGCGCTTCAATATCGCTCATGATCTCGTTTCCGCCGTCCGCTTTGCTGAAATAACCCTTAATGGTATTTAAGTATTTACTTAACTTATCAAAAGCATCTTCTTCAATATGAAAAATAATGCCGCATATATTTATAGTTACTGTTTTATTCATAATTCTGTTTTTTAGTCTTGTTTGTTAATAGTTTTGTTTACTGCATCTACGAGTTCATACCAGGAAAGATGTAATTCCTTTAAATAAGAGCTGCCAATTTCTGTCAGCATATAATATTTGCGAGGCGGTCCCGATGTACTTTCTTCCCATCGGTAAGTAAGCAATCCTGTGTTTTTTAACCTGGTTAAAAGCGGATAAAGAGTTCCTTCTACTACTACTAACTTTGTTTCTTTTAATTTCTCAATGATTTCTGTTGGATAGGCATCGCGCTGAGAAAGAATAGAAAGTATGCAGAGTTCCAGAACACCTTTGCGCATTTGGGCTTTTGTGTTCTCTGAGTTTACCATGATTATATTGTTTTAAAATTAAATACTACACTGTAAGCATTATCAGCTTTTAAATTTTCAAGCCTAAGTTTCATGAATTGTGATTCAATCAGTTTTTTTAGTGAATCATTTGTCGTATTAGCAATCACTAAATTAACCTTCCCAATTTCATCAACAGTAAAAACTACATTGACTTTTTCTTCCTGATTAAAGTGCAGCAGTAAATTTGGAAATTTAATATGTTCTTTAATTGCTTTATTAGTTTCGGAAAGCAAGATCGATTTAGGGTTTTCATTAGCCTTTAAGTTCAGGCTAAATAAAAAACCTATCGCCAACATGGTAAAAGATTTTTTTATTATTGTTTTCATTTTAGTTTTTTAAATTATTTAATTTTTAAATTTCATTATCTTCATAAATTCTTAAAACGCGTTTTCAAGAATTTTGAAGTGTTTCTTAAATCAGTTGATAATCTGCAGAATAAAAACTGAAATAAGTAAAGAACGTTTTTTTAGTACTAGGTCAACTCTATTATTATGCTTTACAAAGATATGTAATTATTTTAGTACCATGCAACACATAGTACTAAAATATCATTTAAGTATTTGATAATCAATCATAATATTTTTTAGGTAAAAATTTAAAAAGGGGCTATATTTGTATTTTAATATATATATGCACAGTTTATCTTCCGATTTATCCCATTTACTATCTATTAACGGACTCATTAGCTTATTGACATTAACAATATTGGAAATCATCCTTGGAATCGATAATATCATCTTTATTTCCATCGCTGTTGATAAATTACCTCGGGAACAACAAGCCAAAGCCCGAACTATTGGTTTACTATTAGCCCTGATAGTAAGAAGCGTGCTGTTATTTTTTGTGGGATATATAGCAGGCTTAAAAGAACCATTTTTTTATATTGGAGCTTACGGTATATCCGGAAAAGCCATTATATTGTTAAGTGGCGGTATATTTTTATTAATAAAAACGTGGCAGGAAATACAGGAAAATGTTCATGGAGATGAAGATGAAATTGGTCCGAGTAAAAAAGGAAAATCTACGTTCAATGCCATTATTATGCAAATCATTATTATTGATTTTGTGTTTTCATTCGACAGTATTTTAGCTGCTGTAGGTTTATCAGGAATTGTTTTGATCATGGTATCCGCTGTTGTGATATCGATGTTATTAATGATCCTGTTTTCGGGCCTTGTTGCTGATTTTATTAATAAAAATCCTGGTATAAAAATGATTGCTTTATGTTTTTTGTTGGTGATTGGCGGTATACTGGTTGCTGAAGCTTTAATTGACTGCTATAATACTTCTCTGCCACACGAACAACATTTAGAGCTTAATAAGAACTATGCTTACTTAGCTTTGGCATTTGCCATGCTGATAGAATATTTTAACATCAAGGAGCGCAAACTGAAACGCTCCAAAGATTTTACACAGGAAGATTAGTTTACATTTCCGTTACCATCTCTTGCATCACCCTGTATGATCTGAACTCTACCAAACCCGGAATCTGCATTTTGTAATAATGCAGCAGGCAATCCAACAGTGCGAGGCGCTCACTTCTGTTTATTTTTTTTTGATAAGAAAGAGAATAAGAAAATAATTCAGAGAACAGTTCAGATTGCCAATAATCAAATCCTAAAGGGAAATTTTTTGTGGTTGAACAAAATTTTCCTTCAAGCGTATCAAAATAGGCATTAATTTTATCCCTGTTATTAACAGGGTAAAAGCCCAGATGCTTTGTCAACTCAAATAAAAAATAAATATGGGTATCGAAATAATTGTCAACCGCTTTATCCAGCCATTGATAGGTCCCACAAATTAGATCAAACAAATCATCGTTCGCAGACTGTTCTTTAAGGCATTTATATAAAACTTCATTTAAAAACTGGGCAATACAAATTTTGGTGAAATTAGAATGCAGTTCGGTATAAACAAACAAGCATTTGATCTCACTCAATTGTTGAATCTCTTTATTTTCTTTTAAAGAAATAACACATTCAATTTGTGTTAAAGGTTGAATGACACCCGATTTAATTTTTGCTTTCGGTCCATTTCCAACATTAATATTCGCTGTTATTAATCCAAAATCCTTAGTGTAAATTTTAGAAATGATTTTTTTATCGGCATATTTTATATTATGCAAAACAATGCCTTTTGTGGTATAAAGCATTAATTAATGATCAATAATTTAGCGGTGGCTGATTTATCTCCATTCGCGGATGAACAATAAATCATGTAAACTCCGCTTGCGGCTTTGGTTCCGCTAAACGACTGAAGATTCCAAACAACCTGCCCTCCCTGCGATTTTGTTGACCAGATAAGATTTCCATTAACATCAGTAATCTTAACATCAGCCTCATCTATTAATCCGGTAATATAAACAGGTGTTGATGATCCTGGCCTGATGGGGTTGGGGAAAGCATGAACTTTTGTGAAATCATCAAATCCTTTAATAATTGGAGTTCTGAAAGACTGGATTCCTTTGTCAGTAGCAAAAAAAACATCACCTGTTGTTTCATCGGTGGCAATATCTTTTATTATGTTTGAATAAATAGGACTGCTTTCCTCAGTAAAATGATAAATCTCTTCCTGACCATCAGAAGAAAAACAATAAACGCCGGAACTCTCTGTCCCTATCCACTTTCTGTTAACACCATCCACCGCTATTGCTGTAATAACATCATTTTCCAATAATATCTGAACGTGTCCATCCTGCTCAATCAAAATTTGCTGGCTGTCCCAGTTTGAATTAGTAAATACGTTTTCAGGGTTATAAAAAACTGCAATACCTTTAGCAGTACCTACCCATATTTTGCCATCTTTATCTGCACAAATAGACCTAACATCTACCGATGGTAATTTTCCGTTACCCTGGCCTGTGCTTAAAAATCTTGTATTTGAAGAGTTAGGTTGCGATAAGCCATTTACATCCTTATAAATCATTAATCCAACGTTACGAGGCAGTACAATCCAAGCCTGGTCATACTTATCAAATATAATTTTTGAAATTGTAGGCTGAACAACAAATTGTTCAAAATCCAAAAGTGTCCATAAATTATTTGTTTTTTTTACCGCTATACATTTTTTACCAAGGGTTATTGAAGCCCATATATTGGAATTTTTGTCAAAACTAACCCCTGTAATCCTGATATCACTGCCTCCATTAATACCAACTAAAGGACTATTACCATACTTATAAACGCCCTGTATTTGGTTATTCTTAAAATCTACGAGGCCACTGGCCATGCATGCAAAAGCAATATGTTCTTTATTATTAGGATCAATTGATACCGCATTTACATCCCTTATGGAATCGGGGAATTCATTTTGTAGAGAGCGCCATTCACCATTTTCATAAATATTTGCTCTATACTTTTGATATTGTGCATTAAAGACCACTCCCAAATCAACAGGTGCAACTACCAGTTTACCATCTTTAATATCAAGATCATTCACTACATTATGTGAAGGCCCATTTAATTTAAGTCTTTCATTTGGAGTCCATGGAGCACCACCGGATTTTATTAAACCATGATTTTGGTCAGCAACCCAATACAAATTATTATTTTCATAATACAAGTCATTAATTTTAGCATATAGGTTGTCGTTATAGCCATAATCAGTCAAGTAATTTAACCTCGATCCCGAAGAATTATATTCCGCAACACCATATTGATCAATAATTAAAAGTTTATTATATTTAGAGTAATCGTATAATTTTATATTTTCTGAATTAATGTAGTTTCCATTAATCGAATATTTCATCCAACCAGCATTTGTCAATTCATAAAGAGTATCTTTTAAGGAAGTATTTGACTTTAGTTTTTCAGAATAATTAACTATGATTTTGCCATTGAAATTAACGATACTATTGTACGGACCCGGAGCAATTCCGGCACTCAAGGGCCTCCAATTTTGATAATTGCTTAAATTAGTATTTGTTTTTCCATAGTAAATACCTGTTGGAGTAGCGGCAAAAACAGCAGTATCGTTCCTGGTAACCTGGTACACTTCCATGGTTGCAATTCCATTTCCAAGATAATAAGTATCTTTAATTTCAAGTTTATCCGTATCAAATAAAATAATTCCAAACCCACACGAGATATAGGCAAAATTGTCTTTAAAATATACTTCATTAATATATTTTTTTCCCTGAATAATTTTTCTTTTAACATCTGAGATGTTTATGATTTTCCCATCGGGTTTAATAACATCAATATTTGTGTTATTATAAATAACTAAAACATCATTATTATAATCATTCTTCCTTAACAATTTAATCCCAACATCTGACAATCCATTAATCTTAGTTAATTTTTCCAGGCTATTATCAGATTCATCATACTTTGATAATCCTGAACCGTTTGACGCATAAACGATTCCTCCAGCTTTAACAACACTATTTGCATAATTGTAAGATAAATGATCAACCCATTGACCGATCTTTACTTGTGAAAAAGCAACCAGGTTTAAAACTACAAGAAATATAAAAATTTTGATTTTGAAACGCATGTGGTTATAACGATATTAAAAATAAAATATTGTAGCTAATGAGCATAAATTTAATACTTATATTTGTTAAACAAAACGGCTTTGTAGTACAATGGATAGTATATAGGTTTCCGAAGCCTACGATCCAGGTTCGATTCCTGGCAGGGCCACTCCGAGGGAGCATTTGAAATTTCAAACTCCCTCTTTTTTTATAAAACCATTTGTATATAGGCAAACAAAATTAAGCCATCTTTCATTTTAAATAATATAAACCTAAATAAATTATACGATACTTAGACAAATTTCTGCAACTGTGCCGGATTCTGATCTATAATTTAAAGTTGCATCTATTTGTTTAACAAGATCATCCAGTATATGCAATCCAACAGAGTGGCTTTTTAATGCTCCTCTATCAAAACCAGCACCACTATCTTTCACTACTAATTTTATTTCTTTACCTTCTTCAGTCAAATTCACTTCAATAATTCCTTTTTTAACATTTTTGAATGCATGCTTGTAGGAATTTGTAACTAACTCATTTAGTATCAGAGCTAGCGGAATTGCAATTTTTACTCCTAAAACAACGTCATCAATTTTAGATTTAATATCTATTCCTTCATGGCTTGCAGAAAATGAATCAGTGAGATTATCCAAAACTTCATTTAAATATTGCTTTAGATTTATATTGATGTATGATTTCGATTTATATAATAACTCATGCAATTTTGCGATTGAATCTAAACGATTGCGTGATTCCTGAAAAAGACTTTTATGATATTCATCTTTAGCTTTTTCACCTTCTAAATTAATCAAGCTTGAAATAACAGCAAAGTTATTTTTTACCCTATGTTGAAACTCTTTCATTAAATTTTTTTGAACTTCTAAGGATTCTTTTAACTCGCCAGTAATTCTTTGCCTATGGTTTGTTTCAATTGCCAAAGAAATCATTTGTGCCACAATTAGGCCAAATTGCCTTTCTTGCTGATTCCAAATTCTTATATTAGCGGTATGCTCAAAGCATAATACTCCAATCATGTCGCCTTCAATACGAATTGGAATATCCATCAATGCATAAATATTATGAGGCTTAAGATAAGATTCCACTAATTCAGCAGTTTGAGGATCGGTTAAGGCTTCAGAGGCAATGATGATTTTTTCAGTATCAAACAATTTAAAATAATTGGGCATATTTGCCCGTAACAAAGTTTGTTGTTCAACTAATTTATTTTCAACAGCGTCAAAATTTCCAATACAATCAATTTGCGATTGATCTTCATTAAATACCCAGGCATTTATTCGCTGATTATCCATAGAACGTGATGCCGATTCAAGAATTTCAAGAATGGCTTTATCTAATTCTCCATTCCTAATTTTTCTTGATTTAGCTAAGTTTTCTATAGTGATCGCTTTTCGAATAATATCATCCTGATTTCGCTGGAATGGGGTGTTATCCTTTAAATATATTATATATCTTAAATCACCGTTTATATCATATCCTTTTGTATATCGAACCCGTGCCGTAAAATCAGTTCCATCTTTATTATGAAATTTTTTATAATGTTTAAACGATGAATTTATTTCTTTCGCTTCAAAGATGGAATGTAGTTCATACACGTCTTCAGGAAAAACTTCTTTCGCATTCTTTTCTATGAAGTCTTCCCTTTTATAACCTGTTATTTGCAGGATGTAATCACTAACATATGTTATCTCAAAATCTGAATTAAGAATAACGATTCCATCATTAAAATTATTAAGTAAATGCTTAAAAAATTCATCCTGAATTTCAAATAATGTTTTCATTCGTTAATTATTTTTAATTATCATAGTAAATTTAGTTAAAAACAATTACTATATTTTTTATATTAATGCAAAACATTTCCTAACCTAATATGTTGTAATCCAATAATGTGTATATTTAAACGTTGAAAATTAAATTCAAAATATTATTTTCTGTTACACTATTGGCAGTTGTATTATTTGCGGCTGTTCCTAAAGTATATATTCATGCTTTATTAGGTCATGATCATGCAACTGTTCAGTCAACTTCTGACCTTAGCGTTATTCAATCAAACGGAACGCAAGATTGTAATTTCGAAAAATTTGACACACCAGTATATTACACCGTTTTTAAATTTATTCTGAATTTTCTCCCTTTAAAAGACCCTAAGCAAACATCTTACTTTTATTATAAGAATTCAATTCTCCAACCTCAATATAATACTTCTCTTTTAAGAGGTCCACCGATAGCTTAATTTATTTTTAAAATAATTTGAGTTATTAACTTTTAAAAAAACAAATTGAAGTTTATCCCCTTAGCGATCATTCGCTTTTACCAATATACAATATCTCCGCTGTTAAAACCATCATGTCGGTTTACACCTTCCTGTTCGCAATATGGACTGGACGCTATAAACAAGTATGGTGCTTTTAAAGGTAGTTGGATGGTATTAAAGCGTATTTGCCGTTGCAACCCATGGGGAGGCAGTGGATATGATCCGGTAAAATAGTTTTGCGTGAGGGATTGAAGTGAAAATCCTTTTTGCCTGTCTTTTGCAAATCACGCTATAGCGTGAGTAATGAAAAGCCCGACCCGCTATTTGGCGGGACACGCCCAAATAAGGTAAAATAAATTTCTTTAAAAAATCAAAATTCTTATGTCAATTAAATACATTATTTACCTTTTTGCATTAATCGTGTCAATCAGTACTCAGGCTCAAACAGTGTTTACAGGAATTATAAAAGACAAGCAAACCAACGAAGTTTTACCGGGAGCCATTTTATATTTTCCTGATCTCAAAAGTTCCAGTGTTTCAAAAACGGATGGTTCATTTGAGATCAATCATCTACCTTCTATCAAAGCATTGTTGCAGGTACGATTATTAGGATACCAAACTATCATAAAAACCATTGATCTTGCACAAACAACGTCGATTGTTATAGAAATGGAGCAATCACATATAGAATCCAACGAAGTGGTTGTAACGGGAGTATCAAAAGCTACAGAAATAAAAAGAAATCCCGTTCCTATGGTTTCTATAAACCAACAATACCTGGAACAAAATACCGCCACTAACGTGATTGATGCGATGGCTAAAGTACCCGGTGTAAATGTACTGAGCACAGGGCCAAATGTTTCAAAGCCATACATTCGTGGCTTGGGCTATAACCGTGTATTAACTTTATTTGATGGCGTGAGGCAGGAAGGACAGCAATGGGGTGATGAACATGGTATTGAAATGGATCAGTTTTTAATTAATAGAATTGAAGTAATTAAAGGCCCGGCGAGTTTAATTTACGGATCAGATGCCTTGGCTGGTGTAGTTAATTTATTACCCGAAAACACAGCGCCCGACGGAACAATTAAAGGAAGTTTACAAACCAATTATCAAACCAATAATGGCCTTTATACAACTTCAGTTGGCCTTGGAGGAAATATAAAAAGTATCGTTTTTGGTATGAGAGCATCTTATAAAGAAGCATCGAATTATCAAAACAAATATGATGGAAGGGTGCATAATACCGGGTTCAAGGAAAAGGATTTTAATGCTTATTTAGGATTGAACAGAAAATGGGGTTATTCTCAATTAAACTTCAGTATCTATGATAATTTACAGGAAATACCGGATGGCAGTCGTGATTCAACAACAAGAAAATTCACTAAACAAATAACCGAAGAAGATACCATAAGGCCAATTGTAAGTAATAATGAATTAAATGCATATTCGATTGATCGCATTCATCAGCATGTACAACATTACCGGTTATTTTCTACCAATCAATTTATTATTGGTCAAAGTAAACTGGCGTTGAAGCTTGGATACCAGCAAAGTATCCGGAAAGAATTTGCGCATCCTCAAAATCCGGATATACCTGGCCTTTACCTAAATATGAAAACTGCTACTTATGATTTGAAGTTTTATTTACCGGAACTGAAAACCTGGGAATCAACTGTTGGAGTAAATGGTATGTACCAAATGAATAATGTAGATAAAGGAACTGAGTTTGTTATTCCTAATTATACCTTGTTTGATTTTGCTCCATTTATTCATTTCAAAAAAGTAATCAAAAAAATTGACCTTGCTTTTGGTGCACGCTATGATACCCGTTCATTTCATAATACGGAACTATATACCAACACCAATCCCATCACCGGTTTTGATATGACAGTAACAGATACAAGCGGAGCAATAAAACAATTTGATAATTACAGTCATACATTTCATGGTTTTTCCGGAAGCCTTGGTATGACTTATAATATTTCAGAAAAACTATTGATAAAAGCTAACGTTGCCAGAGGTTTTAGGGCTCCAAATATTTCTGAAATCTCTGCCAAAGGAGTGCATCCCGGTTCAGGTTTTCAACAATTGGGCGATGCTAATTTTAAACCCGAAACCAATTTGCAGGAAGATATCGGGATTTTCTTTGATAGTCATCACGTTTCGCTTAGTGCTGAAGTTTTTCATAATATGATTGATCATTATATTTTTAATCAAAAACTACAAAGCTTTACCGGCGGAGATTCTATTTATACGGAAGCTGGTAACAGTTACCCTGTTTATAAATTCAGACAAACCAAAGCACAATTAGTTGGTGGAGAAGCTCGTATCGATATTCATCCACATCCATTGGATTGGTTACATTTTGAAAATTCTATATCTATAGTTTATGGTATTAATAAAGGTGGAAACGGCGCCATTATAAATGATAGCAATAAATACCTGCCTTTTATTCCACCCTTGCATACAAATTCAGAACTTCGGGCAGAGTTACCAAAAAAAATGGGTGTCTTTCATCATTTATATTTTAAAATTGGCATGCAGTATTACGCGGCACAGAATCAGGCATTTTTAGAAAATAACACGGAAACCAAAACGCCCGGATATACTTTATTTGATGCGGGCATGGGAACAGACATTTGTATAAAAAAGGAAGTTAAGTTATGTACTGTAGGTATATTTGTTACAAACCTTGCTGACATTGCTTACCAATCCAATATGAGCCGTTTAAAATATTTTGATAATTATCCCAATAATGGAACAGGCCGATCTGGCATTTATAGTATGGGACGAAACATTAGTTTTAAATTGACAATTCCTTTAAATGTGATACCATTAGCTGGTATTTTTCAGTCTAATACTAATAATTAAATTGTCAATATTTTTTCTATTTAAATTAGACTATTTTATAAAAGCTACATGTATGCATTATGGCAAACGCATTACCAATAATAATAGTAGAGGCTATTAAAGAATTAAAATTTCAATTGAAAAAAGTTCCGTCACAACATTAATTAAAAATTAGAATGTTGATTGAAATTAAAAGTTCTAAAACCGTATTGAGTAAAAACGAACTCGTTGAGAGAATTGGAGTCAATCATAATAGTATCCATTCTTTTGATTATTTACAACGTATGTTTTAGATTACTCTATATATGCTAATGGTATAACTTATCAATCTGTTTTTTTATGTTTGTGTAATAAAAACATAATGGACTTAAAAAATAAGTTGGTACATCCATTCATCTTCAAACTTATTTTTTGAAATTTGATTCCACTCTTTTTTTATACCGGCTTTTTCGAAACCGCATTTTTCAAATAAGGCCAGGCTTTCTTTATTTGAAGCGCTGATATTACAAAACAACTGATGCATAAATAAAGTATGATGCGCATATTGTTTAATGAGTTGAATAGCTTCGAATGCATATCCGTTTTTTCTATAAGCTTCAAATATCAAAACCCCTACTCCAACCCGAAAATTTAAAGGATCAAATTCAAATAAATCAACAGTGCCAATCGCTTCATTATTTTCAATAAGGCAAACCATTAAGCGGAGTTGTTTATTGGTATAAACATCCTGGTGGGCCGTGTGCAGGTATAACTCCAAAACATCCTTACTAAAAGGCACAAGTGTATTACTTACTTTCCAAATAGATTGGTCATTTTCGAAAGAATACAATAATTCCAGATCGGATGATTCCAGGGCTCTTAAATAAATATGATCTGATTTGATGAACATTATTCTTTATAATAATTAACGCGTTCTGTTTTAATTATTTCCTGTAGATCTTCCTTAGAATATATGGGCAACGAAAATTCATTGCCTTCCATTTTATTCTTAATATTTAATCCATTGGTAAAAGATATATAATCATTTTGTATCAATCGTTCTACTAGTTGAAACAACAGCTCCTGTTTTTGTTCATCAATTGCGTAAAATTCTTGTAAAAATAATTTAACAGGACTCAAGCAGGTGGCCTCATTTGCTTTTACCTGCGTAAATTGTTTGATGTAATGCTGGCAGATTTCTTTTTGATATTCAACACTAAACACCGGATGTTGTTTTAACTTTATAAATAGTGTTTCTATTTTTTTTTGCTGAATGGTTTTGAGTAAAACTCCGATATTGATATTTAATTCATGTCCTTTGATTGTTAAGGAATTATAATTTCCTCCGATTAAAAGTCCGACATGAGGAGGCGTTCTTGAAGCATGCAAAATAATTAGCCAACTATCTTTATTTAATACCTTCTCAGAAAATACTTCTGAAACAAATAAAGTATATGGATTCTGGATAATCATTACATCAAATTTACGGAAAGATTTTTTACTTAGAAACTATGAAAGCGTTAATCCCAGTTTTAAACTGATTACTCCTTCTTTTAAAGAAAATGTGGAAACGCGAATCGCTTTAATTCCTAGCTCTCTTAGTATAAAGTCGATTAATAGTATAGAAATAACGATCATATCTACCCGCATTTCAATTAACCCTTTAATTTGGTAACGATCTTTGATAGATGTTTTTTTTATCATTTCACTGATGAAAAAATAATGCTCAAGATTGATTGAATATTCTGTTTGGTTTTCTTTCAAATCACCGGTACTAAATTCCCCGGCAATCATATCGATCACCGAATCGAAAGCTCCGGATGAGCCAATTAATTCCACAGACTCAAAAGTACGAGAGGCATCAAATAAGGGAGCTAACTCTTGCCTCAAATAATTATTAAATTGCTCAATTTCATGGGGTAATATAGGGTCTGATAATTTAAATTTTTCTAAAAGCCTTGCTGCGCCAAGTAAAAAACTTTGCTTCCAGAAAATTGTGCTACGATTTGCTATAATAAATTCTGTGCTGCCCCCGCCAATATCCATAATTAAAGAAACGGAATCATCCATTTTAATCGCCATCTTGTTTCCATGATAGATTAAATCCGCTTCTTCATTCCCATCAATAACTGTAATGAGAATTCCTGTGGTTTTCAAAGCCTGTTCTACAAATTCAACGCCATTTGAAGCAGAACGAATGGCTGAAGTTGCAAACGCATAAGTATGTTCTACCTTGTATTCGTGTAAATAATGTTGAAAATATTTCAAAGCATTAATTCCCCTTTCAAAAGGAATATCTGAAATATACCCTTCGTTAATAGTGCCTTCGCCGAGTTTAACAGAAATTTTAGTATTAAATAATTTTTTAAAAGTGCCGTTAGGAAATCTTTCTGCAATCAACAAATTAAATGTATTGGTTCCTAAATCTATTACCGAAAAAATCATTTTTTACTGGATAAGGTATTGGTATCGTTGGCGAAGGAAACGTTTATCCAATCCTCTCTTTTTCTGATCTGTTGCCATATTCGATGAAAATATAAGAGTTAATTCGTGAGAACCTTTTTGGTATTTTCTTAAAGGCGATGTTACTAGGTCGTATGAATAAGATATTTGGAATTTTTCTTTTATGGTATAACCTAATTGTAAGGCAATAGCATCATTCAACCGAAAACTGAAGCCTGCTATTATTTGTTGTTTTATATGCAGCCGCAAAGTATAATCCATTGAAATAGGAACACCCGGAACAAATACCGCTACAATAGAATTCTCAAATGTATAATTAATATCATCCGCCCAGTTAAACCCTGCAGATATATTATAATGCGGAACATTGATATAGTTCGTTTTTTTTAATGAATCGGTTTTATAATATTCCAGTTTTGTGCTGGCAATATTATTGGCCCCAACTCCTAAATGAAACCTGTCATTGTAATACAGCAAACCAAAACTTCCGTCAAAACCACCGGCTTTGTCTTCTACGTATTGATTAATAGCTTTATCCATGTGGTTCCTGATCGTGACATCATTCCCGTTGAATCGCTGTTTGATGTAGTTTCCCTGGATACCAAATGATAATTCTGAATCAGCAAACTTTAAGTGATACGCGCCTGTTATGCTACTAGCTAATGTTTTAAAAGGTCCAATGTCATCTTTGAATAAAAAACCACCTATTCCTATCCTTCCTTTCCATAAACGGGAGTTCAATGATAAGGCATAAGTTTTTGGAGCGCCGTCATAACCAGTCCATTGGTTTCGATAATTGATTCTTATATCCACAACCCGTTTTGTTCCGCAAAAAGCAGGATTAAACAGTGTTTGATTAGCACGGTATTGTGTCCACCATGGATATTGCTGTGCAGATAAAATACAACCGACCAGGCAAAAAATGGTTATAAGGTATTTTCTAACCAAAAGATACATTTTATAGCTTATTTATTAGAAATAAGAGTTAGTTTATACGCACCCCGTCTTTATACCGAGCAATAAATCCATTAAAACCCTTTGCTTTCAAATCATCACGTAATTTTGCGGCCTCATCATGCGACTTAAAATTTCCTGTGGTTACTTTATACATGCCATTGATCAGGTCAACATTTACTTTTCCTGCACCGGAAAATTTACCTTTTGAAGGCTCAGTTGAATAGGCTCCAATTTGAACTTTGAAAGTCATTCCTGCCTCAGATGATGATCCGGAAGCAACCGGCTTGGATTTTACAGGTGTTGATTCTGAAGGTTTTGTATTTGATGGAGTTGATGGAGTATTAGATGGTTTAGATTCAGTTGGAGTTGACACTACAGGCTTGGATTCTATTGGTTTTGTGGAAACAGGTGCAGTTTCAACAGGAGAACTGCTGGTGGAAGTGGTTCCGCCACCAATATTAATCGTTACAGGCAATCCTTCTACTTCTTTTTTTTCGCTATTTTCAAGGTAATAGAATTTTTGAGTAAATGTACCTGGGTTTACAGCATCAGAATTAGCCTGTACCTTTAATTTAACTACAAATTCAGCTTCAGATGGTACAGAAACCCATACGATCTTAGCACGTTGATTTTCAAATGTGAAATTTCCTCCTTTTGCATCTACTGAAGTAATCATATATCCAGTAGGTACATCCAACTGGTATTTCGCAAAATTACCAACTGCACCTTTATTGATTTTAACTTCGGCATCAACTAGTGAACCAATATTGATATTTGAAGGAAAACTTGCATTGATTGTGATCTGTGAAAAAGCAGCCGATATGCTGGTAAGTGCAAAAATGGTTAATAATATTTTCATATATCAGTTTTGTAATTATACAAATATAATTAATTTGTTTAATTACATTGCTATATGTTTGCTCATTTTTTAGACTTCACCAGACTTTTTAATTAAGATTTACACCATTTTTACATTCAAAAAAAGCTGTATGAATTAACACGTTTACAAAAAGCATAAATTTTACTAAATTGATTTAATTAATATTTAACAATTGACTTACAAAATCTATCGAAAAATTGATATATTTTTGTTACATTGAATGATTAATTGTTTAGATATAATATTCTAAATTATTCAATAATAATACACTACGATAAATAAAAATAAACTCATGAAACATTTATTAAGATTAAACATAGTACTTTTTTTTACACTCCTTTCATCTGGATTTTACGCTCAGGCATTTGATAAAGCCTCTTTAGCAAAAGAAACAGAAAAAATTTATTATTATAGTTTTTCTGGAATATTAAATCCAAGCTCTATAGATATGATAAAGGATGAAATATTGCGGATGCAATTTGTAACTGAAGTAAAAATCGAATATAAAGCTGAAAAGGCTTTAGGTCAGGTTAAATTGATAGCAAAGGAAAAATATACCAACAATGATACTGATTTTGAATTTAGTATTTATAATTTAAAGATGCTCTTAATTCGAAATAACTTAATGCCATCAGAATACAAATCAGAAGTTGTTTCTAAATAATATTTTTCATTTTTTACCATACCTTATGAATAAAATTTACTCTCTTTTAATCTTTTTATGTTGCATCGGATCTTCCTATTCGCAATCCGATAATTGTTTGTCAGCTGTAACTTTAACAGTATCTGCAGGTTGTACACCTGTGTCAGGTTCTACTGCAGGATTTACGCAAAGTATTAGCGGTTGTGCTGGTAATGCTGATGATGATGGATGGTATAAATTTACAGCTACAGCTACATCCCATTCTATATCCGTAGCAGGTTCGGCTAGTTTTGATGCAGTACTAGAAGTTTTTTCAGGAACGTGCGGCGCATTAGTGTCAATTGCTTGTATAGATAATACTTTTAATGGGCAAACAGAATCGGTAAATATTAATGGATTAACCAGCGGAACCATTTATTATGTAAGAGTTTATCATTATAGTGCAGGTTCTGGTTCCAGTACTTTTAATATATGTTTA
Source organism: Bacteroidia bacterium (assembly GCA_014378485.1). Lineage (GTDB taxonomy): Bacteria > Bacteroidota > Bacteroidia > B-17B0 > Aurantibacillaceae > UBA4416. The sequence continues at coordinate 104,566 of JACMNO010000069.1, forward strand.
ACTAATCCTCCTGCTCCTCCATCTAATGATGCTTGTGTTAATGCAATAAATTTAGCAGTCAATTCAAGTTGTTCTAACACTTCTGGAACAACAGTTGGGGCTACCCAAAGTATAGCTGGATGCGCTGGCACAGCAGATGACGATGTTTGGTATAAATTTACAGCAAATAGTTACACTCAAACCATTACAATGACTGGTTCTGCTGGTATTGATGGAGTAGTTGAATTATTTTCAGGAACTTGTGGGGCTCTATCATCTATAGCATGTATGGATAATACCTTTTCTGGTGGAGTAGAAACAATAAACGCTGTAGGATTAAACCCTGGCCAGGTTTATTATTTGCGTGTGTATGATTATTACTCAGGAGGTGGTTATACTTTCTCCGTTTGTGTAGTTGGAAACCCTATTGGAGGTGGACAACCTAATGATAATCCGTGTTCAGCAATTCAATTACCAACAGTAACATCTGATTGTAATTATTTAACTTTTTCCACTAATGGCGCAACAAATACAGGGGCAGGTTTAGCACCAACACCATTCTCCTGTGTTGGAGGAAGTGGTGGATCTGGCGGATTTGCTGCCGGGTCATTAGATGTTTGGTTTAAAATTACAGTTCCTGCAAGTGGTGCTGTTTATGTTACACCATTACCTAATCAAGGAGCTGGCTATATTACTGATGGATCTATGGCACTATATAGTGGTAGTTGTGGATCCTTATCTCAAATTGCCTGTTCCAGTGATTATACTTTATATCCTGGATCTGCTAATGATTTACTTCCTTATATTGCTGCAACTGGTCAAACTCCGGGAGCAACTTTATATTTAAGATATTGGGCTTTTGGGACCAGTTCTGGCAATTTCGGAATTTGTGTTCAATCGCCTACAAATGACGATTGTGCCAATGCATTATATGTTTGTGATATTAATGGTTATTCTGGCTCAACCAGTGCTGCTTATACTCCTGATAGGCCAGGAACAGGTGCGGGACAAATGTTCGCGAATAATGAAACTGCTGCAGGAGTTAATCAGCCGGATGGAACCAATACCTGTGGGCCTTTCGGATACTATCCGGCATGTCCTGCCACAACTGCCGGACCATATTCTTCGCCCTTGATAGATGTGAATATTGAAAATAATTCGTGGATAAAATTTACAGCATCAAGCACAATAGCTGATTTAAGAGTAACTGTTGGTAATTGTTGGGTAGGAAATTATCCTACCGGTGGAATTCAAATGCAAATTTTTTCATCCACGGGATGCAATAACTTTGTTCCAGTATCAAGTTTTAAAGAAGGATCATCCACATTTACTGTTTCAGCCACCGGGCTAACAGTTGGTAATAATTATTATTTAATGGTAGATGGTTATGCTAAAGACATTTGTAATTATACTATTCAGGCATTAAATGGTGTTGCCTTTCCCGCGATAGTAGCAACCCCAACAGCTGTTTGTCCCGGGCAAAGTGCTATATTAACTGCCCCTAGTGGTGCCACATCATATGAATGGTTTCCTAGTGGTGAAACTACTCAAAGTATTACAGTTAATCCTGGATCAACCCAAACTTTTACTTGCATTGCAGGTGGTATTTGTGGATATAAACAAACATTAACAAAGCAAGTGGTAGTAAAATCAGTTCCCACAGTTTCCATTAATGCAGGTGCGGCCATTGTTAATTGCGGAACTCAAACTATTACTTTAACCGGAGGAGGAGCCTCTACTTATACCTGGAGTACCAGTAGTACTGCCAGTTCATTTACCGTCGCACCTACAGGAAGTCAATCTTATTCGGTTATTGGAACTGCCGCAAATGGTTGCACTAATACAGCAATCACGAACGTTACGGTAAATACTGTGCCTACTGTTTCGGTTGCCAGTTCCTCCAATACAATTTGTAATGGAGCTAATACCAGTTTAACAGTTAGTGGTGCAAATACTTACACATGGTCACCGGCAGCATCACTTAGTGCAGCAACTGGAACTGCTGTCACAGCCAGTCCAACAGTCGGTACTAATTATACCATTATTGGAACTGCAGCAAATGGTTGTACAAATTCAGCGACTTATTCAGTTACAGTCAATCCAAAACCAACTGTATCTTCTACAACAACTAATTCTGTAATATGTAATAACGGATCAACTACACTCAGCGGAACCGGAGCCAGTTCTTACTCATGGTCTGGTGGGGTTACGGATGGAGTAGCTTTTACACCAACTTCAACTGCAACTTATACCGTAATTGGAACCAATGCTGTAACGGGCTGTACCAATCAGGCTGTTAGGCCAATTACCGTTAATACTCCCCCTACGGTTTCTTCAACCACAAGTAACTCAGTAATTTGCCTTAATGCATCTACCACTTTAAGCGGAACAGGCGCATCAACTTATACATGGACAGGAGGTGTTACAAATGGTGTCAGTTTTACCCCAACAGCCACTGCAACTTATACTGTGATAGGTACAGCAGCCAGTGGTTGTACTAATATTGCCGTTAGAACTATAACGGTTAACCCAAAACCTACTGTTGGTTCAACTGTTAGCAGTCCTACACTTTGTAATGGCTCTTCCACTATCTTAAGTGGAACGGGCGCAAGCTCTTATATATGGACTGGAGGAGTTTCTAATGGGGTTGCTTTTAATCCACCTTTAGGTACTTCAAACTACACTGTAACAGGAACTGATGCCACTACAGGATGTACAAATACAGCGGTAACAACAATAACTGTTAATTCAATTCCAACTTCTGCTGCCAGTACTACGGGTTCTATTACCTGCGTAACAAATACAATTAATTTAAATTCCAGCTTATCGGGACAGAGTTACACCTGGACAGCTCCTGGAAGCAGTTCTATTTCTGGAGGAACTGCTAACAATCAAAACGCAATTGGACAAGGTCAAGGCACATATACTTTAACTGTTTTAAGTCCTGCAGGATGTACTTATACAACCACTTTGACGGCAAATATTAACACTACCACACCGGTTGCTTCTGCAACGAATGGAACATTAACCTGTGCTGCAACTTCTACTGTTTTAGCAGGTTCACCAGGTAGCGGTGTTACATATAGTTGGTCAGGAACTGGCATTACTGGAAGTGCAACTTCAGCGACAGTTACTGTTACTGCTGTTGGAAATTATTCATTGATCACTACTAATACTTTAACGGGCTGTTCTAATACTACAGCAGCTATTGCCACCGTTACTAATAATTTAACCACACCAACTGTTACAGCGGGATCTAATCAGGTAATTACGTGTGCTGTCCCATCAGTAACATTAACAGGAAGTGCAACAGGAGGATCTAATTTAAATTGGAGCAATGGTGCAACGACTAATACAACTACTGTAGGCGGTGCAGGAAATTATACGTTAACAGCAACTAATCCCGGAACTGGGTGTTTTGCAACTTCAACTGTTTCGGTTTCACCAAGTGCAGGAACGCCTAATGGAACTGTTGGTTCGGTTACTAATTCAATTACCTGCTCAAACACAAGCGTTGCTGTCAGCATAACGTCTACCGTATCACCTCTTAATTATTCATGGACAGGTCCAGGAACAATTGCATCCCCTACTTCATCGGCCACATCCGTTTCTTCAGGTGGAACTTATACTATCACTATTACTAACACAGCAAGCTGTTCTCAATCTTACGCTGTTTTTGTTCCAACTAATACAACGCCTGTCGTTGCGAGCGCAAGTATTACTTCATCCTCATCGAGTATTACCTGTAATAACAGCAGCGTTACTTTAGGCGCCACACCTACAGGTACAAACTATGTGTATGCCTGGACAGGCCCTAATATTATTTTAGGTGCAGCAACGGCAAATCCTGTTGTTGGAGCTGGAGGGAATTATACAGTAACTATTACCAACACAATTACAGGTTGTTCAGGAGTTACAGGAACCACTAATGTTGCTGTTCCAACAAGTACTGTAGCACCAACATTAAATTTAAGTGCCACCTCTTTAACAACAACTTGTGGTGCCCCAAGTACAACAGTTGGAGTTACAAGTAATTCAAACCCTAATACAACTTATACATGGACAGCTCCAGGAACAGGAACTATTGACAATGTGAATATCAGTACTCCATTGCTTGGTGGTAGTGGTGTATTTACTGTGGCAGTTACAAATACTGTAAATGGGTGTATTTCAGCTGCAGCTACAGTGACAATCACGCCTGACGTAAATACTCCAACTTTTAATTTAACTTCTAATTCTGCAACAATTACATGTTCTGTTCCTTCTCCAAGTGTTTCTTTAACATCAACGGTTAGTGGAGTAACCTATTCGTGGAGTCCAACACCGAGTTCAGGAATTACCACTGCTAGTCCAACATTTACAGCAACCGGAAATTACACATGCTTAATAACAAATCAGGCAAATGGATGTTCAACAAATGCTGCTCAGGTTGATGTAACCGACAATACAATTGTACCAACAATTAGTATTACGCCAGGAGTTTCTGTTACCTGTGCCTCAACTTTAGTAACGGTTTCTTCAACAGCTAATACTGCTGTAACTTATACATGGACTGGAACAGGAATTCAGGGAAGCAGTAATAATTCATCAATCAGTGCAAATGCTGCCGGAGTATATTCATTAGTGGTAACGGATCCATCTAACGGATGTATTTCATCAGCATCAACTTCAATAGGCACTAATACAACTGCACCAACATTAACTGTTTCTGCAACGAGTTCAGTATTGACGTGTTCAACCACCACTAGCACCTTAACAGCTACCCCTTCAACAACAGATACTCCAACTTGGATAATTCCTAGCGGAAGCTCTGCTACTAATCCGGTAACAGCTTCAACAACCGGAGATTATGTAGCCACACTAATTGATGCTTCAAACGGATGTTCTGTTTCTCAAACTATCACCATTGCAAATGAGGTATCACCACCGAATGCAAATGCAGGGGCGGCAGTTGTAATGCCTTGTAATATTTCTGTTACAACGCTGTTAGGTACATCTACTGCAACCGATGCTGTTTCTTATAGCTGGTCAGGGCCAAATGCTGGAAGTGTTATTTCAGGAACTAATTCTGCAACACCAACGGTTACAGATACAGGAGTATATACCTTAACCGTTACCAATTTAGTGACTGGGTGTACGGCAACATCTACTGTTGACGTTTCTACAGATAATGTATCTGCAGATTTTACAGCAGATCCAATGATCGGTGAAATTCCATTAAATGTTAACTTTACCAATACCAGTATAGGCGCAAATAATTATAGCTGGACCTTTGGAAATGGATTAACTTCCGGTTCAACAAATCCAAATACTGTTTATAATAACGTAGGCACTTACACAGTGATGTTGGTTGCAAGTTCTAATTCTTGTTCAGATACAATGACTAAAATCATAATTGCGGAAGACGGATTTACCATTGAAATTCCAAATGTTTTTACTCCTAATGGTGATGGTGCTAATGATATTTTTCATATTAAAACTACAGGAGTTAAATCGGCGGAAGGATTTATTTATAACCGTTGGGGACAATTATTATTCAGCTGGGATGCTTTAAATAATTCATGGGATGGAAAAGCAGCCAATGGAGAAAATTGTCCGGATGCAACCTACTATTACCTGATTAAAGTAATTGATAAAAAAGATAAAGAACATATTGCACCAGGTTATGTATTGATTGTTAGATAAATTTATTTAGCTACGATTGTATAATCAAAAAAAATAAATGCGTTTTCAAATTTAATACCAGAAGGTTATGATTAAAAACATACTTGTCATTTTTTTAGTGAGTGCCAACTCCATTTTATTTTCAGTAAACAGATTAAGTAATGCAGTGACCGGTAATTGGAATGCAACAACCTCCTGGGCAGGAGGGGTCATTCCTACAGGTAATGATAGTGTAATTATTGTGAATGGATCAAATATTACTTTGAATGTAAATGCTCAAATTTTTAGTTTACAAATTAATACAACAGCAACATTAAGTTGTTCCTCAAACACTCTAAGCTTATTTGGAAAGTTTTTGAATAATGGAACATTTAATGCCAACACGGGTACTGTATTATTTAACGGATTTGTTTTTAAACAACCTATTTTAGGCACTACCATTACTGCCTTTAAAAATGTGATCATTAATAATACGAATGGAGTATCACAATATGGTGTAACGGCTCATCCTTTAGAAACAAGGTTTACAGGAAATATCATTAGTAATGGAGTATTTAACAGGAATTGTACGAGTTCTCCTACTGCTTTTTGTCATTTTATGGGAACAACGGTTGTTACCGGTACAAACTCATTAATTATGCACCATGTTGTAATTGATGCTGCGTCTACTTTGAACCAGCAAAATCCCAATATTTACATAACCGGAAACTGGTTAAACAATGGCGCCTTTACACCCAATTTAAATACAATCAATTTTGATTACACTTCCTGCTCCACAACAACGCAATCTGTAAATAATGGCACAAGCGATTTTTACAATGTAAGATCAGCAAAAACATCAACATTTACGGTTATCATGGCTAATAATACGCGTATTCAGAATAATTTTACGAATGTGCTTGGAACGTGGAGTTCACAAACGTTTTCATTAAATGTGGGTGGAAACTTTATTAATTCAGGAGTGTATAATGCCGGAACAGGAATTGTACTTCTGGATGGTAATGCAAACCAAAATATTGATATGGGAGGAAGTACTTTATACAATTTCAGAATCAATAAGCCTGGCGGAAGAGTATATGCTTTATCTAATGTAGAGGTAACAAACAATGCAAACTTATTGAATGGTATTATTCACACTCATCCAAATATATCTAATCCTGCTGTTTATGAATTATATATTAACAACAACAATCCAACTACTACATTAACTGGTTTTTCTGTCAATAGTTTTGTTATTGGAAGATTACGAAGACAAGTTACCGCAGCAGCAAATACTTATAATTTTCCAATTGGACCAATGAATGTTACTCCGGTAAAATACCGTCCTATTGCACATCTGCAAACAAGCTCCGGTGGGGCTTCTAATGTTTCGATGATAGGAGACAGCATTTCTTTTCAGGGAAATAAAGCAAACTGGTATGTTAGAATTGGAAGTAATGCCGGTAATCCTATTGGCAATTTTTTATTTACTTATAATCTTACTTCTGATTTTCCAGCGGGAATGCCGGAATGTGCTATTATGGCTTTACGAGGTGCGCAACCACCTCCAGCTAACTGGACCTACGTTTTAAATACAATCACTCCTCCAACAGGTGCAACGAATGGAAGTATTACTGCGGCAATACCTGCAGCTTTAGCGCCAAATTCATTTATTTTAGGAGAAGCTACACCTGTCATATCAGGAAGCACAATCTGTTCCGGGAAAACAACTACTTTAACAATTACATCACCAACCGGATTTGTACAATTTGATTGGTGGAGCAGCACCACAGGCGGTTCTATCGTTCAAGCAAATTCTCCAAATTATTCAACGCCAAGCCTTACAACAAATACAACTTATTATATTCAAACAACAGCATCGTCTTGTGCTGGAATAAGAACTCCGGTTACGGTAACGGTTAACACCCTGCCCACTGTAAACGCAAGTGTTAGTAATTCTGTTATCTGTTATGGTAATAATACCACTTTAACTTATAGTGGGAACGCATCCAGTTTTAACTGGTCAGGCTCAGTAATAGATGGCACGGCGTTTTCTCCAACTTCAACTGCATCTTATACTGTTACCGGAACCAACGCTACAAGTGGGTGCACCAATACCGCGGTGCAAACTGTTACTGTTAATTCTTTACCTCTAGTTATAGCGAATGCCAGTAATTCTGTTATTTGTGATGGTAGTTTTGTGACTCTAACTGCAAGTGGCGCTAACAGCTATAGCTGGTCGGGAGGCATAAGTAATGGAGTTGCATTTACTCCTACAACAACCTCTACTTATACTGTTACAGGAACGGATTTAAATAATTGTGTTAACACAGCTGTAAACACTATCACAGTAAATTCTTTGCCAACAACAACGGTTTCCACAACTGGATCCATAACATGTGTAACTACGACAGTAAATTTAAATTCAAGTTTAGCAGGAGCAAATTATACGTGGACTGCACCATCAACTGGGGCTGTTATTGCAGGAACAAATAATCAGAATGCTGTTGGGCAGGGGCCAGGCATTTATTCTTTAACAACATCTAATGCAACAACCGGTTGCTCAATTAGTTCAACTATTCAGATATTGCCAAGTGCAGCATCTCCCAACGGAACAGTAAATCCGGTAACAAATTCAATTACCTGCACAAATACTATTGTACCTGTCAGTATTACGACAACATGCAGCCCTGTTAGTTATCTTTGGTCTGGACCGGCTATTTCAGGTTCACCCACTTCATCTGCTACCACGGTTTCGCAAGGAGGAACATATAACGTTACTATTACTTATACAACAACAGGTTGTTCAATATCTTATCCGGTATCTGTAATTACCAATACTAATACTCCTACTCTTTCTGTTTCTGCAACCAATTCAGTGTTGACGTGTTCAACTACCAACAGCACCTTAACAGCTACTCCTTCAACAACGGATTCTCCAATCTGGACAATTCCCGGTGGAAGTTTTGCCGCCAATCCGGTGACAGCTTCAACAACCGGAGATTATGTAGCAACACTACTTGATGGTGTAAACGGATGTTCTGTTTCTCAAACCATCACTATTGTAAATGATGTAACACCACCAAATGCAAATGCGGGAGCGGCTGTTGTGATGCCATGTAATATTTCTGTTACTACTCTGTTAGGTACATCTACTGCAACCGATGCTGTTTCTTATAGCTGGTCAGGGCCAAACACAGGAAGTGTTATTTCAGGAACTAATTCTGCAACACCAACAGTTACTGATACAGGTGTTTATACCTTAACCGTTACCAATTTAGTGACGGGCTGTACTGCCACGTCAACCGTTAATGTTTCCACTGATAACGTAACCGCTGATTTTACGGCAGATCCAATGATCGGTGAAATTCCGTTAAATGTTAACTTTACCAATAGCAGCACAGGTGCAAACAGCTATAGCTGGACTTTTGGAAATGGATTAACTTCAGGTTCAACAAACCCTAGCACTGTTTATAATAATACTGGCACTTACACAGTAATGTTAGTTGCAAGTTCTAATTTTTGCTCAGATACAATTACCAGGATCATAATTGCAGAAGATGGTTTTACTATTGAGATACCCAACGTATTTACACCCAACGGTGATGGTGCAAATGATGTTTTTCATATTAAAACAACCGGTGTTAAATCGGCTGAAGGATACATCTATAACCGTTGGGGTCAATTGTTATTCAGTTGGGATGTACTTAATAATTCATGGGATGGAAAAGCAACCAATGGTGAAAATTGTCCGGATGGTACCTACTATTACTTAATTAAAGTGATTGATAAAAAAGACAAGGAGCATATTGCACCGGGTTATTTACTGATAGCGAGATAATGATGAGGCTGCTAATTTAGCAGCCTCTTTTTTTTCCTGTTTTTCTAAAAAGAAAAATAAATTAATAGGCAACGGATTCCCTCGCTGACTAAGCTGGGAGATGTCTAAATTAATTCCTTGAAATAATAGAAGTTGGGAGAACAATTTTTTTAATGGCAATTTCCAATCCTTTATTTTCGATAAGCTCCAGTGTGAGATTTGCAGCTTCAACACCAATTTGTTCTAAAGGTTGAGAAACCGAAATGATATTAGGCTTTACAAAATCAAATAAACTGATATCATCAAACGAAGCAAAATAAACACCTTCTTTTTTCGCGTCAAATCCAATTTCATTAAACACATTTAAACAGGCTGTAGCAATGTGGTTATTCAAGGTATAGATTGCATCAATTTTACCGGATGATTTTAAACGCTTCAGTAATTTCTCACGGACATCATTCTGGATATTATCAAAAGAAATCTCGAGCAGGTTTTCTTCCTTAAAAGGAATACTGTATTTCTTCAATGCATCCTTATACCCTTTCACACGCTCAGTTAATGAACTAATGTGAGATGGTGTGATATTTAAGGCTAAAATATTTTTACATCCTTTATGAATCAATAGATCTGTTAATTCAAATGAACCCTGATAGTTGTTAGCAACCACATAGTTAGATTCAATATCAGGCAAATAACGGTCAATAAAAACTATTGGGAAATTACGTAACCTTTCTTTTTTAAAAAACTCACCGGAGGTATTTGTAGTAGCAATAATTAAACCATCGATCATATGTTGTTCAGCAAACAAGCTAATCAGTTTTTCTTCTCGTTCAACATTTTCACCGGTACTGCAGATCATTAGGTTATAGCCTTTGGATGCTAATTCACGTTCAACATATTTAGCAATATGTGAATAAAAAGGATTGGAAATATCAGCCACCAGTAAACCTATTAGGTTGCTTTTTCCTGTTCTTAAAGCACGGGCAAATATATTAGGAGTATACTCCATTTCTCCGGCTTTTGATAACACTTTTTCCTGTGTTTTCTTGCTGATGCCATAAGCATCACCTTTACCATTAATAACCATGGATACTAATGTTTTTGAAACATTCAGCTCTTTGGCTATATCTTCTAACAATGTTTTTTTAATACCCATCCTTAACAAAATAATAGCATTATAAACAAATATAGCAAATTCTAAACAAGTTTAGTAATAAAGCTAAATTATTTAGATGTTGTTCCTGATGACCGATAAAATCGCCGGATAAGAATTTGGAAGCACTTGTTCCTGAATTTGAGATTTGTTAAACCATACAACCTCTTCGATATTTTCTTCTAGCTGCGGCACAAGTATTCCTTCATGTTTAGTAGTCATGTCGTACCAAAATGTTTTTTTTAAAGCAAACCCTCCTTTATGATCATAAATATGATAGGTAGGTTCAAGCGTTTTAGTAATAGTTAATTTTGTGATGCCACACTCTTCTTCACATTCTCTAATAGCTGCTTCTTCAGGTCCTTCACCCATATCCAGTTTACCTTTTGGAAGGTCCCATCGTTTTAACCTGAAAATAAATAGATATTTATCATCTTTTTGAATTAATCCGCCAGCCGCAAATATATATTTAAATGGTTTTCTGAATTTCTCCAAAGCCTGTTCAATGTTTATTGTAACAAAAGTTAATAAAGTTTGATCTTTTTGATGGGCAAATTTTGCAAATTCATCTAACAATTCAGATTTTTTTAAGTTATCTATATTTATAAATGATTGATTTTCCGACCTTTGATTTCCTTCGGTTACAATAATTTTTTTTGACAAATAATATATCGTGATGTTCATAATTTGATGTGTTTAATAGCCTTAATCCTGTTATTTTTGTGCCCCTATGACAATGACACCATTTGATTCCGCGCATAAAGTTGCCGAATTTTTATTACAAATCAAAGCGATCAAGCTTCAACCTGATCAACCATTTACCTGGGCCTCCGGTTGGAAATCTCCTATTTATTGCGATAACCGAAAAACATTATCTTACCCACAGATCAGAACTTATATTCGTCAGCAATATGTAAATGTAATCAACGAGAATTTTACCAAACCGGATGTGATTGCAGGTGTTGCAACAGGCGGAATTGCCCAGGGAGCCTTAATTGCGCAAGATATGGGATTGCCATTTGTTTATGTACGAAGCGAAGCGAAAAAACATGGCTTATCAAACATGGTTGAAGGTGTGGTTGAAAAAGGACAAAATGTTGTGGTAATCGAAGATCTGATCTCTACCGGCGGAAGCAGCATTAAAGCTGTAGAGGCATTGCGTGAACAAGGTTGTAATGTAAAAGGAATGGTTGCCATTTTTACCTATGGTTTTGATGAAGCTACTGAAAATTTAAAAAAAGCAAATTGCCCATTAACCACATTATGTGATTATAATACGTTAATTGAAGTGGCGTTAAAACACAAATATATTTCTGAAAATGATATTGAATCATTAAAAGAATGGAGAAAGAGCCCTTTTTCCTGGAAACAATAAAAATTTAATCTTGGGACATTTCAGCATACTTAGCGAAACGCATACAACACAATCTACAGCAGATCAACTGTTTGATTTCATGGGCGATTTCAATAACTTTAAACATTTACTGCCCGAAGATAAGATTGATAATTTTGAGTGTAGCTCCGAACAATGTTCTTTTAATATTAAAGGTTTAACAGCATTAACCATTAAGATCAAAGAGCGTTTACCAAAATCGCGCATTACTTTCGAAACTTCGGGTCTTGCAAAATTTATTTTTACACTGCATATTCATTTATTGGAGAATCAAATAACCAATGTGGAACTGGAAGGTGATATGAATCCATTTATAAAGGTAATGGCTGAAAAACCGTTAAGGGAATTAGTCAATACGATGGCCACAAAATTGGCTGCCTTAAAAATATAGACTTCCTGCCCTCACCAGCCTACCCGAAGGTTAGGAGTAGGAACATTACAAAAGACATATTTAAAAAATTTACCTTATTTTTGCTGAGTGGACAAGCATTTAACTCACCCTATATTTAAAACACTGTCAGAATGTGCCAATCAGTTGGGCGTTGATGCTTATGTGATTGGTGGCTTTGTGCGCGATATTTATTTAGGAAGAAGCAGTAAGGATATTGATGTTGTAACTATTGGGAAGGGTATTGAATTAGCAGAACTTGTTCATCAACAGTTAGGGCATGAGGCTCATTTATCTGTTTTTAAAACTTTTGGTACAGCTCAGGTAAAGATCAATGATTTAGAAATTGAATTTGTAGGAGCGAGGCGTGAATCTTATAATCATGATTCGCGTAAACCTATAGTAGAAAATGGATCTTTAACAGACGATCAAAACCGACGTGATTTTACAATTAATGCCTTGGCCATAGGTTTAAGCAAATCCAATTTTGGAAAATTACTGGATCCGTTTGATGGCGTAAATGACATTGAATGCAAAATTATTCGTACGCCATTAGAACCTGACATTACTTACAGCGATGATCCATTGCGGATGATGCGTGCTATCCGTTTTTCATCACAACTTGGATTTACCATCGAGGAAAAATCATTAGAAGCGATCTCTAAAAATAAAAACAGGATTAGTATTGTTTCCAAAGAGCGCATCACAGATGAACTAAATAAGATCATCCTCTCCCCTATTCCATCGGTTGGTTTTAAATTATTATCGGATACAGGTTTATTACAATTGATATTTCCGGAGATGATGAAATTGCATGGTGTAGAAACTATCAATGGCAAATCTCATAAAGATAATTTTTACCATACATTGGAAGTGCTTGATAACGTAGCCAAAAAAAGTGATAACCTTTGGTTGCGCTGGTCGGCTATATTGCATGATATTGCCAAGCCTGCCACCAAGCGTTTTGAAACGGATCATGGCTGGACATTTCATGGGCATGAAGATAAGGGAGCGCGCATGGTTCCTAAAATATTTGAAAGTCTTCGTTTACCCTTAAACGAAAAAATGAAGTACGTTCAAAAATTAGTGCTGCTACATTTACGCCCTATTGTATTGGCAAAAACTGAAATATCTGACAGTGCCATTCGCAGAGTATTATTTGAAGCGGGTGATGATGTGGAAGACTTGATGGCATTATGCGAAGCAGATATTACAACCAAAAATCCAAATAAAGTAAAACGCTACTTACAAAATTTTGAATTGGTCAGAGACCGGCTCAAGGAGCTGGAAGAGAAAGACAAGATCCGAAACTGGCAGCCACCGGTAAGCGGCGAAGAGATCATGGAAATCTTTCAATTACAACCTTGCAAAAAAGTAGGTGATCTGAAGAATGCTTTAAAAGATGCGATACTTGATGGTGTTATTCCAAATGAACGGGAAGCGGCTCTTGCTTTTTTAAGTGATAAAGCCAAAGAGATTGTTTAGTTTTATTATTTGGGCGTGTCCCTGCGGGTCGGGCTTTTCGCTTCAATCTTTTTTTCGTGCCTCAAAAAAGGATTTCCTCTGCAATCCCTCACGCTATTCTTTTTCCCGGGTGATGATTTAATTCAGTTAGAAAAAATCATGTATGAAAGATAAATGTCAAAATCCTTCAATCTGACTGTTTGCGGGGCATGCCAAAATAATATAACCACTTATTGCGATAAAGTATGTTTGGCATCGGGTAAAACATTTGCCATTGTCCATTCGAGTTTTTGAACGAGCTCATGTTTTCTCACCTTGCATTCCGGCATGATACAAACTGAACACGATTTAGGTAAGCAAGGGTCGGCATGAATAAAAAATTCAATCTCATGGCTAAATTCTGTGGTAACCAGTTTATCGAGGTCATCAACTTCTTTATGTGATTCTTCCAAGGTAAAGTACCATGGTAAAGTCATATGACAATCTACATGAACAACTGAACCATATTTTACAACTCTTAAATTATGGATATCGATCCAGCTTTCTTTTCGTTTGGCATTTAAAACCTTTATCAGGTGTTCAATTTTTCCATAATCAGCTTTATCCAATAAATTAACGACTGATTCTTTTATAAGCCGAATACCTGTTACGGTAATAAAAACACCAAGGCCAATAGTGATCACATAATCTATCCAAGCGAAATTTGTAAAATAAATGACTAATAATCCGATTACCAGTCCGATACTACTCCAGGTATCAGTCAGCAAATGCTTACCATCTGCCATCATCGTTGGTGAATGTAAATTCTTTCCTTTTTTAATAAGGCTTATTGCTAATAAATAGTTTACTATTCCAGAAAATAATGAAATTCCCAAACCTATATCAATGTGATTTAAAGTATGAGGATAAAAAAAAGCAGAAATCCCTTTAATGGTCATTGCAATACCGGCAAGCGTTACCATACCTCCTTCAACACCGGTTGATAGAAATTCTATTTTACCATGGCCGTAAGGATGATCTTCATCTTTGGGTTTTGCGGCATAATATAAACTATATAAGGCAAAAGAACCGGCTAATACATTGACAATGGACTCCATTGCGTCTGTTAAAATCGCGCTGGAACCGGTTAAATAATAAGCTAAAAATTTTAATCCCATGAGAAGGAAGCCTACTATTAAAGCAAACTTCATGGTATTTATTTTTATTTGATCATTATTATTTAATAACATTATTTTAGTGGCAAAAAAATAGCCTGATGATTCAGGCTATTTAAAAAATTAAATAATCAATCTTTAAGAGCAACTACAAAAGTAATTATTTTGATGTAAAAAAAAGATTTATTTTACTATCCATTAAAAGGAGAACAATTTACCAACTTTTATATTGTTAAACCAGAGGATTCAATCTGTCCTTTATAACTTCTTCTACCAGGACACAGCTTTCAATCAATGCACCTTGATCCTTATAAATGAAAGTATAAGCTCCTTCATTAAGTGTTTCAAATGACGTTTTTATATTATTTTCTCTTGATATAACCACTACTTTACATTTGGGACATTTTTGTTTAATAATTTTTAAAACTTCAAGGCCGTTTTTGCTTTCCCCCAAATAATAGTCAACAAAAGCAATATCAGTATCCGGTTTAAAGTTTTTTAAGAAATCGGTAGCATTGGTATAAGAACTTATATCAAAACTATATCCTTTATCCTGCGCAATTTCACTAGTATAGTTCTCTAATTGCCGGGTCAATAATTGGTTATAAAAATCGTTATCCTCTAATACAACAATTTTAAATTGGTTGTTTGTTTCCATGGCTTCTATTTTTTGATTTTTTTTCCGGTGTTTTTTTTGATTAATGAATTGCAAGAATTGGTTTATGTGAATTGTAAACTAATTCTTTTGTAATACTATGATTGAATAAACGATAAAATATGTTGTGCTTTTTAGGATTGATTAATACAACATCTGTATGGTGCGATTCAAAATAGGATTCTAATTCCTTATCAATGCTTTTTCCGGTAATATAAAAGGTTTCATGCTTTACACTTTCGAGTTTACGTTCTATAAACAAGCTGGTTGTGGCTTTATTAATAGTAATTTCTTCTTCCGGATCATCAATATGAACAATATCTAGTTCAGCTTCGAACATTTTAGCAAAATACTTGGCTACATAAACTAAGTCGGTTTTTTCAGTGTCTTGCATATCACATGCAAATGAGATTTTATTTGCATTATGATAGGTCACATTTTCAGGAATAATAAAAGTTGGTACTTCCTGGTTTCTAGCAATCTCTATAGCAGTGCTCCCAAATAAATTTTCCTTCATAAACCCCGGCTCATCTGCAGTTCCCATAACAATTAAATCAGCATTTTCATTTATTGCCGCATCCACAATAACATTATACTCATGGCCCATTTCTGAGATACAGTCAATTTCAATTTCAGGATTACTCATAAGGATCTGTGCTTTTAACTGCTCCAGGTTATCAATTGAAGAATTTTTTATGGAAGACATTAGTTCAAATGAGCCACCTAATTCATAATGGGTTTCAGGGATAGGATATGCATTTACTAACACAATCCTTGTTTTAAATAATTTCGCCAGTTCTACAGCATAATCAACTGCGTTGTTTGCTGATGGAGAAAAATCGGTTGGTGCTATAATAGTTTTCATAATAATTTTATTTAATAGTTTTATTTTTTTTAATTTCCGGATCTAAAATATCCGCATCATGATCCTTTGAGTGTTCCTTAAGGGATTCCAACCTGCCATTTGGCTTCAGTTGTTTCAAATCATAAAGGTCAATTCTTCTATCCCTGAGATTATGAACGCTGCCTTGCAATCGCAATTTTTTCAAAAGATCCAATTCCACGTCTACAATTAATACTGCTTCTGAATTCGGAGTAGCCTCCGCTTTTATCCCGTTTGTTGGAAAAGCAAAATCCGCCGGGGTAAAAACACCTGACTGCGCATATTGAATGTCCATGTTATGTACTTTTGGAAGATTACCAACACCACCCGCAATAGCTACGAAACATTCATTTTCAATAGCTCTAGCTTGTGCGCATGTTTTAACCCGAGTAAACGCATTTTGTGTATCTGTTAAAAAAGGAACAAAAAGTATTTCCATACCATCCAAAGCTAAAAGCCTTGCCAGCTCAGGGAATTCGACATCATAACAAACTAATACACCAATTTTTCCTGCATCTGTATCAAACACTTTTAATTTATGGCCTCCAACAATACCCCAACAACTCACTTCTGTTGGTGTTACATGTATTTTTGTATACCTCTCTATTGATCCATCTCTTCTGCATAAATAACCAACATTATATAGTTCTCCATTTCTAATGAATGGCATGCTACCGGTTATAATATTAACATTATACGCTATAGCATAATCAATGAATTTATTTCGTAATGGTTCAGTAAATGCGGCCAAACTCCTGATGGCCTGGGCTTCGGTTTGATGATTAAAATCGGCCATTAATGGCGCCATAAATAATTCAGGGAATAAAACAAAATCTGAATGATAACCGGATACAGTATCCACGAAAAACTCGATCTGCTCACATAAGGCGTCAAAATTACTAAATGAACGCATCTCCCATTGTATCAAACCAATTCTTGCAGTGCTTTTTCGCTGTATAACCTGTTTATTTGGTTCTGAATAAAGTACATTATTCCATTCCATTAATGTGGCACATGATTTCGATTCTTCATCAACCGGCATATAATTATCTAATAATTTTTTTACGTGAAATTCATTAGCCAACTGAAACGAAAGTACCATATCATGTATCTCTTTCGTTTTTACTTTATTAATATAATCCTTTGGACTCAAATTTAAAGAGTGTGAAGCGTAATTAGGAATCCTTCCACCAAAAACAATTGACTTAAGATTCGACCGTTCACATAATTCTTTCCTTGCATCATATAATCTTCTCGCCAAACGTAATCCCCTATAATCGGGATGAACAAACACTTCAATACCATACAATACATCCCCTGTGCTTGTATGTGTATTAAATGTATAGTCACCGGTAATCTGCTGATAGGTGTGATCATCACCAAAATTATTATAATTTACAATAATGGATAAGGCAACTCCAACCACCCTGTCATTAAATAGCACTACGATTTGACCTTCAGGAAAAATTTCCAGCAATGATTTGATCTGTTCTTTCGTCCAAACCAAACCGTGCCAATTTTTATAAGCCTCAGTCATTGAATCACATAAACCCATGTAATCCTCTAAAACCAAATTCCTGACCTCAATTTTTTTTGATTCAGCTATTGGCTTATTTTTTTTTGTATTTTTTTTAACGGCACGATGCATAATCTGGACGTTTACGTAATGAAAATGATATACTTTTCATTGTATGCTATCATTGTGCCATTTAATAGACAACTATTAATCAAGAAGTTAAATATTTGGCAATAGTCGTGTAAATCTCATTGAGAGAATATTTTCCTGATTTGGGAAAATATATCAGGTTGCTCTTTTTCTTTTTTCTGCTTCCAGTTCAATTATAAGATCATTACAAATCTGTTCGACTTCTGATGATATGTTTTTTACATCATCCATGGTCAGTTCTCTTACTAAATAATCATCCATTTGTAAAAAAACTTTCTCAAGATCCTGAACTCCCATAAAAGTAACAGATGGCATTGTTTTATGAATGAATGTTCTTAGTGATTTGTATTCTTTAGCACTTATTAAAGAATTCATGGTATAAGTTAAAACAGAAATCTGATCAAAAAAAACTTTAAGCATTTTTAAAATGAGTTTTTCATTATCCTTAAAATTTTCTTCAAGATAAGACAAATCCAGCCTATTTTTTTTCTTCAATTCAATAAACTTATCTGGTTTTATTTCTTCCTTACGAACAACTTTTAAGATTTTTTCAAATAATCGGTTTTCATCGAAAGGCTTTGAAATATAATCATTCATTCCAAACTGTATGCATTTTTCAACTTCATTTGCAAAAGCATGTGCGGTCATTGCTATAATCGGAATACCGTTTTTTGGTTCAGGAAAATTATTTCGTATGTATGCAGTCGCTTCATAGCCATCAAGTTCAGGAAGCTGAATATCCATAAGTATCAGGTCAAATTCATGGTTCTTCACTTTTTCAATGGCTATATTTCCGTCACCTGCAATTTCAACAATACATTTCCAGTTCTCCAAAATTTTGGAAGCCAGCATTTGATTAAAGAAATTATCTTCTACCAATAAGACTTTCACTCCAAGTAAAGGGAAATCTTCAGGATGAGTTTTGTTGGTCACAAATAAATTCTGATCCTTAACCGAAATATTTTTTCTGAACTTTAGATTAAATGAAAATGTTGATCCTACATTTTGTTTACTATTAACCTCAATATGGCCTTTTTGGAGTTCTACTAATTGCTTGGTGATAGTTAAACCAAGGCCTGTTCCTCCATATTTTCTGGTTGTATCATTACTTGCCTGTGTAAACTCGTCAAATATTCGTGAAAGGCTATCCTCTGGAATTCCTATACCGGTATCAGAAATAGAAAATTTTAATTCAATAAAATCATTAGTTTCATGTAATATAGAAACCTGTAACTTAACAGCTCCTTCTTTTGTAAACTTAATGGCGTTTCCAACGAGATTGATCAGTATCTGGTTCAGTCGTGTAGGATCACCTACCAGTTGTTCAGGAATATGATTATCGATCTCTGTTGTTAGCCGAATGTTTTTTTCAACTGCTTTAGGAAACATCAATTCAATTAGCATGGAAAGGGTTTGTGATAATTTAAAACTAATACTTTCAAAAGTTACCTTTCCGGATTCAAGTTTTGAAAAATCAAGGATATCATTAATAATTACAAGAAGGTTTTCGCCTGATGTTTTTATCGCATCTAAGTATTGATTATTAACAGCAATTTTTTCCTGTTTTAAAAGAAGGTTAGTAAAACCTATAATAGCATTCATAGGAGTTCTTATTTCATGACTCATATTTGCTAAGAATTGTTCTTTTACTTTCAATGACTCCTCAAGTTGCTTTTTTGCTTTGTACAATTCCTCCAACGCTTTATTGCCACTATCCAGTGAATATTCAGCTATTTTATTAGCAATGATAAGCTCTTGTTCCGCGTTTTTTTGTTTCGTAATATCTGAGTCGATAGAGATGATTTTTTCCACATCACCATTTGCATCGAGTATTGGAGTTAAAGAAGTCAGTACCCAATATTCTTTGCCGAACTTTGAATAATTTTTATTCTCATAGGCTACCGGTTTTTTTTCTTTAAGGATTGTTTTATAAAAGTTTGTTTCAGGTGACAAACCTGTTTTTTCACCATATCGTAGTATTTCGCCATATGTTCCTTTAACATCATCGAGATTATAACCCGAAAGTTTTGTAAAACCAGCATTAACCCATTCTATTTTCCCTTCTTTATCGGCAATCGTAACAGCATTAAAAGATTTAATAGCCACAATGGCCAATTGCTCAAGTTGTTCCTTTTTCTTCCATTGAGTAATATCCTGCTCTGTGCCAATAATCTTTAAAATATTTTTTTCTTTATCAATTAATAATTCACCTTTAGACTGTAGAGTACTGATTGCGCCATCTTTTCGGATGATCCTGTGAGAAAAATCAAAAGACTGGAGTGTATTAATGGATTCTTCAATCATGCCCGTCACATATTCCATTTCCTCAGGATGAACGAAGCCTATAAATTCCTCATAGGTAATATTTAATTTAACTGTTTCATAACCAAGAATGCGTTGTAATTCATCAGAACAAGTAAATATTTTCTCTTTTACATTCCATTCCCAACTCCCTATGTGAGCAAGCTTTTGCGCCAATGAAAGTTTATATTTTTCCTCAAACAGATCGACCGTTTTCTCTTCCAGTATTTTTGTATTTTCAGATAATATTTTTAAAAGTTTATTACGTTCAATACTGTAATCAATTGATCGTTTTAAGTCTTTCCTATTTAATTTACCTTTAATTAAAAAATCCTGGGCCCCAAGTTTAACAGTATCAATACCAATCGATTCGTCTTCATGACCGGTCAAAACAATTAAAGGAAGTTCGGATGAACTTGCCTTAACTTTTTTAAATGTATCAATGCCATTACTATCGGGCAGTGAAAGATCAATGATGATGATATCAAATTTATTCAAAGTTAGCAAATCAAGACTAGCCGATAAACTATCCGCAACTGAGAGTATATAATAATCTCCATACGATTCTTCCAGGTAACTCTTAATTAACTTAGAGTCTGCCGTAATGTCTTCAATTAATAATATGTTGATTTTCTCATCCACAAATCACTGCTTTAAAATGGTAACATAAGCTAAATATTCATAGTTTGCCTCTAATCTATTTTAGGCGCTTTTGATCCGACTTTATTGTAAAATAGAATGTAGTTCCCTTATCAACTTCTGATTCAATCCAAATTTTACCTTCATGTCTCTCAACAATTTTTTTACAAATAGCCAGGCCAATTCCTGTTCCTGGATACTTATCTTTTGAATATAAACGCTGAAAAATGGTAAATATTTTTTGACTGTATTCCTTTTGAATTCCAATACCATTGTCTTTCACTGCAAATAAAAACTCGTTACCTTGTCTTTCACCTGTAATATTGATTTCCACAGGCCTATCACTTTTAAATTTTAACGCATTGGCTATTAAATTAAAAAACAATTGTCCTATTAAAACTTTGTCTCCAAATATAACAGGTAAAGCGCCGTATTCAATTTTAGCGTTACTTTCACTAATTGCAATGGTCAGGTCTTTTAATACTTCATTTAAAGTATCCTGCAGATCCATATACTCAAATGGTTTTACCCTGTTTATGCGGGAATATTCCAAAAGGCTATAGATTAACGTTTGCATTCTGTTGGCACCGTCAATAGCGTACGTAATAAAATCATGCGCATCCTGATCCAGTTTATCTTTATAATGCTTCTCTAATAACTGAACGTAACTGGTTATCATTCTCAATGGTTCCTGAAGATCATGTGAAGCCACATAAGCAAATTGTTCTAATTCAGCATTAGAGCGTATTAATTCTTCTGATTTTTTACTAAGTTCTTTTTCAATAGCTATTCGTTTTGAAATATCATGAATTATCATCAAAGCACATTGCTCATTATTAATTTCAATCAATCCAGCAGAAAATAACATAACACCTGATTCCCCAGATTTTTTTCGAAAAGAAACCTCTTTATTTTTAATAGAGCCTTCAACAAACAAAGTTTCAATCACTTGGTTTTTTATTTCTTCATCTACAATTTTAATCTCATCAGGTGTATGTCCAATAACTTCATCTCTCTGAAAACCAATTATATCTAAAAAACTATCGTTAACTTCTATGAACTTCATGGTAGCCAAATCTGCTAAAGCTAACCCAGTAGGATTAAGCATAAATGACTTATTAAATTTTTCCTCACTGATCCTTAAAGCTTCCTGAGTTTTTTTTAATTCCGTTATATTTTTATTTACACACAAATAGCCTGTAGGAATTCCTTCATCACTCTTTAGAAAAGAATTGTTGGACAGAATGTCCATTTTATCTTGTCTTTCTGTCCATTGAATTACTTCTGCACTCCAGCCACCACTATTTTGCATTTGCATATTTGCCATACTCTCAGTATAAGGCAAAATAAATTCAGTATGGATAATTCCCCCACTGTACCTTCCAAGCACTTCCTCTTTTTTGAATCCATACATCCTTTCTGCGGCTTTATTCCATTCCGTAATAGTATAATTAAGATCTTTGGCGATAATGGCGTCTGGCGCATTATTAAATATTGCTTGTACTTTTTCATTACTTTCGAATAGTAATATGTTTATTTTTTCAAGATCACTGGCATATTTTTTTTGGGATAGAAATGATGACTCCAACTCCTCTCCTAGAGTATTTAAGCCTGCTGAAACCGCATCAATTTCATCCCTTCTATCACTTAAAACGATTTTTCTGGAAAAATCCATAACAGCATATTCCAGTAATATTTCAGATATATTTTCGAATTTGTTTTTATAAACTTCAATTGTTTCATTTTTACTTTCTAGTTTTTCAATCAATCCATTCATATGGTGTAAAATTAGATCGATCTTATCTCCTTTATCAGAAACAGAAAACATTCCACTCTGATCTGAAGCTGAAAGCTTAGCAAGCTTTTCAAGCATTTTTTCAATGCGTGAATCTTTAATATTATTAATCGCTGATTTCATGATAACAGATTATTTTATCAAATATATTGTTTTAACCATTCCCTAGCTTTAAGCTCATCATTAAATATCCTGATTGGATAAGGCTGCGTTTTTAATTTAAAAAATAAATTGGCAAGCATTTTTCCCAATGCAGAACCGGAAAGTACAGCTAAAGCTTTCACAAATTTTGGTAGTTCCAATGCAACATAATCCCTGATTTCTTTATTGGACTCAGCTGCATTGGTTGCATCGACCAATAAGCATACTTTCCTATCTCCAATCTTTTTTCTAAACTCCCACATACTTTTTTGATAATCTTCCATTGGTTGAAATGCCGATTTTTTTGTAATTGAACAAATAATTCCGCTATCCTCTATCCAATATGTTGATGTTTCTGTATCCAGTACTGTTACATCTTTTGGTGGTTTCATAATCTATTTATAAAATAATAATATTTCTAAATTAACTATTTAGTGGTAACCTGACAATAGAGAGCCAAAAATTCTCGATTGTTCTTATGACATTAATAAACTGATTAAAATCAACCGGTTTCATAATGCAGCAATTAGCATGGTGCGAATAAGTGCTTACAATATCACTTTGGGCAGTTGATGTAGTCAGAATAATAATAGGAATACGTTTTAATAATGGATCTGCTTTTATTTCGGAGAGAACTTCTCTGCCATCTTTTTTTGGAAGATTAAGATCCAATAAAATAATATCTGGCGTAATGACATCACTATATTTGACTATTTTTTTTAAATAAAAAATAGCTTCTTCTCCATCCATTACAATATTTAGCTCATTTTTTATCCTACCGTCTTTAAAAGCCTCTTGAGTAAGTCTAATGTCTCCCGGATTATCCTCTACCAATAATATATTGATTGGGTTTGTTTTATCAGCATTTTCCATTTAATTATTTCTTTACACCCTGTAATTAATTTTTAAAAGTCAAAAACTGCACCATAAATAAAAACAAATTTTATAATTATAAATTTAACGATTATATGGTATTAAAAGCCTCAATAATAAACAATAGGTGAAATTTACAAGTGTGCACATATTGTTTGATTGGCCTTAAGAACTTGTTTTAAATTCCCAAATAAAGAATCTGAATCCTGAATAGAGAATTCCATGATCCATATTTTATTCTCAAAATCATCTTATCTCCTCATTAATAAGGAGAAAATGGGCGAAATCTATTTTGGTACAATATTGTAGAGTATAGATTAATAATAAAAAGCATTATGCCACCTACACATACTAATCCTAAAGCACAGAAACCATTATTTAAAGAAGAGATGGAAATCGTTATGCAATTTTCAGAAACGTTTTCCAATGCCGAAATATTAAGTCCAAAAACAAAAACTATAGAAAATGATGATATAATGCCTATAAATAATAGGATCCTGGTTATTGAGAATGACGAAATAAGCGCATTAATTATTAATGAGCTCCTTTATCGCCTATCTGTTTCATTTACATTTGTGACTAATATAAAGGAAGGAATTATAGAAATTGAAAAACAACCATTTAAAACAATCTTTCTAGGAATTAACGATCCAATAAATTTCGACCCTGACTTATTTAATAAGATAAATAATAAGTCCTCAAAAACAACTAAAACGATCATAATTGGACTTGCAACTCAACTTACACAAAATGCGATGAGTAATGATCTTAAAGAATTCTTCAACCATCTTTTGGTAAAACCATACAATATAAAGGAAGTAACAAAATTATTTTCTAAATATCTAAATACAATTTCAGAAAAAAAACCTGTAAAACAGTTACTGAAATTAAACAAACCGACATTCAGTCTTGAACAGTTGCAACAAGTAAGTAATAATAATCAGGAATTTGTCACAAAAATGGTGGATAAATTTCTGACAACTGCATTAGAATGCGATGAAGTACTGACCACACGGACTTTAACAGACTATTATGAAAAATTACAAAAATTGTCCCATAAATGCATTCCCTCTTATTCTATCATGGGTTTAAACCAGCTAGTTAAATATTTAGAATATATAGAAAAAAATGCACTTTTGGGTAAAGAAACAAGTTTAATTGAGGAAAAAATAAAATTATTTGTGGCAGAAAATAAAATGGTGATTTCTGACATTAAAGATTTCCTAAATCAAAAAAGAACATAAAATACTTTACGCAACTTAAAAGTTGCTAAGTTGATAAGTAATATCAAACAGATATATTAAGATTTGCCGTTTACAAATCTTAACATTTGTATTTTATGATATTGAGTTTACTCCGATATGGTATAATTTATTTCACGCATTTATTTAGCACCTTCAACATCTTTCCAATATCCTTTAACGAATTAAATGATAATGGCTTCAAACTCTCTTTAACTTTGAGTAAATGTTAGACAATGGTATTTGCGATTACCGGAAGTAAAAATACATTTCACAATTTAAAAATTAAAATCATGAAAACAATTATCACACTCATTTTACTATTTTTTATTATGAGTACAAGCAATAATTTTGCGCAGCCAAAAGTTGAATCTATAAGTAATAAAAATTCTTTTAAAGGAAAAAGGGAATTAAGAAGGGAAAATAGAATTCATAACTCCACTGACAATATGTCGGACAGGAACGAAAGAAGATCCCGTAGGAAAAATCATCTTGGAACCATGTCTACCTATAAAGCTAACAGTAAAGAAGTAACAAAGGAAAGAAAAAGATCGAAGAAAAAAGAAAGTAAGACTAAAGAAGCAATTGTAAAATCAAAAAGCAAAGAAGATAAGATCAGCGAATAAAACGAATTTATTTTCTATTAAATATTTATTCTAAAAAGAAATAAGATGAAAACTAATAACGAAACAGTCATAAAAGACATCAAGATAAAAAGTAAAAAAAACATACCTGCAGGTTATAAATACTATCCTTCAAAAGATGACATTTACAGTCAGGGATTAAAAGAAGAAGATATTGACCCTGAAGATATTAGTAAAAATAAAATTCCAAATGAAAAATTGATGGGCCCAAATGAAAAAGATTTCAAGGATGACGTTTCAGGCACTGATCTTGACATTCCGGGATCTGAACTGGATGATGAAATGGAAAACATTGGTTGTGAAGATGAAGAAAATAATTATTATAGCCTAGGAGGTGATAATAATCTTTAAACATTATTGAATTTTATTATTTAATTATTGCTTTATGAGCAATAATTAAATAATTTATGTCTTGATGAATTAAATAACTGATGAAACAGGGCTCAATTCAAAATACGCCTTTTCGCAAACAGATTTAATTTTTGAGAATCGTATTTCTATCTCTTTTATATCCACTGACTCGGAAGCCATAGATTCAATTTCAACAACCTCTTTCTCAATGTGTTTATCCAGTCCAATAAATGGAATCGTTGATCTCAGTTTATGAGCCACTGTTTTTATTGTTTTGTAATTTTTTTCTGCGATACCTTTTGCAAGTGCTTTAATTTCTTCAGGATTTTCTGAAAGAAAAAGTGCAACCATTTCTTTTACAAAAACTTTATTCCCTGCTGATAACTCAATCAAGTAGCTAAGGTCGGTTGTTTTTTGAATATTTTCAGTTTTAGCTTCCATATTTATTTGTTTTTAAGTTAAATTCAGATTTTAATTGGTTTAATATTTATTCTCGAGGTTTTCTACCACGGTTGTAAACAAATAGTTTACTGTTAGATTATAAAGTTCCTCTTCTACTATTGGTTTGGCAATATAATCAACCATTCCGGATATAAGACATTTTTTTCTTTCTTCTTCTGTAGCGTGTGATGTCATGGCAATGATCGGTAAACCAAGTTTTAATTTTTCCCGAATGTATTTTGATGTTTCATGTCCATTCATTTCCGGCATTTGAATATCCATTAAGATAAGATCGTACTTATTCAATTTTAGATTTTCAAGAGCCAGTTTTCCATTAGCACATATGTCGTAATGAAAACCCCATTTTTTAAGTAAAAAACCTATTAATTTTCTTCCTAGGAGATTATCCTCAACCACTAATATATTTATCTTCTCTTTCAATTCCTTTGGTATTACTCGATCTGTAATCATAATATTTACTTTTAATCAAACATGTAAATTAAGTGAAGCTTTTTTCTATAAATCGAAGATACTTTTGTAATTCATTTTTTTTTTAACCATTCGATAAAACAGTAATTTAAATAGCCCGATTACAGCTATTCAATATTTAGTTAGAATGGTTATTGCATAAAACAATTAAATCAATATTTACTCTTAGGTTTTAGCTAGGTTAATTACCCAATTGACGAAATATATGTTTATTTAACAGTAATCAATCGTAATTTTACCTATAGATTTATACATTAGTGTCCCTCATATTGACAAATTAAATATCAAACTAAATATGAATATTTTAATAATTGAAGACGATAAACTTACCTTACATTCACTCAAGCATGTTATTGAGGGACTTGGACATAAAGTTGAATTAGCAGAAAATGCCGAAGAAGCAATGAATAAAGTGGTTGACGGTAAATTTGACCTTGTATTTAGTGATATTATGATGCCAGGTATTTCAGGGCTCTCTTTACTGACTATTTTACGCACAGTACACTTATGTAAAACACCAATTGTAGCTATGTCTATATTAAACGATCGTCCTGTAATTGAAGCTGCCTTTGCAGCTGGTGCCAACGACTTTATGGTGAAACCATTTACACTGGACGGCCTTTCTAAAACTCTCAGTAAATTTGATTTAGCTGATGGAAAAACCTTAGCGCAGGATTAAAACATTTCTTTAGGCTTTTGGCTATAAAAAAGATCCCACTGCCGAATATCAGTTATATTAATCAATGATTACTTTAGATTTGAACAACAATCAGTTATTCAAATTTAGATAATGAAAATTCTTTTTTTTATTTTGCCAATTATTGTATCTGTGATCAGCCAGGCACAGCAACTGTCGAGTGAGGAAGCAGAAACATTATTTTCACAAAAAAGATTCTCAGGTGTCTGGGATTATTTCCAAGTTCAATTAAAAAAAGATTCTTTAAATACAAACCTCAATTATAAAATGGGTGTCTGCTATTTAAATTCAAGATCCCAAAAAGAAAAATCTATTGGTTACTTTAAGAAAGCACTTGCTAAAAATGATCTAGGAAAACAAAAACAATCTCATACTTACAAATTATTAGGGGACGCCTATTACTTCATTTCTGATTTTGACCAAGCAATTCTGCATTATGAAAAATATAGGAGCATGTATCAGGGCGAATCAAATGGAGACATTTCGAAAGAACTTGAAATGTGTAAAATGGCAAATGATTTAAAAGAATTAAAAGAACTAACAGCTAACCTTACAGATAATAAAAACGGAAGCAAAAAAAATAGAAAGAATTTATATGCTTATCACGAAACTTTATCAACTTTAAAGCAACCATCCTCAATTTCAATTCCTTTAAAAAAAACTTCCACAGACATCGGCTCATATGGTAAAAACTTTTATGAAGAAATACAAGAAGCCCATTATTATAATTTCAAACATGATCCAAAAAAAACTGACACTACCGAAGATATAATGGAAACAACCATAGCAACATCTGTTGATGGACAAATTATTTTGATTTATAAGGATGACAATGGAAATGGCAATTTATATTGCAGTTCTTTACATGGAAATGAATGGATACAGCCTGAGCAACTGAGTAAAAATATTATTAATAAAAGTTGGGAGCCCAATGAATTTGTTTCAACAAACGGAAATGAACTCTATTTTTCAAGTAAGCGTGAAGGAGGCTTTGGTGGAAAAGATATTTATAAATGTATGAAACTTTCAAACGGGGAATGGGGAAAGGCGATTAATATGGGATCGAGAATTAATACCAAATATGATGAAGAAGCTCCTTATGTATTTCCGGATGGAGTAACGCTCTATTTTAGTTCTAACAGAAACAGGAAAAAGGATTTTTTTGATAATTTTTCTAGTATATTTTCTGATAGCACCGGTTGGGTTATTCCTCAAAATATTGGTTATCCGGTGTATAAAAAAAACCAAAATCTTAAAAATGATTCAGGTTCAACCATCCAAAACAATGATAATTTTATCGCAACTTTTATTAATCTACAAAATAAACCTATCACGATTTTGAGCGGAACAGTCACTGACAAAAAAAGAAACATACCATCTTATATTGAAATCACCATTGCGAATAATGAAACAGGTGAAATTATAGGGATTTATCATCCTTCCGCCAAAACAGGAAAGTACGCATTTATAATCCCTCCTGGAAAAAATCAAAATATATCTTATGAATCACAAGGATACCTTTTTCACTCTGAAAATATTAATTTAAACAATGACCCAAACATTTATCAATTGAATAAATTAATAGAGCTTGAACCCATTGCAGAAGGGTCAAAAATAAAACTAAATAATATTTTTTTTGATGATGGAAAAACATCAATAAGTTCTGGTTCAGATATTGAAATAAATAAACTCGCCAATTTTTTAACACGAAATCCCACTATACAAGTTGAAATAGCAGCATATACCAGTAAAAAAAGCAATGATGATCGCATAAAACAAACAGAAGGAAGAATACAATCCCTCCTTAACTATCTTTTTGAAAAAGGAGTTGATAAAAAAAATATACGATCTGAAATTTACAAAAAAACGAAAACGAAAATTTCCGGACCTGAAGTAGTACAATTCAAATCAGAACAACTAGAATTGAAAGTAATAGCTTTAAAATAATTTCTATTTCTCACAACTAAAAAACAACATATGACAACAATTAAATTTGGTACAGATGGCTGGCGAGCTATAATCGCAAATGAATTCACTGTTGCAAACGTAGCAAGAGTAGCTGAAGCAACCGGACAGTGGCTTTTAAAAAACAAAAAAAATCCAACAGTAGTATTAGGACATGACAGCAGGTTTGGCGGCCAATTATTTGCGGAAACCACAGCGGCTATACTTTGTAACCAGGGAATAAAAGTATTTTTAGCAAAAGGATTTGTTTCTACTCCTATGGTATCATTAGGTACAGTTAAACAAAAAGCTGATCTTGGAATTGTTATTACTGCAAGTCACAATCCTTCGGAATACAATGGCTTTAAACTAAAAGGATCATATGGAGGACCATTATTACCAGAGAAAGTAGAAGAAATAGAAAATATGATTCCTAAAAAAGGTTCCTTTGATCCTGATAATCTTGATATAAAACAATTTATTGACAAAGGATTGATAGAATATATAGATCTTGAGACTATGTACTGCGAGCACGTTGAAACTAACTTTGACCTTGACCTGATCCGTAAATCCAGACTAAATTTAGCATATGATGCCATGTATGGAGCGGGACAAAATGTAGTAAGTCGTTTATTACCAAATACTGCGCTTCTTCATTGCGAATACAATCCTTCTTTCAAAGGACAAGCTCCTGAACCAATACACAAAAACCTTCTTGAGTTCTCAGCATTGATCAAAAGAGAAAAAAAAATTGATTGTGGTTTAGCTACAGATGGAGATGCTGATAGAATTGGTTTATATGACAAAGATGGCAATTTTATTGATTCAAATCATATTATCCTAATCCTTATTAAATACCTGTATGAGCAAAAAGGTATGCGCGGAAAAGTTGTAACAGCTTTTTCTGTTACTCCAAAGGTAGCAAGGATGTGCGAACATTTCGGTCTAAAACACCAGGTTACCAAAATCGGTTTCAAACATATTGCAGGTACAATGGTTTCTGAAGATGTGATGTTGGGCGGTGAAGAATCAGGTGGAATTGCAATTAACGGACATATACCGGAAAGAGATGGTATATGGATTGGTTTAACTATCTGGGAATGCATGGCATCATCAGGCAAGTCGTTGCAGGAATTAATTAAAGATGTTTATGCCATTGTAGGTCCATTTTCATTCGAGCGTTCTGATTTGCATATCAATGAATCATTAAAGAATACGATCATAGAAAATTGTAAACAAAATAATTATAAAAGTTTTGGTGACTATCAAATACAACGTACAGAAAACCTTGATGGGTATAAATACTTTTTCGCGAATGATGAATGGTTAATGATCCGTGCATCAGGAACCGAACCGGTATTAAGAAACTATGCTGAATCAAGCTCTTCAAAAAGAACTTTTTTAATTTTGAAAGCAGTTGAACAGGCCTTAATGGGTGACAAGGCTGTATAATATTTTATACCATGAAGTGATACTTTATTAATTCAATAAGAAATATTAAAATAAATTAAATGGATGTAAAAAATAATAATCAACCGTTTATTGAAGCCATCAATCTATTAATTGAAATTAATAACAGTCGCGAAGCTGCGTATAACAGTGTTGCTGAAGAAACACAAGGATCTACAATGAAAAGTTTATTTTCCCGGCTGGCAGAAACCAGTCGGGACTGTAAACATGAATTATCATCTGAACTAAGAAGGCTTGGTGGAATTAAAGAAGAACTTCCATTGTTGAAATTATATTTACCCTGGGAAGACCTTAAACACATGGATGTAAAGAATAACCGTAAACTGGTTTTTTCATCATGTGAGTTTTGCGATCGTATGGCAAGAAAAGCCTATGAAGATGCTTTGGATAAAGCAGAAATCACTGCCTTAAGCGATAAGGCTTTGATCAATAATCAATATTTTATGATAATAGAGGATATGAATAAAGTAAGCAATCTTAAAAAAGCATTTATTTCTTAAACAATCTTATTCTTTCAATATTTTTCAAAGTAAATGATTTTTCTTTATTCTTGATTTGCAAAAAAAATAATCCATTGCTTCACTGCTCGCATCAATTTCTTTTGATTTATAATTTTACTGAATAATTTATTTTTTCACAGAAATTATAAAATTTATTTTTAAATAATAAAGTGATCTGTCATTAATAATAAATTAAAATTTATCACTGAAGGAATTGGATATAATAAAAGCAATCCGAATAAATAGATGTGTAAAAATTAGTAAGTCACAGCTGATCCTATGAAGTTTCTACCTCCACCAAAATAAAAGTCAATAAGTTTAAAACAATTTCGTTGAATAAATTTTTAAACAAAAAGACGCTTAAATTGTTTGGATCATTAAAATGATGGAGGAAACCGAACACTTAAAAAACAATAAAGAGTTAAAATAAACCCTTAAAAATATTTTATAATTAATTCGCATTAAACATAATAACAAGAATTGGACAAGCCTTACAGGGCTTACCCAATTCTTTTGTTTATCACCTATTTAAAATAATTAGATTCTTACAAATGATAAGCCTTACGGGGCTTGCTCAAAAAATAATTCTTTTAAACAGGTCATTCTAAAAATTATTCTGTCTTACGGGACATACATAATCTCTATGCGTATTGATTTATTACAAATTCATTATTAAAAACAGTCAACCTTACAGGGTTTACCTATGTTTATAAATGTTACTTTCAAATAAACCTTTGAAAAATCAGTCAGCCTTACGGGGCATATCAAATCTTTCATGTAATTAATAGATTCATTAAGTATTTAGATTTACAAAACTTTGATCAGCCTTACGGGGCTTAATCATTTGATTTAATTTAATTACTTCAATGAACCAGTTTTAAAAAAATTGGTCGGCCTTACGGGGCTTACCCAATCCTTAATCAGTAAAGTAAAATAAATTTGTTTTCTTCAAAATAATACGGTCAGATATTCAAATAATTATAAAATAGTGGTCAGCCTTAAGGGGCTTATCCAACAGGACACTATTTTTGTACCACAACCTTTTTTGTTAAGATAATCTTATCATCATCTTTTAATTCCACAAAATAAATTCCGTCTTCCATAGAGGATAAATCAATATTTACCTTTCCTGCAGGCCTGTTCATTTTCTTTTCAATTGATTGCCCAAGGCAATTATAAATGGTGATATCAACTTTTTGATTTGTTAAGGATGTGAGATCTATGGTAAATATCCCATTCCCAGGATTAGGATAGATATAAATACTTTTAGTTGAACTTAATAAATTATGTACACCAACCATTTGTGATAGTTGTGTTACAAACACATCTGTTCTATCGTAGCTAGTCACACTTGTACTTCCAAATGTTCCACCATTTAATAATCCACCGGTTGCATAAACATTGCCTATCCCATCTGCACAAATAGCTACCCCGGATTCATAACCCAGAGTTTCTACTGAATCAGGAATTCCACCTACTGATGCTGCACTTATAAAATTTCCTGTATTATTAAAAGATGCGAAGAACACATCTGAACTATCGGCAGCCGTTACAGATGATGAACCAAACATGGCCGTGTTACCAAATTGTCCCGTAATATAAAAATTCGTTCCATCGGTCCCAATTCCTCTCGCCCTGTCAATTAATGGCCCACCAGCCCTCTTTGCCCATTGTGTATTCCCGTTAGCATCATAACAAGCAATAAATATATCTGAATTTCCTGATGTTATCAATTGTGTAGAGCCAAACATTGCAGAAGCGTTAAACTCCCCGGTTATATATATGAGGCCTGTATTGTCTGTTGTTATACCCCATGCCACTTCATCATAATCTCCACCGGCCGTTGTAACCCACTGCAACGCACCATTGCTATTGTATTTTGCAACAAAAGCGTCATAATAAGATCCACTTGATACAGAATAAGTTTGAGTTCCAAAAACAGCTCCATTAGAGTAAAAACCACAAACATAAATATTGCCGTTGGCATCACATTTCATATTTTTCATTTCATCTCTGCCTGGACCCCCGGCTTTACTCACCCACTGGAAGTTTCCATTAGCATCATATTTAGCAATAAACATATCACTATTGCCTGAGCCATATATAGTAGTAACTCCCCCAAAAGTACAAGTGTCTTTATAGTACCCGCACATATATACATTTCCCGCATTGTCATATGTAACTCCCAAAGCTTTTTCTCCATAATAACCACCATCATTTTTGGCCCACAATAAGTTCCCGTTAAGGTCATATTTTGCTAATAAGATATCATTATCACCTTTAGCAATTAATGTAACTGTTGATGCAGGAAAACTAATTAGATTACCGGCACCCTCAATTTCCCCAGCTACATAAAGAAAGTTTGAACCATCACAAGCAAGGCAGTGGGCATAATCACCTAATGATCCTCCACAAGTTTTAACCCATGTTAAAGAACCATTTGAATTATATTTAGCTAAAAATAAATCATGATTGCAATCAGGAATTCCTGTGCATGGTAAAGTTGTCCCACTAAAGTTTGCAGCCATTTCATATTTTCCGGCTACATATACATTACCTGCATTATCATTAGCTATGCCCATACCATAATCATAGGCCCATAATCCTTCGTCTTTTGCCCAACCAAATGTTTGTGATTTGAAATTATTGAAAGCTAAGCTTAACAATATCAATAAGTAATTTTTTTTCATAAGTTATTTTTTATAAAACTAACTAACGTTATGCGTATTATCCTAAGTATTCGTTAATATGGTATATTATATAGCTAAAAACATAACATTATAAAGTACATTAGTTTTCATTTTTAATAATGTCAACTACTATACCTTGGTTTTCAATAATATCTTCTATTTGTTCAGTTTCATTATAATCTATTGCTGCTCTTAAAGATTTTCCACTTCTCACAACGGCATACCTTTCCTTCAAAGCAAGGAAAGGCATTTCAATAAACCGATATGAAAGGAAAGTTGTAATTGCAAGGGTGACATGAACAATCAACAGGAAGAAGAAATAATTTTGAAAGGAGTATTTATCAAAAAAATATATCGCTAAAAAAATAATAACAGGATTAAACATATAGATACCATACGACACTTTACCGAATTGATGAAAAATACTTGGCTTATTGTTGGAGAACATTGCTTTTGGATGGAACAGAAAATTACCGATCCAATATGAAAAAGGAATAACAAAAATATATTTTTTCATAGTGTCAATAAGAAAAGACCCGCTTTCAACATAATTGACATTAAAAAACATTAATAGAAAAACGGCATATATAATTAAGCGGACCTGGAGTGAATGATTAAATTTTAATTGATTATGATAAAACAAATAACCAAATAATCCTCCCAAAGCAAGAACATCAATCCGGCTTAATGTATGAACATAGTAGGACATCCCATAATCGTTGGTGGATATAAGAAAAAATCCGCGAAAAAAAATACAACTCAAAATAATAAATAACAGTGTTTGAGGGAGTTTTTTCATAGGAATAAAACCAATGATCAAAGGACAAAAAATATAAAAATGTTCCTCAATGCATATCGACCATAAATGGTTTGT
Source organism: Bacteroidia bacterium (assembly GCA_014378485.1). Classification (GTDB taxonomy): domain Bacteria; phylum Bacteroidota; class Bacteroidia; order B-17B0; family Aurantibacillaceae; genus UBA4416. The sequence continues at coordinate 139,854 of JACMNO010000069.1, forward strand.
TGCAACAGATTTTGGACCATTCTCAATTAAATCAAAATTACCGGAGAAAAAAAAATGGTAAAGATAGGTTGGGCTTTGTTCGTAAAGAAAATAACTTAATAGTGGAGCTAAAAGTATCATTAAAAAATAGAGAGGCCATATCCTAAACGCCCTTCTAATATAAAATTTAATTACATCGACTTTTCCCGTTTTTTCTTTTTCACATAATAAAAGATAAGTCAACAAAAAACCACTCACAATAAAAAATATATCAACACCAAACGAGAAATTATGAATAATCAATTCCAGTTTTCCTATTGATGAAGTTGAAAGAGAAGTTTTTATAAATTCAGGATTTCCATATTTAATCTGCCAGCCAAAAAAACAATGCAACAATACGATCATATATGCAGCAAGAAACCTTAATGTATCCAGATTCTTGAAATAAATCCGTTGTGTATCATTATTATTTCCCATAATTGTTCTTATTAGATTTTATCCTTTTATTTTTTCGTTCGTAAAACAAATGAAATCAAAAAACCATTTATGGTCCTGTGTATATTTGCCAACCTGGTCGAAAGAAAAGATGATAGTGTGCAGACCACCTTTTCTGGTAATATTTAATATACTGTCCCCTCCGGCATTTGAATCAATAAAATCTTTTAACGGGATAGAAATAACTTGCCATTTATCGGCTGGCGTTATCTTTAGTTTATATCCCCAGCTATCGTCTTTATCTTGATCCAATACACCATTACTGTTATCATCTTCCTCCAGTTTCACTAAAATATTTTCTTCTATTCCAGTTCCTTTTGGGACATAAACCCTAAAGTTTAGATGGTCAGTAGCGGTGTTCAAATCAACATTTTTTCCTACGCCTTTTCCCCATCCACCATAACAATCATTTCCGAGCCAGCTAATTTGCATGCAGGTTTTAGAAGCCAGTATATTTTTATCAACTTGCGTACTGTCCAGGGAAATTTTTGCTTTACCAAATCCAAAAAAACCAGCTTTCTTTACTGAAAGGCTATCAGAATTTAAACCCTCAAAATCATCAATTAGCAATACAATATTGTCTGCCCATTCTACATTTCCATAGTTAGACAGTGTCTCCCCTCTGATTTCAGCAACAAGGTATTTTTTTTCAATACAAAAGATTGACACTGAAGTAAGTACTAATGTCAGTAATATTCTTATGGCATATTTATTTGACTCCAATTTAATTCGTTATATGGTTACTAATAAAGGCGAATATATAATCGTTTTGTACAAGAGATAATAGCCTTTCGGTAAATAAGTAATTAAAATAGTTTAAACCCATTTACTTAGGCTTAAAAATTAATTTATTTAATACGTTCTTTTTTCAAAACTAAAAAAGAAGAGTCTTTTAAAACTTATGTTTTTATAAATAAAATAAATCAAGCTCTGGCTATAAGTTTTAAGTCATTAACGAATAGAAAATAAAACTATTGGTAGGTGCCTTACTTTTGACTAAGAGTTTTTTTAGGTAAATAATTGGTAACATTTGGAAATCATGGAAACAGAAATCGAAACAAAAATAAAACAAACAGAACTCATAAAAAAAGAAGATAAAGCTTCGGAACCGCTACCTATTAAAGGACATATACTAGATGATAAATTAGAAAAAGAGAGTGAATTGGCTGGTGTTTTATGTAAAGGTGTTCAATACTATGATTTTAGAAATATTCCTTTTATTAGTAATACAGGGTTAGCAAGCCTGATCAAAATCTTAAAGGCGTCTCTTAAACAAGGAATAAAATTAAAATTCGTTAATGTAAATAAAAGAATAAAGCAAAAAATTCAAACAATGGGACTGGATAAGTTCATTAATTGTAGCTAGTTAGTATATGAACAAAGAATTTTACTTTAGTAAATATGAAGATAGGATACCATATAAACCTATCCCTGATAATAAATACAGAACATTACTGTTTCAGTTCTGCGGTATACTTACTATTGCTTTAGGTTTTTCTTATTTGAACTGGAGGTGGAAATTTTCTTTCAATTATGATGTTTTATGGTTTTCCCTACTTCTTGTAACAGCAGAAACATTGAGTTTCATTAGCACCATTTTAATTGTCGTTAATTTTTGGTCAAATAAAGATGCAGAAATAAATGAACCAGTACATTATCTTTCGGAAATTGAAGAGTTACAGGGGCGTTCGGACAGGCCTTTAAAAATTGATGTTTTTATTGCAACTTATAACGAAGAAGTTGAACTAGTTCGGTTGAGCATAATAGATGCCAAAAAAATCTTATATCCTTATCCCGATGTATATGTAAATGTATATGTATTAGACGATGGCAGAAGAGATGGCAGGAACCCGGCCAGTGAAAACATGAAGAAAGTAGCAGAAGAAGAAGGAGTGAAATATTTGATCCGTGAACATAATGAAGGATATAAAGCCGGTAACCTGAAAAATGCATTAGAACATACTAACGGAGACTTATTTGCAATATTGGATGCTGATACTCGTGCATTCCAAAATTTTCTTGTTAATACAACAGGATATTTCAGAAGAAATAAGGTTGCCTGGGTGCAAACGCCTCAATGGTTCTATGATACAACCGAGGCTGAAAAAATGAGCGATATTATTAATACTAAATTTAAGATAAAGAATATAAATGTCAAAAAAACGATTGAGTTTGTTTTCGGAAAAATAAAAGTGAATGAAGATATATATGGCAACGATCCCCGTTTATTTTATGATGCTATTTTAAGAAAAAGAAATTTCCACAATGCAGCGTTTTGTTGTGGGGCTGCTTCTATTCACAGACGTGAAGCCATTATGAGCCTTGCTGTTAAAGATTTTTCTGAAGAAATAAAAAAACTGGAGGAAGACTTGGTAAGCCAGAATAAAAGCAAAATTGAAATACAGGAAAAAACCAATCAGCTGATTTTGGATCAGGAAGTAATCCCATTTAAGTTTCACGCTTCAGAAGATATTTATACTTCTATAATGCTGCATGCTGATAAGGAAAACAGGTGGGAAAGTATCCAGCACCCGGATATAGAATGTAAAATGCTTTCCACACAGGACCTTTCTAGTTGGATTAAACAGCACCAACGTTATGCAGAAGGATCACTGGACATCGCTTTAAAAGATAATCCGTTATTTAAGAACGGATTAAGCCTTGGACAAAAAATTTGTTATTTCAATACAATATGGTCTTATTTTGCTCCATTATGGATACTCATTTTTTTAGTTTGCCCAATCATTTTCTTTTTCACATTAAAGCTACCGGTAAAAGCTTATAGTTTTGACTTTTTCAAATATTTCATTCCTTTTCAGGTAATGAATACTTTGACAATTACACTTGGGTGTTGGGGAATTTCTACAAAAAGGGGTGATCAATATTATATATCAAGTTTTTGGTTCATGTTAATGTCTTTGTTGTCGGTGATAAGAGGAAAAAAAATTGAATTTAATGTAACAAGGAAAGATCTGCATACCAGTAATAGTTTGAAACATGTTTTACCACATATAACTATCATCGCTTTAATTGTATTAGGAATAATCTACAATGCATTTTTAATTTTGATCGGACACCACCCTACCCCATCAGGATTCGCTGCAAATGCTTTCTGGTGTATTTTTAATATAATATCATTGAGCATAATGATTCGAGCAGCTTTTTGGAAACCAATAAAAACACAAAACAGTATTTAAAGATTTATAAAATGAAAAGTTATACCTTTATACTTAAGCCCTTATTTTTTATTTTCAATTTAATATTTGCAACGTGGTTGGTATTTAAAATTGAAGAAATAAGTCCTTCAGATTTCGGAAAATATAGTTCCTTATTCGACGATCCACCTGGTTCTTTATCGCATAGAAAGAAAAATCTGACAAAAATCATAATTGATTTTAAGAAAGGAGCAATGGATAGCGTTCAATTAGATCAAAAAATAGAAAAATACCTTGAGTCAGGCGGAAAGCTGCAGTAACTAATGTTAAAAAACCGCTTATGACCCAAATTAAAGGCCTTTCACCTATAGATAAAAGGTTTTATTGGTAAAAATATAAGGTGTAGCGATTATACTATCTTTTTTAGCCATTCTAAATGCCCTATTAACGAATTACCCGATGAAACATACATTCTTAAAGTACCTTTAAAATTATAATATTAACAAATCAGAATTTATATAACAAACTAAAATAATTAATAACAATAAAAAAAATTAATAACAATTAAAACAAAATTAAGACATGTTAAATCAAAACCAAACAAATCAGGGATCTTCGTTACCAGGCTCAATACAACCAGGCCAATACCTAGACCATACAAATTTACAACCAATCTCAAAAGAAAATACTTCATCTGAGAAACTTGATGCTGCTTTAGATAAAGTAAGAGTAGAGTTGATCAACAAAAAGAAAAATATTCTTATTGAAAAAATTAAAAAAACAGTTATTGAACAGGTTTATTACGCTGAAGAACAGATAAAAACAAATTTTTCGGACTATTTGAGCGAAAAATTAGGGTATCATTATACTTATATGGCCAATTTATTTGCTAAAGTGCATGGATGCAGCATACAAAGTTTTATTATTGCAACAAAAATTGAGCGTGTAAAAGAATTATTAATATATGAAGGATTGACTTTAACAGAAATCTCTTATAAATTACATTATAGCAGTTTAGCTCATTTATCAAATCAATTTAAAAAAGTGACTGGTCTTAGTCCTTCACAGTATTTAGCAACTATTTCAAAAGAGGATTTTATTAAAACAAAGTCTTCTGAAGCTTTACCAGCTGAAATGACTACTCCTTTAAAAGATATTCCTCTTACTTTTTCAATAGGCAATCAGATACAAAACAACAATGATTCCGCTTACCAACAAAGGTAAACATCAAATATATAATTTTAAAACCGTTGGATTAAATCCAACGGTTTTTCTATTTAAATATGATGCAGTACTAAATTAATCACTACTAACCGATTAAAAAATTAACATCGCTTAAAACCCTTCCTATTATTAATAAAAATTTCAAAGACCCCAAACCATCTGCAAAAGAGAGGGGCTAGATACTTTGCTTCGAAAAATGCTCGGACATTTTCAATAAAAATAATCGCTTAGTAATGTAAATTAATATCAAATTAGTATTAAAAAAAAAGCCATTGGAAATAATCCAATGGCTTTTTAATTTTAAGATAATTCTTCTATACAGCAGCCAAATGCTTTACAGTTTCATTGAATTCAGTATTCTTTAAAACTGCTTGAGAAATATTCTCAATAAAAGTCTCTACAACATAAGCATCTGTTGGAAACTCAATTGGGATCTGGTTAGCCTGAAGAATTTCAAGGTTGATTTTGTCCTTTTCATCTATCTCTTTTAGTCTACATTCCAAATCACTAAAAACATTCATATAATAAAGATAAGCATCATAAGGCGATTCAAACGGGCTGAAATATTTATGGACATCACCATCATTCCAAAATTTTGTACACATGTAGTAAAAATGATCAGAAGTTTGAAGTCGTTCCCATACATTTAGAATTTCATGGTCGCCACAAGCTTTAACAGACTCTTCTAATGAATAAATTTGCTTTATTGCTTCCAACTGCATTGAATTACTCAACCATGCTGACAAGTCACGCTCAGTATCAGCCCACGAAGTAAAATTATGTGCATCATAAATCTCTCTTGCAGGGTAGCATGCAATTACTTCAGAAGGTGTTTTGAAATCAAAATTAGGGTGTTTTAATATTGCAGCGGGAAGATGATCTAAAAAATCAAAAATTCCGGTTGACTCCCATTGATGCTCACCAAATGTTTCATAATCCATAAATAAATTCACTGTTTCTCCTCTGCTTGCTATCGAATGCACCCAGGTTGTGAATTTATCTGCTGTCAATGGAAATTCTTTCCATCCTCTGTCTGAAAAACGAAAAGCAATATCATCCGATAGTAAATGATTTTTTAATAATAATTTCGTATTCTTCCCACCTTGTGGCTTATATAAATAATTTGGACTTCGCCCGTTCAATATCCTATCAACACCTTCACAAACAACACCTTTATATCCCATCTCTTCCATAAAAACAGCCAATTCGTTATTATAAATCAATTCTGTATTTCTGAAAATTTTAGGTTCCTGATTAAAATGTTTTTTAATCATTTTACCATGTTTTTTAACCTGTCTGACAAATTCATTTTTTGAATACACAAAACTTAAAGAATGAGAATAAGTCTCTGCAAGAAATTCTACACAACCGGTGTTAGCTAAATCTATAAAAGATTGCAGAATATCAGGTCTGTATTTTTCGAATTGTTCAATTGCAGTTCCGCTAATCGAATAACTTATCTTAAATTTTCCCTGATGTCTTTCAATCAGTTCCAGCATTTTACGATTTGTTTTAAGGTAGCATTTATTAGCTACTTTATTTAAAATTTCTTCATTTTTTACATCGTCCTCATAAGAAATGGATTTACCAATATCAAAAAAAGAATAATTCTTTATTCTGAATGGTTGATGCACCTGAAAATAAAAGCAAATTGATGTCATGGGAATATTTTTTAGATTTTTTTTATATAAAATTATAGGAAGAATATGAGTCTATTATTTTTCGTGCAGAAATATCCCATGTGATGTTATCTAAGTTCTGATACGCATCATTAACTATTTTAGTTTTTAAAACCGGATCGTTTAATAAACTCAGAATATGATCAGCAGCTTTATTTACATCCCAATGATCAAAAGTCAGTGCACCTTTTAAAACTTCCGATACTCCGGATTGTTTTGAAATAACACAGGGAATTCCAAACTGCGCTGCTTCAACTGCTGATAAACCAAATGGTTCAGACACAGAAGGCATACAATACACATCACTTACTGAAAATAAATAATGAAGTTTTTCCATATTTAAAAATCCGGTCATGTGAAATCTGTTACCAATATGCTTATAAGAACTTTGCTCAAGCATTGTTTTAAAATAATCACCGGTACCAGCCATTACAAATCTAACATTTGGATCTTTTTCCAAAACCCTTGCTGCAATTTCTAAAAACCGTTCAGGCCCTTTTTGTCTTGTAAGACGACCCACAAATAAAACTGTTTTTTCGTTAAAACATCTTTTACTTTTAAAAGAAGGAACAACCATGCTACCGTTATGGATGACTGACATTTTTTTCTTGTCAATACCATAATACTGATGAATATTCTGAGCAGTAAAATTACTAACAGGCATTAATACATCAGCATATTCCATTCCTTTTTTCTCAAGATCATACACCCATCCTCTACTTTCTGGGCCACTACGGTCTACCTCCAGTGAATGAATATGCATCGCTAATGGTTTTCCGGTTTGTTCTTTTATTTTCATTCCTGCCATCATGGTCATCCAATCATGAGCGTGTATGACATCAAAATCGAGTGTTGACGCTAAAGATGAAGCAATGTCACTAAACTCAGAAACTTTCTTTATAACATCACCGCCATATAAATTATCAATATCAAAAAGGCCTGGTTTATTATCACTTTTACTTTTAACAGACTTTGAACCTGCAACTGAATAGGTAACATTAGCATTATAATAGGGATCAAGATCAACAGGAATAGAATGAAGATCAAATGTAGAATTTGAATTATATGTATAATTTGGAAGCGTATTTACATCTATATTATTGATCCCAATGAGTTTTACACGGTCTGTTTTAAATTCAAGGCTTGATTTAGGCACAACCATGGTTATATCAGCAATTTTTGACATAGCTCCCGAAAGGTCGTGACACGCAACACCAAGTCCGCCATTTATTATTGGCGGAAATTCCCATCCTAACATTAATACTTTTGGTAAATTCTCTTTCATTTTAAATCAGGATCATACAGTTTATATTATAATTTTTTGTGCCGGAAGATTTTTTCATAATACTTCCATAGAATTGCTATTCTTTTAACTGCAAACTTATTTGAGAATAAGCCGTTTTTTGGTAGTATTCGTTAATGTTGAATTTAAAATAGCTAAAAGAGGTAAATAGTAGCTTGGCCCAAAAAAGTAAAAAATATGTAACAGGTTTTATATAAAAAAGAAAACCCGGTTCTCCAAAGAAAACCGGGGCGATACAAGAGGTCACTACACCTACTTTATATACATTATTTTTGCTGTTCTTAAAATTTTCTGGTATTTCACTCTTACAATATACATTGCTGAAGCTAAATTGTATTGAGAAAGATCAAGTTCTTCATTTCCTTTAAAGAAATCAGACTTTTTTGTTAAAACCAATCTTCCCTGCATATCAAACACTTCAATACCATATTCTCTTTCTTCACGATTAGGTTTGTTTAACTGAATTGTAACCTTCGCATTTGTCGGATTCGGAAACACATTTTTGATTTCAAAATCAGGCCCCGAATTTTCACCATTTTCTTGTTCCTCAACACCCGTAGCAATATACTGGGTCATGGTTGGTGCCAGATTAGCAACAGCATGGCTATTTAAAGTATACTCATATTTTTTAATTAAAACACCAGCCGTGTTGAAGATTAATAATACCGTTGACTGTGCTTGTATTACATCCGTGTATTCAGTCGCAAGGTTCGCATTAATATTAATTTTTAAAGTATTAGTTCCTGCAATCGATGCTGTATTTAATTTCACTCTGAAATTATGATTAGCGGTTAAATCCTCGTTTAAAATCACAACTGCAATCTGTTGAGAGTTCTGACTACCAAATGATTTTACGTTTGCCTGGTTAGTTGTTCCGTTCACATAATTACCTTTTAAATTCTCTGCTAACAGCTTAAAGTGGTAATAGATAGGTTTTTTTGTACCAGTACCCTGATCTATATAACCAATATTTAAAGCGTTCGAATTACCTTCTATTACACTCCAAAAATTAATAAAATCAACGCCATTTTTTAAAGATACTCCGATCATCTCAGCCCAAAACTGTCCACCCACAAAACTGTTGGCACCTGTTCCATTTAAATTATCACCAGCGTTATTCTGCCATCCAATATTAGCTTCAGTGATTGCTGTTTTTAATACAGATGAACCTGTTCTGTTGTGCGCCGTATTACAAGTAGCAATTCTGTTATTCAGATATATTAAGTTATCCTGTAATCCTCCTGGTGAAGATAATTTAGAAACTACCTGCGCTCTGGACTGACTTCCATCAAACGCATAAGAGTGAAAGGAAATAATATCTAAATAATAATGTCCATTTGCATCTTTACCAGTAATATCATCCGGACCATTTGGAGTAGTTAAACCATTAATAATATTAGTATTGAACCATGCTGTTTCAGGTCCCATAATTAAAATTGAAGGGTCAACATTTTTCATAGCGGTAGCAAATGCTTTTAAATAATTTGCTACTTGGGTTGAATTTGTATAGGAGTAACCTAAATCCGGTTCGTTACCAATACTCCAGTATTTTATATTTCTACCTTTGGTAACATTAATGAAATTAACAATATTAGCGGCCTGTTGGGCACTATATTTCCAGTTATCAAATGGTACCTGAATTATAGGCTCCATGCCTTTTGCACGAATAGAGTCAATCATTTTAATATACTGATAATTGGTTGGCATATTTTTATCTGCTCCAATACCACCAAAACGAATAAATGTTGATTTACTATCTTTAATATTACTCCATTGCTTGTGCAATTTACCATAATATAAAGCATTACCAATAGTATCCGGCATCCATGCATTTTGACCAAAAAAATGATTAGAAATTGTTTGCGCTTTAACAGGGTTAAAAAAGATAATGTTAACAATAATAAGACAAAACTGTAGTGATTTTTTTATTTGTTTCATAAGTACTTGTTTTTAGGTTTGTAGTGATTCTTGTATTAAAACGGTTGGCTATTTTTAAATTGCTTCTGGCTATTATTTATCCCCTTTCACCGTTCTAGACATCTATACGAGCGAAACGATTGCAAGGTTATACTGTTAACGAAAACTTAACAGATATTGGCGACAATTTCTCCTGTTCTGGCTATTTTATTGCCTGTTTCACCTAATACTCCTAAAATCCTATAGAATAAATGAAACTTTTTAGGAAACCTTTTTTTCAAAAATTATTGTAGTGGTTAATAAATTTTTACAGATTGAATTTTCCACCTTTTGGCTAGGTAAAATATATTTTAAACGAAAACATAAATTTATTTCCGTAAGCTAAAAGTATATTTACAACGAGTGTGTGATTTTAACTTGCTCCTTGAACCATGTGTAATCTATAAGTTAAAACTAAAAAAAATGGAAAATCAAAAAGCACAATTTCAGAATGACTCACCATTAATCAATTTGGTACAGACAAGATCAAATGATGAAAAAAAACTAATTCGTTACTCAGATAAAGATTTAAAAGAGTTTAAGGACCTAATTTTAATAAAGTTAGATAAATCCAAACTTGAATATGAAGCGTTGAGAGAAATACTATCGCACAAGACCAATAATGGAACAGATGATACTTCTCCTTCATACAACGTTGCAGAAGATGTAAATGACGCTATTTATAAAGAAGAAGTTTCCAACCAGGCATTAAGATTACAGAAATACATTGAACATTTACAAAACGCACTAACCAGAATTGAGAATAAGACATATGGAATATGCAGTCTGACAGGAGAACTAATTGCTAAAGAAAGATTGAGAAGTGTGCCACACTCAACGTTGAGTATAAATGCCAAACTTGGCGCTGATAAACGGTAGAAGTCCAAGATTTAAAGCGACAAGGAAATTTAATTTTATAACATACAATGCTATTCTAAATGAAACAAATAATTACAATTTCATGTCTACTTATTTCATTGATCTTTAAAGCGCAGGTTTATTCCGGAAGCGGTGGTCTCATACAAAATAACGGACAGGATACATATTACGCTATTAATGTTTCTGGTTTAAGTCCGTCAGCTATTGATAGTACATTTGGTATTGAACAGATTTGTTTTTCCATCACTCACCCTGATGTCTCTGAACTCTATATTTATCTGAAATCACCCGCTGGAATCATCGTGGAGTTAACATTAGGAAATAGTTCATCCGGCAGCGATTTTACAAATGCTTGTTTTGATAAGAATAGTAATACAATAACACTAGGGATTGCGCCCTACACAGGAACCTATTCACCTGTTGGTTATCTTGGAAGGTTTAATACCGGTCAGACAGGAAATGGCTCATGGAATCTTATAGTACATGATGGGTTTCCGACAACTAATGCAGGAAACTTAATATCATGGAATATGAAATTTGGAAATGCTCCTGCGCATCCTGTTGCGCTAAATTCATCAAATTTACCATTGGTGTTTATTAATACAACTCAACCTATCACAGAAACAAACACCACTATTAATATGGGAATTATTAATAATGGACCCGCACGTAATAATCCATCTGATCAATGGAATGATTATAACAATAAAGCTCAGATAAACATCAGAGGCAATACAAGCAAAAACTTTGAAAAAAAATCATTTTCAATTGAAACCCATGATGCCGCAGGAAATGAATTAAATGTTCCACTCCTTGGTATGCCAGCAGAAAGTGACTGGGTACTTGGTGCAAATTATCTTGATAAAACATTAATAAGGAACCCACTTACACTTGACTTGTTTCGTTCCATGGGACATTATTCCTCTCGTTATAAAAATGTTGAATTGTTTCTTAATAATGAATATCAGGGGGTATACTCATTAATTGAAAAACCAAAGCGCAATGTCAATCGTGTAAATATAGCAAAATTAGATTCTACTGATAATACACTTCCATATGTTAGCGGTGGATATATCATAAAAATTGACCGTCCAATTGATCCGGGATGGTATTCTCTATTGGCAGGAAATTGTCCGGCTAATTCAAAATTCTTCTATCAGTATGTTTATCCTCGCGATTCAGATATTACAGTTTCTCAAAGGAACTACATACAAGGTTATGTGAATGATTTTGAAACCATGATGAGTTCGTCGACCTATGCAGACCCTGTAAATGGTTATCCAAAATATATAGATGTTGATTCATTCATTGACTTTTTCATCATTAATGAACTTAGCAAAAATATTGATGGATATAGGTTGAGCACCTATTTGTATAAAAAAAGTATTATAGAAGGCGGTAAATTTTTTGCAGGACCATTATGGGATTATGACATTGCCTGGCACAATTGCAATTATAACAATGCTTTCAGTAGTATAGGATGGGCCTATCAATTACAGGATAACGACTACCCTATCCCAACCTGGTGGACCAAATTTATGCAGGATCCCGCATTTGTAAATAAACTTAATTGTCGCTGGAATTCACTGCGTCAAAACACTCTCAATATCAATCGCCTCAATCAATACATCGATTCCAGCGCTACTGTTTTAAATGAAAGTCAAAAAAGGAATTTCACTCAGTGGCCCACCATAGGGGCCTATATATCTCCAAATCCTCAAAATCAAACTGGCGCCACATATTTAAGTGAAGTGAACGATTTAAAAACATGGATAACCAATAGAATATCTTGGATGGATGCAAATATCGCCGACGGATGTGCAGTTGGAATAAATGAAAACAGCATCGTTACTAATTTAATCGTTTATCCAAATCCTATGGAATCTAAAACTACTTTTTCAATGAAACTTGAAAGTAGTACTGATATTTCATTATGCATCACAGATATGTTAGGGAAAGAAGTAGCCCGTTTCTTAAATACTAATGTTTCTCCGGGAGAATCAACAATTGCGTTTGAAAGAAATCAAATCCCATCAGGAATATATTTATATCAATTAGAAGTAAATAATATTATTACTTCAGGTAAAATAGTTGTTCAATAAATAAATTAATAGCATATGAAAACAGCAAACCAAATATTACTACTGCTTTTATTTTTATCAGAAATTTCATATGCTCAGGGAAAAAAAGAAATCAAAAAAAACAATATTAAATTTATTTCAATCACAGATACTGAAAATGGAAAAATATTAAGCAACAAAAAAAGTGAATTTGATAAAAATGGGGAAACTTTAGAGGAATTTGATTTTGATAAAGAAGGATTTCTGAAAACTAAACGATCCTTTAAATATAATAAAGACGGAGATGTAATTGAAGAGGAAGAATTTGACGCGAAAACAAAGCTCACAGAAAAAAGGATTTATAAATTTAATTCGTTAGGAGAGAAAACGGAAGAAGAGATTTATGATAACCTTGGAAGAAAAGTAAAAATACATTATTACACCTATAATTTAAAAGGATTAAAAACAGAAAAAAAGACATTAGATGCCACTGGCAGAACAATTTCAATAAGAACCTACAGCTACACTTTTAATTGAAAAACCCAAACAACATATTAGACCAATTTGAACCTATTGACCTTAAGGAAATGGATCGTGTAAAGTTAATGAACCGAACAGATACAAAATTTATTTTTACTAATAAGCAATTTGAAATGGTAATGAATGAGGTCAGGGATCAATACCGGGTGCTCGAAATTAATGGAAAAAGATTAAGTCAATATAAAACCCTTTACTACGATACAAAAAATCTGAGTTTATATGCCCAGCATCACATGGGTAAACTTAACCGGTACAAAATCAGGCACCGCACTTATGTTGAATCTGAAACGGGGTTTCTTGAAGTAAAATTTAAAAATAATAAAGGGAGAACCATCAAGAAAAGAATAAATGAGCTTCAGCCACCTATCCTATGGGAAGGTGAAAATAGAGTCTTCTTAAATAAAACCCAACCTTATGATCCAAATACACTTATACCTGCTATATGGGTGAATTATAGCCGCTACACACTTGTTCATAAAACGGAACTTGAACGATTAACAATAGATGTCAATCTGGAGTTTGTGAATAATGAATTCACAAAAAAACTTGACGGATTAGTTATTGCTGAAGTAAAACAAGAGAAAAAAAAATCGACAGCCTTTTTAAAAATGATGAAAAAACATCATATCAGGGAAGGTTCCATAAGTAAATACTGTATGGGCATTGCTTTGACTTGTGAAGGCATTAAAAAAAATAATTTTAAAAAAAAATTACTAACTCTAAAACATATAATTGAACATGACACTATTACAAATACTAAATGAAAACATTGTTGTTGAAAATGTAGACGCAGTAACAAAAATCTCCTTTAAAATGGTGTTCAGGATTTTAATTGACCTGGCAACTGTTTTTATCTTAGTTCGGTTTATATATTTTCCTATATACAAGAATAAAGAGTTCTTTTTTATGTTTGCTATATTTAATCTTATCATTTTTCTCGTGTCCTTTCTTCTAAATAAAGTAGATCTTTCGATGGGCGCAGCATTTGGTTTATTTGCAGTTTTTAGCATGCTTAGGTACAGGACTGACAACATTTCAATTAAAGATATGACCTATCTGTTTTTATGCATTGCTATTGGTCTTGTATCTGCTGTCACAAAAATAAAAGGTGCAGATGATCTGGATGAATACCTGTTTTTGGGAGGTGTTAATTTTACCATCCTATTGATCACCTATTTATTGGAAAGCAAACTGTTTTCAAAAAAAGAGCATACAAACACAATCGTTTATGAAAATATAGAACTTATTCAATCAAACAGACAGGATGAATTGTTGGCAGATATTCGTTTAAGAACAGGAATAAATGTTCATAGAGTATCAGTTCAAAAAATAAATTTTTTAAAAGACTCGGCACAATTAAAAATATATTTTTATGAATAAATTTCACAAGAGGTTAGCTTTAAGCCTTGTTTTTTTTATTTGCGTCTTAATTGGTTCAGCTCAAAATTACGCCAGTGATTCACAGTTATGGTGTTACTTGAGCCTGCAAAAAAAGCTCAACAAAAAATTTGATCTGCATTTAAAATTACAAGGTAGAATGATTAATAACAGTTCAGAATTAGGCCGGGCATCTTCTAATTTTAGAATTAGCTATAAAGTCTATAAAAATATTAAATTACTTATTGGTTATAATTTTACAGAAAAAAAGAACAATAAAGAAATTTATAAACCCCGCCATACATATTACGGTGGTATAGAACTAAAAAAAGATTTTAGGCGTTTTGAATTCAGTTATCGAAATTTATTCATGTGTCGTTATAAAAGCCCTTTTACAAGCTACGACGGTTACATTGCTTATTACTATGATAGACATAAAGTGACCATTAAATACGAGGTTTCTAAAAGATTATCATGTTATATTGCTGAAGAAGTTAATATGCCACTTAATAACCCTCAATTAAAAGGATTGAGCCGTTCAAGAACTTATGCGGGCGTTGATATTAATGTCAAAAAACATCAAAAACTTGAATTATACTTTATGTATCAACAGCAATTACAGCAAGGTGATTGGTTTAACCAGGATATTTCATATACCGGTAAGCCTTTACATCAATATTTTGTATATGGCATTGGCTACAATATTTCTTTCTAAATGTCTAACGAATCAGATTCATAAAATCTTTCGTTCCGGATTTAAAATAGCCATCTTTTAGAATATAATTTAAATAAGCATTTCTTGATTGATCAGACGAATTAATTTTAAAATATTCTCTTTCATTAAACCATGATATAAGACGAATTTTTGACATATCTGATTTAAGCGCACTGCTCATCTGTTCAATCCATTCACTTTTATTCTGAACATTGACGTTTTCATTACTCTTTCTTTCTCTAGATGCAGTTTCACAAATCAATAATGGTTTTAGTGGTAGCTCCTCAGTTAATAAGAAATAATTTTCTATACCAACTTTTCTAAAAGATGTCCAGATTGTAGATTCCCCAGCTCCATTATAAACATCCAACCCCACAAAATCAACATATTCATCTCCCGGGTACGCATCCATGATGTAGTTCCATTTTTCCTGTGGCACAGACATTGAATTAGGACACCAAATAAACTTAACGTTTGTTACCTGTTCTTTGGCAAAGATATCATGAATATGTCTGAATGCCTGAACCAATAAATCAGCATTATGATCATTATTAGAAATACACCATGGATACCAATCACCATTAAACTCATGAAGAATTCTTAAAAGAATGGTACCCTTTACATTTTTGATCTGTTTTGCCCAATTGATAAAAAAATCATCGCATTGTCCATGAATAATATTATACAAATTAGGCTGTTTTATAACCGACCTTGAATTTTTTGCAGATATATTTACAAAATGGTTCTCTAACGTAATCATAGGTATATTACCTTGCTGCAAAACTTTATCAATACGTTCTACCGATGGATAATTATTTTGAGTAGTACCACCATCTACTGCAAATGGCTGAAAAAAATGAACAATACCAATATTTTTCTCTGAATCATTTTTAAAGAGTGATTGAAAACCGGATGCAATCTCTGCAAACTTCGCTGAATTACCTTCTGTGGACCAAAGGCCAAGACTACAGAAATTTTCATTGGAAACTAACTTTTTAGCATCCTGCATAAGCGGTCCTTTTGAAAAAGAAAAGAAATCAAAATAAATTTCCTGATTTTTTTTTAAAGATCCGTATGAACCCTTCTGTATGTTTTCAAAACTAATTATAAAACATAATAATTTCCCTTTTTTATATGTGCAATTGAATGATTCATCGCCCCCGGAATTCTCATCTTTAAATTTGCTTAAAGGGATTGTAACTAATTGCCATTCTTTGCCGGAAGGCACTATTTCCATTGTGTAGACAAAGTTATCATCAGATTCCTTTTCATACTTGTTTGAATCGTTATCATCTTCCTGCAATTGGATCTTTATTTTTTTTCCACTTAACGGATCCGGTTGATTTACATAGAAATTAAAATAATCATTTGCCGGGTCAAGTTCAACATTTACACAAATACCTTTACCCCAACCACCAAATTCTTTATATATGTCATTTTTTAAAATAATATACCTGTTTCCGAGATAATCAGGAGGAGTGCGCTTCAAATTTAAATGTGAAACAATAGAGGCTTTAATATTACCAAAGGAAAAAACACCATTGTCTTTTAGGTCAGATGTTCCATTGGAGAATCCTTCAAAATCGTCGATAATAAACTTTAATTGCGATTTACATGGGTGTATTAATATAAAAAAGAATAGAGGCAATAAAAGAAATTTATTCATAATATTTTGTTGTCAATTTACCAAATCCAATTCGCGATTACCCTGAATTGTCCGTCCAGGAAGCCATAACTTTTATAATATGTTTTTGTACCTGGCCAACGATTAATTGCCCAGTTACCGTAAGAAAGAGATAACCGAAATGAACGCCAATCAAAATATCCAAAACCATACGAATAATCAGGGTCCCAGGGCTGTTTTTTCTTTTCTTCCGGATAATAATAGGCAGCGCCTTCAACGTATACATTCTTGTAAATGGTATATCGCATTGCAAATCCTATTGTCGTTTTTCCATTTATAGGACTTCCATGCTCTCGTTCAAATTCATCCCTGTACCTAAAGGCATATCGCACCAATGGTATAAATTTCAGACTTGTCGTCTGGTCAAAGGCAATAGCATTTCTGAATTTTTCAGAAATGCCAATGTTATATGAAAGGAAATAATATCCTTCTAAAAATTTCTCCCAAAATTTATGGCGGTTGTCAGTATATTTATTATCAAGGTAATTTTCATAACCGTAATTAAATTTATTTGCCTTATAGTGATATCGTCCTAATGTATAGGAGTAATCAGAAATCCATCTTGCAGCAGCTTTTTTATTAAAATCAATAAAAAAAGTGGTGTTAAAGCTAAACTGTTCGTAAAAACGAATGCGTGTACTCAACGCTAATGCATGTCGATATTCTTCTTTTGGTTCACCATTATTTCCAGCAACCAATACTCTTCCGGTATTATAAGAAACGCTTCCCAAAATCCTATTCTTACCCATGAGTAGCCTGTCTTTATGAAAAATGTCTCTAAAATTTTTCCATTTCCTTGGATCCTTTTCACGTCGGGTAGTAAACTCATAGTAAAGCATATTTGGTTCTTCTTCAAGTTTTATCTGGGAAATAAGATTGTTAAACTGAAGTATACCAGAAAAAAAGATCAACAAATAAAACCTTGAAAATAAGCGTTGTTCATAACGACTTATGAATTTAAGAACCAATGAAAAAAACATATATTATTAACTAATTTTTTATTTTATTAATTTATTTTACCTGCAATGTTCAATAAGATAACCGTAGGCAACATCACTTCCATACTTAACAGCTTTATTAAGATCCTCGCAACCACCAAATTTATCCCCGATTTCATACTTTGCAACTCCTCTTTCCTTATATGCATTTTCATAATCAGGCTTATATTCTATTGCATAAGTATAATCTTCAATTTCACCTTTATGATCTTTTAATTGTCGTCTTGCGAGACCCCGACAGTAGAAGATCAGCGAACAATCTGGCTTTAACTGAATTGCGATGCTATAATCATCAATTGCTGCCTGGTAATCTTTTAATTCATATTTTAATTGACCTCGGTTCAAATAACCAAGGTAATCTGCCGGCCTTATCCTTATAGCGTTATTATAATCTTCAAAAGCACCCCGATAATCTTTTAACCGACATTTTACATTTGCTCTTCTGTTCAATACTTCAGCATCCTCTTTAATTTTTATCACAGAATTGAAATCACTGAGGGCCTCATGGTATTTTTTCTGTTGGTAATAAATCAATCCACGATTAAAATAACTATCAGAACTTGATTTATTCAGTTCTATCGCTTTTGTAAAATCTTCCATGGCTCCAGGTGTTGAACCAATCATGGACCTTACGATGCCCCTGCTGTTATATGCATTTGCATCATTTGGTTTCAAAGAAATAACTTTTTCAATATCTTTTAATTCACCCTCGTAATCTCCGGCCATCCCTCGAAGTATACTTCGATTATAATAAGCGTCTGCATAATCTGGTTTCAATTTAATGGCGTTGTTAAATCCTGCCATAGCTCCTTTCAAATTATTAAGGGAAACTAAGGTCAATCCTTTATTGAAATGGATCTCGTAAGATTCTTCCCATGTTAAAGGCAGTTTAATCGCACGATTATAATCACTTAATGCACTTTGGTAATCCATCAATTTATTTTTTGCATATGCCCTGTTTATATAAGCCGAAACTATGCTTGAATCCAACTCCAGGGCTTTTGTAAAATAAATGATAGCCTCATTATAATTATGCTGATTAATATTTTCTAGCCCATTTGAAACTAATGCCATAGCCGAATCCTTTAGGGTTGGTTTAGGCTCATCCAAAAGACAATTAAATGAGAAGCCGCGAACCAGAAAGATCAACTGGAAAAACAAAATAAAACGATATTTTTTATTCCTGGTGGTATACATTTAAATTTTTGAAATTATTAGGAAGGATAATAAATTTTTGTTTTGTTACGCATTTTTTTATTCTCAACTACAGCATCTCCAGGCTTGTCAATTTGCTTATGTTTTTCTACACAAAGATTATAATCAAAATTTTCCCAGTTTTTAGATTCGTTCCAATAAAAAGTGAATCCTATTTTCTGGCCGTGATCTAAGTTGTTTGTTGGTAAATCCGCAAAATGCACTCCTATTCCGGAGTCGAGCGTTGTAATATCAGAAGTGGTTTGCCAATCATCTGTTGTCCATCTCACTGTTGCTGATGCAAGACAATGAATACGCAATATCTTTCCTTTCGGTATATATTTATATTTATTACTAAACTTCCAGATGATTATATTAGAAGTAAGCTTTTGGGTAAGATAGCGCTCTTTAGTTTGAGTAGGCATATCGAATATTTTTTTTGATTTGATAGAACGGCATAATTTAATATACTCAGAATGTGCCCACACCAAAGGCATTGCCGAACCTGTTGCTTTTCCGTTATAAAGCCCGAATTCAGGAATATCTGCGGAATCCCAGATCTGCTCAGGAAACAAACCTGTTTCATTCGCATAATTTTCCATTGTTCTCATTAATCTTTCTGCTTCATTGTAGTTTCCGGCAGCAACTTCATAATGAGCCCTCTCTCCAGTGAGTAATGGCCATGGCCTACCTATACCAGTTCCGTTAAAAGGGCTTCCATCAACTTGTTCACCATACCCATCACGATTATATCTATACCAAACAGGCCCTAACGAATGATCAAATTTTAAAGTTGCATCTATTACTTTAATAGTATTTAAAATACGTGGGTCATCAGCAGCACGTAAACCATATCGAACTAGAGCCAATGCATCTGGACTAACCATTTCATTAGCAGGACAAGTATTTTCTCCGGGAGGACGATTAGAAATTCTTAGAAGATCCTCTTCATGAAGATCTGAGTCTAATTTTTCTTTTGAACTGATACGAACATAATAACCTTCCACACCAACAAATTTCGCAAGATCTGAGCCTGTCACATAAGTCCACCTTTCTAAACTTGAATTCCATGAATCAGCTGTTTCTCTAAAAAATTCAGCTAACTGCGACTCATTATTAAAAACGGCGTATTCAGCAGCAATTAATAAAGCTGAAATTTCGACTGCAAGTGTAAATGTTGAAAAGCCAGCATTTTCTTCCCACCTGTCTTGTTCTGTAATTGGCCCGTTTTTAGCCAGATAACCAGCTGCTTTACGGATCATTGGCCAAAAATGTTTTACTTCTACTTCGCTTAATTTTGTTTCTCGATTAACAAGATCAACTAACATGATTGGCAGGGCAGTCTGATCCATTTGAATTCCAAACCAATAAGGAGCGCCATCCAGCCACATATTTTGTGTCCAATGTCCGTCATCTTCTTGTGTTACCTGCAAATAATTTAAAACTCTTCTTGCATCTTTATGAGCATTAGCGGCAAGTAGTCCGCCAGCAGTTTGCACCATATCCCGCGGCCAAACTAAGTGATATCCTCCAAGATCATCATCGCCCTTATTAAAACCCCAAGGAATTGATAAACTGGCAATCAATCCGCCTGGATGACGTTTTGATTCATGCACGCGCAGCATCGTTGCACTTATTTTTAAATATTTCGGAGATTCTTTTTTTGTTCCGGCTGAAACAAATAATTTTTTTTGCCAACCTTCCCATTCATATATGAATTGAGATTTTGCAGATTCAAAACTTTCAAATATACTTGCCCTGGCTCGCTGCCCGGCTTCTTCAGGATTTCTTCCAAATCCCAAAGCCACCACAAAACTATTTCCTGCGGATTCTTCAAGATCAAATTCTCCCGTTAATGCAACATTACCACCTTCAGCTCTTTCAAATTCCCACAATAATTCTTTATGCTTTTTCAAATCCTGCCATCCATCTGAAGTTCCAACAAAACCTGCAGATCCTTTCTTCCACGGAATAGAACAAGCCAATGCCAAAGAAACTTCCCCCCTTTGGGCAAATAGCATTGGTAAACCTTTATAGTTACCTACCCATGCTGTATTACCGGCGCCTGAATTTCCAAGGTGCGGGGCAAGAAGCATGAACAATTTTAAATCTTTCCTTTTTTTATTCATCGGAAAAAAATGAATTCGCTGAAGCAGCGTATCTCTATTAGGATCAGAAATAATTTCCTTTTCAATACGGTAATGATGGTTCTTACAGGAATTAGTAATATGATACGCAGGGATACCATCCGCTAAATTCTTTATATGATGGGAAGTATCGAATTGTTCTTCAGAAAAAAAATCTTTTCCGTCAGTTACGATTAAACTTAAATCTTTTGTGCAAGCCTGATCGACTTGCGGATAATAAATTTCATTTAAAATCCCATGGCTTATTGAATACCAAACTTTACTATTAGGATTTAAAGAAGTCCCTACGGCACTTTTGGCACTTGTAGTCCATCTTGCGTCAATCCCAGGCCAACCGAAGGCAAATTTCTCTTTTCTGTGCATATCTTTTCTGTTTAATTTAGAACATGTTACTTTTTCCTGATATGAGGAAGTAATTAATTAATTCTTACTAAGTTTTTTATTTGATGTTTCTTTTTTTGATGTATTGCTTTTTTTAGGCGCTGGTGTATCTGCTTTTTTGGCCTCTTCATTAGGAGTTGCTATTGGCTCATTTTTAACCATTGTTAAACCAGGTCCGGTAATTTCATCGAAATAATATGAATCAGATGTTGAAGAGTTCGGATTAAATAATAAGGTGACTTGGTCAATCTGCTCAAATGAAGTCTCACTACCTTGAGGCACTTGTGAAAACTTAAATTCCAGATATTCCCATGCGTTCGTTTTAGTAGTATAACATTGAAATTGACTGTTTGTACCAGCAGGATAATCATTATTTCCGTTTTTACTGCCCAACAATATTTCTACTAATGTACCCGCAGGAGCAGTAGTAAAAACTTTAATTTTAA
This sequence comes from Bacteroidia bacterium, assembly GCA_014378485.1. Lineage (GTDB taxonomy): Bacteria > Bacteroidota > Bacteroidia > B-17B0 > Aurantibacillaceae > UBA4416. The sequence goes on from JACMNO010000069.1 coordinate 162,066, forward strand.
GCTTTGGAGGAATTCCGAGATAAGTAGCATATTCATTTACTCCAGTCAACTTTCCATTAAGCGACATTTTTATATTATCAAACTTCCTTGCAGCATTTCGTGTATAAAACGCACACTTAGAACTTTTATTAACAGAATCCACTTTTGGGTTTTTAGCCAGGGTATCCAATACACCTGATCTTTCTCCGTAGCGAATAAATTTATTTCCTTCAAAATTATCATACACTAACTTTTGGCTAAATAATGTTCCAACCTGAAACAGAAAAAGTGTACTCAATAAACAGAACTTTGTCTTAATGTCTATTCTAACTCTTTTTTCTGAATTATTAAACGAAAGGGGGTTTGTTGATTTCATATTGCATAATTAAAAGGTTAACACTTATTGTTTTAATACAAATCTATTAGCAAAGAGATGGTAATATTATATTTTTCGTTAATAGAGTATTTTAACTAGCCGAAACTTTAATCGTGATAGTTCTTTGGTTAAACAATGGATGAAATAAATAAATTCATTCAGAACAACTAAATATAAATTAGTAATCTTCAATAAAAAAACCATCATAGATCGTAATTATCAATGATGGTTTCAATGTCTCTAGAATGTAAAATTCTAAATTCAGATAATCAGTAAATTGACTTTTATTTTGCCAATTTATTTTTTGACCCAGCATAATCTGCAAGGCTGCTATTATCAATTCCAATTTTGCTTGCCTTTACACCATAATACCGTTTTGTGAACTCAGCCAATGTATAATCTGACGCTGCATATTGTCCAAAACAATCTGTCATATCTGGCGATGAATCTTTTATTTCATAAAAACGTTTAATGAATTCAGGTAAGGTTTTTGTTGATCCTGCGTAATCACCATAATAATTACCCATTGTAGTAGCATAGGTATCCCTGATCTCATAGTATCTCTTAGCAAACACATCCACTGAATAATCGGAAGCCGCATAATTATCAAATCCATTTTTCATGTCTGGATATGATGCTTTAATACCATTATATCTCTCCATATACTTTTCTTTAGTGATAGTTGATGCCGCAAATGCCCCATGAATATTTTTCAAGGATGGATAGGTTTCTTTTACCTCATAATACCTTTCCATAAAATAAGGTTCCTTGCCGATTTCTTCTTTAACATTTGTTTTGTTTGACTCGTCTTTTTTTATTGACGCTGATAGCTGTGCGGATAAAACTGAAGCGCATAACATAGTTATGGATAATAATGTAAATTTTTTCATAGGATTTTTTTTAATATTTATTTATAAAACTACTATCCAACTTTCATCAATAATTATAATTTCGGTACTATCCTTAAATTTATAGCTATTTGCCCATCATTATGAGTTAGTGGTTTTTCAGATTAATATTATCGAGCTTTCCTTCTTCGGTAATCTCCATAATTTTTAAATCTATAGTGGCAGGTCCATTTATTAATTTGCCATCTGTTGTAAATCGTGATCCATGAGCAGGGCAATCAAAAGATTTTTCATCCGCGTTCCATTTGAGAATGGCACCTAAATGCGGGCAAACAGCTGAGCAGGCATGCAATTTACTATTCTCATCTCGGTATACCGCTATTTTTTTTAATCCGGACGTCATGATTCCACCCTCGCATGCTTTAAGTTCTTCAACACCTTTAACATCTCCTGCTTTTAACCAATCACCATATTGCGCTGTCATATTTATTGCTTCATGTAAATAATCTCCCGTTGTTTTAAGAGTAATCCGGGAAGGACTGTATATTTCTTCCCATTGATTTTTTTTGCCAGTAATTAAATCAGAAAGTATCATACCACCCAATGTACCATAGGTCATTCCATTTCCTGAATCACCGGTAATAATATAAATGTTTTCATCGCCTGGATTTTTTCCTATAAATGCTAATGAATCAATTGGCTCCATAACCTGCCCTGACCATTTATAAGTTACCTCTCTCATATCAGGAAATCGTTTTTTAGTCCATTCATACAATTTTGAATACCGATCCTGTTCAGATATGTGCTCACTTTCTGCCTGTCCAACCTTATGATCCTCACCTCCCGCAATCAGAAGATCAAATAATTCATTATAGGGTTCAAGCCTCACATAATGATAAGGTTCAACGATCCATTTTGATTCGGTATTGCCTGTATCCCACCATAATGAGTAAGGCAATCTTCCTTTTGGAACTTTGGCGGCAATCACATAAGTTCTATATGGCCATTGCTTTGTGTGCATTGTCACCCAATCATTTACAGGGGTATTAGTTGCTACAACAATATAATCAGCCTTCACTGTAAAACCATTTGCTTTTGCACCTTTTTTGGAAAGATCTTCTGCTTTTGTTTCTGTGTAAATTTTTCCACCCATTTTAATAATCGCATCGGCAAGGCCTTTTAAATATTTCATAATATGAAACTGACCCTGACCAGGAAACTGAATACACCATTTCCCATCTTCAGCCTGAATACCTGGAATATGATCAAGCATCTTTGTTATCAATCCAAGGTGTTTAGTTGTTTCATATTCACGGTCAAGTGTATTCTTTTCATCGGTAGAACTTAAAAATAAATGCCCATCCACTCTTTTAAAATCGCATTCAATTTTTTCAAGTTTTACTGTATTCTGAATCCATTCAATTGCGGACATATGACTGTTAGCCACCAATGTTGTTTTTTCAAGTCCGTATAATTTTTCAAGGTAATAGTAGCGGTCATCCAATGCACAAGTAATATGAGCTGTAGTTCTGCCTGATTCGCCACTTCCCAGATAGCCGTCTTCCAGTAAAACAACTTTTTTTCCGGCTTTCAACAAACAATACGCAGTTGTTAAGCCGGCAATACCTCCGCCAATAACCAATACTTCTGTTTTTTCGTCTTGCTTAAGTTTTTCATATTTTAATGTCTCAGATGATAACGTCCAGAAAGATCTATGTTCGCCTGAGGTTATATTATTATCAATTGGTCCTGTTGATTTGTTATTTATCATAATTAATATATTAAAGTGTTTGAATGTTTTATTCTAATACAATTTTCTTTACTTCTCTTTTATCCTCAGTCACAATTTGAACGAAATAAACTCCTTTAGGCTTAGTACTTAAATCAAATAGGGCTGTTAATCCGTTCTGGGAATCTTTTTTTACCAAACAATTTCCCAATAGATCATACACACAAATATTTGCATTGGCATTTTCTTTACTAAAATTAACTGAGAAGGCTCCTGAAGTTGGATTTGGATAAATGGAATAGAAAAGTGTTTCAATATTTTTCCTTACTCCCACCGGATCTAAAGGCAATGTAACTTTAAAAAGTCGTCCATCACCTGAATAAGAATATTCTATTATATATAAGATGTTGCCATCTAAATAAGTATCCACTGGATAATCAAAATCTTTTACTATAGTAGTAGCTTGCATTTCATAATCTCCGGCGCCGTTTAGTGTAAGTTTTATATCAAGAAGATCCTGTCCAGGGTCGCATATTGTTCCGGGATAACCATAAATATCTACACCAGTTGAATCACCGGCTCTCGTAAAAGAAACTACAAATCCGTCTCCTTTTAACCCTGCTCCCAATAAATTGGTTTTGTCAAATGATAATCCTAAAGGAGAACGATGAGGTGTAAAACTATTAATATAATTTCCATTGTTGCTTCCATCATTCACTAGGCCAGTAATTTCTCTATACTTGTCAGCATCTGGCCCCATGTTTTTTATAGATGGTGTACATACTATCGTTCCCTGAGAGGGGAAACTTGGATCGTTATAATAATAACCTTTTAGAGCGCAATTACAAGTAGGACTTAGGAGTTTATCATTTCCCGGAACATAACCCGAAAATTGCATTGGGTTTAAATCGCCACCAAGCAGCCAAGGAAACCCATAGTGCTTACCCTGTTTGATCCAATTCAATTCGTCAGGGTCATCACGATCGCCTGAATTTTCTGTGGCAAATAAATTATCATTGGCATCAAAAGCAAGGTCAAAAGAGTTTCGTGTACCATCTGCATATAAATAAGGGGCTAATGAAACATCGTAATTTTGCAAATTTAAATTAACAGAATTGATGGGGATTCGAAAAATGGCAGAGGTCAATGGTACTTCACGCATACCTGGAAATAAACCGTAATTGTTTTGTTCCTCACCATGATCGGTGCGGGAACCGCTGCTGATAAATAAATAATTTTTGTCTGGACTAACAACTATTCCACTAAAACCATGATCATACCATGTAAAACTTTGTGCATAATTATCGGTAACTGCAACGGTGCTCCAAACTCTTAAACCGGAAGGGAGAAGTCGAGCTTTTTTAACGTAACCAATATTGTCCGTAGAATCTATCAATTTATTTCCTATCAAATATAAAGTACTGTCTAAAAAAACCATGCCTTGCAGAAAATCGATACCATGTGTTGCGGAAGTGTATAACAGGGTATCTTTTGGAGTTGTACTTAAGTATTTTATTTCATGTACATTTCCAATTGAAGTGATGTAAAAAAGATTATTACTAATAGGATCTTTGGCAACACGAGCAGCCTTTTCTTTTACATTGATTACAAAGTTCACACTCACATCGGAACGTAACGAGACCGGATTTTGCGACTTTGAAAAATAAACGCTCAAGATACCAATACTTAAAGTAATTATTTTTTTCATCGTCTATAATTTTGGAAATAATCCTTTTCATCAAAACGCTATATAGAATATAATTCTATTAAAAAGGGCAGTGTGGTTATGCGATAGTTTTTAAGAGAATGATTTATTTCCTGGTTTTCTTACTTAGTTTATTTTTTATAAATGTATGACGAAATAAAAAAAAGATATTATATAAATAATAGAATAACTTGGATAATTCTTTTCTATCACTAAATTAACACCATAAAAAAAACCACCTCACAACAAATTGTGAAATGGTTTTCTCCCTAAACAAACAGCAAATTATACCTTCAATAGGTTTAAATATTTATTTATTTTTTATCAGCATTCGTTTTTAAGCCCCAAAGTTCAACATGCGCTTTTTTATCATTACTATTTGGAAGTGTTTTATATGTTAACACAACTTTCTTCAAATCATGTTCACCACCTTTAATATTAAAGACTTTGGTTTCTCCTGCCATTTTTAAAGGCATATTTATTTTAATTTTTTCAGATGTACCATTATCATAATAAACATCAGCATTAATCAAATCAATTGCAGCGTCAGTCACTTTAAATTTAAGCGATGCGAATTTATCAGCACCCATTACCACTATTTCATCTGTTTCTTTTTCAAAATTAACAGTGGTTTCCCCTATTTTATGCCATCCGGTTTTATCGCTGACAACTACAGCAGGTTTTTGAGCATTTACAACATTCATCACACCTGAAAGCGCGAGAGAAATAATCATCATTAGTTTTTTCATCTTTTTAGTTTTTAGAATTTGGTTAAATTATTTTTTTATCAAGGATAGATGTTATAATTTAATATTAGGTTAAAATTCGTTAGACGTATTTATTTTTATGCCGAAATAACAGAATTGTTGTGATTTATGTAACTAATTTAACTCCTCTAAAACCGCTAATTCGTTTTCCAATTCAGTTACAGCATGTGAACAGGCATCTTCTATTTTCAAAAATAATTCATTAACCTGGTCAATATTTTCATTTTTGGTTATATATTCCTGGATCAATTTAGCTGAACTTTCATACTCCTTATCCATGCCTAACATAGAAAATGAAGGAATAATAGAATGCGCAGCCCTGCCAACAGCATTCCAATCCTTTTCCACAATCCCTGTTTTCATTACCTTAATAAGATCAGGCGTTTCTTCGAGATAAGCCCTAATCATTAATACCATTCCATCCTGTTTACCCAAAGTAAGTTCTTTTAAATAATCAAGATTGATATACTTCAGTTTTTTAGTGTTACTATTTTTTTCGTTTTCCATAATTATCTTTTGTTGATTATTGGGTTTGGAATAATCCATGATCATTTTATATAATAACTTATCATCTATTGGTTTAGAGATGTAATCATTCATGCCAAAAGTTTTACATTTTTCAACATCTATTGTAGTTACATCAGCAGTGAGGGCAATTATGGGAATATCTGATTTCAATTGTTTCCGAATATATTCGGTAGCTTCAAACCCATTCATTTCAGGCATTTGTAAATCCATTAGAACAAGGTCATAAGATTCATTTTCCATTTTTTCGACCGCAATCTTTCCATTTTCAGCTATATCCATTGTAAAACCAAAGTTTTCCAACACTGTTTTCATAAGGAGCTGATTGAATTTTATATCTTCTGCAACCAATATTTTAATGTTTTTAGCCGCTGTATCCGGTTCGTTATTCCCTTCATCTTTATTCTTTAAAATTTCATCAGTTTTAGCAAAGTTCAGAATAACTTTAAAAGTTGATCCTTTCCCTCCATCACTTGTTACAAATACTTTTCCTCCTTGAGCTTCCACCAACTGTTTTACAATTGATAGGCCCAGGCCTGTTCCTCCAAACAAACGAGTTGTGCCTTCAGTTGCCTGCTGAAAATTATCAAAAATCGTGACTAATTTATTTTTCGGAATTCCGATTCCTGTATCGCTGACATAAAATTCTACGGTCGCTTTTTCATCATTTTCGTTCAATAATCTGGTTCCTATAGTTACTTTTCCTTGTGATGTAAATTTAATAGCATTACTTACCAGGTTCATTAATACTTGATGTAACCGAACTGAATCTCCTACAAGAACTTCCGGAATAGATGAATCCATTTCTTTCACAAAATCTATTTTCTTTTCCTGAATTTTTAATTCAAATAATTTTGCTATTGAAGAAATTGAATCTGTCAAATTAAAAGCAGATTTTTCAAAAGTCATTTTTCCGGCATCCACTTTAGCAAGATCAAGAATATCGTTAATTAAAACAATCAAAGAATCGCCGGAAGATTTAATGGCATTTATGTATTCCTTTTGTTTTTCATTTAATTCAGTTTTTGAAATGACATTAGTGAAACCGATAATCGCATTCAACGGTGTGCGAATCTCGTGGCTCATATTAGACAGAAACTGCTGCTTTGCACGCATTGCTTCTTCTGCTTTGCTTTTAGCTTCAATTAATTCTTTTTCAAATCTTTTTTGTTCGGTAACATCACGTGCCACAATCACAATACCTAATATGTTCCCACGCTCATCTTTATATGTAGACCCGTTGAATAACACATCTGTATATTTACCATCTTTATGACGAATAGTAAGCGGAAAGTTAACCACAAACCCTTTAGCAAATGCTTCTTTATATACCTCCCGCGCTTTTTGAGGTTCTGTAAAATAATCGAAAAAATCCGTTCCGGTTATTTTCGCTCTGGTGATACCGGTAATATCAGCAAGCGCTTGGTTCATATCGGTTATTTTTCCTTCTGCGCTAATGGTAATTAACGGATCAAGGCTGGCTTCTATTAAACTGCTTGAATACTTAGACAGTAGTTTTTCACGAAGGACAATAACTGCTCCAACAACATCTCCTTTTTCATCTTTATATACAGAACCGTTACAAAGTACTTCCGTGATCTTACCATCCTTATGTTTGATGGCAAGAAGATAATCAACAACTGAACCTTTTTCAAAAACATCCAGATAAAGCTCATTGGCGATTTTTGACTTTGTAAAATAATTCACAAAATCTGTATCGTGGATATCTGTACGCTCAAGGCCCGTGATTTTTACTAGTGCCTCGTTCATGTCCATGATTATTCCATCAAGATTGATCGTAACCATAGGGTCAAGGCTTTCTTCAATTAAACTCCTGACATACCTTGATTGTTTTTTTAACTGATCATTAAGGGATTTCATGTTTTCGCCCTGCAGGGTTAATTCATGATTTTTTTTATAGAGCTCAACAAAAACAGAAACTTTCGCTTTTAATATGTCCGGTGATAATGGTTTAACCATAAAATCCACAGCTCCGGTTTCATATCCTTTGAATATATCTTCAGGGTCATCAATGTTGGCTGTAAGAAAGATAATCGGAACATGCTTAAACTTATCACTTTCTCTTATTATTTTAGCTGTTTCGAGACCATCCATGATGGGCATCTGAACATCCATTAAAATAATAGCAAAGTCCTGTTCCTGCAGTAAACTTTTTAACGCTTCTTTTCCTGAAGTAGCTTTAACGAAAGTATAATTCTTGTTCGCTAAAATAACTTCCAGGGCAAACAGGTTTTCACGCCTGTCATCTACCATTAAAATTTTTACCTGATAATCTATTTTCATTTAAATAACATTTAAATTATTTTAACCAAATACGCATTAAACTCAATAACTGTTCTACGTTTACAGGTTTGGTGATATAATCAGAAGCACCCGACTCAATACATTTTTGCCTGTCACCTTTCATGGCTTTAGCAGTTAATGCAATAATGGTCATGTCTTTGTTCTTATCTTCTGACCTGATCTTTTTCATAGTTTCATATCCGTCCATTTCAGGCATCATGATATCCATTAAAACAATATCGATATCTTTATTTTGTTCTAATTTGATAATTGCTTCCTGGCCACTTTCAGCATTCATTATTTTAAGTCCGAATCTTTCCAAAGCAGTAGTTAAAGCAAATAAATTACGCATATCATCATCCACGATTAATACTTTTTTATCTGTCAGGCAATTATCGCTTAAATAATAAGTATCAATAGTATCTTTCATTTTCTGCGGCAGATCTTTATGTATCCTGTGAAGAAATAAAGCTGTTTGATCTATTAATTGATTCATGGAATGCGCACTCTTTAAAATGATGCTATTTGCAAATTGATTAAGTCGTTCCTTTTCTGCAGGATTAAGCTCTTTTGCTGAATAAACAATGAGAGCTGTTGTATGCTCAGAATTATCATTCTCCAGTTCTTTTATAATATCCAGTCCTTGTGCATCAGGCAAAACCAGGTCTAGAATAATACAATCAAAATTCTTTTCACGAACTAAATTAATTGCATCTTTTGCTGTTTGAGCAGTAGTGATTTCAACATCTTCAGCAGCAATTGTATTTTTAACTATTTCCAGTTCCTGAACATTATCATCTACAATCAAAAGGCTTCTTGTCTTTTTTGATGTAAAATCAGAAATATCATCGAAAACATGTTTCAACATTTTTTCTTTAATTGGTTTTACAATGAAATTTCTTGCACCGCGCTTTAAAGCACTATCTCTGTCCTCTTGTGTTGAAATAAGATAAACAGGGATATGACGTAAGGTCAAATCATTTTTAAGCCTGTCCATAATTTTCCATCCATTTGTATCCTGCAAATTAAGATTTAAAATGATGGCTTGTGGATGGAATTGATTAATAAAATCGATAAGATCACTCCCCTTTGTTGTAGCAACCACTTTAATCTCTTCTTTATGGGCTTTTTCAAGCATCATTTTGGCAGAATCAATATCTTTATCGATTATCAATATCACTTTATCCCCGGGTAGAATATTCATTCTATCATCCCCAATGATATCAACAAAATATTGTTCTATTTCTGTTGTATGATAATTAGTATCCGTATTGGATTTTAATGCTTCTTTAACAATAGCTTTATTTTCCAATTCAAGTTGCCTGTTTTCAACAGTTGCAGAAACTTTAATAGGCAGGAATAATGTAAATTTACTACCATGATCAGGCACACTTTCTAATTCAATGGTCCCTCCTAACAAATCTGATAAACCACGGCTAATTGATAAACCTAATCCGGTTCCACCATATTTACGACTTGTTGATCCTTCAGCCTGCTGGAATGCCTCAAAAATAATATTCTGCTTATCTTTAGAAATACCAATACCCGTATCAGAAATTTCAAAGGCAATTACTTCGTCTGCGTTATCAAGGCTTGGCGTGCCGGGTTTCCAATTATGCTCCGCTTTATAAATCTTCAATTCAACTTGTCCTTTTTCAGTAAACTTAAAGGAGTTTGATAATAAATTTTTAATAATTTGATTTAATCGTTGTTGATCGGTTTCAATATTTTCAGGTAAATTCTTATCAGCAGTAATTGTGAATCGAAGATTTTTTGCTTCAGAAATATGTTTAAATGTATTATCAACATATTTTGTGATTTCAGCAAAACGCACCTGTGAGTAATCCACAGAAATATAACCGGATTCAATTTTGGAAAGATCGAGAATATCATTGATCAGTTGAATTAAATCTTCTCCACATGCATTAATGGTTTTTGCGAACTGAATTTGCTTATCAGTAAGATTACCATCATGATTTTGGATTAGTTCATGGGCCAAAATCTGTAGACTGTTTAATGGTGTTCTTAGCTCATGAGACATGTTGGCAAGGAATTCAGATTTATATTTGGAAGTGAGTGTTAATTGGTCTGCTTTTTCTTCCAATGATTTCCTTGCTTCCTCTACTTCCTGGTTTTTTAATTCCACCTCATTTTTTTGAGCAGCTAGTAAAACAGCTTTTTCTTCAAGTTCTTCATTAGTATTACGTAAAACTTCCTGCTGGCTCTTTAACTCACTCGCCAATGACTGTGATTGTACTAAAAGTTCGCCCGTTCTTGAGTTGGATTCAATTGTATTTAATACAATACCAATACTTTCTGTTAATCCATCAAGAAAATCCTGATGTATTTGGCTAAACGAATCAAAAGAAGCCAATTCAATTACAGCTTTTAACCTGTTCTCAAACAATACCGGTAAAATAATAATGTTCAATGGTTTTGCTGCTCCTAAACCGGAATTAATCTCAACATAATCGTTAGGAACATTGGTAAGAAGAATTCTCTCTTTTTGCAAAGCACACTGTCCGATCAAGCCTTCGCCCATTTCAAATGTATTGTTATCATTTTTACGTTTCCTATAAGCGTAAGAGGCGATCAATCTTAGTTTTGAATTTTCAAAATTTTCCCCTTCTTCTAAAATATAAAACATACCATGCTGAGCAGTTACAACTTGAGCCAACTCTGTCAAAATTGCTTTTGTAACAGAGTTTAATTCTTTCTGACCCTGCAACATCTGTGTAAATTTAGCAAGGTTGGATTTTAACCAATCCTGCCCCTGGTTTCTTAAGGTAGTTGCTTTCAGGTTGGAAATCATCTGGTTAATAGTATCCTTTAAGGCTTCTACTTCACCTTTTGCTTCTACACCAATAGTCCGAGTAAGGTCACCCTGCGTTACCGCAGATGCCACCTCAGAAATAGCACGTACCTGCGTTGTTAAATTAGCTGCCAGTTGATTTACGTTTTCTGTCAGGTTTTTCCAAGTTCCGGAAGCACCCGGTACGTTAGCCTGTCCTCCTAATTTTCCTTCTGCACCAACTTCACGCGCCACAGTTGTTACCTGGTCGGAGAAAGTTGCTAAGGTATCAATCATCTCATTAATAGTTTCCGTTAACTGAGCCACTTCACCTTTTGCATTAATGGATAACTTTTGCTTTAAGTTACCTTTTGCAACGGATGTCACAACCTTTGCAATCCCCCTTACCTGACCGGTTAAGTTTGAAGCCATTAAATTTACATTATCTGTTAAATCTTTCCATGTACCTCCAACACCTTTTACCTGTGCCTGGCCTCCCAGTTTACCTTCTGTACCTACCTCACGCGCTACACGAGTTACCTCGGATGCAAATGAGTTCAATTGTTCCACCATGGTATTGATGGTATTTTTTAAATCGAATATTTCTCCTTTTACGTCTACTGTAATTGTTTTGGAAAGATCACCACTTGCTACCGCTTTTGTTACCTCTGCAATGTTGCGCACCTGGCCAGTTAAGTTGCCAGCCATTTGATTAACAGAATCCGTTAAATCTTTCCAGGTTCCGGCCACACCCGGTACAAATGCCTGACCTCCAAGTTTCCCTTCTGTACCAACCTCTTTAGCCACACGGGTTACCTCTGATGCAAAGGCTCTCAACTGATCCACCATTGTATTAATAGTTTCTTTCAATTGTAAGATCTCTCCACGTACATCGGCCGTAATTTTTTTCGACATATCTCCGTTGGCAACCGCAATAGTTACCTCGGCAATGTTTCGCACCTGAGTGGTTAAGTTACCAGCCATCTGATTTACTGAATCCGTTAAATCTTTCCATGTTCCCGCAACACCCGGAACGTTAGCTTGCCCACCTAATTTTCCTTCTGTACCAACTTCTCTCGCCACACGGGTTACCTCCGATGCGAAGGCGCGTAACTGATCCACCATGGTGTTCAGAGTTTCTTTTAATTGTAAAATTTCTCCGCGTACATCCACCGTAATTTTACGCGACATATCCCCGCTTGCCACCGCGATGGCTACATCAGCAATGTTTCGTACTTGTGCCGTTAGGTTACCTGCCATCTGGTTTACAGAATCCGTTAAATCTTTCCAGGTTCCTGCCACTCCCGGCACATCGGCTTGTCCTCCCAGTTTCCCTTCTGTGCCTACTTCTCTCGCCACACGAGTTACCTCCGATGCAAATCCTCTTAACTGATCCACCATCGTGTTAATGGTGATCTTTAATTCAAGAATCTCTCCCTTTACATCCACCGTAATCTGACGGGATAAATCTCCTTTTGCCACAGCAGTTGTTACTTCGGCAATGTTGCGTACCTGACCTGTTAAGTTTGATGCCATTAAATTTACGGAATCAGTTAAATCTTTCCATGTACCTCCAACCCCTTTTACCTGGGCTTGGCCACCAAGTTTCCCTTCTGTTCCTACCTCTTTTGCCACACGGGTTACCTCGGATGCGAAGGAATTCAGCTGGCCCACCATGGTATTAATTGTGTTTTTTAACTCAAGGATCTCTCCTTTTGTATCTACTGTAATCTGACGTGATAAATCACCCTTGGCCACTGCCGTTGTTACCTCGGCAATGTTACGCACCTGGCCTGTTAAGTTGGAAGCCATTTGATTTACCGAATCCGTTAAATCTTTCCATGTACCACCTACTCCTTTTACTTTGGCTTGTCCTCCTAATTTACCTTCAGTTCCTACTTCTAACGCTACACGGGTTACCTCGGATGAAAACGAGTTCAACTGATCTACCATGGTGTTAATCGTTTTCTTAAGTTCTAAAATTTCTCCTTCAGCAACCGCAGTAATTTTTTTTGAAAGGTCACCATTCGCCACAGCTGTTGTTACTTCGGCAATGTTACGCACCTGACCTGTTAAGTTAGAGGCCATTTGATTTACCGAATCCGTTAAATCTTTCCAAGTACCACCTACTCCTTTTACTTTGGCCTGGCCACCGAGTTTACCTTCAGAACCCACCTCACGTGCCACACGAGTTACCTCTGCACCAAATGAGTTTAACTGGTCCACCATCGTATTAATGGTGTTTTTTAATTCAAGAATTTCACCGGCAACGTTCACCGTAATCTTTTTCGATAAGTCACCTTTCGCTACCGCTGTTGTTACTTCAGCAATGTTACGCACCTGGCCTGTTAAGTTTGATGCCATTTGGTTTACCGAATCCGTTAAATCTTTCCATACACCACCAACACCACGTACTTTAGCCTGACCTCCTAATTTACCTTCAGAACCTACTTCAACCGCCACACGTGTAACCTCAGAAGAGAAAGAGTTCAGCTGATCAACCATCGTATTAATGGTGATTTTTAATTCAAGGATTTCTCCTTTTACGTCAGCCGTAATTTTCTTTGATAAGTCTCCTTTTGCTACTGCTGTTGTTACATCGGCAATATTACGTACCTGGCCCGTTAAGTTAAAGGCCATTTTATTTACTGAATCTGTTAAATCCTTCCAAGTACCACCCACACCTTTTACTTGCGCCTGGCCACCTAATTTTCCTTCGGTACCTACCTCACGGGCAACACGCGTTACCTCTGATGAGATGGAGTTCAGCTGATCCACCATCGTATTAAAGGTATTTTTTAATTCTAAAATCTCACCTTTAACATCAACCGTAATTTTCTTTGATAAGTCGCCCTTAGCTACCGCTGTTGTTACATCGGCAATATTACGTACCTGACCTGTTAAGTTAAAGGCCATTTTATTTACTGAATCCGTTAAATCTTTCCACACTCCACCAACACCTTTCACTTTCGCCTGCCCTCCTAATTTTCCTTCTGTACCTACCTCACGGGCAACACGTGTTACCTCCATAGAGAACAAGTTTAGCTGTTTCACCATTCCGTTTACCTCTTTCGCAATCCTTAAGAACTCTCCCTGCAAAGGATTTCCTTCAATGGATAATGGCATTTCCTGCGAAAGATTTCCTTTTGCTACCGATGTAATTACGTGTGCAATTTCAATTGTAGGATGGACCAAATCGGAAATAAGCATATTTACAGACTCAATAAAAGTTCCCCAGGATCCTCTTGCCCCATCAAGAACAACACGGTTTGTTAATTTTCCCTGTTTACCAATAGTATTTCCTACTTTTTTAAATTCAAATACCATCCTTTCGTTCAAATCGATGATATCATTTACTGCTTCGCAAATAGACCTTTTCATACCTGTTTGTCCGGCAGGTAATCGAACAGAAAAATTTCCGTTCCTAATTTTAATCAACGTCTTCAATAGTTCAGTATCCGTCAACTCATGGTTATTATTAAAAATGGTATTTCCATTGGAATGAAAACCATTAGATTTTATTCTTTGAGCATGACCATTGGATGCTACAATACGAGTCGATTTAGTCTTAGTAATATCTGATTTTTCAATCACGCCATTTGCTTTCTTTTTTACTTTTGTTTTAGAAGTGGTTGCATTTGCTTTGGGACGGATAATGACAACTTTAGCAGATGCCAGGTTTGCTTTAGATGCATTACTTTTCTTTATAAAGTTCTTTTTTGGTTTTGGTTTTTCGATCTTACTTTTCATATACGGGGGCTTATAAAAGTGTTTTTCTATATTCAAAATATTATTAATCATGGTTAATATATAACCACAAACATGCTGTTTATTAGCTTTTTTAACCTGATTAAAAAAACTAAAAAACACCATTTAAATTTAATGAATACTCTTCTTTTGAAAAAATATATTCGGTCAAAAAGGAATAATAATAGTCCGGAGCGAAATAAAATAGTTGACAAGAAAAAGATTCTACGGGTATAACTACCTGTTATTTCATCGTGCAAATGAAATACTTAGACTATTTAAATAAGATTGATCTTTTTTAGTAATTCTTTTTTATATTGTTCCCCGATAGGCAGCGGATGCTTTCCGATGTAAGCAGTGCCTTCTTCAATATTATCAATATGCTGTAATGCGGTAAGATAGGAACGGTGCAAACGATAAAATTTATCAGAAGGTAATTTTTCTTCCATTCCTTTTAATGTGATATGTACGGTTAAGCGCGTATCATTTGTAAAAATATTAACGTAGTCACCCAGCGCCTGAACATAAATAATATCTTTGATTTTCACTTTGGTTAACAGCGAATTAGATCTCACAAAAATGTAATCTTTTTCTTTACCTCTAACATCAACTTTAGGGTTTCTTCCTTCAAAAAGCTGTTTGGCGCGATCGATCGCCACCATAAAACGCGATAACGTTACCGGTTTAATGATATAATCAGCTACATTTAACTCAAAAGCTTCAACAGCATAATCCTGCTTCGATGTGATAAGAATAGTAATCGGGCGTTTTTCAAGGTTTTTCATTAATTCAATACCAGTCATACCAGGCATTTCAACATCCAAAAATACTAAATCAATATCTTCTTTTTTAAGATAATTAAAAGCCTCTATTGGATTTTCGCATTCTCCTTTTAATTCAAGGAAATCAACCTGATCTACCAATTGTTTTACCATTTCCCGTGACATTTTGTTGTCATCAACTATTATACATTTCATCATGTGTTTTGATCTTAAGGTTTATTAGTACATGTATTAAATAACAATCTAAACTATGAAGATAGTTAGACAATTTATATTCCTTTCGATGAGAATAGAATTAAAATAGCCAGAACAGGAATAGAGCAAGTTGGTAAAATGAAATTTTTGAATAAAATTTATAATTTTTGAATTCTATCCTTAAGCCATTACAAAGCCATTTTTATTTTCCGGCTTTAAAAAATACGCTTTTACCGAAAAAATAAATATGATAGATAAGCATTCTATACATTTAGCTTACATAAAGTCTATTAATCATTTCAAAATAAGTTTATCATGAAAATAATTGTGCCAATGGCTGGTATGGGCAAAAGAATGCGGCCTCATACCTTTACAACTCCAAAACCACTTCTTCCTATCGCAGGCAAATCAATTGTTCAACGATTAGTAGAAGATATTGTCAGCGTATCAAATGAAAAGGTTGATGAAATTGCTTTTGTAATCAGCCGTCTTGGAAAAGAAACTGAAGATAAGCTAAAAAAAATTGCCATCGACCTTAAAGCAAAAGCCAGTATTTATTACCAGGATGAGGCACTTGGCACTGCACATGCCATTTTATGTGCTAAGGAAGCATTAAAAGGAAAAGTAATTGTTGCATTTGCTGATACTTTGTTTAAAGCTGATTTTAAACTGGATGATTCACGCGATGGAATTATCTGGGTGCAAAAAGTTGCCGATCCTAAGGCTTTTGGTGTAGTAAAACTAAATGAAAAAAACTTCATCACTGACTTCGTTGAAAAACCAGAAGAATTTGTTTCTGACCTTGCCATCATCGGGATTTACTATTTTAAAGATGGTGAAAATTTAAAAAAAGAATTACAGTATCTCATTGATAATAATATTAAAGATAAAGGTGAATTCCAACTGACAAACGCCCTTGAAAATATGAAAAATAAAGGCCTTAAGTTTACTCCGGGACAAGTGACTGAATGGCTTGATTGCGGTAATAAAGACTCAACAGTATATACCAATCAACGGATCCTCGAATTTAATAAAAAGGAAGACCTCGTTTCAAAACTTCATACCTCACATAATTCAGTAATTATAGAACCTTGTTATATCGGCGAAAATGTAACGCTTATTAACTCAGTTGTTGGGCCATACGTTTCTATTGGAAGAGATTCGATCATCGAAGATTCTATTATCAAAAATAGTTTGGTACAAAATAATGCCAGGATTTCTTCAGCTCACATAAGAAATTCCATGTTTGGAAATTACACGGATTTTAAAAATAATTATACCGAGTTAAGTATGGGAGACTATAGCGTGCAGCATAACAAGTAATAAATAAAAAGTAATTTTAAGGTTTAAAGGTTTACAAAAGATTGAGTTTCGCAAGAAGCTCTTTTTTGTATTGCTCACCTATTGGAATGGCATACTTTCCAATGTATGCATCGTTCTCTTCAATTTTCTCGATATGATCAATAGCGATAATATAAGAGCGATGCAACCTGTAAAATTTCCCCGAAGAAAGTTTTTCTTCAATACTTTTTAATGTGCAATGTACCAGGTTTTGTTTTTCCTTTGTGAATATTTTTACATAATCACCGTATGCCTGTACATACTGGATATCATTCAATTTAATTTTAGCCAGAACAGAATTAGAACGAACAAAAATATAGCCCTGATCTCTTTCACCAACAACTAATTCTGTTTTTTTATCCTTGCTGTCATAGATCTCTTTTGCTTTGTCTAAAGCCACCATAAAACGGGACAACGTCACCGGTTTTAAAATATAATCGGCCACATTCAATTCAAAAGCTTCAACAGCATATTCTTTTTTAGAACTTATGAGGATAATGATTGGGCGATGTTTCAGATTTTTTACCAACTCAATACCTGTCATTCCCGGCATTTCTATATCAAGGAAAATAAGATCAACGTTTTCTGTTTTTAGATAGCTGTAAGCTTCCAAAGGAGTGGAACACTCTTTCTTTAAATTAAGAAATCCAACCTGAGCTATTAACGTAGTTAATGCTTTTCGTGCAACCAGGCTATCATCTACTACAATACAATCCATTAATTATGTTTATAAATCCAAAATTAAGAATAAACTTTTATATTTTCAGATTATTGTTCAAAATCAAAGAGAAAGCGTTGAGGGTTTCAACACTTGAATGCAACAAAAAGGAAACAATTTATTTTTAATATCCCAAAAGCACCTGGCTTATTCGCCTATTATCCGGATCAGATAATGGTCAAGAATAAGCCAGGGGCGTGGTCAATAATTCCACGAGGTTACTTTTGGCAGAGACTTATCAATGCTTATGGACAAATTGTCTTTTAGATTGAATTTCTTGATTTGAAATCATCCATCTTTGATTTACCGCTGGTTACCATAGATTTTGATTCAGACTTTACATTATCGATTTGATCGGTCATGCTACTAACTAACTCATCAAACTTGTCTTTTAAAGCGTCTGTATAATCCCCGCCTTTTTTCATTATTTTTTTTCTAGTCTCTGTTCCTTTGTCAGGAGCCATTAAAACACCAACTAATGCACCAACGGCTGCGCCTGCCAATACACCCAATAAAATTTTACCTGTGTTCATAATTTCTATTTTTTATTTTGTTTAACAATTATTTTTATTTTTCAAATATACTTCTGCAAAACCTGGTTAAGAGTGATATTCGTTCAACACGATTTATGATAGCTGAATAGGCTTTATCATCCTAACTTTTTATGATAACTAAATATTTTGAAGCGCTCCAGAATTTTTCAGCATTGGTGATCACAATATTCTTCACTTGGTTTTTGTCTTTATCCAAGGTATAGGAATCGGATGGATGCACTGTAATAATTTTTACACCATCACTGTTTACCGGAATGGTAGAAATCTGGGTATAATCAATTCTTGTGAATTTTTCTTTATCAAAATTCTCACTTAATTTTGGAGTTCTGCCTATACCAAGTAAACCTCCGGCTTTATCAATTAATTTAGCTTCCTGCAATTCCTTTGTTTTACCAATCACATAATATGCT
Organism: Bacteroidia bacterium; assembly: GCA_014378485.1. GTDB lineage: Bacteria > Bacteroidota > Bacteroidia > B-17B0 > Aurantibacillaceae > UBA4416. The sequence goes on from JACMNO010000069.1 coordinate 180,837, forward strand.
GTGTGAAGAGCCGCTACATTATCATTAATTGTTGCTGATTTAAAATTATTCTGAAATCTCAAAGTATCTACTGTGGATTTTAATAGGGCTATTTCCATATCCATTGTATTTAAACGCTCATTTAAAACCATTAATTCATCATTTTTTTGTGCTAATTGATTAGTTAGTATTGCAATCGTTTCATCCAAATGGCTGTTCTTCTTATTAGCTCTCGCTAATTTCTTTTTAAGGCCTTCAATTTTTTCATTGTTTTCTTCCATTAACTGGTTGATTGCCTTAATTTCCGCAATAATCCTTTCTTTATGCGCAGGTTTTAAATCCCTGCCAACTTTTTCAGAATTCATGTTTATAATATTCTGTTTCACTGCCACAGAATCCAGATTGCGTTCTATTTCATTAAATGACGCAATAAATTGATTAATTGACTCTTCATGATCACTTGTTAATTGAATCAAAGAATCTCTTTCAGGATTTGCCTGAGCAGTTTCTGTAGTTTGTTGTTTGCATGAGGCTATTAAAATAAGTGCTGAGAAAACTGGAATAATGTACTTCATAAGTCGTGTAATTTTTTGTTTTAATTGTTATTTATATTTTGATTTATTAAATTTTCAATTTGGTAGCCGAAACATATATTTAACTGCATTTCTTTTTATGAACTGGAACTAGGCATTCTTCGCGACGTGCATCCTGGATTTTGTCTTCTTCTTCCCAAAGTTTATTTAAATGTTCATTGGTCATCTTTTCTGACAATTCCGGATATTGTTCCCTGATTTTTTGTTTTAACAGGGTTAATCTTTTCAAAAGTTGTTCCTGTATTTCGTCCATAATTATTTAATATCAATTATCTTTAATTCAACTCTTTGATTTAATTGCCTAACTCTGGGTGAATAACTAACACTGCTTTTCTGATCAGCAAATGAAGCCTGGTCTCTACAACCATCCGCAAGCATCCTTTCCTTCTTAATTCCTTTTTCTTCTAAATAAATAACTACCGCTTTAGCACGTTCTGCAGAGAGATTAATATTATAATCATCTGTACTATCAGCATCTACATACCCTATGATTTCAACGGATAAATTAGGATGGTTAAACAAGAATTCATAAAGTCTCGTTAATTCAGACTTTGAATTGGCTCCGAGAGTGGCCTTATCAAAATCAAAAAAGATATTGTTCAGCACTACATGAGAGCCAGTAGTAATCGGTGGCAGTTTAATTGATTTTACAATTTCATTGTAATCGTCTGCTTTTGAGACGTAACGGTTCTCTGAATAGAAAAGAAATCCCTCTGCTTCATAATTTATATTATGACTTTTTCCCGGCTCAAGCATAAATAAATATTTTCCGGTTGTTTCATTCGGATAATAAATCCCTTCAAGTTCATGAGTATGATTATCTGTAACTGTAATTTTTACGTTTTTTGCAACCAACTGATTTTGATCCAAGATCAATCCTTTTTGGAGTTCCAGTGAATTCGCTCTGACATCTGTGTAGGTTATCACATAATTATCTTTTTCTCCAAAACCATCTTCCCTTACTGAAGTGTAATATGCTGTTCTTTTATCAGGTGATAATACATAAAATGCTTCATCATCAGGTGAATTAATCGGATACCCAATGTTTACTGATTCTGACCAATTTCCATTTTCCATTAATGTACTCTCAAAAATATCAAAGCCACCCATTGTCTCGTGACCATTAGAAGTAAAATATAAAGAAATACCGTCTGGGTGAAAAAATGGAGCGTCTTCATCATAAATTGTATTAACAGTCGAACCTAGGTTTACTGCTTTTCCCCAATCACCATCTGAATTTTTTTCACTTTTGTAAATGTCCATTCCACCATAACCACCAGGACGATCACTCGTGAAATACAATGTTCTTCCGTTGGCTGAGATAAAAGCACTTGGTTCCCATGATTTAGTATTGATATGTGAATTTAGTTTTTTAGGTACTGACCACTTAGTTCCTTTTAACTTTGTTGAATAAATATTCCCATCTCCTTTATCATCTTTAAAAATCAAAATCTCCTGTCCATCAGATGACACACAAACGGCCCCATCATTATCAACGGTATTAATAGGTACTCCAATATTTGCTGCAGGAGTCCAAACCGAATCTTTTTTATAAGAAATATAAACATCTTCAAAATATTTTCCACCATCATAAGTCTGACCGCCAATATTTGTTGGTCTACCAGTTGTAAATAACATGGTACATTGATCACCAGTAAAAACAGGTGCATAATCAGGGTATTGAGAATTGACAACGCAACCCATATTTTTAATAATAGCATTTACTGGCCTTAATAAAAGCTTTTTTGCGGTATAACACATATCAATCTGCCGATTGGTTTCTCTTATAACTTCATTTTCTTTAATCTTGGCATTTTTTAATAATTGCTTGAATTTTTTGTAAGTAGTAATAGCATTATCAAATTTACCAATCTGATGATATGCTTCACCAAGAAGCATATAGGTTAAAAGCGGGGCGTGTTTTTCTTCAAGTGATACATCATCATAAACAGAAGTAACAAAAGTGGCAGCTTTTTCTAAATAGAATACAGCTTTGTCTTTCTTTTTAATTCTTAAATAACATTCACCCAGTTTGTAGCACAAATTATAATTACTATTGTCTGCTTCGTATAATTCAGTATATATATCGAGTGCCTGTGAAAAATTATCATGTTTTAAATAATTTTCCGCTTTCGCAAACTGTTTGTGTAATTCTGGTGTATTCTTTTTTTCATTTCGTGGTTTTGAAAATAAACACGAAACACTTATTATAAAAAAAAGAAAAATTAGGTTTAAAGTTCTCATGGCTTTTCAATTTATAATCAAAAATACCGATGGCTTTAGCAAGGTTTAGAGTAATTTCGTTAATAAGGTAAATTGAATAGCTTAAGAAAGAAATTTTCTGTGTAGCTAAATAAACAATTCAAAAACTCTTATTCAAATCGCAACTATAATGTGTAATAGCAGCAATATCAAAGAATAGTATAACCAATAATGATTTCAAATCAATTATTTTACTAAATAGCGACTCATTAGATTTAATAATCGAAAACTGTTTCACCTTCCTTTTTGCTGATAGTAACTTTGTGCTATCAATTTAATACGTACTATAAAAATTTAAGAACCATGAAAACAAAAACAAAAATTGGGACGATCATAGCATTTGCTTCGCTATTATCTATTTCTGTAAAGGCTCAGGAGCCTGATACAGTCAAAATTATTAAAGAAACGCAAATCGTGCATGACACGGTTTTTAAACAAGTTCAAGCTCCTCCACCACCACAAACAAATGAACCAGTTGCGCCACCAGCAACAGAGAGAGCACCCTTACGAAGAGGAGAATTTGGAGTACGGTACATGCCAACATTTGCATCACTGGCCTTGAAAAATTCAAACGGTGATGTAGTTCAGGGAGAATTAACGATGAGTCATGGATATGGGCTGATGCTTGCCGGTAATCTTTCAAAAAATGTAGGGATACAGGCAGAAATTAGTTATCTTGATATTTCACAAAAATATAAAGATAGAAATTTAGACAGGCAGGTAAACGTTAGTTATTTGAACATTCCAATTCTGTTATCTTTAAATACAGATAAAACCAGAATCGTTAACCTGAACTTTGTTGCCGGTCCGCAGTTTGGTGTAAACCTGGGTTCAAGTATTAAAACATCCGGAAATGAAGAGACGGAAACTCTTCGGGCCACAGTTGGCGCATCCGGTTCAGATATCGGAGCAGCTTATGGTACAGGACTTGAAATCGCCCTTAACAGAATGCATACCTTCCGTCTTGACTTTGGTTATCGTGGATTTTATGGTATAGTTGACGGAAACGCTGATCAGTCTTCTAAAAATCCTGACACTTATAACGTGCTTGTTAAAGCTTCCCGACAAACTCATGCAGGTTATGTAGGATTAACTTTATGTTTCTAAGATCATATAGTTAAAGCCACAAAAAAAGCATCTCAAAATTGAGATGCTTTTTTTATGCCTTTGCCAGACCTATGGTGAATTTATCTCTTGGTGGCCTGTCAAACTTTTCATCTACCAGCATATTAAGGATATTCCTCAACACTTTTCTTAGTTCCTCTACATTTGTTTTTTGAACATAGTAATGGGCTTTATTTTTATAAAGTTCATCAGCAACCAATTCCGGTAATGAGGTTGAATATATGATAACCGGTAATTGTTGAAGCAATTTATTGATTTTAATTTCCTTTAAGCACACCGAACCGTTTTTGCGTGGCATATTAATATCCAGAAATAATACGTCAGGTAATTTCCCGGTATTTTTTAAAAGAAAAGAAAGTAAACGCTCCCCGTCATCTACCGTAGTAAGTATAGTAGAAATGGGCAAATCGCTAAGGGCATCTTTAAAAAAGAAACGATCATCTCTATTATCATCGGCCAGTAATATATGGATTGATTTCTGGTCATTTGAATTAGATTTATAAGTTTGTTTCATATGATAATAAATATTGTACTAATATAAAATAATTTTTATTAACATTAGAAGCAAAAATGTTAAAAATTATAGACTAAAATTGAATAATAACCCATAAGGTATAAATTACGACCGACTAAATTGTTAAAACATTTCCTAAAATGAGGTTTTCTTATTTCCTTTTTTTTCTTTTTTTGATATAATCTTTATTTCAGATATGCCAATTTTAATAGGGGTTAAATCATTACCAGTTACTCATAAATTACGGTAATCGATTTGTATCAAGCCTTACACAAATGCTTACAAACCTTATATTATTCTCATAACACAACTAAGTAGAATTAGCCTAAATATTACAAATATGATGGCAAAAAATTACCTGACAGATATCAGGTAATTTAATGGTAATGCTGAAGTGAAATTGAAATTCTTAGATAAACAAAAAGATCTCGTCTTCACTTTGTTTTGTTTTAATCGCTTTTCCCGTAGATGCCTCTTTAACGGCTTTTTTCCATTTGAGGGCAAAAAACCTGCTCATCAAACGAATGAACAACGGGATTTTTTTTTCTTTTGAGTTCATAATTCAGGATATATTAAGGGTTTGTGTAATGAATTATAAAAAAAGCAATTGGTGAAAATCAATATATCCGTCCTTTGCCCTCTTGCTTTAATTCAGGTGTGCGTATTTTCTATGTTCTAATTTATCTGGAACTACAATTTGCTTAACTTGATCTTTTGCCTAATTAACCGGAAAATGAGCATATTTAAACTTTCATTATCTATATTTTTTTACTTATCCTTCCTACTAAATTGAATTTTGGAATTATAACAAATTTAATGCAATTCATGATTATTTAATATTGTATTCGGTGAACGCCAAAAAATCAGAGCCGAAAACATTTCTACTGATAGATTATCATCTGCCTACTTTTAAAAACAAGCCATAAAATCACTGTATCAGGCTATTATATTAGGACGACCATCGAAATACTGCTATGAAATTTTCTGAGTGATGTATGTTTAAAAATAAAAATGAAGAATATACTATTTGCTTTTATCCTATTGCTTTTATTTTCTATTATTGAAAACCGCTTTATAAAAAGGATACATCGTTATTATAAAAATTAAAATATAGTACAAAAATTCGATTTGTATTTTTTTATTATGACCAACGATTTATTTATAGTGTTAAACTTAAAATCAAACCATTTAAACGAACAGTATAGCCAATCAATAGGATCACCTATACATTTACAAAAAAAGCAAATGAAAACACCTTATATACTTTCGTTAATTATATCTTTTTTTATTTTACAAATGCAAACCAGGGCTCAATCCTATTTTCAAAAAACTTACCCGATGAGTAATGATCAGGAAGGACAGGATGTATTGCCAACATCGGACGGCGGGTACCTGATTGCAGGATACACAAATACCAGCATACTTTATGATTGCGATTTGCTTATTATTAAAACTGATGCAGTAGGAAATAAACTCTGGAGCAAAACGTACGGAGGAAATAAACCTGATTTTCCTTATCATATGCTGGCGACTAACGATGGTAACTATTTCCTGATAGGCTATTCGCAAAGTTATGGCGGCGGGGATATGGATATTCTGCTACAAAAAATTGATCCTTCGGGTAACCAGATCTGGCTAAAAACGTATGGGGGATCTGGTAATGACTACGCCAGAGATGTCACTGCTACAGCAGACGGGAATTACATGATCGTAGGATCATCAAATAGCCAAAGTACCACGGGCCAAAATGCAAACCTGATAAAAATTGATCCATCCGGAAATGTTATTTGGAATAAAACCTACGGTGGATCAGCTAATGATCATGGATGTATTGTTAAACAATGTTCTGACGGTGGATACATTATGCTTGGACAGACTTATAGTTATGGTATCGGAAACGGTGATGCATGGCTGGTAAAAATGAACTCTAATGGTGATACGACCTGGACAAAAACATTTGGGGGTTCACAAAATGATGAGGGTGTTTCCTTAGCAGTAAATAGTGATGATAGCTTTACTTTTTTAATAAGAGATAGCAGCACAGCCGGTAAAGATATAGACATAAGAGTTGTAAAAACGTCATCAACCGGTAACGTGATGTGGAACAAAGTGTATGGCGGTTCACAGAAAGATACTCCCAAAATGATTCAACACACTTCTGATGGAGGATATGTAATTGCAGGGATTAGCAGAAGTTTTGGCTGGATAAATCCTGACATGTATGTGTTAAAACTTACCAATTCAGGAGATACTACTTGGACCAGGCATTTTGGTGGAGCAAACCATGAACATTGTTATGCTGTTAGGGAATTATCGGATGGCAGTTATATAGCTGTCGGCAAATCGGCAAGTTATGGGCCAGATATAGATCCCATACTTTTAAAAATAAATTCAAATGGTTTATTGAGCGTTGGGCTGACGGAATACGCATCATTATCATCAGCTATTCAATTATATCCTAATCCAAATAAAGGTGAACTTAATTTAGACCTTTCAAATTTTAAAGCTACAAAAATTACAGTGTTAAATACATTAGGAGAAATGGTTTACAGTAAAAACATTGAAAATGAGCAAAAAATAAACATTAAACTTCCTGATCAGAAAACAGGGCTCTACTTTATAAGAACCGAATCTGAAACACATTCAGTAACCAATAAATTTATTATAAACTAAAAACAATTTTATGAAATACCCATGTTTGCCGAAACACAAACACAACTGATTAAACTGGGTATACCATATGACAATTAAAAAACAATAATTTAAACATATGAAATCTAAACTAATAATCATCCAGATTCTGTTATTATTTGTTCTTACTTTTTATTTAAGCGCTTGCAAAAAAAAGGTTGGTCCGGGCGGACAAGCTACAGTTATAGGAAAAGTGTATGCCAATGATTATGACAACACTTATAATTATCTGATCTCTAAGGGATATTCTTCCGGTACAAAAGTTTACATCGTATACGGCGATGAAAAAAATATTGGAAACACAATGACCACATCTATTGACGGAACATTTGAATTTAAATATTTAACTAAAGGACATTATAAGGTTTATGCACTTTCTGTTGACACTGCTTACCGTATTAAAGGCAATGATACCGAAAACCCTGTTATAAAAGAATTTGATATTAAAGAAAAAAAGCAAAAGTTGGTTCTTGATGACATCATAATTAATAAGTAGCCTTACTTTTTTGGAGGTATCAGATTAAATTTTCGGTATTCTCTTAGTTAGCTTTTTACAGCCTGCAAAGAGAAAAAAAGAGGCTGTCGGGGCGGCCTCTTTTTGTTTTTTAAAACGAGATTTACACTAAGAATTAAATAATATTAAACAAACAAGCTCTGAATATTTACTGGAGCAGCATATAATTGAAATCGCTCCTTTTCATATGGAAGTAATTCAATTTTTTCGATCTCATCTGTAAACTGGTTTTTAAATACTTCTACATAAGTACCGTTTATAATCACTAAATGAATCCTAAATCCAAAATAATTAATAAACGAAACAAGTTCACCGAATTTATAAACTAAAAAAGATTTTGCGGATAAATCTAACTTATTAAAATAGGTTGTATTCATTGAAAGAAAGTTTTGGTTATATATAAAGGTAAACACTTTATGTATAAGACAAAAACAATTAGGCGAAGGATTTCATGCGTTCGTATTATTGAAGAATAATAAATGTTAAAAGCCTTTATACCTAAAAGATATTGATGCTCAATTATTAAAAATAAGAATTAGCTGAGTTGGTAAAGTTTGTTTGCTTATTAATTTAGTGATTTGATAATTGTGTAAAATTAAATAACTTTAACTATTACAAAATGAAAAATGGAAATAGATTTTTATTTTAGTAAAGCCAAAAAGTGGCAGGAAGAAATCAGGAAATTGAGAAAGATTATTCTTGACTGTGGGCTCACCGAAGAATTGAAGTGGGGTGTTCCTTGCTATTCGTTTCAGGAAAGCAATATAGTTTTAATACATGTGTTTAAAGAATACTGCGCAATTTTGTTTTTCAAAGGCGCCTTATTAAAGGATGACAAAGGTATTTTAATACAACAAACAAAGAATGTGCAAGCTGCCCGCCAGATTCGGTTCATCAGTGTTCAGGAAATAGTTAAGCTTAAAACCATCCTGAAAGCCTATATTAATGAAGCCATTAAATTGGAAAAAGCCGGTTTGGAAGTGTATTTTAAAAAGACTTCAGAATTCAAAATTCCTCAAGAATTTCAAAATAAATTAGATAAAATCCCTGCCTTGAAAACCGCTTTTAAAGGATTGACACCGGGACGGCAAAGAGCATATATTCTCTATTTTTCCGCAGCCAAACAATCCAAAACCCGTGAGTCAAGGGTTGAAAAATACATGAAACAAATTCTCAGCGGACAAGGATTAAATGATTAGTACTTCCGACGAAAAAATAAATAAGTATCAGAATAAATTCAAGAATTTTATTGTTATATTTTTGGGTGGTCAATTAGTGTCGGTAATGTATGGTCAATCCGACCCGGATTTTACAGCAGTGTTTTTTTATGGCTTTTTTAACCAAATATCAGGGAATAAAATTTAAGGAATCTGGAAATTAATAGCGGTATTAACCGTAGTAGTGCCCAAGGCCGCCAAGTTAAATGGTGTTCCTGTTGCACTGATCCAGTCACCACTATTGATGATTCCGCTACCATCTTTATCATACATCGCGTAAGCATAGTAAGATCCGGGATGCATATAATTAAATGTGAAATTAAGATCGTTTGCAGCCAAAATAACATAACGCGAACGATTCTTTAAGTTAATAGAACCCGCGATGAATAATGGTTGGGTGCAAATTACTAAAAAGGTTTTATTATTGGAATTTGGAGTATAAGAAGCGGAATGTGTGTAATTAACAGTTGTTTTTCCAAGATAAGGTTGAACCGATTCTGGATATGGCTCTGAAGTGGTGTTATAATAAATTGCCTCTGTTATCCCTACAAAACTTGATGAGAAATCCTTAGTCATCGTGTTTTTTGGAAATCCAAATGCTGAAACAGCCGGTGCGTATGAAGTACTATCCTGTAGCTTTGCCCTCCAAGTCATATGAGGCGTTGCACTGGTTTGAGTATTATATTTATTGGTATAGGATTTAACTATTAGACTGTCGCTTTTTCGGATTACTTCCGTAAATGCTCTGCTCCTTCCTTTTACAACTTCCGCGAACCGGTAAAATGACTGTGCTGATGTTTCAGAAACACTGTCCGCTAAAAAATAGGATACACGCTTCATCCCACCAAAAGAACCGCCGTTCCTAAAAGCCACTTTATATTGATTGTTATACTTCACGATGAAGAAAGACATGAATATATCATTCAAAGTATCCAATTCATTTTTTGCAGAAATCTGGTTTTCCGATATGGGACGAAAATCAACAATCCATTCAGGATAACCGCCCAATGGTGTTGTAGAGGAGACGGGACCATTCCAAATTCCTTTTACTTTATTTAAAACACCATAGCCTAGTGTATTCTCAACACTTGGCCCTTTAATAGGATCTTCAGGAGTTTCATCCGTAGATTTTTTATCCTTGCATGATTTGCAGGATGCAAAACTTATGAAAAATAAAACACATAAAATAACGATTGTAATTCTCATAAGTGTAGTTCAAAAATGAATTTATTTTTTTCTTCTATAAATATTGTTCTTTGCCAGGCCAAGTTTATTAAAAAAGTGCGAAAAGGAAACACCCAACACGCCCATGCCGTATTTGGCACTGCGCCTGAAATTGATCGAACTTGCTTCAGGGAAATATTTTGTTGGACAAGTAATTTCAGCAATATCAAATCCTGCATAAAAGATCTGAGAGATCATCTGATTATCAAAAACAAAATCATCAGAATTTGCCTGGTAATCAATTGTCTCTAATATTTCTCTGTTAAAAGCCCTGTAACCGGTATGGTACTCGCTTAGCTTTTGATTGAGCAGAATATTTTGAGCTAAAGTTAAACAACGGTTAAAAATATATTTATACAAAGGCATTCCTCCTTTTAGAGCGCCTTTACCCAAAATACGGGAACCAAATACAGCCGGATATAAGCCATTAGCGATGATGTAACTCATGCTATGAATCAACTTAGGTGTATATTGGTAATCAGGATGCAGCATAATCACAATATCAGCGCCTAAAGATAATGCCTTATCATAACAGGTTTTTTGATTACCTCCATATCCTTTATTTTGTTCATGACGGATCACATGTTTTATTCCCAATTGCTCACCAACTTCTGTTGTATTATCCTTACTATGGTCATCTACTAAAACAACATCATCTACAATATCAAAAGGGATCTCATCGTAAGTTCGTTTCAAAGTCAATGCTGCATTGTATGCAGGCAACACTACTACTATTTTTTTTCCATTAATCATATCTTACAAAAATAACAAAGTTTATATAATTTATATACTTCTCATTAAAAAATATCCTTTAAATTAGACGCTGATTGAAACCAAAAGTACTACATACTTATTTGTTGAAGGCATACCTGCCTCCCTTTTTCCTAACGCTGTTCATCGGGGTTTTTGTGTTTTTTTTAATTCATGTGTTTACGTATATGGATGATATTGTTGGTAAAGGAATGGGAGCCTGGATTTTGATCCAGTTTTTTTGTTTTTCTTTTCTTACGTTCATTCCTGTTGCAATGCCTCTGGCAGTGTTGCTTTCATCTATTATGACATTTGGCAACCTAGCAGAAAATTATGAGTTGGCCGCATTGAAATCGTCGGGTTTATCTTTATTTAAAATCCTCCGTCCGGTTTTTGTTTTCATTTTATTTTTAGCTGGATTTACCTTTATTTTTAACAACTTTATCTTACCGGCCATCACACTTAAATCAGCGAGGATGCTATGGGATATCCGACAAGCTAAACCAACCCTAAGTATAAAGGAAGGAGTTTATTACAGTCAACTAGATGGTTATAGTATTAAAGTTGGAAAAAAAAGCAAGGATGGAAAAACACTTTACAATTTAAATATTTACGATCATTCTGACGGGCTTGGAAATAATATCCAGCTGTATGCTGACAGTGGTATTATGAAAACTTCAGCAGATACTAATTATCTTCAAATCCAGCTTAATAACGGTTCACGTTATGAAGATATTATGCAGGAAGCGGAGCATAAGAACACACGGCCTTTAATGCAACTGTTATACAAGGAACTAAATGTGAATGTTGACATGAGTAGTTTTAAAATGAAACAAACCCAGGAAGAGCTTTTTAAAGGACATCATGAAATGATGAATATATGGATGATTGATCGGGAAATTGACACGTTTAATTTAAAAATTAATGAAAAATATGTCAATCTTCATAACCAATTTAATAATTATTTTATTGGCAGAACTATAAAAACGGTAGCATTAACAAAGAGTCATCAGCCCATTAAAAAATTTTATGCATCCTTAAACAAAGATGAATTTACAAGAAGTGTTGAAAATGCACAAAATCTTGTCAGAAGCTCAAGCAGTTATATCGATTCCATTAATGATGAGGTGTTTTCAAAGCAAATCAGCAAACTTGATTTTTTAATAGGCTGGCACAAAAAAATAAATATTTCATTTGCCTGCATCGTTTTATTTTTTGTTGGCGCCTCATTAGGTGCTATTATTCGTAAAGGAGGCATGGGTTTACCGGTAGTGGTTGCCGTTTTATTCTTTTTGTTATACTATGTGGTTACTATCATTTTTGAAGATCTTATTATCGAAGGTGTTTACAGCGTTGTGTTTGGAACTTGGTTTCCTTTATTACTGTTTTTACCATTAGGTATTTTTCTAACGTTTAAAGCGGCAAAAGATTCTGCCTTGTTTGACATGTCTTCCTATATTGATCCTATTAAGAAATTATTTAAACGTTTTTCAAAAATAAATCATGCGCATCCTGCAGCTTAGTAATAAAGCTCCATGGCCGGCCAATGATGGCAGTTCAATTGCCATCAGCACATTGGCAGAAGGATTAGCCGACAACGGTGTTGAATTACATCTTTTATCCATCAACACGAAAAAGCATTTTAAGCCAGAAGAAAATATTCCTTTAGGTTTCAAAGAAAAAACAAATTATCAATCTGTTTACCGGAATGCTGATACCAACATAAAGGGAGCCTTCAATAATCTTTTTTCATCCCAATCTTATTTTGTTAGTCGTTTCTTTTTTAAAGAATATGAAGAAACGTTAATCGAAAAATTAAAAGCTCATTCGTTTGATATTGTGCAGTTGGAAGGTGTATTTATGGCTACCTATATTCCTGTTATAAAAAAATACTCTAATGCTAAAATTGTATTAAGAAGCCATAATGTTGAACATCAAATATGGGAGCGTCATTTAGCAAATGAAAAGAACCTTGTAAAAAAAGCATACCTGTCATTACAAAATAACAGGTTAAGATCATTTGAAATTGAAACATTTAATACCGTAGATGCCATTATCACCATCACGGATGAAGATAAAAAAATCATTGGAGGTATATGTCAAGAAAAACCTATTCATACCTGCCTGACAGGAATCAGTTTAGAAAAATACAAGCAGGTTACAGAACCTACCTTCGCAAACACCTTATTCCATTTTGCATCTATGGACTGGATGCCAAATGTGGAAGCAATTGATTGGCTTTTAAAAGAAGTTTGGACCGCTATTTTAAAACAACAACCAAATGCAAAATTAATCATCGCAGGAAGATGTATGCCAGATAGAATAAAAAAAATGGCTTCCCAAAACATAACCGTAATAGGGGATGTATTAGATTCTGCCGAATTTTACAAGACCTACGATATCATGTTGGTTCCCTTATGGTCTGGAAGTGGCCTAAGGATAAAACTCGTTGAAGGCTTGGCTTATGGAAAAGCAATAATAACTACCAGTATAGGTGCAGAAGGAATTCCTTATTCGAACACTAAAGACCTTATAATTGCAGATTCTGCTGCTGAATTCACAAAAGCAATTATTACACTATTGACAAATCATTCACAAAAACAAAATCTGCAGAAAGGAGCCAGAACATTAGCTGAAAGCTGCTTTGATTATAAAATAATTGCTGGCCGTTTGATTTCCTTTTACAAAACTCTTTAAACTAAAAAATCTCATCCGTTTTTACGAAAAAGACTTTTAGTTATTAATATAGTTTCTATTTTAAAGTCACCGATTTTTCAACCGCTTTTCCTTCTTCAAGTTTAATGATACCGATGGCAACAGATGCGCCTGAAACTGCTTTAATATCTAATATAGCCGGTAATTTAAATGTATATGTACTTGTTCCTGCTCCATCCGAAACCCCTTCTGCCTTCAAATCTGCTTCAACCGTTGAACCGGACGATGTTTTTACTTTTGCATATAATTTAACTGTTGCACCACCAACTACATTTCCAGCGATATCAACTGTTTTTATAGTTAATTTACAATCGGTTTTCTTTTGACAGGAACTATTAAAAGTTAAACCTAGTATACCAAAAGCTAATGTTGCTATAAAAAATTTTAGTTTCATTTTATTTTTATATTAATGATATTGGATTAATATTTGTACCCAAATATAATGAAAAATTAATTAATATGTACGTGAGATCTATAATATTGAGTTTAAGCTTGGTTTTACTGAGTAAACAATGCTTTTCTCAAACATTTAGCAAAGAAACGATCCTAATTTCCACATCATTAGGCAATATGAAATTAAAACTGTTTAATGAAACACCTCAGCATCGAGATAATTTTTTAAAATTGGTCCGGGAACATTTTTACGACAGCCTTTTATTTCACCGAGTGATCCAAGAATTTATGATTCAGGGCGGTGACCCGGACAGTAAATATGCTGAACCGGCAAAACTTTTAGGGGACGGTGATCTTAAATACACTGTTCCTGCAGAATTCGTTCCAGCCTTGTGTCACAAAAAAGGAATGCTATGCGCTGCCAGAAATGGCGACGATGTGAATCCTTCAAAAGCATCATCTGCTGCCCAATTTTATATTGTACAAGGCAAAGTAAGAACAGAAGAAGATTTGATTTCCTATGAAAAACGAATTAATAAACCAATCATCAACAAAATAAAAGAAGAGATTTTAAATAAACCTGAAAATAGTGTCTTAAAAGAAAAAATCGCAGCCTTTAAAAAAGAGCAAAACAATGACAGCTTAATGGTTTATTTTAAATTAATTGAAAAGGCTGTAAATGATGAATATGCGAAAACACCACATTATTCATTTCCTCCTGAACATAAAACCATTTATAAAACCATTGGTGGTACTCCACATTTGGATAGTCAATACACTATTTTTGGTGAAGTAATTGAAGGATTGGAAGTCATCGATAAAATTGCAGCAGTGGGCAAAAACAAAGACGACAGACCGTTAATTGAAATCAGGATGTGGATTAAAATTATTGAATAGAAATTATTAAAAAAACAGAACGCTGAGTACGATGATTGCGAAAATCAATAAGATTTTTTTTGCTGCTCCCATCATAAAAATCCGTATCATCTAAGTACCATTAAAAATTGTTTACTGTTTCACTCCATTCAAATAAACGCTCTCAATTAAATTACTCCCAAAAGAATAAGGAATAAAAGCATAGGAACTGATTGGTTTGGTGATAAAGAAATTGGCTTTTTTTCCAATGGTAATACTTCCTACTTCATTCGATAAATGCATGGCATAGGCTGAATTAATGGTACAGGCATTAATCACTTCTTCCGGCGTTAATTTATACTGTACACAACCCAGGCTCATCATTAAATTCATGTTACCGCTTGGCGAGCTTCCAGGGTTAAAATCGCTGGCAAAAGCTATAGGTAATCCGGCATCAATCATTTTGCGTGCCGGCGGCAAAGGTAAACTTAAAAAGAAAGCAGCGCCCGGCAGTACCGTTGCCATCGTGTTTGATTTTTTAATTAGTTCGATATCTGCATCATTGCAATACTCCAGGTGATCCACACTGATTGCGTCACATTCAACGCCTGCTTGTATTCCACCAAAATGGCTCAACTGTCCTGCATGTACTTTTGGAATTAAACCATGTTTTTTTCCGGCTTCTAAAATCATTTTGGTCTCTTCGTAAGTAAAATAATTTTGCTCACAAAACACATCAACATAATCAGCTAATTTCTCAGCAGCTATTTTCGGTAACATCTCATGAATGATCAAATCGATATAATCCTGTTTATTATTTTTAAATTCTAAAGGCAAAGCATGTGCTCCTAAAAAGGTAGCTTTAACCGGAATCAGATTAAGATCTTTAATCTTTTTTATCACCCGTAACATCTTTAATTCGCTTTCTAAACTTAATCCATAACCGCTTTTTATTTCAATGCTCCCAGTTCCCTGACTAATCACTTCTCTTAAACGCACAATGGCTTGCTCAAACAATTCATCTTCAGTTGCTTCATGCACACGTTTGGCTGAATTTAAAATGCCACCTCCACGTTCAAAAATCTCTTCATAACTCAAACCATTGATCCGGTCAACGAACTCACCTTCTCTATTACCTGCATAAACAATATGAGTATGGCTATCGGCATAACATGGTAAAATTAATTTCCCTTCACAATCAATAATCTCTAATCCTTTCCAATCTTCAACTCCCGGAAAATCTTCCATTGGCCCATAATCTGCGATCAGTCCGTTATCAACAGCCATCCAAGCATTATCGATACACGGCAGTTCTTTCATCTCTGCACCGCTTACTTTTAAAACAGAAGCATCACGAACCTGTACAAGGGTTTTTATATTTTTTATTAATAATCTGGTAGGCATGGGTTTATTTTGATTGCCAAGGTATTTATTTTAGGTTAATTTTCATCCATATTGTTGGAAATATTTGGGCAAGTCCCTCCTAAGGTCGGGTCGGGCTTTCCACTGCAAGTCCTCGCCACTCGTACCTCATAGCTGCGGGCTTTTCGCTGCAAACCCTCTTGCGAACTTCCATTCTCTCATAATTTTTACTATTTTTGAAGCCTATGGCAGGCAATACTTTTGGAACTTTATTTCGGTTAACCACTTTTGGTGAAAGCCATGGTGCAGCAATTGGCGGTATTTTAGATGGTTGTCCGGCTGGCTTAGAAATGGATGAAGAATTCATCCGTAAAGAAATGCAGCGCCGCAAGCCTGGTCAATCGCACATTACAACACAGCGTAAAGAAGAAGATGAAGTAAAGTTTTTATCAGGTATTTTCGAAGGTAAAACAACCGGGCATCCAATCGGGTTCACAATAGAAAATACCAATCAAAAGAGTAACGATTACGAGCATATTAAAGATGCGTTTCGCCCTTCTCATGCCGATTTTACTTACCAGGAAAAATATGGCATCAGAGATTATCGTGGTGGCGGACGTTCATCTGCACGCGAAACAGCTTGCCGCATTGTAGGTGGTGCTATTGCCAAACTCTATTTAAATCAGTTAAACATTTCTATACAGGCTTATGTTAGCCAGGTCGGCCCAATTAAATTAGAAAAATCATACAAAGAGCTCGACCTTTCAAAAACAGAAGAATCAATTATTCGTTGTCCAGATAGTGCCACGGCCTATCATATGGTAAGCTATATTGAAGATATCCGAAAAGCAGGTGACACCATAGGAGGCATAATAAGTTGCGTAATCAAAGGAACACCAGTTGGTTTAGGTGAACCAGTGTTTGATAAATTACATGCCGATCTTGGAAAATCAATGCTCAGCATCAACGCAGTAAAAGGTTTTGAATACGGAGAAGGTTTTAATTCCGTCAACTTTAAAGGCTCCGAACTGAATGATATTTTTATACCCTTCGACTCCGCTCAGGGTGACGAAAAAATCAAGACTTCAACAAAAACCAATCACAGCGGCGGCATCCAGGGTGGAATCAGCAATGGAGAAGATATTTATTTCAACGTAGCTTTTAAACCGGTGGCTACTATTATGAAGGATCAACAAAGCATTGATATAGAAGGAAACGAAACAATTGTCAAAGGCAAAGGTCGTCACGACCCTTGTGTATTACCAAGGGCAGTGCCTATTGTAGAAAGTATGGCAGCATTGGTGCTTGTTGATCATATTTTAAGAAATAAAACTTCTAAAATAATAGAACGCTGATGACACAGATAGCTTAGGATAAAAAGATGATGGAATTTCAAAATTATATAAAATGTACTGTCGGGTGAAGGTACTGAAAGTCGAAGTAACCTTTACCAAGATATGCTGAAAATTTCTCAGTTAAGAGACACGCTGAATTTAGACTTTTAGACTTACACTACTTATAACTAACAATTAGGTATTATTATCCTTAAAATTAGCCCCATAAAAGCCCATTTTTTGGATTTTTTGGGGCTTTCTCTTGCTATATGGTCAACACTCGCAACGCTTGGAATTCCGCCGCAAGATGTTAACTCGAAGTATTTTGACGGTTCGCAAAACGTTTTGACGGTTTCGTACACGAATCTTACCTAATAAGCCCAAACTGACAAAAAACAGCAATTTGATGCTGTATCTACAGTTGATTATGAAATTACTATTCATAAAAACGAGCCTTTCTTACTATCCTCAACCGAAATACATTCTGATTTTACAGCAAGATATAAAACAACGGATACTTTGTATTATCCGGGCACCATCCTTTTGACGAATTAATTGAACGGATTTCGAAACACATAGAAAAATTGTAAACCACAGTACAATTTTCGGAGACGATTGTTCATTACATTAAACGTATTAACAACTTCTAAATGCCAACCTATAGAGAAAGTGAAATGATAGGGATAAACGTGTTTTTGTTTGAGCGTTGGGAAATAATGCGGATGGGATTAAAAACCATGCTTAACGATCATGTAAATATCAAATTAGTTGTCGAGGTCAATAATAAAGCAGAAGCTTTCGTGAAACTGATATCAATTAAACCAGATGTCATATTAATGAACACTATTGGCCCGATTAAAGTAGTAATAAACTTTACTAAGTGGATTAAGGAAAAATATCCTCAAGTAAAAAACCTCATACTTACCCTCCATAATTACGAAAGCTCACTCGTAAAAATATTAAAAAAAGGTGCTAACGGATACGTATTAAAAGAAGATTTCAGGGATCAATTTATAAACGTAATAGAAAAAGTAAACGCGAAAGATGAAAGAATAAAATCTGAGTTTGCATCAGAAGTATATGAAAAAGACGGGCCAACTGAAAGTTCAGTCAAAACATCGATATCAAAGCGCGAACAAGATTTCTTAAGTTTAATTTCTATAAGTTTAACCAATAATAAAATGGCAAAAAAATTATTTACCGGTGTTAAAACTATTGAAATGAAAAGAAAACAACTTTTTAATAAAACGGGCACATCAAACACCGCAACTTTTGTTAATTTTGTCATTATGGATATTTTTACTAATTATATTTGGGTCAAATAGTATAATACTTAAAGTTGGATCAAAATTAGTTTTCATTTTAAAATTTAAGATATGAAGAAAGTATCCATACATTACATTGATGACGACGAGGAAGATTTGGAGTTTTTTAATGCTGCTGCTCTTAAAGTTCCATCTGTTCTTGATGTACATACATACATGAGAAGTACTGATTTTTTGAATGCAATAGAAAATGTGGATGTATCTAAAACAATTGTTTTTTTGGACATCAATATGCCGGAGAAGAGTGGGCTTGATATTCTTAAAATATTGAGGAGCAATGATAAATTAAAATCGCTTCCTATTATCATGTATTCTACCAGCAAAGATCAAAAAGTAATAGATATTAGTAAAGAATTTGGCGCAGATTATTACGCCGTAAAACCGGCATCGTATTTATCAATAAAAGAACTTATAAATGAAGTATGCACGATTGATTGGAGCATTAGCTTTAATGCCGGTCAAAATTTTCTTTTAATCCACCTACTTAAAATGGAAGACTTCTTATTCCGGTTAAAAACATCCACAGCAGAAGTTCATAAACAGCTAGAAAATTCAACGCTGTCAAAAATAATAATGTCACCCGCTGTTACTACAGATCTTTATGCAGAATATCTTTCAAGCATTTATAATATGCATAAAGAAGTAGAAGAACTTGTTTTTAAAGTGGTAGCTCCGGTTATTAAGGACATCTTAAATCGACAAAAAACTCATAAAATAATCAGCGATTTAACTCAGCTCGGAAAGGGACAGCCCCTTAATACAAAAACATTTCTAGATAAGGCTTACACAACATCGCTAAATTTTAATTTAGGAATTATGTATGTAACAGAAGGCTCCGTTTTAGGAGGCCAATACATTCTTAAAAACATAAAGCATGTGTTGGGTGTTGAAGTACCGGGAAACTTTTTTAATGTATATGGTACACAAACCGGCGCTTCATGGAAAAATTTTACGATTCAGCTAAACGATTATCAGGATACTTTAAATGATGTAGGAAAAGAAGAAATTATTTCAGGGGCAAAGTACGGCTTTGAACGTGCACATTCCATTTTTAATTAGTTTGTAAGATGAAAATAAAAGATATTGTAAATAGGGATATCGCAAATCTCACAAATTGCGATCAGGAACCAATCCACGTTCCCGGAACTATACAGCCCCATGGATTTTTATTAGCTGTAGATAAAAAAACTTTTCAAATACGCTTTTGTAGCGAAAACTCAATAGAATTTATTGGCTTTACACATCTTCAGCTTTTAGGCAAAAATCTTAAAGATATATTTGGTTCAGTTTGTTATGACGAATTACAGAAAATTGGGAATTTTACAAATGGTCAGTTTAAAATATTTAAATTTTTATTCAGCGGAAAAGAATTAGAGTTTGTAGCACATCATTTTGATAACAACATTATCATTGAATCAGAAACAGCTCATAATATACTGGATGAAGTAACAGATATGTTTGCATTGTCCAAACAGTTTATCGGTTATATGGAAGACTCACATACACTGATAGAGTTATGCGGACTTGTTGCCGATAGTGTAAAAAAATTACCGGCTATGATCGTGTAATGATTTACAGGTTTGATGCTGAGTATAATGGGGAAGTGATAGCGGAAAGTAAAAATATAAATCTAGATGCTTTTTTAGGACTACACTACCCTCATACAGATATTCCGACACAGGCCAGGGAACTCTATATAAAAAATTTATTAAGAATTATTGTAGATGTAAATTATAAGCCGGTGCCTCTATTTACAATCGATGATGAGTCATCAAAAAATCTTGATCTGAGCCATTCCGTTTTAAGAAGCGTATCTCCTATTCACATACAATACCTTCACAATATTGGTATTGGTGCAACACTTACCATTTCATTATTGCATAAAGGAAAATTATGGGGCTTAATTGCTTGTCACCATTACTCGCCTAAATATTTAAGTCATACAGCCCGCTTAGCGGCAAAATTACAAGGCCATTTTATTACGTCCCAGATTGAAGTGCGGGAATCAAACGAAAGGTATGAAATTTCTAAAAAAGCCCATGATGCTGCTGATGAAATTATTTCAAAACAGTTTGATATAAGAAGATCTTCTTTAGTAGATATTGTAAGCGATCAAAATACTTTAGAGTTGTGTAAAGCTACCGGAGTTTCAATGTCGATTGGAGATAAGATCTATAAAAATGGATTTACTCCAGGCGATAAGGATATTAAGCAATTGGCCGCTTATTTATCTGTGCATACAAAAAATACCAAATTTCACACAAGTTCGCTTTCAAAAGATTTGCCTGAATTAAAAGATGCTGCGCTCAATACTCCCGGATTAAATTATTATGCATTAGATAAATCTTCAAATAATTGTATTATTTGGTACAAACCAGAAACTATTAGTGAAGTTCATTGGGCAGGAGATCCAAATAAAGCGATAGAAAAAGATAAAAACGGTCTGTCTCCAAGAAAATCATTTGATCTGTGGAGTCAGAAAGTAAAAGATCAAAGCAATGCTTGGAAAGATGCAGAACTGGTTACATCTTCCAATTTCGTCAACTTTATGCACAAACATCTTGGCTTTATTTACCTAGCCGAAGAGGAGGAAAAACAGCGCCAGGTATCTGAAAAATTAAAGGAAACAAATTCAGAATTAGAAAACATTAATTGGATAAGTACCCATGATTTACAGGAGCCTTTAAGAAAAATTCAGGTTATAACGTCATTTATCATGACCGAGGAGGCGAAAGATGTATCTGAAAGTGTGCTTCAAAAATTAGGTCGCATAAATAAATCTGCGGGTCGAATGCAAACATTAATAAATGATATTTTGCATTACACCAGGTTGAAAGAGGGCGAACAAGCTTTAATTGATATTGATTTAAATATATTGATTAAGGAAGTGTTGGATGAATTGCAGGATGTAGTGAAAGAAAAAAATGCAGAAGTTAAGTTGGAAGAATTACCCATAATAACAGGTATCCCATTTTTATTGAAGCAATTATTCTCAAATCTTATTTATAACGCGTTAAAATTTTCATCTGTAGATCGTATCCCTGAGATTACAATTTCAACATTTGATTATCATTTACAGCCTTCTAAAATCCATCCTCCTAAAGAATACTATATAATTAAATTTTCAGATAATGGCATTGGCTTTAGCCCTGAGTTCAACGAAAGAATATTTAAGATTTTTACACGTTTACATGGGGCTGGTGAATTTCCCGGTTCAGGTATAGGCCTGGCACTTTGTAAAAAAATCATGGAGAAGCATAATGGAATAATTAGAGTAGAGGGAATTGTAAACACAGGTGCTACATTTTATATTTATTTTCCAAAAATCAATTGAATCCCATTTACCATTTTCGAAAAATGTCCAATGCCACTGCTGTAAGTGTATAGCTGAAAAACTTTATCTCGAAAAATTATTTTAAGGAAGCCTGAATAAAGTTCAATAAAAGTTAGAGTAAGGTTCAAAAAAACAGGCAATAAGTTAAAGAAAGTAAAGTACAAGTTAAGTACCAGTTGCATTTAACTTGAACTTTTATCCGCGTTTAATAGTATTTCAATTTTTCTTGAAAACTAAATTAAAAAGGGTCGCTTAATTCACTAACCCTGATTAGTTTTTTATTTACAAATTCATGCATCCCTAATTCAGAAAGTTCTCTTCCATAACCAGAACCTTTAGTTCCCCCAAAAGGTAAATCGGCTTGTGTCCATGTAGGATGATTAATAAAAACCATTCCTGTATCAATTTGATCGGCTGCCCGTTTGCCTCTTTCAATATC
>JACMNO010000070.1 GCA_014378485.1 Bacteroidia bacterium
AAGGAAAAGGTATCAAGTTTGCTGGCGAGATTTTACGTCGTAAAGCCGGTAAATCTGCAAGCAAAAAATAACATAATTCAATTAGTATTAATCATCTTCAAAAAACTGGAAAGATGGCACTCAATAAAAAACAAAGAAGAGAACGCATTAAACTTAAGATCCGTAAAACTGTAAACGGAACTGCAACTACACCTAGATTAAGTGTATTCAGAAGTAACTCAGGAATATTTGCTCAATTAGTAGATGATTTAGAAGGAAAAACAATTTTAGCAGCAGGATCTGATGATAAATCTATAAAAGGTTCAAAAGCTAACAAAGTTGATCAGGCTAAATTAGTTGGTAAATTGATCGCTGAAAAAGCTACCACTGCAGGTATCAGCACAATCGTATTTGACAGAAATGGTTACTTATACCATGGTCGTATCAAGTCGTTGGCTGAAGGTGCGCGCGAAGCAGGTTTAAAATTTTAATTAGTATAAAAGAACATATAACATGTCAAAAGAAGTTGTAAAAAAAGTTAAGTCAACAGACATCGAACTAAAAGATAAATTAGTTGCGATACAACGTGTAACCAAAGTTACAAAAGGTGGTCGTCACTTTAGTTTCGCTGCGATCGTAGTTGTTGGTGATGAAAAAGGTGTTGTAGGATACGGTTTAGGAAAAGCAAATGAAGTTACAGATGCAATTACTAAAGGTATTGATGATGCTAAGAAAAATTTAGTGAAAGTTTCTGTATTGAAAGGTACAGTTCCTCACTCTGAAAATGGTAAGTTTGGTGGTTCAAGAGTATTCTTAAAACCTGCTGCTCATGGTACTGGTGTAATTGCCGGTGGTGCGATGCGTGCTGTTTTAGAAAGCGTTGGTATTACTGATGTATTAGCTAAATCAAAAGGTTCTTCCAATCCACATAACGTGGTAAAAGCTACCATTGATGCTTTAGCAAAAATGCGTGACCCTTTAGCGATCTCAAGACAAAGAGGAATTAATTTAGACAAAGTATTTAACGGATAATAATAGAAGATATGGCACAAGTTAAGGTAACGTTATCTAAAAGTCCTATAAAAAGGAACGCTAGACAAAAAGCAACAGTTCAGGCTTTAGGTTTAAGGAAATTAAACAAAAGCATTATTAAAGAAGCAACTCCTCAGGTTCAAGGAATGATCAATGCGGTAGCTCACTTATTGACAGTAGAAAAAATTTAATTATAAAAGGAAATTCAGATGAAATTAAATCCATTAACACCTGCAGAAGGTTCAGTAAAAAATAACTTCAGAAGAGGTCGTGGCCAGGGTTCTGGTGGTGGTGGTACTGCTACACAAGGACACAAAGGTGCTCAATCCCGTTCTGGTAACAAAAAGAAGCGTGGTTTTGAAGGTGGTCAAATGCCTTTACAACGTCGTGTTCCTAAATTCGGTTTCAAAAACGTTAACCGTATTGATCACAAAGGAGTAAACCTTGATGCAATCCAAAAATTAGTTGATACTAAAAATATTACTGATATTACACGTGATGTGTTATTAGAAAATGGTTTAGCTTCTAAAAATAGTTTGATTAAAATTATGGGTAGAGGTGAATTAAAATCAAAAGTAAATATTACAGTTCACGCATTTACTGCAACGGCTAAAGCAGCTATTGAATCAAAAGGCGGAGTAGCAACAGAAATTTAATTTATTATATGAACTATCCCGGTTTGCCTAAATGCAAATGCAAATAATCAAACCGGATAAACCATAAGACGAAAAAAAACATTAACAGCAACTTATGAAACGTTTTATAGAAACCCTCCAAAACATTTGGAAGATAGAAGAACTAAAGCAAAGGATTTTATCAACCCTTGGCTTTATTCTGATCTATCGTTTGGGTTCTTATGTTGTATTGCCTGGTATTAATACCGAAGTCCTGGCTCTTGCAAATGAGAACTCTGCAAATGATGGTGGTATTATTGCCTTAATTAATGCCTTCGCTGGTGGAGCTTTCTCAAGAGCATCTATTTTTGGTTTAGGTATTATGCCTTATATTACGGCTTCCATCATTATCCAATTATTGGGTATGGCGGTTCCTTACTTCCAGAAAATGCAAAAAGAGGGAGAAAGCGGGCGTAAAAAGATTAATCAATATACACGTTTCTTAACGGTTGCGGTAACTGCTGTTCAGGCTCCGGGATATTTAGCGGCACAGGTTTATACAAAACCGGGGGTTGTTGGAATCGACCCAACCTGGTTTGGTATTCAGTCAACAATTATTTTAGTGGCCGGTACCATGTTCATCATGTGGTTGGGTGAAAGAATTACTGATAAAGGTATTGGAAATGGTATTTCTATCTTAATTATGATCGGGATCATCTCCCGCCTACCCTTCGCAATCACTTCTGAATTTGGTTCACGTTTACAAAGTGCAGGTGGTGGTTTGATCATGTTCTTATTGGAAATTGTATTCTTAATGCTCATCATTGTAAGTTGTATCTTATTGGTGCAGGGCACAAGGCGAATACCGGTACAATACGCTAAAAAGATCGTTGGTAACAAACAAATCGGTGGTGTTCGCCAGTACTTACCTTTAAAAGTAAATGCAGCGGGTGTAATGCCAATTATCTTCGCACAGGCCATCATGTTTATTCCTGCAGCTGTTTCAGGCTTCTCCGGTGGTACAGGTGGTGTTTTTGCTGACAGGTACGGATTCTGGTACAACTTTATCTTTGCTTCTTTAATTATTGCTTTTACATACTTCTATACAGCTATCATGATCAACCCAAACCAATTGGCGGATGACATGAAACGTAACGGTGGTTTTGTACCAGGTGTTAAACCAGGAAAAAGTACTGCTGAATTCATTGATCAAGTAATGTCACGTATTACTTTACCAGGCTCCATGTTCTTAGCATTTGTAGCTATTTTACCTTCTATTGCAATTAAATTAGGAATTAACAGCGCATTTGCTGACTTCTTTGGAGGAACTTCCTTATTGATCTTAGTAGGTGTAGTATTAGATACCTTGCAGCAGATAGAAACTTATTTATTGAATCGCCATTATGATGGTTTAATGAAAAACGGAAGAATTAAAGGTCGTAGTAATAACCAAATGGCGATGCAACAAGCATAATAGATGGCGAAACAAGCGAATATTGAGTTAGACGGGACAATTATTGAATCATTGAGTAATGCAATGTTCAGAGTAGAATTAGAAAATGGGCACACATTAATTGCTCATATCTCCGGAAAAATGAGAATGCATTACATTAAAATATTGACCGGTGATAAAGTGAAGTTGGAAATGAGTCCTTACGATCTATCAAAAGGCAGGATAACATACAGATACAAGTAATAAAGACAAACAAATAACCTAAGGAAATGAAAGTTAGAGCATCCATCAAAAAAAGAAGCGTAGATTGCAAAATCGTGCGCCGTAAAGGAAAGTTGTATATAATCAACAAAAAAAACCCAAAGTTTAAACAAAGACAAAAATAATTGCGTATTTTCGCGAACTTTTAAAACCAAGTATATAATAATGGCACGTATTGCAGGTATAGATTTACCAAAAAATAAAAGAGGAGAAATAGGTTTAACCTACATTTTTGGTATTGGAAAAAGCAGAGCTCAACGTATTTTAACAGAAGCTGGCATTGACTTTAACAAAAAAGTAAATGAGTGGAATGATGATGAGCAAAACGCTATCCGTAAAATTGTTAACGACAATTTTAAAGTAGAAGGCGGACTTCGTTCAGAAGTTGCTTTACACATTAAACGTTTAACTGATATCGGTTCTTACCGTGGTATCCGCCACCGTAACGGTTTACCGGTTCGTGGACAACGTACTAAAACCAACGCGCGTATTCGCAAAGGAAAACGTAAGACCGTTGCAAACAAGAAAAAAGTTACTAAGTAATAAATAAATAAGCATTTAATTAAAATGGCTAAACAACAATCATCAGTAGCAGCTTCAAAAGCTAATGCTAAGAAAAGAGTAGTAAAGGTAGAGGCAGTTGGAGAAGCTCACTTGAACGCTACATTCAACAATATCATTATCTCTTTAACTAACTCTGCGGGTCAGGTTATTTCCTGGTCAAGTGCCGGTAAAATGGGATTTCGTGGTTCTAAAAAGAATACACCTTATGCAGCGCAATTAGCTGCAGCAGATTGCTCTAAAATAGCGTCTGACTTAGGTTTACGTAAAGTAAAAGTATATGTAAAAGGGCCAGGTGCAGGAAGAGAATCTGCTATCAGAACGATTGCTACTTCAGGAATTGAAGTAACTGAGATCATTGATATCACGCCGATGCCTCATAACGGTTGTCGTCCTCCTAAAAAACGTCGTTGCTAGTTAACGGGTTTAGAATATAAAAAAGTAATAACAGAAATTAAAATATAGAAATGGCAAGATATACAGGTCCTAAATCTAAGATTGCAAGAAAATTCAGAGAGCCAATTTTTGGCCCGGATAAAGCGTTGGAGAAAAAAAATTACCCTCCTGGACAACACGGAAATACTAAGAAAAAAGGTAAAAAATCAGAATATGCTATCCAATTAATGGAAAAGCAAAAAGCGAAATATACTTACGGTATCTTAGAAAAACAATTTGCAAGAACTTTTGATAGAGCAGCCCGTGCACATGGTATTACAGGTGAGGTTTTATTACAATTGATCGAATCACGTTTGGATAACGTAGTGTACCGTTTAGGTATTGCTCCATCCCGTCGTGCATCACGTCAGTTAGTATCTCACGCACACATCACCGTTAATGGAAACGTAGTTAACATACCTTCATACACATTAAAAGCAGGGGATGTTATCGGTGTTAGAGAGAAATCTCAATCTTTAGAAGCAATCACTCATTCTTTATCAGGATCAGTAAATAAATATTCATGGTTGGATTTTGATAAATCATCTTTCACCGGTAAATTTATTTCTGTGCCAGAGCGTTCTCAGATCCCTGAAAACATTAAAGAACAGTTGATCGTTGAATTGTACTCTAAATAATTTTAAGTCGCATTTTTTTTTAACCTATATAAATTAATAAAATGGCAATATTAAACTTCGTAAAACCAGATAAGGTTGTTATGATTAACTCAACCGAAACTGAAGGACAATTTGAATTCCGTCCGTTAGAACCAGGTTTCGGTATCACTATAGGTAACTCATTACGTCGTATTTTGTTATCTTCTTTAGAAGGACACGCTATTACCAGTGTAAGAATTGAAGGAGTGGATCACGAATTCTCTACCATCAAAGGTGTTGTGGAAGACGTTACAGAGATCATCCTGAACTTAAAACAAGTACGTTTCAAAAAACAATTAGATAACCATGATATCGAGAAAATCGTTATTCACTTTGCAGGAAATGAAAAATTCACTGCAGCTGAAATCGGTAAATTCGCAAATGGTTTCCAGATTTTGAATCCTGAGTTAGTGATCTTTAACTGCGAAAGCAATGTTAAATTAAAAATCGAGTTAACAGTTGATAAAGGCCGTGGATATGTACCTGCAGAAGAAAATAAAACTAATTCTGCACCTCAGGGAACTATCTTTATTGATTCTATCTATACCCCGATTAAAAATGTAAAATACACGATTGAGAACTACCGTGTTGAACAAAAAACAGATTACGAAAAATTAATTTTAGATATCGTTTCTGATGGATCTATCCACCCGAAAGAAGCTTTGAAAGAAGCTGCTAAAATTTTAATATACCACTTCATGTTGTTTTCTGATGAGAAAATCACGTTGGATTCTGAAGAGAAAAAATCTGAAGAAGAATTTGATGAAACATCATTACACATGCGTCAATTATTAAAAACTAAATTAGTTGACATGGATTTGTCTGTACGTGCATTAAACTGTTTAAAAGCGGCTGACGTTGAGACTTTAGGAGAACTTGTATCATTCAATAAAAATGACCTTTTAAAATTCCGTAATTTTGGTAAGAAATCTTTAACTGAGCTCGAAGATTTAGTATCAACAAAAGGGTTACAATTTGGAATGAACGTAGTGAAATATAAATTAGACAAAGATTAATAACTAAAATTAAAAGTTTAAAGATTTTGAATCTTAAACCTTCAATTTTGAACCAAGAAATAAAATGAGACACGGAGATAAAATAAATAATTTAGGTAGAACAGCTTCTCACCGTAAAGCTTTAATGACCAACATGGCTTGTTCATTAATTGAGCACAAGCGTATTTTCACAACCTTAGCGAAAGCAAAAGCGTTAAGAACTTATGTTGAACCAATCATTAACAGAAGTAAAGATGATTCTACGCATAGCCGCAGAACTGTTTTCTCTTATTTAAAAAGTAAAGAGATTGTTGCTATGTTGTTTAAAGACATATCAGTAAAAGTAGCTGAAAGAAATGGTGGTTACACTCGTATCATCAAAACCGGAAACAGACAAGGTGATGCAGCTGAAATGGCGTTAATTGAATTAGTTGATTTCAACGAAATATACTCTAACGGTAAAGCAACTACCACTGAAAAAGCTAAAACAACTCGTCGTAGCCGTGCTAAAAAACCAACTGATGCTAAATCAGAAGGAACAGCAGAAACTAAAGCAGACGACGCAGAATAATTATAATTTTTAAAAGTTTAAACGATCCCCGGTTTCATTGTAGCCGGGGATTTTTTATTTAATTATTTCTTGAGCAAAGATTTTGGCGTGCCACGCAAAAGAGACGGCGGGGTGTGGCTTTCCGTTGCAATCTTTTACTCCATTGCTTTATTTTATGTAAAAGGATTTCCAATGCAATCCATCACGCGGGTTCTACATTAAATGTGAAATCTATACTCCTATTTTACGAAAGTCTGTGTGAGGGATGCGAGCGGAAATCCTTTTGCATGCCTCTTACAAAAGATTGAAGCGGGTCAGCCCGACGGCGCCTGTTCTATTGCGCCGGCACACCCAATAATCATAATCAAACCACCATTACTAACACATAATTGTTATAACATAAACTCAAAATATCCAAATACACTTAGCTCCTACCCTAAATTTGGTTAAACAAAAAACAACCATATTATGGAAATCAATTTTTTAGCGGTATTTGTAGCAGCCTTAGTGCCAATGGTCATGGGATTTATCTGGTATAACCCAAAAGTATTAGGCAATGCCTGGATGAAGGCAGCAGGCATTACCGAAGATAAAATGAAAGGCGCCAACATGCCGGTTAATTTTATAGTGAGCTTTGTGTTGAGCTTTTTTTTAGCCTTTTTCTTGCAATCGATGGTTATCCATCAATTTCACATTGCATCCGTTTTCTTTGATTATCAGGAACAAATAAAAGATTCATCTACACCTGAAGGCAGTATTTATAAACAAGTAATGGATTTAGTAGGCATGGGTCACCGTACATTTGGCCATGGTGCATTTCATGGTGCTTTAAGCTGTTTATTTGTAATAACACCTATTATGGCAACCAATGCATTATTTGAGCGTAAAGGATTTAAATATATCGCTATTAATTGTGGTTACTGGATCATTACACTGATGATCATGGGTGGTATTGTTTCCTGTTGGATGTAATAATTCATCAACTTCACTATTAAACGCTGTTAAGATGTTTCTTAGTAGTGTTTTTTATTTTTGCAATGCCTTCATATCATAGGATTAACATTCTTAAACAAGAGGCTTTTTTGTATATTTATTTTAATGAAAAAAAATTGGCTTCATGTTTTTCCTTTTAACTCATTTGTTTTTGGAGGCACAAAACTTAATTAATACTCTGCTCCACTACATTGGAAATGCAGCGGCAACAATAATCTTATTATACAGGGGTTTTTGCTTCTTTTTCATCGGGGAAGAAGAAAAGGAAGAAGTCACACCTTAGCGTGATGGATAATTTTAACTAACGTATCGAAATATTAAATGATATAGCGTTAGGTATAACGAAAATTGTAAATAATAAAATTGTAATTCATCTACAACTTACTTATAGAATGATGTAATTATTTCGGATATGAAAGCATTTATCTTTGACATCAAATTAACGCTCCATAAAAAGGTTCAGAAGTATTATAAAATTTTAGTCAGCTTTGTTCTATTCTGCATCAGCGATGTATCAAAATAATCTAAAAACAAATAAAATGAAAGACAATATCATTATTGAAAATGAGCGGGTAAATCTAAAGCCGAAAGGTACTGAACCAGCTTGGGGTTTATCCATAAAACCGGAAATGCTAGTTGTAATTGAAAAACTAGTTAGCCTTGGGGGTAAACCGATAGAAACACTGGATGCTAAGGAAGCTCGCTTGCAACCCACACCTACTGATGCAGTGATGGCTGTAATTAAAGATAATGATATGGATTTACCTACAGCAAAGTGTGATAGTGTGGATAAAGAAATTCCTGTTACTAATGGAACCACAAATGTTCGTATATATACCCCAAAGGATGGAGCCACTCCATTTCCAGTAATTGTATATTATCATGGAGGAGGGTTTGTAATTGCAGATATTAATGTTTACAATGCAAGTGCACAGGGGTTATGTGAAAAATCAGGTGCAATAGTTGTTTCAGTAGAATACCCTAAAGGACCTGAAAATAAATTTCCAGCTGCTCACACGGTTTGTTCTGATGCTTACCAATGGGTTTGTGAAAATGTTGCGTCTTTCAATGGAGATGCCAATAAAATTGCTCTTGTTGGAGAAAGTGCCGGTGGAAACCTTGCTGCAAATGTAGCTATAATTGCAAGAGATAAAAAAATCCAGATGCCTCTCTTTCAGGTATTAGTTTATCCTATCGCTAATAATGATTTTAATAGCGATAGTTATGTGAAATACGCAGCAGCAAAGCCCTTAAATAAACCAATGATGGAATGGTTTGTGAAAAATGCTTTTGAATCTCCCACACAAGCTGCTGATCCTCGTATTAGTCTACTGCGTGCAAACCTTTCACGTCTACCCGACACTTTAATTATTGGTGCAGAAATAGACCCGTTGCAAACAGAAGGAATGTTGCTAAATGAAAAATTAAAAGAGGCAAATGTAAATACGGAGTATAAATTATTTAAGGGCGTAACCCATGAATTCTTTGGAATGGATGCGATCGTGCCTCAGGCAAAAGAGGCGCAGGCACTGGCGGTGCAGAAAATAAAGTCTGCATTTGGCACATAACTTCGGTAATCAAACATTGCTGTTTGTGAGTTTATTCCCTAAACTATTTATGTAATAAATACTCAATTTATCTTTTTATTGATCCTGCTTATTAATGAAATACTACCTTTAAAAAGATTGGCAGTTATAAAAAAATTAATTAAAAGGCATAACCCTCACGACCAAAGTCCCGGTATTCTTATAGTATGTAACACCTTCCAACTTCACGGTATTATTTTTATAAAAATTCAAATTATAAGGCGGAAATAAAACCAGGTATTCAAAATTCTTTAACTCTTGATTAGTATCCAGTCCACCTGGAAAAGCGGTGTTAATACTTTTACCTTGAAACATAAATTTGTGTTTATCTGTTAGCTGATAATAGTTGCGGTACACGCCATAAAGTTCCGGTGCAATGCCTACTTTTTTAGAAGATAAACTATCAAGGTAAGTAAAGCAAATTTTAGTATCGGCCTGCTGCCAGTAATCAAAGCTTTTGGTCAGGCTCATGTTCATGATGAAATGCAATGCCAATAATCCACTGAATGAATATAAAATAATCGCTTTCATTTTTAGGCTGCTATATAGTGCATTAAAAAATCCAATCAGTACCATAGCAATTAATGGATAAAACATCAGCGCAGTGCGATACGTGGGGTATAAAACCCCGAAACATAATTTAGTAATCATGGTTAATAAAATCATGAGCAATAACAACCCGGCAGATAAAGTGTACCATGGACAACGGTGTTGTTTATGAAGCCAGATACCATAAACGGAAGCTGACATGACCAGAACACAAAAAATAGTAGCAAAGACCCGGAGACTTGTTTCATTCACATTATCGTTACTATAAACAAGTGTATGCACATAGCCCATGAACACACCACTGATTAAATCTTCTCCGCCATAAGCGCCAATATCATTGGAACATGTAGTGATGAACCGCAAGGCCTTGATCACCACAGCCGCAATACCAAACGCAAAAAACATTTCAAGGTAAAACAGTTTGCTTTTCAAGAAAGCAAAGTCACGCTTGAAAAAATACCTGAAAAAATAAATACAACAAAAGGCGACGAAAAAATAAAAGAAATTAAAATTAGCAATGGCTGCCATGCCTGTAAAAAATAAAGATATGACGGCAGTAGAACGTTTGTTGTTTTTCAGTGCAATGCAATAACAGGCAATACTTAATGCCTCAAACATCAGGGCGGTTGAATAACCGCGTGCCAGGGATAAATAATCAATCAAAAAGGGATTTAAGACAGCCACCGAACAAGCAAATACTTTAACAGGAAAATCCCTGATCGTTTTAATCCAAAAATAAATAATGGTTAAAAAAATACCGGAAGACAATAAACTGAACCAGCGCAGCTGGCTGGTTTTTTCAAAACCAAACAAGATGCAGGTCTTCATCGCCAGAAAATTAAACCAATGGGTATTACCTGTACAAAGGGTTTCTACCCACCAGAAATGTTTGGCATTGTAAAAGGAATAGGCTTCGTCATGTGTGATGACCATGCTGATGGACCGGAGTACCACATAAAACATTAATGCATATATCAAGAAAAAGAAAATGGAGTTGGTGAGGATTTGTTTTTTGATGTTTTGCATTGATTAAATATACAAAAAGAATTAAAGTGATTTAAACACATAGATATTTTGAAACAAAGAGTAGTAAAAGAAAACAAAGAACGTTTCGCTGCTAAGGAATACAAAGTATAACTCTATGTGCCTGCGTGTTTCCATGTATTTTAGTGATTTTTAAAATACACACTTTAGTATCGGGATAAAAATGAACGAGCTCCAGTTTTATCCGGCTGTTTTTATACCAGCTCAAGCTGCTGCCCGGTAACAATAAAATGTAATCAAAATCCTCCAAAGGTTTTTCTTTGATCCAGCGGCTGTAAACGCCCAATGTATTAATGGATTCTCCTATAAGTGCAGGATCAATAACCTGGTAGTATTTATAGAACACACAATAAAACTCAACGGACATGGCAATGTTCTTTGCTTTCAGTTTTTTTAAATCCTCGAAATACTGTTTAGTGTTCTTGCAATAAGGATGGTCGTAACCGGTATCGAAATTAATGCTTCGGATAAAAGTAAAAAGTAAAAATCCGCTTAACAGGCACACCATGATCTTCTTTAAAATAAAATAATTAAAAACATGGTGTAGCAAGCCTACCAGTACAATGGCCATTAAAGGATAAAACATCAAAGTGGTGCGTTCGTTGGGATACAGGACGTTAAAACACCATTTATTGATCAGACAAAATAAAAACATCAGTCCAAGTATCCAACTCGCATACACATACAACTTACTTTGATGTGTTTTAAATTTCAGGAGTCCAAAGCCAATAGAAAAAAGAACTAACACAAAAAGAACATAGGCCGAAATAGTAATGACATTTTGAGAAAGTGCGAAATTGCGATATAACAATGTTTCGACAAAACTATAAAAGACAGAAGGCACCAACTCTCTTCCACCGTGCGCGGCGATATCATTGGAACAGATTATAATAAACCGAAAGGCGAGTAAAATAACGCTCAGCGTGCTTCCTAAGAAAACAAGATCAATATAAAATTGTTTTTGTTTTAAAAACCCAATTCCCTTCTTAAAATAATATTCATAAAAATAAACAAGGCAGAAGGCGGCAAAATAATAGAGGAAATTAAAATTAGCGACGGCACTTAAACCTGCGAAAAATAATGCTAAAAATAAATACCGTCGTTCTTTATTGTTTTGTGCCTTCATTAAAAACAAAAGATTGAGCGCCAGAAAAAACAGGGCGGTTGTATAACCTCTTGCCAATGATAAATATTCGATCAGGTATGGATTGAGTAACAGGAAACAAAAACCAAAACATTTTAAATAAAATACTTTGATGGTTCTGAGCCATAAATAAGCGGCGTAAATAAATCCAAGTCCGGATAACATACTGAACCAGCGGATCTGACAGGTTCTTTCCCAACCAAGTAGTACAACCGTTTTGATTGCAACGAAATTAAACCAGTGGGTGTTCCCGGTACACAATGTTTCCACGTACCAAAAATTTTTAACATTAAAAAAAGACCATGCTTCGTCATCGGTGATGTCCATCATACAACCACGTGCAATTATATATAACATCAGTGTTCCTATGAGTGCTGGAAACAAAAAACGATTTATGATATTCTTAGCGGACGCTAGCATGAATTAAATATACAGATTTTATAATGTTATGATGCTTTTAAGCTAAATTGGAACTTACTTTCTTTGCCTGCCATTCAAAGAAAGTAACAAAGAAAAATCACCGCTTATTAAATTTATCTCGAAAATGACAAAGCACTTTCCCGTCCGATTTTAGAAACTCGTCCGGGTCAAAAACCCGGACTCAAACAGCCAAAAATCGTCGCACTCACGCCAAGCCGTAACTAGCTGAAAGTGCTTCTATTTTCTTCGTTAAATTTAAAAGGCGGATTAAATACAGTCGATGTTTTTTATGATATGTGAGATGTAGATGTGTTATAAACCTTTGATATAATACAAAACATTAAATCGAAAGTTTTACTTTTTAAATTAAACATATAATGCTACTGAAAAAATCCCATAGCATAGCGCGGGGGCCAGTCAAAACGCCGCGCCGGGTAGCTGTGAATTTGTATTTATTAGATGAGCCTAAACGAGCTTTAGTTCTCGTTTAGTAGCGAATCTTATAAATACAAAGATCGCGTGGACATCGTTTTGACTTGTCTTTTTTGATTACTTTTTTTGATCAAGAAAAAATATAAAAAACTTAAAACTATTCTTAAACAAAAAAGGCTTCTCGAATGAGAAGCCTTTGATTACATAAAAACTATAAAGCTAGTTTACCTTGATTAATTCCACATCAAACACCAACCAGGAGTTTGGTGGAATAACAGGAGGATAACCGTTAGCACCATATCCTAACTCAGCAGGAATGATCAATTTTGCTTTTCCACCCGGTTTTAATAACTGAAGGCCTTCCGTCCAGCCCTTGATAACCTGGTTTAAACCAAATGTAGCAGGCTGTCCACGATCAACAGAACTATCAAATTTAGTACCATTCAATAAGTAACCCGTGTAATGAACTGTTACTTGTGAAGTTGCTGTTGGAGCTACACCTTCACCTTCCTTTTCAATGATATAACGTAATCCGCTTGGAGATGTTTTTGCTGAAGCATAAGTTTCATTCAATACTTTGTCCATTTTTTCTTTTTCAGCTTTTGCTTTTGATTCAGCTTTAGCACCAACATTTGCCTTTTCAAATTCAAATACTTTAGGTGCATCAAACGCTTCAGCTTCTTTACCTTTACGTAAGATCACCAAATGCTTCAACACATCATTTCCTTTAATAGAATCAACTACTGCCTGTCCGGTGATCACATGACCAAATACGGTATGCTTACCATCTAACCAATCTGTTTTCACATGCGTAATAAAAAACTGACTACCGTTAGTTCCCGGACCTGCATTTGCCATAGATAAAATTCCGGGGCCAGTGTGTTTTAATGTTTCATCAAACTCATCACCAAATTTATAACCCGGATCTCCGGTGCCTGTTCCAAGCGGACAACCACCTTGTACCATAAAATTAGGGATCACACGGTGAAATTTCAAACTATCATAATAAGGAACGCCTTCTGCTTTTGCCGTGTTCTTAATAGAGCCTTCTGCCAGTCCAACAAAATTGGCAACGGTCATTGGCGTTTTTTTAAATTCCAAAGCGCAGTAAATATCACCTTTAGAAGTTTCGAATTTGGCATACATGCCATCGGGTTGTTTGCTTAAAAATTCTTTATCCATTTTAGTTAATTTTACTTTTTTTGGTTTTTTAGGTTTGTCAGGGTTTGCGGTTAATCCTATGGACACCAAAGCAAACAAAGATGCTAAAATTATTTTTTTCATTTTTAATGTTGTTTAGTGTTATCTAAAACTATTTTGGCATTTGTTGCGGAGCACCTGCTTTTACATCAACCAATTCCACATCAAATACAAGTGTAGAAAACGGAGGAATTGGGCCGCCACCTTTCTGGCCATAAGCTAAAGAGGAAGGAATGATTATCTTTGACTTACTGCCTTTGGTCATTAACAAAATTGCTTCTTCCCATCCTGGAATTACTTGTCCCTGTCCTAAAGGAAACTCTAATGGTTGATATGGCCTTTGTGCATTATACACATTACCAGCTTTGGCATCTGCTTCAATGGATGTATCGAAAATTGTTCCGTCCAGCAAACGTCCCGTATAATTCATTTTTACAACATCACCGGCTTTTGGATGATCTTTTCCTTTTCCTTTTTGTGTCTCAATAAAAATCAAACCACTGGCTGTAGGAGCATCTGTTATTTTATTTTCAAGAAGGTAAGCATCTAATTTTGGCTTTTCCTGTTCTGAAAGTTGAGCAACTTCTGCTTCCTGTTTTTTCTGGTTTTCGTCAAGGTCTTTCTTTGTTTTGATCTCTACCATTTTAATCGTGATCAATAACTTGTCGCCAGGTTTTGCGAAAGGCGGCAAAGCCTGCATTTTATTTGTCTTTAAGAAAAAAGAATCGGCACTGATAATAAAAGCCGCGCTGTCGTTCTTAGCCATCATCATGATTGCATCTTCAAGACTTCCTGGGAAA
The DNA here is from genome assembly GCA_014378485.1 of Bacteroidia bacterium. Classification (GTDB taxonomy): domain Bacteria; phylum Bacteroidota; class Bacteroidia; order B-17B0; family Aurantibacillaceae; genus UBA4416. The sequence continues at coordinate 14,705 of JACMNO010000070.1, forward strand.
GAAGATTTTGGTAAAATATAACGGATTGTTCCTGATCCGTCATCCGAATTTAATTTTGAATCGAATAAAACAGAATCCGTTGGTGTACGTTTTAAAGCATAAATAATCTTAATACTTACTCCGTCTCCTTCAATGGCTTTCACACCATTTTCATCCTGCTTAAAAAATTGGTAATGCATTCCGTTTTCAGCTTTTTTATAGCCGTCGAACTCTGATTTGTTACAGGAAATAAGTCCCAGCATCATAGCAGAACCTAATAACATAGCGATTTTATTCATCATTTTTATTTTATATCTATTATTTTAATTGTGTAGACAAGTGTTGTATAAGGTGGAATAGAACCATTGCTACTTCCCGATTCGCCAAAAGCCAGTCGCGAAGGTACTATAATTTTTGTAGTTTCTCCTTTTTTTAATGTGCCGATAACAATATTTAACCCTTTAACTAATTGATCGGGAGTTCCATAAATAAATTCAAGGGTTTGCTCTGATTTCTCCACTAATTTACCATCCAAAAAGGCGCCCTGATAAGCTACTTTTATTTTTTTTCCGACGCTTACTTTTTCCGAAGCTGTATAAGTTCTTTCGAGAATATAAATTCCGTTGCGATCTGCTTTTACAGATTTGTAATGCTGAACGAGAAAGCAATCGATGAGTTGTAATTCCTGCAATTCTGTGTCTTCCTCCACATCTTCTCCTTGTGAATTTTTGATAAGGGCAGCATATTCAGCCTGTGAAATAATCTGATTGATTTTTACATTCATTTTAACCAACGAATCTTTTAGACAAAAATCAGGCACAATGGTATCAAAATAATCTCTGAAAAGAACGGAAGGCTTCATCAGAAAAGACACACTGTCACCTTCAACCATTTTAAGAAAATACGATTTACATGAACCGGAAATAATTTCTGAATTCAACATGACAAATAATCCATTCGAAGCATCATGTCTGGTATCCCAAAAAACAGAATCTCCCTGAGTTTTCATCACTGCTTCTAAAACTAACACATTTTCTTTGGCCGGGTTTTCGTTACCATCGCCAATAGCTATTAATTTGTAATAAAAACCGGTAGCATCTCTTGTGAATCCATCAACGGGATTATTTCTATTACACGATGCGCAAAGAATCAGCAGTAAAAAGAAAGTGATTATTTTATTCAGCATACTCTCACTAATTAAGGGTTTGCTTTTTTACAGAAACGATTTCCACATCATACATGATAGGCGATTGCGGCGGAATCTTTTTTGAGTCTCCTAACAAACCATGAGCCAGGTGCGAAGGAATTAAAACCAACGCTTTATCTCCTGATTTTAAAAACAATACCGCTTTGTGAAGCCCGTCTTCAATGTTTTCTCTCCCTACCATAAACTCTTTTATTCCGTCAGTTTTGGAAGAGTAGCATTCAGTACCATCTAATAAAGAAACTTTGTAATTAATTTTTATGATATCATCATTTTGGATTGAATCGCCTTTTAAAGAAGCTTTGTAAACAAAATAGCGAATGCCGATGGTTGTTTTAATGAAAGCCATATTGTGAGATTTTTGATAATAATCCATTTCATCACTTTCTTTAATTACTAGCTGTTGATTAGCTTTTATAAACTGCTTCTTCACTTTTTCTTCGTTGAAAATATTTTTTTCCTCCTTGGGTTGATTAGGCTTACAAGAATAAAAAGATAAAAGAAATATGAAAACCAAAATTGAATAAACGTGCTTACTATTTATACTGGTTTTACTTTGCATGAAGGCTATAAGAAATTATTTATTATCGGAAAGTGTATCCACTTCCTTTTTCACTTCTTGAATATGCTCATGGATCGTGTTGGAAATGCCTCCTGAACTTTGCATGATATCTTTTTGAATACCATTGGTAGCGTCTTTAAATTCCCTAATTCCTTTTCCTAAGGCTTTGGCGATATTAGGAACACCTTTTCCTCCAAACATTAACAGGATAACTAAAAGGATTAAAACCACTTCTCCGCCACCTAAATTTAAAAATAAAATAAACAGACAATTCATGCCCGTAAAAATACAAATAAGAATGACAGAATAAAGACATTTTTTTTGCATAATTACCTATTTTTTGTTAATCAAAACGGTAGGATTTCATAAAATATTGTTATATTTTTACATGGGCTTATTATATAATCCGAATTAAAAAAATCAATAAAGCATGAAGATAAATTACCTTATTAACTTCCAAAACACTGAATATAGATCACACTTCAGAAAAAGTGTAATCAGTTTATTAATGTTTCTTTCGATTGTTATTTCTAAAACAACAAATTCACAAACTTATTGTTCAGCTGCTGCTTCATCCGCAGCTGATGACGAAATTTTTAATGTTACATTTGGGTCATTAAACAATTCAAGCAACTGTAGTTCTTTAGGCGGGGCGGGTTCTGTTTTAAATAAATACAATGACTATACCGGGATTACTGCACCGGTAATTGCACTCGGGGCAAATTATCCTTTATCAATTACTGTTGGAATGTGTGGCAGTTCAAGCTACAGCGGAATAGTAAGTGTTTGGATCGATTATAATCAAAACGGATCGTTTGTTGACGCGGGTGAAAATGTATACGTTTCTCCTTATACCCCATTTGCAGTGTTAGGAACTGCTATTTCTGCCGCAGGTGGCATTACAATCCCGTTAACTGCAATGCCAGGAATAACACGGATGAGGGTCATTGAAACAGAATCAAGTACTGCTCCCGGTCCATGTTCAACTCCTACCTGGGGAGAAGTGGAAGATTATAGTCTGACCATATTATCACCCTCGCCACTGGATTTAGGTATCAGTGCTTTTTTAAATCCTTTGCCATCAAAAACATGTTATGCTACAGATACAGTTGTTGTTAGGCTAAAGAATTTTGGCAACGCAACAGCTGATTTCAGTGTTAATCAGGCTACCTTAACTGTAAAGTCAGCTGGCCCCAATGCCATAAGCTATTCCATTGCCCTAGCATCCGGCACTTTAGCATCAGGTGCTACCACGGATTATACCTTGAGTACAAATTACAATCTTACCAATATAGGAACATACCGTTTGAAAGGATATTCGACTGTTATTGGCGATGGATCCGCTTTGAATGACACCACAGGCTTAACGATCACCAGGAGTCCTATATTTACAACAAGCGTATTACCAAATGACAGTGTGTGCTTGGGTGTGCCTGTGCAATTGAATGCAAATTATAGCCCAACAAAACAAGTAGGAACAGGAATTATAGTGAATTCATCAACGGGATATCCAACTCCTTACGGTAATTTTTATAAAGGAGCAAGGCATCAGTTTTTATATTTGGCAGCAGAGTTAACGGCTGCAGGATTAAATGCAGGTAATATAAACTCTTTAGCATTTAGCGTTACTAATTTAAATGCATCCGGCCCGTATTTAAATTTCAATATTGCAATTGCAACCACCACCATTACCAATATAACCGCATTTCAAACAACAGGCTTTACTACTTATTTTTCCACCCCAAGTTATTCGCCTGCTTTAGGTATGAATACGCATTCTTTATCTACTCCTTATATCTGGGATGGTGTATCAAATATTATTATTGAAAGCTGCTACAACAACAATCCTATAGCCTATACCTATAACGTATCGGTGTTGCAATCAGCAACTCCTTTTTCTTCCACCGCCTGGTATAACTCAGATTCCGACCCAACATTATGTGCCTCATCAACATCCTTTAATTCAATTGCCCAAAGGCCTAATATCTGGTTCGAGCAACCGGCTACGATCAGTTATTCCTGGTCACCCGCCATTGAATTGTCTGCCACTAATATAGCCAATCCTATTGCTAATGTTTCGGGTACCAGGACTTATACCATTAAAGGAACAGTTGGTGCTTGTATGACCTATGATACTGTCAGGATATTTATTAAGCCAACACCTACTCCAAATTTAGGAAACGATTCCTTATACTGTAATTTACCCGTGATTTTAATGGCTAATACAACAGCAAATAATTTTTTGTGGAACAACGGATCATTTAGTTCAGGCTTAAACGTAACTTCTTCCGGAAAATATTGGGTAAGGGCAACTAATACAAATGGCTGTACAAATTCTGATACGGTACAGGTAACGTTAGGAAGTAAGCCAATTGTTACATTAGGGCCAGATACTGCCTATTGCCAAGGGAACACAATTAATTTATATGCTGGTTCGGGAAGTGGTAATACATATGCATGGAGTACGGGGGTAACTTCTTCTTCGATAGCTGTTGGAACTACCGGAACTTATTCAGTTCTTGTTACCAATACCATAGGATGCCAGGCCTCTGATATTGTAAATGTCACTTCAAAACCAAAACCAAGTGTAGTATTAGTGTTTAGTGGTATTAAAACATTTTGCGCCAGTGATAACCTTAACAGACTATTATCTGAAGGAACACCAGCTAACGGAACGTATATTGGCGCCGGGGTTACCACAAGCGTTTCAACCAATTATTTTAACCCAAGTCTTGCAAGTCAGGGATCACATATCATCATTTATAATTTTACAGGAACAAATGGATGTTCAAATATGGCAAAAGATACTTTATTTGTAAATGCCTGTGTGGGTATTGAAGAACTTTCTTCCTCCATTAGCCTGAACGTAATTCCCAATCCAAGTTCTGGGGTATTTATTTTAGAAATAAATACCGACTCAACTATTGATGGTAAGTATACGATATCATCTATTGATGGCAAATTGGTGTATGAAGATGTCATTGCAGGCATCGGATCAATCAGCAAATCAATTAATATATCTAGTTTGGCTGATGGCATTTATTATTTAAAACTAGAAACAAAAGATGCTGTAAAGACATACAAAGTTTTGAAGCAATAATAAAAAACATTTAAATTACACGTCCCGAAAATTCCGGGGCGTTTTTTTTGGATCAGATTTTATCTTTTAATTTTAAGGAATAAAATGAAAAACATTCTTTACGTAAAAGAAAGCTGTAAACTTACGGCTCACTCAACCCATATTTAATTTAGTGTGCCAAATCCAAAGATTGATTCTCATACATCAAAAATCAACAAAACTTCATTACATTTAAATTGCAAAAAACAGGACAAAAAAACTATATACTTATGATTATTTTAAAATTCGGAGGAACCAGTGTTGGAAGTGCGGATCGCATGAAAGCTTTAGTGAAACTGGTATCAGGAACTGAAAAAAAAATTGTGGTGCTATCTGCCATGAGCGGAACAACCAATACACTGCTTTCTATATGTACTGCTCTTTACAACAAACAAAATGATATAGCCAATGAGACTATTGATCAATTAGAGAAAATATATTTGACACAATCTGAGAATCTTTACAACAGCTCAGATTTTAAACAAAAAGGTGTTGACCTGATAAAAAATCATTTCAATTACCTGCGTTCATTCACACTTGACATGTTCACAGTAAATGAAGAAAAAGCCATTTTAGCTCAGGGAGAATTATTGAGCACCGCAATGTTCCATTTTCATCTGCAGGAAACCGGTATCTCCTCTGCTCTATTGCCGGCTCTTAACTTTATGAGGATCGATGAAAATGATGAACCTCAATTAGAGAATATTGAAAAAAATATTGAAGTGGAATTGAATAAATATCCTAGTGTCAATTTATTTATTACACAAGGTTACATCTGCCGGAATGCATTTGGCGAAATTGATAATTTAAAAAGAGGTGGAAGTGATTATACTGCATCTATTATAGGTGCCGCTATTAGAGCAAAAGAAGTGCAAATCTGGACAGACATTGACGGAATGCATAATAACGATCCACGTATTGTTTCTAAAACACATCCCATACATGAATTAAGTTTTGATGAGGCTGCCGAGTTAGCTTATTTCGGTGCAAAGATCTTACACCCTACCTGCATCTTGCCAGCACAGAAACGTAACATACCCGTGCTACTAAAAAACACGATGCAACCTGATGCAGTAGGCACCCGAATTTCAAACATTAATCCTAAAGAAGGATTAAAAGCGGTAGCTGCAAAAGATGGGATTTGTGCAATCAATATCAGAAGCGACCGGATGTTATTAGCACATGGTTTTTTACGTGCAGTGTTCGAAATATTTGAACGTTACAAAACATCTATCGACATGATCACAACTTCTGAAATCGCCGTTTCACTAACTATCGATAATACAAAATATTTAAAAGAGATTACCAAAGAGCTGGAAGAGTTTGCTAATGTGACCATAGAACAGGATCAAACAATTATTTGCATTGTTGGTAATTTACCAAAAGACAAAGCAGGCTACGGTTTTAAAGTACTCGAATCATTAAAAGATATTCCGTTAAGAATGGTTTCCTACGGAGGAAGCGCGAATAACATAAGCGTATTGGTAAATAGCATTCATAAAAAAGAAGCTTTGGTGGCATTAAATAAAGGAATATTCGGATATTAAATCAAGCCTATATGTTTACAGAAAAAATAATTAAAGAACTGTCCGGATATAAAACGCCGTTTTATTATTACGATTTAACATTATTGCAACGTACTCTGGACGCTGTTAAAACCGAAAGTACCAAATACAATTACCATGTTCATTATGCTTTTAAGGCAAACACAAATCCGGAAATTATAAAAGTAATTTCAAAAACGAGTTTGGGTGCTGATTGTGTAAGCGGCAACGAAGTGAAGTGCGCCGTTGAAAATGGATTTGATGTTTCTAAAATTGTTTTTGCCGGAGTTGGTAAAAGTGATGAAGAGATCAATTATGCGCTTGATCAGAATATCTTTTGTTTTAATTGTGAGAGCCTGCAGGAACTGGACGTGATGAATGAACTGGCAGCCATAAAAAATAAAGTTGCAGCTATTGCTTTGCGTATTAATCCCAATGTAGATGCACACACTCACAAATACATTACAACAGGTTTGGAAGAAAATAAATTCGGGATCAACCCTTATGAATTTGAAACGGTGATTGAAAAATTAAAGCAATTACCAAATCTTAAACTTATTGGCCTGCATTTTCATATAGGTTCACAGATCACCGATCTTGGTCCTTATAAAAAATTATGTTTGCGTGTGAATGAGATCAACCGTTTCTTTTTGAATAAAGGTTATGACTTGCCAGTGATAAATGTTGGTGGCGGCATTGGCATTAATTACCATGAGCCTGATAAAGAAAATATATTAGATTTCGCCACTTACTTTAAAGTGTTTCATGATTTTATTGAATTAAGAAAAAATCAGGAATTACATTTTGAATTGGGCCGCGCCATTGTGGGGCAATGCGGCAACCTGGTAAGTAAGGTTCTTTATATTAAAAACGGGATCAATACTAATTTTGCGATACTGGATGCCGGCATGACAGAATTGATCAGGCCTGCGCTATACCAGGCTTATCATAAAATTGAGAACCTTACTTCATCGTCAAAATCTATAATTAAGTATGATGTAGTTGGCCCAATTTGTGAGAGCAGCGATTGTTTTGGCAAAGCGGTTGAGCTTGCGGAAACCAAACGTGGTGATTTAGTTGTTTTACGAAGCGCCGGAGCCTATGGTGAAGTGATGAGTAGCCGTTATAATTTACGGGATGAAGTGAGGAGTTATTTTAGTGAGTAGGTTTATAAGAATTTGGGCGTCAGGGCACAAAGACCAGGCGCCGTCGGGCTGTCGCTCCAATCTTTTGCCGCACTTCGACAAGCTCAGTGAACGGGTAAAAGGATTTCCGCTTGCATCCCTCACGCAGGCTAGCAGCATATTCGAAGTGTAAATTTTAAAATTAAATTAAACCCGCGTGAAGGATTGAAGTGAAAATCCTTTTTGCCCTTTCAAAAAGATTGTAACAGAAAGCCTGACCCGCTGCCTCTTTGCGGGGCACGCCCAAATAATTAATCAACTAAGTCTTCTGTTTTTTCTTTTTAGCGGCAGGAAATAAAATATTATTTAAGATCAATCGGTAACCAGGTGAGTTTGGATGCAAACTTAAATCAGTTGGAGGATCCTCTACCCTATGCTCATAATCCTCCGGGTCATGCCCACCATAAAATGTCCAGGTACCTTTACCATGATCTCCGTGAATGTATCGCGCTTCATTATAAGCTTTTGATTCTCCAAGGATGAGGATATTTTTTTTAATATAAGTTTTTGTAAACGCGGTTGTTTGCCCATAAAATCCTTTGATTGTTTGCTCATGGTTTTGGCACAACATGGTTGGAACAGGATCCCACTTAGCGGAAAATTCAAATAAGGTGAACACATCATTATCCTTTGTTGGTCCATATTGCCTGCGCGGTGTTGTGGCATCAATAGTTGAAAATTCATATTCATATGGGTTGGTACTTAGTTGATACTTTTCAAAAGCATAACCTTTTTCGTAATTAATTTTTTTATTCATCGCAGGATCAGCAGGATCATGATCGAACATGGTTTCGCAAATATCAATTCCTTCAGAAGCCAAAGCAATATCATAACTGTCTGTGGCACTACACATCGCAAATAAAAACCCACCGGTGAAAACATAATCATTGATTTTTTTTGCCACCGCTAATTTCAATTGGGATACTTTTGTAAAACCTAATTTTTTGGCAGTCTCTTCATTATCTTTTACTTCTGTTTGATACCAAGCCGTTTGATGAAAGCCCGCATAAAAACGGCCGTATTGCCCTGTAAAATCTTCATGGTGTAAATGCAGCCAATCGTAATCACTTAATTTACCTGAAATAATTTCTTCATCATAAACAATATCGTAAGGAATTTCCGCATACTTTAAAACCAAAGTCACGGCATCGTCCCATGGCTGTTTTATCTTAGGAGAATAAACAGCAATCCTCGGAGCTTTTTCAAGTTTTATGGCATCCTGATTAACTTCGGGGTTAGCTATTTCAGCTAAAATTCCGTTTGATTGTGCATCTGAAATGATTTCATAACTAATTCCTCTGATGGTACATTCAGAAGTTACAGGCTTTGAATTTGGGATCAAGAAACTCCCACCACGGTAATTAGTAAGCCATTGTATTTCAAGTTCTCCTTTGAGTGCCCAGTAAGCAATGCCGTATGCCTTTAAATGATTCTTTTGTGTTTCATCCATGGGGATCAGGATATAAGCACTGAAACATTTAAAAGTTAAGAGTAAAAATAATGGGAATAAAATCAGTTTTTTCATTGTCAGTTCTAAGGTACAAAAATATTTTTTTTAGCTCCGTTAATAGCTGTTAATTTTTAAACTGCAGCTATTTCTTTTTTACCACATAGTTACATAGATTTTTATATAAATGAAAGGATAAGTAAAGAAGCTACGCTTTATATAGTAGGCTATGTGCAAAACTGGTTTTCTATCTTTTTCTTTTGTGATTAATTTTTTCCTATGATCCTATGTGGTTAATTTTTAACACTATTAACCATGATAGACTTTTGAAAATACAATTAATCCATCTTCAATCTGTAAAACTTCTCCTACACACAAATCTTCTTCACCATTTACATGACGAATGTATTCCATAAAAACCTGTTCATCATCTGCTGTTAATTTAATTACTTCATATTGCAAAGTTGGTAATCTATTAAAAGCATCCTGCCACCATAGTCGTAACTCAGGCTTACCTTTAATTAAACCGTTCGTTTCAGGTTTTCTGACTTTTAATTTAGGACTGTAATGCTCTGCCTGATCATGATATAGGGATAGTAAATTTTCCAGATGGTGATTATTGAAAGCCTCAAACCATTTTAAGGCTATTTGTTTATTCTGAAGTGCGGACATAAAATATAAAGTATGATCAAATGTAAATATAAAAGTATTGAATCAGTTTTTATATGTAGATTTTATTGACTTTTAATTGTCATATGGAATACCCAGTTTAATCAGTAGTGTTTGTATTTTGGTAAACATGGGTATTTCATTTACAAAAATAATCATGTAACTTCAAATCATCCAAAAAGTAAAATGCTTTCCTATAATATTACAACCACAATAAATTTCTTATACATAAAGCTACTGCGTTTAAGTTGTATTATTTTTTTTACCGGACTTAATAGTCTATCATTTTCGCAAATGATTCAAGCTAAAGTAATGGATGCAACAACTAACAAAACAATTCCATTTGTAAGTGTGGGCATAAAAGGCACTAACATTGGAACATTAAGTGATGATAACGGCTCGTTTAAAATAAATATTGAAAAAGCTGCCGAAAATGATAGTTTAAAAATTTCAGCCATTGGATATAAATCCAAAACATATAGTGCCGCTAACGTCCGCTCTTTTTTTGAAGAACTCGTTTTTTTACAACCCGAAAATTATATTCTAAAAGAAGTAATGATCCTTCCAACTAAAACCACAACAAAAGTTTTAGGTAATAAACGATATAATAAACAAGGATATTGTACCTTCAATTCAAAAGCAAAAGGAACACAAGTTGCTATTAAAATAGAAAACGAAAAAAAACGATCTCTTTTTGTCGAAGATTTTAATTTTTGCTTAAATATTAATGCGTTTAGTGACAGTATTATATTCAGATTAAATTTTTTTGATGCTGATGAAAATGGTTTACCCGGAAAAAGTCTATTAAAAAAGCAGGTCATCTTTTCACCCAATCCAAGTATTGGCATTAGTAAATTAGATTTAAAAAACGAATCCATTTTTATTGACGAAAAGGTATTTTTTGTAAGCTTAGAATGTATTTCTGATCTTACAAAAAATCAGAAAACAGGTTATTCCCCAGCAGAAATTGGCTTTAGCGGATCACCAAAAGGACCAGTTTATGTGAATGCCGCAAGTCAAGGTAAATGGCAACAAAAACCAATTGCAGGGGTAGATTTTAATATCACTGTAAGCTACCAAAAATAAATTGATCATTTCTTAAAATTCTTGTTTAACAAAAAGCAGCTTATTATATATTTCTAATGAGGAACGTAAAGAAATATTAATTTGTACTTTTATACCCAAAGGGAAAACATATTTTTATGGGATATAAAAGTTTAAAAGCATGCCTCGATGATTTAGAAAAAAATAATCATCTGATCAGAATAAAAGAAGAAGTTGATCCAAATTTAGAGATGGCCGCAATTCATTTACGCGTGCATGAAAAAGGAGGGCCAGCGCTATTATTTGAAAATGTTAAAGGCACACAATTTAAATGTGCCTCCAATATTTTTGGAACACTTGAAAGAAGTAAATTTATTTTCAGGGATACACTTGCGAAAATTGAAACATTGATTGAGATTAAAAATAATCCCATTCTTGCGCTAAAAAATCCATTCAAATATGCCGGTGTTTCTTTAACAGCCTTATCGGCTTTACCATTAAAAAATCCACTATCAAAACCTGTTTTGTTTAAAGAAACAACCATTGATCAATTACCTCTAATAAAACATTGGCCAATGGATGGCGGCGCTTTTGTAACACTTCCTCAAGTTTACAGTGAAGATATTGATAAACCGGGAATCATGAATTCCAATTTAGGAATGTATCGTATTCAATTAAATGGTAATGATTACATTATCAATAAAGAAATAGGTTTACATTATCAATTGCATCGCGGTATTGGAGTGCATCAAAGTAAAGCTAACAAATCAGGTAAGCCATTAAAAGTATCTATTTTTATTGGAGGGCCGCCAAGTCATTCTGTTGCTGCTGTAATGCCTTTGCCTGAAGGGTTAAGTGAAATGACTTTTGCCGGAGCTTTGGGTAACAGGAGATTCAGGTACACTTATCAGGATGGATTTTGTGTAAGCACCGATGCCGATTTTGTGATTACAGGAGAAGTTTATCCAAATGAAAATAAACCGGAAGGTCCTTTCGGAGATCATTTAGGCTATTATAGTTTGAAGCATGATTTCCCTTTAATGAAAGTTCATAAGGTGTATCACAGACAGGATGCCATTTGGCCTTTTACAGTGGTTGGCAGGCCTCCGCAGGAAGATACCAGCTTTGGACAAATTATACATGAGTTAACAGGAGACGCCATTAAGTTTGAATTACCGGGCGTAAAAGAAGTACATGCCGTCGATGCTGCCGGTGTTCACCCCTTGTTATTAGCTGTAGGCAGTGAACGTTATACGCCATATAATCAAACCAAACAACCGGCAGAGCTCTTAACCATTGCTAATCATATATTAGGCAAAGGACAATTAAGCCTTGCGAAATATTTATTCATCACAGCAGATGAAACTAACAAAATATCAGCGCATCACGAATCAGAATTCTATCAATACATTTTGGAACGTATTAATTTAAAACGTGATTTGCACTTTTATACGAACACAAGCATTGATACATTGGATTATAGCGGTACCGGCTTAAATAGCGGAAGTAAATTAGTGGTTGCGGCCTATGGCGATAAAGTAAGAACATTAGCTGCATCAGTAAATAATTCTATAATAGAATTAAACAGTTTTAAAAATCCCAAAGTAGCATTGCCGGGAGTATTAATTTTACAAGGCAATAAATTTGAGAATCACGAAAAAGCAAAACTTGAATTCGAAAATTTGAACGATGAAGTGACACAAAAGAAAATTGATTTATCGGGCTTTCCTATGATTGTGGTCGTAGATGATGCTTCATTTACTGCTGCAACATTGAATAACTGGCTTTGGGTAACCTTTACCAGATCAAATCCAAGTCATGATGTATATGGTATTAATTCATTTACAGAACACAAACATTTTGGCTGCGATAATGTGATCATAGATGCACGTATCAAACCACATCATGCACCGGTTTTGGAAAAAGATCCTGAAATAGAAAAGCGTGTGGATAAACTCTTTGAAAAAGGAGGAAGTTTAGCGGCTTTAAAATAACACTACAATTTTCCTAAATAAAAAACCCCCTGATTTCTCAGAGGGTTTTTCTTTTTCATATTCAAATTTAGAAATGCCAAAGATCATGTTCCCATCTAAAGATGTCGTTTTTGATTCTATCAGATTCCAATAAAGCATCAATACCTTTCGAGTAACGCTCAATGGTTCTATCATAAACATTTGTCTCTTTTGTAGCAATAGAAGAAAATTGTCGTTTCCAGAAGATGTCTTCGAAGGTTCTTCTCTCCGCATCATTTTTAGCATTATAAACTTCATGCTTAGCAAAGAAAGGCCTGCAAGCCGGGAAATAAGTATAGAACATGTTAAATTCCCCGATATCCTCTTTCCCTGGTTTCAGTGCATTAAAACCCATAGCTAAAATTCTCACTTCTAACACGGATTTTTGCTTATCAAAAAACCAATCTTCTTTCAGATCCAAAGAAGTAAAATTACCATAGATCCATGTTGAATCAACAACTCCTGGTTTTCTCACCATCACAGAACTTCCGTCAGGTAAAAACTCCTCAACGTCAACAGTATCTCCCTGAATCACAATTTTGTTTCTGATAGCTGATAACTCATAAGGCTGTAAAAACTCTTCGTCAACAAATGCAATGATCTGTCCGTTCAAAATATACTTCAGAACTAATTGCATTAAGGAGATTCTGCTTGTCACAGCGTCTGTTGGATAATACAATTGCTGATTCTGTTTTTCACGCATATCCAGCTTTCTCCACACACGTTTTTCCCAATTCACATCCCCTTCACGAAGATGTGTATATGGAATAAATCTCCTGTTTGTAGAATTTTCCTTATCATAAATTCCATCTCTGTAATCTCCGGGTTGAAATACTCCAGGCTGAGCCTTTAAATTTAAAGCTGTCAAGAAAAACACAGCTAAAAACATCATATTTTTGAAATTTATCATACTATCAGATTTTAATTTATACCAACTTATTATTTAAGCACTTTAATACCAACTGTGGTTGAAGTAACCTTTCCATCCGGCCCCTTTACCTTAGCGTCAATATACACTTTAGTTCCAACATCAGCACCTTTTAAAATTAAGGCAGCTGAAGCACTTAAATTATTTCCAGTACCAGATTCCTGCATTAATTTTCCTTTTGCTTTTCCTGTAACCTCATAAGATTGAACGACGAAATTAGCCTGGAAATCAAAACCATTAGCACCGGCACCTAAACCAGCTACCATTGATAATTCGTTTTTCTTCATTTCCTGAGGAGCAAATTTTGGCCCGATTTTCAATTCAGGTTTTGGTAAAGGTTTTACACGAAATTTAAGAGGAGGGCCTTGAGATTTAACACCATCCTTGGTTTTTGCAGAAACAGAAACCATACATTCACCGGTTCCGGTAAAAGTAAACTCATATTTACCATTTCCTTTCGGAGCAACTCTTACACCAGCACCGCTAGCATTCACGCTAATATCAGCAGGAGAAATACCTGCGGCAGCGGCAGTTACAGGATTTGGAACACCCGCATAAAATACATTCATTTGATCAGCTGAAACAGTTGCACCTGATTTTGCTACTTTATAGGATTGTTCAAAAGGATAAAATTTAAAAGTACCATCAGGGTTTTTATATTTGATAACTCCTTTATATGTCTGATCTCCTTCACCACCTGTACCAACGGTATATTTACCTTCACCACCTACTATAGGAACCATTGTACCTTTAGCACCACCTGCTGCAGCAGCGGAATCTACTCCAATAATAATTTCCATATCACCGGCAGCTAATTTCGAAGAAGATGCTGCTAAGAAAATGTCAGCTTCATAAGGCTGCCCTGCTTGAATATAAGAAGACGGAGCTACTACACGCGCTTTAATTGCATCAAATTTGATAGCTAATTTACCACTTGCAGCCGAAAATGTAAGCAAAACTTCAGCTTCCACATTTTTTAAATCGGTTTGAAACTTATTTAAGTTTGTAACAACAGCTGCTAAAGGTAAATGATAGAAATTATCCATTGCCCAGTTAAATTCTACACTACCTTCTTTACGTTTACTATCAACCGGTTTTATGGAAGCAAATTTTTTCTTAATTCCCTGATAATCATCTTCCAGAAATTTAGTTTTTTGATCTTTTTGCATTCCATCAACAATAGAAATTAATTTAGTGCTTAACGCGTCTAATTTACCCTGTAACTCATCAGAAGTCCATGGTCCTTTTACAGGAGATTTTGGTTCAGCTATACCTAAAAAGTGACTAGGTTTATCAAAATTATCAGGAGCATCCCAATCTCGCATGTTTAAAGTATCTGCAATTTTTTCGTTTTTTAATGTTTTAGGCTCTGTTTCTGCGATGATTTTTGATCTTAGTTCGTATATGTATTTTTCAACTTCCTTTATTTCTTTCATACACTCAACTGCCTTCTCATAATAAGGTTTTGCAGCAGCATTACCGCCAATTGATTCGTCAAAAGCTTTTAATACACGTACATTATTATCATCTAAATTACTAATTGATTTGACTAAACTTTCATTCACGGACATATATCCTTTTAAAATTTGTTTAGATACATTCATTGCCAAAAGCGCCGTCAATACAAGGTACATCATACCTATCATTTTTTGCCTTGGTGTTTCTTTACCGCCTCCCATAATGCTATACTGTTTTTTTTTAGATTAAAAGTTAAATAAGATAATAGAAATTTACTGAAAGAAATTCTTTCAGTAAATTTCGTAGTGGTTTAAATATTATTTATTAAAATTCATTGCCCCTAACATGTTTCCATAAATGGTGTTAAGTGCAGATAAGTTAGTAGATAACGTTGACATCTCCTGACGGTATTTTTTAGTGTCATCAACTGAATCATGTAAATTTTTCATCAAATCAGCTAAGCCATCATAGAATTTCT
Source organism: Bacteroidia bacterium (assembly GCA_014378485.1). Classification (GTDB taxonomy): domain Bacteria; phylum Bacteroidota; class Bacteroidia; order B-17B0; family Aurantibacillaceae; genus UBA4416. The sequence continues at coordinate 30,332 of JACMNO010000070.1, forward strand.
CCGTAGCTTCTAAATGAGTACGAGACCCTTGTAATTGTAATTCGTAAGTAGCGTTTAAAGCAGATAAATTTTTAGAAACACTGTTTAAAGAAACACCAATTGAAGTTCCCGCATCATTAGCGTCAGCTAAGCTAGATATAGACTCTGCAGCTTTGCTATAAGTGTCAGCTAAATGACCAACATTTTTTGAAGCACTTTTAACGCTATCAACATATTCGTTAGTAGCAAGGGTTGCATTACTGATGTCGCCCATTTTACTGGCGCTATCACTTAATGAACGCATACCAGTACCCAAACTTTCAATTAATTCAGGTCCAATTTTAGCGTCTGCTAACATAGCGTCTAATTGAGCTGTTATAGGTAATCCGCTTTCCAATTTGTGAGAATCTTCCTCATGACCTCCCATACCGCCCAATTCCGGGTACGCTAGAGTCCAATCGTATTCTTCGTGTGGAATATCAATACCAAATAATACAAATAATACTGCCTCTGTACCAAGACCTGCGATTAACGCAGCATCACAACCTGGCCAGTGCATAATTTTAAATAATGCTCCAATAATTACGATAGACGCACCGAAGCATGATGCCAAGTGTAAATACTTTTTAAAACCGGTTACTTTAGGAAGTTTGCTCATAGCTGTGTTTGTGTTTAGTTAGTGTTTAAGTTAGCTGGTTGTGTGTTTATTTTTGTGTTTGTGTTTTCTTTTTAAAAAATATTAAATTTCGTCTCCTTTTGAACGACCTAAATAAGTCATTACATTACGGAAACCAATATAACATTTAGCAGTATCCTGGTATTCGTAAGTTCTTGCACTTACCTGTAAGTAATAACCTACATCTTTCCATGAACCACCACGAATTACTTTACGCTTTAAAACATTAGCGTCTTTATCCTGAGCTTCATAAACGTAATCAGGATTTAAATCGTGAGCAAAGTCATAAGCCGATTCATCAAAAGCATTACTTGTCCATTCAGACACGTTTCCTGCCATACAGTATAAACCGTAATCATTAGGGTTATAAGAATAAATATATACAGAGTGGAATCCACCATCATCAATATAAGAACCTCTCATTGGCTTAAAGTTACCTAAGAAACAACCTCTTGCATTACGGATGTACGGACCACCCCAAGGATACGGAGATAAATCGTTACCGCCACGTGCGGCATATTCCCACTCAGATTCAGTTGGTAAACGGAAATCATTCACGATAGTCATTCCATTTCCGATTAAGAAATTATTTAATAAGTTAGAACGCCAAATACTGAATGCACGTGCCTGTTTCCAGGTAATACCTACTACAGGATAATCATCATAAGCCGGGTGCCAGAAATACATATTAGTCATTGGCTCATTGAAAGAATAAGTAAAATCATGAACCCAAGCTAAAGTATCAGGATACACATTGATTACGTCTTTTAAAATAAACACGGAACGATCAACGCCCTTGCGCTCACGGGGAACATAATTACCTTGTCCAACAGAAACCTGGTCTTCAACGTTATAAGTACCTAATGTTTTAGGATCTTTACTCGGATCACCAACAGCAGTTGAAGGTTGTCCCGGAGTTCCGTTTTGACCATCATTTAAATGAACTCCATTGATGTATTCTGCCTTTTTATATTCATGGGATGCATCCTGAACATCCAGTGATTTTTGAGGAACAAAACGATTAGATTTAGAAGCCGCTAAACGAATATCTATTCTATAATATTCATAATTTAGTTTACGTGCATCAATTTCTTTACGGTTATAAAAACGTTCGCCTTCCGGTAAATATAATGGTTGTAAATCTAAACGGTAATCTTCGTCATCACTTTCCCATTTGATTTTTTCATCCCAGTTAATATACGGATCCTGTAAATTGTTATCACCTTTATAAATTGGCCACATTGCTAAAAACTCTTCTTGCGGGATCTGAAAAGCTTCTGCGTCAGGTCCTGAACCAAAAGCTAATAATTTCCGAGCAATAGAATCACGCACCCAATAAACAAACTGACGGTATTCATTATTTGAGATCTCTGCGTCATCAATATAAAATGCCTGCACAGAAACCATTTTAGATTTAGCAGTATGCGCCATGGTGATTTCTTCGTCACTTGGCCCCATATGATAACTCCCCATTGGGATGTACAAAGTACCGAAAGGATCCGGTTGAAACCATTGTTCCCTGCCTTGCGCGCCGATTAACTCACCTTCCTTTTTGTTACAACCAGTAACAACGGCAATAAACGAAGCTAATACAATCAGTTTTTTCATAGTGCTTTAGTTTAGTTTTATAACGAGTGAATTTGTAATTGTTTCATTCGCCATTCTAATGTTTATAATCCCAACTTTATTCTTTAGTTACACCTTGCTTTATTAACAAGTTATCAACAAATAGAAATAAAGAATGTAAAGGATTTAAACGGTCATTTATTTAAAAGGTTACAAATTAATCTAAAAATCTTGCATTTTGGTATGAAGTTACTTTTTTAGGTTTCTTCACATTAAAGCAATATCCCAACATAATTTCATGAGTACCAGAACTATAACCTTTAATTTTAGATAAAGTAAGGTCATATGAATAACCCACTTTTAAACTTCTGTCCTTGAGGAATCTAGCACCAATCATTGGGGCAATAGCATCCTGCATACGATATGAAACACCAATCCAGAACATTCTATTGTATATATATGTTAAATTAACGTCCAGCTGAGTAGAAGCTGCGTCAGATTTAATTTTTACATTTGGATTAATTCCATGTTTTCCACCTTCACCAACATTAAACGTATAACCGCCAACAATATAATAGTGACGAGCCAAAGCATATTTTACATCTGAACTGGCTTTAATATCCTGAGCTGCCAAATGGGTAGAAGAAATACCCACATACATTTTATTAGCAATAGAGTAAAAAGCACCAAAGCCAACATCATAGGTTAATTTGTTTAACCCCGGATTTGCAGAAGTCTGACCTGCAGCTTGGTAACTAGGAATAGAATTATCAATCTGATTTGGACCATCTGGAGTAATCCAGTTACCATTGAACTGCTGCTGTAAAACACCACCATCAATACCAACACCTAAAATACCTGCACCAATATGGCGGTTATAAGCTAAAGCTAAACGAGCAAATAAGGTTTTAGAGAACCCGATTTGATCAGTCATCACGTTTAAACCAATAGCAATTGGTAACTGGCCAATTGGCATATCAAAACTTACTAAACCTGTTTTTGGCGCACCAGGGAAATTAACCCACTGCTGACGATATAAGACATTCGCACAAATTGCTTCACTTGTACCTGCATATCCAGGATTATAAATCAGTTTGCTATGCATAAACTGAGTGAATTGCGGATCTTGCTGAGCGAATGAAACGCTAGTTAATGCTGCTAATGCAACAGTTAAGGTGGTAAAGATTTTCTTCATATTATACCAGTTTTATTTTAGTTTTTGTTAAGTATAGTTAAAATACCTAGGGGACTAAGTTATAGCATATTTATTAAAAATCAAACTTTTTGAACATTTTTTTGTTAAAAGTTAAGTTCCTCCAAAAATAATTCAGATTTGCAATGTCAAAATTTTTCTTAAAAACCAAATTTGCAAAAATTAAGAAATTTAGGAAAAAATATAAATGAGAGCAAAAAATAGAAAAGTTCGTATTTTTAAACTTTTGTAACTATCTACTAAAAATGATTGCTTCCATATTCCATAAAGGAAAAGATTATAAAATTGATCTTTATCAGCCCATTGATATTTCAATTCAATTGAGTGCGGATAAAAACTGCGTCAGTGCATGGTATGTTTCACCAATGAAATTAGAACCAGTTACAAATGGTGAATGGATTGGAGATGTGAGTAAGGGTGGTTCTGTAAATTTCAGAAACATTACCTTTAATCCACATGGAAACGGCACTCACACTGAATGTGTAGGACATATCAGCAAAGAATTTATTACAATCAATCATTGCTTAAAGCAGTTCATGTTCTTGGCTGAAGTGGTTACTCTACTGCCAACTCAAATTGAAAACGGAGACTATGTAATCACAAAAAAGCAACTGGAAATTGCCCTTGCAAATATAAAACCCGAAGCGGTTATTATCCGAACGTTATCCAACGGATTAAATAAATTAACCATGCAGTATTCCAATACAAATCCTCCTTACATTTTGGAAGAAGCCATCCGTTTTTTAAATGAATTAGGTGTTCAACATTTATTGATTGATATGCCTTCTATTGACCGGGAAAATGATGAAGGAAAATTACTGGCCCATCATGCCTTTTGGCAATATCCGTTAAATACTCAATTTCATAAAACCATTACAGAATTTATTTATGTACCGAATGAAATTGATGACGGAACATACATCTTAAATTTACAAATTGCAAGCTTTGAAAATGACGCGAGTCCAAGTAAACCGATTTTGTACAAAATATTTTAAAAAATGTGTCCGGCAGAAATAGTAGATCTGCATAAAAAAAATAAAACCACCCCGTCCGCCGGTTGGCGCACAACCGCCAAAGGATAGAAATTAGAACAAAAAAAATGAAATTGTACTTACCATATAGCGATAGTTTAACGGAATACAAACGCTTTCTGACAAGAGAAGTAAAGTGCGGTGATATTGGCATAGGTGGTAATAATCCTATTCGCTTGCAAAGCATGACAACTACTGATACCATGGATACTAAAGCCACAGTTGCACAAAGTATCAGAATGATTGAAGCCGGTTGTGAGTTAGTGAGGATTACCGCTCCAAGTTTAAATGAAGCCAAAAACCTGGAAGTCATAAAAAAAGAATTAGTTGCCGCAGGTTACCATACGCCTTTAGTTGCTGATATTCATTTTACGCCTAACGCTGCGGAACATGCCGCCCGTATTATTGAAAAAGTGCGGGTAAACCCGGGAAATTATGCCGATAAGAAAAAATTTGAAGAAATAGAGTATACGGATTCAGCCTATGAACAAGAGTTGGAAAGAATCAGACAACGGTTTACTCCGCTTGTAAAGATTTGTAAAGAGTACGGCACAGCGATGCGAATCGGCACCAATCATGGTTCATTAAGCGATCGGATTTTAAGCAGATACGGAGATACGCCATTAGGGATGGTTGAATCAGCTATGGAATTTTTACGAATTTGCGAAGACCTGAATTATTACAATATTGTCATCTCCATGAAAGCCAGCAACACCTTGGTGATGGTTCAGGCGTACCGTTTGTTGGTTCAAAAAATGATGGAAACCAACAGGAATTATCCATTGCATTTAGGAGTTACTGAAGCCGGCGATGGTGAAGACGGACGCATCAAATCAGCCGTTGGAATTGGAACTTTATTGGAAGACGGATTAGGGGATACCGTTAGGGTTTCGTTAACGGAAGATCCTGAATTTGAAATACCGGTTGCGAAAGCTTTAGTGGAAAGATATAGTGCTGAGAAATTAAATAGGCATGAAACAATCGAGCCATTGAAAACCGATAATGGCAAAATACAATTATCATACAACCCATATGAATACCTAAGACGGGAATCTATTGCTGTTTTAAACATTGGAGGATCTAACGTTCCGCGTGTTATAGCTGATTTCAGTTACAGGGAAACCATCAACCCGGCAACTTTTTTTCCGGTTGGTTATAACTATTCAGTTCCGCTTGATAAATGGAATATTAATGATCTCGCCTGTGATTATATTTATGCAGGAAATAATGATGTTGATTTTGAAATACCGGGAACGTTGTCAATTATTTATAATTCAGAAACATGGAAGGCTATTGAAAAACCTTTAAGACAATATCCTTTGTTCTGTGGAGAAGAATTTTTTAAAAGCGAAAAAACGCATCCTGACTTAAATTTCGTTGCATTTACAAAAGAAGTTTTAACGAAAGAATTTGCATTAAAAATTAAAGAGGTTAAAAATGTTGTATTAATTGCCGATAGTTTTAATCCGCATGCGATGCCGGAACTGAGAAGGTTATTTGTTTCATTGGCTGAATTTGAAATTAAACTTCCTGTCATTATTAAAAGAAATTTTAAAGATGTTTCTGAGCAGGAATTTCAGTTAGGTGCATCAACAGAAGCCGGTGCATTATTTTTAGATGGATTAGGTGATGGCCTTTGGCTGAAACAACAAAACTGCACTTCACCGCAAGTAACAAACTCTACGGCTTTTGGTATACTTCAGGCAACAAGAACACGGATCAGTAAAACTGAATATATTTCATGCCCTAGTTGCGGCAGAACTTTATTTGATTTGCAGGAAACAACAGCTAAAATAAGGGAACGCACAGATCACTTAAAAGGAATAAAAATAGGAATCATGGGTTGTATTGTAAATGGTCCGGGTGAAATGGCAGATGCGGATTACGGATACGTTGGTGTTGGTGTAGGAAAAATATCTTTGTACAAAGGTAAGGAAGTGGTGAAGAAAAATGTGCCGAGTGATAATGCCGTGAATGAGCTGATAGAGCTGATTAAAGAAAACGGAGATTGGGTGGAAAAGTTTAGTGATTAATAAAAAGAAAAACTGAACTTAATTTTAAAATATTTACAAATTTTTTTCCTGTTGGCAAATTTTGTTAGCAATGCTCAAACTAATACTCAAAAAGTAAAGGAAACATTCAGTACAAAAAATTATCAATTAACGATCGATGAAATCAATTCGATGAATTTATCTGAAATCCATTTTGACAGTATTTTATATTTAAAAGCTTATTCGCAGATAAAACTAAACCTGCTAAAAGAAGCGAATGTTACGATATCACAACTTCAACAACTAAATCCAAACTATTATGAACTTTATTTCTTAAAAGGCTTGCTGCTCGCTAAAAAAGAAAAGTATCCGGATGCTATTTCAAATTTTAATAAGGTCATCGATGAGAATCCCAATCATGAAAAAACATTTTATAACAGGGCATTAGCCAAAGGATTATTAGAAGATTATCCCAATGCGATTAAGGATCTTGACAAATGCATTTCAATCAATCCTAATTATGCTATGGCCTTTTATAATAGAGCTTACTGGCAAGAAATATCTGAAAATTACAGTGCATCCATTTCAGACTATAAAAAAGCAATTGCACTTGATCAACATTATACTGAAGCTTATCTCTCTTTGGCTTATGTGTACTCTCAGACCGGTGATAAAATAAATGCCTGCGAAACGTTACAAGCTGCAAAAGCAGAAGGGATAGAAGCTGCTAATGATTTAATACAAACATTTTGTAAGTGATAAAATATTTACATACATATCTATTAATAGTTAGTGGCTTTGCAGGGCTGAATGCGCAGAACCTATATATTGAATTTTCAAAAACAGAAAAGGAATGTGAATTGGCAAAAGCTTCAGTAACAGTTATTACCGGAGCTCAGCCTTTACAATTTTTATGGAGTAACGGAGCCGTTTCAGATGAAGTAGATGGACTGGAAGAAGGAAATTACAATGTTTATGTAAAGGATGGTCAGAATAATGATACCACTATTTACTTCAGAGTAGAAACATTAGTGTGTGAGCCGCGTCCGGAAAATCATTTCACGCCAAATTATGATGGGTATAATGATACCTGGAGTATCAGTCGTTTGGAAAATTTTCCGGATTTTGAATTATTTGTTTATAATCGCTGGGGACAATTAGTGCATTCGCAGCAAAATCAATACATTCCCTGGGATGGCAGGAGCGTGACGTTTCCGCTCCCTGATGCTACTTATTATTACATTTTGTATCTGGAAAAATCAAATAAGAAAAAATTTATTAAAGGCGATATCAGCATCATCAGGTAATGAGTTATTTTAAATATATATTACTGTTTTTTTCTTTGAAATTTTTTTCACAGCAAACCGGACAATACACCCAGTTTACTTTTAATAAATATGGCTACAATCCAGCCGCCGCGGGAACAAATATCAATGGAGGATTAGAAGCTATTGTTGGAATAAGAAAACAATGGGTAGGATTTGAAAATTCCCCTGCCTCAAATTTTGTAAGTGCCAATTATACTATCAAACCTGAAAGAAGTTATAAACGATGGCACAACGTGGGTGTATATATGTCGCAGGAAAAAGCCGGCATATTCCAGAGTGAAGGTTTCTATGGTTCGTATACCATTCATTTACCTATTACTAATAAATATTTTATGTCATTTGGGGTATTTGCCGGGGTAAGAAAATTTGGCATTCGCAAAGGTTTTATTTCCCCTGATGATCCAATATATGCAGTGACCTATGGCAGTTATTTTTACGCTTACCCTGATTTTATTCCTGGAATAAGACTGTATAGTAAAAAAGTATTTTTAGATGTATCCGTTCAGCAGGTTTTAAAAACGAGGCAGGTACAAGGCAATAAACAGATTGGCAATAAATCTTTGTTAGTTCCCCAATTATATGTGTCATTCGGAAAGAAAATTATTTTAGAGAACGGCTTAACTATAGTGCCTTCAGTTAACGTTCATTCATCATTTACTAATATTCCAAGTATGGAATTAAATGTGATGGCCTATTACAGAAAAAGAGTTGGACTTGGCGCCACTATCAGGAATAAAGATTTTATTTCAGGTGTTTTTCAAATCCGGTTCTGGAAAAACGTAACTGCAGGTTTTGCATATGATTATTCGATCAACCGTATACATTCTACTGCACCAAATTCTTTGGAATTTATGATTGGTGTAACGCCAATGATGGTGACAATGGGCGCTGATAAAGGCAAACATAACGTTGCCAAATGTCCGAACTTCGATTTTTAAATATACGATTCTGAACAATTCCACACATACTCATTCTTTTACATCGATCTTTTTAAGCTATTTAAATTTTGTTCCAACCGTAGATCAAAGTGCGCTTATTGGTTTATTAAATGAATTTATTTCCACTCATAATGAGCGTGAAATTATGGTAATCAAAGGTTACGCCGGCACAGGTAAAACCAACATGGTGGCGGCACTATCCAAAACCCTACCTTCTTTTAAATGGAAAAGTGTGTTGTTAGCACCAACAGGGCGAGCAGCCAAAGTACTATCAACCTACTCGCAAAAACAAGCACAAACTATTCATAAAAAAATATTCAGAAAAACGCCCACGTACGATGGTGGAGTGCAATTTACTTTAGGGGAAAATTTACACCGCAATACGGTTTTTATTGTGGATGAAGCGTCTATGATCGGATTAGACAATCCGAATTCAGAATCTGTTTATGCAAGTTTATTAGAGAGTTTATTTGAATACGTTTACTCAGGTGATAACTGTAAGTTGATATTGGTGGGTGATACCGCTCAATTACCCCCGGTAGGAAGTAATGATAGCCCTGCTCTAAATATCGATTATTTAAAAGCAGCATATCACTTAAACATAAGGCATATAGAGTTAAAACAAGTTGCACGTCAGCAGGATGCCAGCGGAATTTTATTAAATGCAACTCATTTAAGAGAATGCATTCTGAATTTTGAAAATGATTTTCCAAAGCTCCAGACTTTTTCGGATGTAGTAAGGTTAAATGGTGAAGAACTAGAAGATGCTTTAAACAATGCCTACAGCAAATATGGTTTTAATGATGTGTTGATTGTTACCAGAAGTAACAAACGTGCAAATTTATTTAACCAGGCCGTTAGACAAAGAATTCGTTACATGGATGAAGATCTTTGCAGTGGTGACCTGATGATGGTTGTAAAAAACAACTATTTTTGGTTGGATGAAAAATCAGAAGCAGGATTTATTGCTAATGGCGATAGCTTACAAATAAAAAAAATAACAAGAAGAAGAGAATTATACGGATTCAACTTTGCTGAATGTATTGTAGAATTATGTGATTATCCAAATGCTCCCGAACTTACCTTGAATTTATTATTAGATTCGGTAAGTACCGATACTCCCGCATTAACAAAGGAACAGCAACAGCTTTTATTTGAATCAGTAATGGAGGATGTTGCGGACCAGCCAATTAAAGGTTTAAGAATGGCTTACCTGAAGAATAATCCCTATTTTAATGCCTTGCAGGTTAAATTCAATTACTCAGTTACGTGCCATAAGGCCCAGGGAGGACAATGGCCCTGTGTATTTATAGATCAGGGTTATTTAACAAAAGAGATGCTGAATGTTGAATATATCCGCTGGCTATATACGGCTTTTACAAGGGCCAGTGAAAAGGTTTACCTTATGAATTTTTCAGATGATTTTTTTGAATAGTTTAGTATACTGATGTACTAGAACTATAGTTTATTTTTTGGAAAAATTCTACGTGAACCTGCTTTCCATTTTTTTCTCATTCCGGCTTCAGAATCAGGATTAAAATCTTTGGTGGTTTGCCACGAATTTTCAGGTAAAAATTCAGGATCAATATGTTTCTGTAAAACTTTTGCAAATTCAGCAGATCTCACGATCATAACGCATTCTGTGTTTAAATTTGCACTCCTCGGATCAAAATTATAAGATCCGACAACAGATATTTTATGATCAATAACCATTGTTTTTGGATGAAACCCATAAACAGATTTTCGTCCTAGTGCAGCAATACCTTCAGGTGACATGAGTTTTTCCCTGACGCTGGCATTTGGTTTAAATTCATAAATATCTATGCCGGTTTCAAGCGTTTCGTTGCGGTCTCTTCTATAGCCACTAAACGCGTTTTCGTTATCTGTTGAACATAAACTATTGGTAAGTATTCTTACCTTAACGCCTCTTTTAACAGCATCCCGCAACATTTCTTTTCCTTCATCCATAGTAATTAGATAAGGGCTTTCAATATCGATAGAAATTTTTGCCTGTTTTAATAATGCCATTAATGTATCAGAACAAGCGCTGCCTATTCGTTCCTCCCTTTTACCATTTTTATCCGGAGCATCTGCTACAAATGAAACATTATCAGCCCATAAAAATTCAGATGAATGGTGAACAGATTTAAACTGGTTAGGGAAATCAGCTACTTTATTTCTCATTTCACCTGAAAAATTCTTTGTATTACAGGCATAACGATGGAGCTGATTAAATCGCTTTTGGTTACTCTTCTTTTTTACTTTTCTTGTTACAAATTCATAATTTACGCACAATGTATCTTTCCAATATTGATCGAAAGATTTTTTTACGTCGGCAACTTCGTGTCCAAAAATCATAATATCACGATCACGAAAATTATAATGTTCATCATAATCAAAATAAATATCAGCAATATTTCGGCCACCGTTAATGGCAACTACGTCATCAACTACCATAACTTTATTATGCATACGCTGATCAATTCTGTTAATCTGCCGAACAGTTTTAATAAAGCGGATATAACTCCTCTTTCCTTTCTGCACTATTGGATTATAAACTTTGACTTCAATATTTTCATGAGAATCAAGTGCCTGTATTTCCCTGATAGCCATTTTTCTCGCTAACGCATCCAAAAGGATTCGCACTTTTACACCCCGATCTGCAGCACGAATAAGGTAATCACACATAATAAATCCGGCATTGTCTTTAGCAATTGAATAATATTGCACATTGATCGTTTTTTTTGCGTTTTCACACAACCATAACCTTGAAATAAGACTATTCCTTCCTTCTTCTAAAGTAACAACACCGGTTTTGGTTTTCAATTGAGCTTCTGATAACTCAAGCTGGGATTTTATATCCGATGTGTTTTGATTAACTGTTGTGCAGGATGAGATATCCTTTTTTAAACTCTTTGAATATTTTGAACATGATGTGATGAAAATCACCACTAAAATTAAAAATCTGTAATACATGCTGCAATTTAAAGTGGCTATAACAAACAATGTTACATAATTAATATTTTTTATTGTAATACTTCTTTGAGTTTATTGAGCCTAAAGATTCCCAAAATAACAATCCTTTTAAACTTATATCAATAGATATTTTTCATATATTCACAAGTATAATATATTCTAAATCGTTATATTCGTACGATAAAATTCCAGTTCAGAATGACAACTCTTACTAAAAAAATTCAAATGGTTGACCTTAAAGGTCAATACGAAAAAATAAAAACAGAAGTTGATGCGGGTATCCAGGAAGTAATTAATACTACTGCATTTATTAATGGTCCTGCTGTAAAAGAATTTCAGTCAGCTTTAGAGAACTATTTAAAAGTGAAGCATGTGATTCCCTGTGCCAATGGAACAGATGCTTTGCAAATAGCGATGATGGCTCTTGATTTAAAACCTGGAGATGAAGTGATTACTGCCAGCTTTACTTATGTTGCCACTGCTGAAGTAATTGGACTGTTAGGTCTAACTCCTGTTTTGGTAGATGTATATCCCGATACTTTTGACATCAATATTGAAGCGATTGAAAAAGCTATTACTTCAAAAACAAAAGCCATTGTCCCTGTTCATCTATTCGGCCAATGTGCCGATATGGAGCGAATCATGGCTATAGCTAAAAAACATAATTTATATGTCATCGAAGATGTTGCGCAGGCCATTGGCGCTGATTATACATTTAGTGATGGAACTAAAACAAAGGCCGGCACAATAGGCACCATAGGATGCACTTCTTTTTTTCCGAGTAAAAACTTAGGTTGTTTTGGTGATGGCGGAGCGATTTATACCAACGATGATGCTTTAGCAAAAAAATTACGCATGGTTGCACATCACGGACAAAGTGTGCAATATGTGCATGATGTGCTGGGTGTGAATTCCCGTTTGGATACCATACAGGCAGTGGTACTAAAAGCAAAATTAAAACACCTGGATGAATATGCAGCAGCAAGAAACAAAGCAGCAGATTATTATGATAAAGCATTTGCACAACATCCAAAATTAAAAATACCCGTTAGGGCAAAAAATTCGACGCATGTATTTCACCAATACACATTGCAATTAAATGGGATTGACAGGACAAAATTAAGGGAACAATTAACGGAGAGAGGAATTCCGGCAATGATCTACTACCCTATTCCATTGCACGAACAAACCGCCTATAAAAGTGATCGGTTTAAAAAAGGTGATTTCCCGGTAACAGAAAAATTATGTGCAACGGTTTTGTCATTGCCTATGCATACTGAAATGGATGAGGAAACACTGAAATACATTACAGATAACTTATTAGAATTATTAAAATAGTATAATTATGAAAATTGCAATCGTAGGAACAGGATATGTAGGATTAGTAACCGGCACTTGTTTTAGTGAGGTTGGTGTAGAAGTAATCTGTGTTGACATTGATCAAAAAAAGATCGAGAACCTGAATAATGGGATCCTTCCAATCTATGAACCGGGTTTGGATGAAATGGTGACGCGCAACATGCAGAAAAAACGTTTAAACTTTTCAACCTCTTTGAAGGAAAGTATCCAGGATGCGGAAGTGGTTTTTATAGCAGTTGGTACGCCGCCAGATGAAGACGGTTCAGCTGATTTAAAATATGTATTAGCTGTTGCTTCAAGTATTGGTGAGCATATGCAACATCCCTTAGTAGTGGTAACTAAAAGTACTGTGCCGGTAAGCACTGCCGAAAAAGTTAGAAAAGCTTTGCAAACACAATTAGAGAAACGCAATTCCAATATTGATTTTTATGTGGCTTCAAATCCGGAATTTTTAAAAGAAGGTGCTGCTATAGAAGATTTTATGAAACCCGACAGAATTGTTGTTGGTATTGACAGCCCCGAAGCTGAGGAGGTCATGCGTAAATTATATAAACCATTTTTAATGAATGGACATCCAATCTATTTCATGGATATTCCTTCTGCGGAAATGACCAAATATGCAGCTAACGCTATGCTGGCAACAAAAATCAGTTTCATGAACGACATCGCCAACCTGTGCGAGATTATGGGAGCTGATGTTAATATGGTACGTAAAGGTATTGGCAGCGATGCGCGGATTGGTACTAAATTTATTTATCCAGGCGTTGGTTATGGCGGAAGTTGTTTTCCGAAAGACGTAAAGGCACTCATTAAAACGGCCAAAGAAAATAAATACGATATGCGTATTTTAAATGCTGTTGAAAATGTGAATGAAAGTCAGAAAGAAGTTTTATTTGATAAAGTTAAATCACACTTCAAAGGCAACTTAAAAGGAAAGAAATTTGCGCTTTGGGGTTTATCCTTCAAACCAAAAACGGATGATATGCGGGAAGCCCCATCATTGGTTATTATTGAGAAATTATTAAAAGCCGGTGCCAGTGTGGTTGCTTATGATCCGGTAGCTATGAATGAAGCCAAACATACTTTAGGCAACACGATCGAATACGCGATGGATATGTATGATTCCTTAAATGAAGCGGATGCTTTGCTAATCGTAACGGAATGGCCTGAGTTCAGGGTTCCTAATTTTAGAGAACTGGAAAAACGTTTAAAACAAAAAGTATTGTTTGACGGACGAAATATGTTTGATCCTAAGGATATGAAAAACTTAGGCTACAGCTATTACTGTATTGGTGTTAGAACAAATTAATCAATCCAAATAAACTGAAATCAATAATTATCTAAGAAATTTAAATTAAATCTTTAAGATTAAATTAAAAATAATATGAGTCAAAAAAGAATATTAATTACAGGAGCTGCCGGTTTTTTAGGTTCACACTTATGCGATCGTTTTATTAAAGAAGGAATGCAGGTGGTAGCAATGGATAATCTGATCACAGGTGATCTGAAAAATATTGAACATTTATTTAAACTCCCTCAATTTGAATTTTATCACCATGATGTGAGTAAATTCATTCATGTACCTGGCAACATTGATTACATTCTTCATTTTGCATCTCCTGCAAGTCCTATCGATTATTTGAAAATTCCAATTCAAACCTTAAAAGTTTCTTCTTTAGGAACACATAACGTTTTAGGGTTAGCCCGTGTAAAAAAAGCAAGAGTACTGGTAGCTTCTACAAGCGAAGTTTACGGTGATCCTGCTGTTCATCCTCAAACTGAAGAGTATTGGGGAAATGTAAATCCTGTTGGACCACGTGGCTGTTATGATGAAGCAAAACGTTTTATGGAAGCATTAACAATGGCTTATCATGAAACGCACCAAGTTGAAACGCGCATCATTCGTATTTTTAATACATATGGTCCAAAAATGCGCTTAAACGATGGTCGAGTATTGCCAGCATTTATTGGCCAGGCATTACGTGGCGAAGACCTGACCATGTTTGGAGATGGCAGCCAAACAAGAAGTTTTTGTTACGTAGATGATTTAGTGGAAGGGATTTACCGCTTATTAATGAGTGATTATCACTTACCGGTAAATATTGGGAATCCGGATGAAATTAGCATAAAGGACTTTGCCGATGAAATTTTAAAATTAACGGGTTCTAATCAAAAATTAATTTCACTGGCATTACCAAAGGATGACCCTAAACAACGTAAGCCGGATATTACAAAAGCACGCGAAATTTTAGGCTGGGAGCCTAAAGTAAACAGAGCTGAAGGTTTAAAGATTACTTATGAATATTTCAAATCATTATCAAAAGATGAATTAAATAAAACAGAGCATCGTAATTTAGAAACACTGAATAAGTAAAAGATGTTTCGTTTTTTCTTCTTTCTTTTAGCATTGATGAGTGCGTCCATAAAGGCTCAGGACCTAAATTTTACTTCTCAATATTATACATGGCCCAATCAAAATAAATCGTTTGATGTGATCCCTGATTCTTTAAAGGATGATGCCGTGATCCTGGCAGATGATATTGATTTAAATTTTCCAGAAAAATATATTAAACGCAGGCAGTCTGTTAAAATATTAAATGAACAGGGTTTAAATTATTTCAGTTCCATCAACTTGCCCCAAAATTTTGATATCACTCAAATAAATAATTCGCAATATAAACAAGGCCGGTTTAGCAACAGAACAATACCCTTTATATATGATTATAAAATATTGTACTTCGCTCTTCGAATCATAAGGGATAAAGCCATCATTGAAATCCCGTTAAAGGTAACAACCGCCAAAGTATATTGGGTTAAAAATGATGGAGAAAGAATTTACGATTATGAATATAGGTTTAGCTTTGATAACCTGGCAGTAAATGATATTATTGAATATACCTACAAGGCTGAAATAAAAGGGTCATATGACTCGGATCAGTTTTATGTGAACGATTATTACCCTAAATTAAAAACCAATCTCACAATTAAAGTAAAAGCCCCAGGCGATATTAAAAGCACAACTATTATTCTTAATAACAATATTGACTCAGCTTTGTATAAAAGAACAGATGTCCCAGACAAAAATTTTACATACCAAAATCATGTCTATAAATTTAAAAACTTAAAGGCCATCAAATATTCGCAAAACAGTTTAGCCGGAAAAACACTACCCCACGTAACTGCCAATATATATGCATTAAACAGGTATTTTTTTAATCAGACAATGAACAGTACAAAATATTTATATGCCACAAAGTATATGTGGTTTGTGATTCCGGATTCAATGCTTTTTAAAGAAAAGGTGTATGATAAATATGGGGCAAGCTTAAGAAAATTTGTTTCAGGATTCCCTGATAACGCTAACGATACTTCTAAAGTATTATTTTACAATCAAATTATAGATACTCTTAACCTCTATAAATTTTTACCGAGCGAACAACTGCACTATGGTAAAGAAGCGCAATATTCACTCACCTCATCAGAAAGGCTATTGAAACGTCAATTAGCCGAAGAGTTTATCGGCGACACCTACAGTGATATTTTATTTGAAAAAAATATCTTTTACTATAGAGCAAATATACAGGACCGACGCTTAGGAATGCATTCAACAGCACACCGAGCACATGAATATTATGAGACAGAATTTATTGCTTTACCGGTTAAAAATTCTTTTAAATTTTATGTGCCAAGATTTAATGGATTAAAATATTTTCCGGACGAATTGCCTTTCTATTATGAAGGAAATCTATGTGCACTATTTCCAAAGAACACTAAAGCTGCATTAAATAAATCGGAATCTCAAAATCTTAAATTTATCAGAACACCCATCAGCACTTATAATGAAAATATAAGAACTGAAAATGCCATGTTTAAAGTTAATACAGACTCTTCTATCATTCATGCTTTTATCAAAGAAAATATAAGTGGTCAATTTTCGACAATTTTAAGACCCTTTTACAATAATGATCATATCGATTCTACTATAAAAAATCAGTATTATAAAAAATGTGTCGAAAAGCCAAATTCCAATAATAAGTCAGTTAAACAAACTGCTCAATCAAAAACTTTTCCATTTAAAACTTCTTACAGTTGCTCAGAAAATATAGATATTTCAAAAGATCACATTGATTTATCAAATTGGTTTTCGTTTTTATTTTCCAAAGAAAGTTTTTCAGATAAAATTACCCAGGATTATTATTTAGACTTTACGTTTACAGACACTTATAATTTTTTATTTGAGTTTAATAAACCAACTACTATAGTCAATATGGCTGACTTCATAACAACAATAACGAACGAATTTTTTGAAATAAACACGAATATTATAAGGCAGGATGATTCCAAATATTTACTAACAGTTAACACAAAGGCGAAACAATATCTTTTACCGGAAGCAAAAGTGAACTATTTAAAAGACTACACAGAACAATTAGGTAAAATAAATTCATTTAAATTAAAACTTAGCAATTGATCCGTCATTATAATATCACTGTTAAAGGTAAAGTGCAACGTGTTTCTTACCGGTTTTGCACACACGCTCAGGCTATGAAATGTAACCTCACCGGTTACGTGAAAAACCTGCACAGCGGCGATGTATTAATCGAAGCCGAAGGCGAAGAGGATGACATTAATAAACTCATCGACTGGTGTTATGTTGGATCTCCCTTATCCAAAGTCACCGAAGTGATTGCTGAGGAAGGTGAAGTGAGGAATTTTGAAACCTTTGAGGTGAAGAAGTAATTGTAAATACGTCCTTCACAAATAATAATTAATCCTCCAGACTTTCCAATCCTACTCCTGCCCTTCTTTTATTCAAATTATCCGGATCGATACATGGATATACTATAAAATGAGAATCTTTATCATAAGTTCCCATTGTTCCATAAACTTGTTTTTCGCCTTTAGCTACCTTCACTTTAT
Source organism: Bacteroidia bacterium (assembly GCA_014378485.1). GTDB lineage: Bacteria > Bacteroidota > Bacteroidia > B-17B0 > Aurantibacillaceae > UBA4416. Next base: position 48,309 of record JACMNO010000070.1, read on the forward strand.
CAATAAAATAAGCCAAAGATTTCCAGCTGATGTTTCCTCTATCAGCGGCCAAAATAAATTCATTCATGTGTTTTTCTTTAATCGCTACAGGACCAAAGCTCAGAATATAAAACGGGATGCTTGATGACTCCCCAGCTATTTCCTTTGAAGGATAACCATAAATGTCGATGATGCGTGTTATTTTATCAAAAGACAAACTATCATAGTAACGTAATTGATTTTCGAAAACTGTACGCTTAGTTTGATTTTTAACATAAGCATTGATACTGTCTGTCAGTGTTTTGTTATGCTCTGCAAATTCTTTATCAATTACATTTAATGCTTCTATAAGTGAATCGTTGGTTTTAATGTTTTTATCAAGGTAAACTGTTTTTAAAAGTTTACCCTGCTCATAAAAATAATACTTAACCAACTTTCCACTATCGTTATAAGCTTTCCATTTTCCGTAAAAATAATAATGAACCTTGTCGGGTAAATTTTCAAGGCGTGCATTCCCTTTTAATTTCACTTCTCCATTTGGATAGTAAAATATGGTTTTCATTTTTTTAAAACGGTTGGTCTCTCTTCTGTTCAACACACCATCGTTATTATAAAAATAACATCTACCAGTAGTTATTCCATTGCGAAATTTTCCTTTAAAAGATTTTAGCTTTTTAGCGTCATCGATATAGGTTATCCATTTACCGGTCCTTTCGCCGTTTTTGTTGAGGCGATTTAATTCTTGACAGAAAATAGAGCTGGAGAAAAATAATAGGATAAGACAAGTAAAGATAATTTTATTGAATTTTCTCATCCACAAAAATTAAAGTTTGCATTCTTCAGTCATTTCAATGATTGTTTTAAAAACAAATGTTGCTGGCCCTTCTAACCAAATATTATAAAAAGTATTTTCTAAAACTTTATCAAATTTCACATTTAAGTTCCCGCCTAATGTTTTTATAGCACAATTATTTTTATCGGTACTCTGGCCTTTGAAAGCTGCAATTAAAGCAGCAGCTGTAACTCCTGTACCACAGGATAAGGTTTCATTTTCAACACCACGTTCGTAGGTGCGGACAAATAATTCGCTATCTTTCTTTTCAATGAAATTCACATTAGTTCCTTCTGCCGAAAAACGATTATTATATCGGATCTTTTGTCCTTCTGTCAATACATCTAAGTTTTCAATGTCATTCACAAATTTCACATAATGTGGGGATCCGGTATTCAAATAAAAATAATCATCCCCTACTTCAACTTCTCTTACATCATTCATTTTTAAAGAAACAATGTCATTATTAATTTTTGCTTCATGAATACCATCAACGGCTAAAAAATTTACTTCAGAAGAAATAATATCTAATCGTTTGGCAAAAGCCGTAATGCATCTTCCTCCGTTACCACACATGCTGCTTTCGTTACCATCGCTATTAAAATAAACCATTTTAAAGTCAACTCCGCGCTCCAGTTCCAATAGCATTAAACCGTCAGCGCCAATGCCAAAGCGTCTGTCACACAACCATTTTATCTGATCTTGAGTTAATGAAATTATTTTTTCACGATTATCGATGAGTACAAAATCATTTCCTGTACCCTGATATTTGTAGCATTCTAACTGCATCATAAAAAATTAATTAATTCTGGCCAACAGTCCGGAGTCCTGCACTAACTCCATTTGTTTAAACTCAGTACCTGAGGAAATTTTATAAACCACATCATCATTCTTCAAATAGAAATTATCATCAACTTTGTAAATGGTAATGCTGCTAAAGTCTGACAAGCCGTAAAGGATTACCCTGTTTCGAGTCATTCGGTATCCTTTAGAATTTAATGGGGTTTTCCAGAACTCTACAAAAAATAAATTGGGATATTCCGAACTTGTAACCCCTGCTAATTGTCCGGTTAATGTATCCTGTTTCGTCGTTGCATCCAGATCGATCACTTTAATATTTTTAACTGATAGTAATTCTTCCTGTGCAATATGAATATCATCTTCCTTCAATAAATCATCTACGTCATTGTAATTTATATTAGGTGAATGGTTTGTATTGATGCTTATTTTTTTTGGAGCTTTTGCCTCCTCTTTCTTTTCAGCAGGTATGTTTGAAACTGCCTGCTCCACAATTTTTATATTATCAATATTTGGTTTATTGAATTGCTTCAAATAATCATCCATTTTAAAAATAAAAAAAGCAACGCCTACTAAAAGGCCAATAGAAACTCCAAAAACAAAAGGTGGTATTTTATACTTAAATCGCATGGTAAATTGGGCTTTTAAATTTAAGCAAATTTCCTCAACCCCATCCAATAATTTTTATAAGTTTAAAAAAAGTGTTTGACTTATTAACAAATAAATAATTTGGCTGAAAGTAAGCTTTCAGTAATCTAAAATGGCCCAAAACGCCTGTTCCCGTTAAGTATTGTTAAATCATAAGTGCTACCATAACTTATGCTTCAATTTTGCGTTATAGATACAGTAATACATAAAACAAAAAATAATAAAACAGAATATGAAAAAAATAATCTCATCTTTATTTGTAGGCGCAATTGGTGGCGCATTTGCTTTGGTCGGTAATTATTATTTTGATCAACCAAATTTCAATCAGGTAACAAATTACAACCCATACGCAACCCCAGCAAAACTCGCTAATTATAGCGCTTTAACTGCATCGGCAAACGCTCCCGACTTTGTAGCATCCGCCGAAAAATCAATTCATTCAGTTGTTCACATCAAAACCATTGTGGAGCAAAAAAACAATTTAGCATACGATCCTTTCCAGGATTGGCTTTTTGGTGGTAGACAACGTCAGCCAAACATGATGCAGGGAAGCGGAAGCGGAGTAATCATTAGCCAGGACGGATACATTGTTACAAACAATCATGTTGTAAATGATGCAACAAAAATCGAAGTCGTTTTAAATGATAAAAGAACTTATTCAGCAGAAGTGATAGGCACAGATCCTAACACAGACCTTGCCTTATTAAAAATCAAAGAAAAAGAATTGCCTTTTGTAAATTACGGTAATTCCGATGATGTAAAAGTAGGTGAATGGGTACTGGCAGTTGGAAATCCATTTAACTTAAACTCTACTGTTACAGCAGGAATTGTAAGCGCCAAAGGTCGCAATATTAATATTCTGGAACACAATGCGCAAGGAGGTAGCCTTGCTCCTATTGAGTCTTTTATACAAACTGATGCGGCTGTAAATCCCGGAAACAGTGGTGGCGCTTTGGTAAGTACAACAGGAGATTTAGTTGGCATCAATACTGCTATTGCATCTAACAATGGTTCATACCAGGGTTACTCTTTTGCCATCCCGGTTAATATTGTTAAAAAAGTAGTATCTGATTTGATTGAATATGGTACTGTTCAACGTGCGTTCATTGGTTTAAGTATTCAGGACATTGATTCGAAATTTGCTGAAGAGAAACGTATCAAACAATTAAAAGGTATTTATATAAATGGATTAACACAAAACGGTGCTGGTGAAGAAGCCGGGATTAAAGTGGGTGATGTTGTAACTAAAATTGAAAACGTAACCGTAAAAAGCACTTCTGAATTACTGGAACAGGTTGGTAAATTCAGACCAAGTGATAAGATCAGTGTTACTGTTATCCGCAACGAAAAAGAAGTGATTCTTCCTGTGGTTTTAAAGAATAAAGAAAACAGTTTAGGGATTATCAAAAAACCTGAAATCGTTAGAACCTCGGTAAATTCTTTAGGCGCTGAATTTGAAGAATTAAATGCCGAAGATCTTGTAAAATATAACATCAATGCCGGAGTGAAAATTTCTAAAATGATGCCGGGCAAATTAGCTAACGCCGGAATTAAAGAAGGTTTTATTATTACTTCTGTTGTTAAAAAGAAAGTGAGTAACATTAAAGACATTCAGACTATGCTGGAGACTAAAACGGGCGGAGTATTAATTGAAGGAATGTACCCAAATGGAATGAGGGCCTATTATGGATTTGGTTTATAAAAGAATAGGTTTATCCTTTGAATCAGGTGTTATGTCTTGAATCATTTGCTATAGGTCTAAAAATTAAAAATAAGCATGTTAAAAACATAACAAAAACCTAATCATTTAATAATCAAAGCAATACATAGTTGGAGAAAAACTTTTTTTTTCTTATCTTTGTTAGCTTATTAAAACCATCCAACCACCATGAGACAGTTAAAAATTACCAAATCCATTACAAACCGTGAAAGTGCATCTTTAGATAAATACCTTCAGGAAATTGGTAGGGAAGAATTAATTACTGCAGAAGAAGAAGTTGTTTTAGCGAAGAAGATCAAGGATGGTGACCAGGATGCTTTAGAAAAACTGACCCGTGCTAACTTACGTTTCGTGGTATCAGTAGCAAAACAATATCAAAACCAGGGATTAAGTTTACCCGATTTAATTAATGAAGGAAATTTAGGTTTAATCAAAGCGGCCCGCCGTTTTGATGAGACACGTGGTTTTAAATTTATTTCTTATGCTGTATGGTGGATTCGTCAATCTATTTTACAGGCATTAGCAGAACAATCTCGTATCGTACGTTTACCATTGAACCAGGTTGGTTCCTTAAATAAAATTAATAAAGCATACTCTAAATTAGAGCAGGAATTTGAACGTGAGCCCAGTGCTGATGAAATTGCTGAACTGTTAGATTTGCCTATTGATAAAGTTTCTGATACCATGAAAGTATCTGGCCGTCACGTAAGTATGGATGCACCTTTCGCTAACGGTGAAGAAAGTTCTTTATTAGACGTTTTGGTAAATCATGATTCATTAAAAGCGGATGCCGGTTTAATCATGGAATCCTTATCAAAAGAAATTGATCGTGCTTTATCAACCTTAACTGAAAGAGAAAGAGACGTGGTTAAATTATTTTTTGGAATTGGTTTAAACCACGGTTTAACTTTAGAAGAAATCGGTGATAAATTTGATCTAACCCGTGAACGCGTTCGTCAGATTAAAGAAAAGGCAATCCGTCGTTTACGTCATAGTTCACGTAGCAAATTGTTACAACAATACTTAGGATAATCTTTTTTGATTATATCCAATTAAAGCAAGCATCTACGAGGTGTTTGCTTTTTTTATGCGATTCTGTTTTTCCGCAAAAATTCCTACCAAACTTTTTTAATATTTACTAAACATTTGTTTGTGTAACTATGGTTGGACAAACTAGGATAAGCATTTTAAAATAACGGTATCGTTTTGCTTAATACATTCAGCGCTCTATAGGATATCCAAATCCTATTAAACCTTTTGTATATAAAAGAGAGTTATTAATTTATAGAATATTCAATCTGTCAGTTATGTAAAAATCTATAAACCTTATGCAATTCAAATCATCTACTTCCAAATACTTTTGCATCAAAAAATAATCACTTAAAATTAAAAATGAAAATGAAAAAATTAGTACTGATATGCGCTTGTTGTTTAACAACTCTTCTGGCCATGTCCCAAACGGAAGAGAAAAAATGGAACGTAGGATTTTATGGCGGTATCACCCAATACAACGGTGATAAAGGAATGAACTTTTACCAGACCAATCAACCTGCAACTTACGCATTTGCAAGTGTTTCTATTTCCCGTTATTTAAGCAAACATTTCGATGCCTCTATTTTTTTTACAAGAGGTGAATTAGGAAATACCGAACCACGTTCACCATGGACTCAACCAAGTGATGAACCAATTCATTTTTTAGTTCGATTAAATACGTTTAATGCATTGTTACGTTATAATATACTTGCTCCTAAATGGGCAATTCGTCCTTACTTATATTTAGGTGCAGGCGGCATCATGCACGAAGCTATTCACTCTTTAGACAAAGAAAGATATGATTATGCACTGCCTTCTTTTGGTGGAGGTCTTAATTTCCGCTTAAACAGCGTGGTTTCTTTTCAGTTAGAAGAATCATTTATGTACACAACCGCTGATGATATTGATGGCGATGTACACGGCCCTAATGATGGTTATTTATTCCATAAAGTTGGTTTAACTTTTAATTTAGGAAAACAAAAAGATACCGATGGTGATGGCGTTTCCGATAAAAAAGACCAATGCCAAAATACACCACCAGGTATCAGTGTAAATGCAGTAGGTTGTCCGCTTGATCGTGATAATGATGCTATTGCTGATTATTTGGATGCCTGTCCTGATATTGCAGGAGTTGCATCTTTAAACGGTTGTCCTGATAAAGACATGGATGGCATAACTGATAAAGAAGATCGTTGTCCGGATGTTTTCGGGCCAGTTGAAACTAAAGGCTGCCCTGATGCTGATAAAGATGGCATTGTAGATATTGATGATAAATGTGCAGGAACAAAAACCGGTTATAAAGTAGATGCAACAGGTTGTACCCTTGATAATGATAAAGATGGTATTGTTAATGAAGAAGATGTTTGTCCTGAATTAGCAGGTACATTAGCTTTCAAAGGTTGTCCTGATACTGATGGAGATGGCGTTTCTGATAAAGACGATCGTTGCCCTACTGTTAAAGGAACACTTGAAAACAAAGGTTGTCCCGAAATTGCTAAAGTTGATATTCAACGTATCACAGTGATTGCTGGTAAAATTTATTTTGAAACCGGTAGTGCTAAACTTAAGTTGATCTCTAATTCATCTTTAGATGATCTTAGTGATATCCTTAAACGTAATGAAGTTGTTAATTTAACTATTGAAGGACACACTGATAATGTTGGTGATGATGCTTATAACATGACCCTCTCTCAACAAAGAACAGAATCAGTTAAAGAATACTTAATTGCTAAAGGTATCTCAGCAGCACGCTTAACTGCTATTGGATATGGCGAAACTAAGCCGGTAGCTGATAATACAAAAGCTGCAGGTAAAGCAAAAAACAGAAGAGTTGAACTTAAAACTTCGTATTAATTAAAGAGTGTTTTGTTTGGGGAATGGCGTGTTAAGATTTATCTTAACACGCCATTTTTTTGAATTAGATCCTTTGGTTTAAATTAGTGTCATTTAGATTGGGCTTTTTAAATTACCTCCAATTAAAACAAACATCTACAAGGTGTTTGTTTTTTTTATGCGATCCCATTTTCTCAAAAACATGGCGTTCAAACTTTTTAAAGTTTTTAGTGAAAGTATGTCTATTTGATCTTGAGTTGGAAGACCCAGTTGAGGATATTCGTAGGGACGTATTAAATGAAAAGTTAATACCATTTCCAATTCTGTTTTTCGAATCCTTGTTCTGCCTTACATTATTATAGGACTGTTCCTGAATATCATTTTTATCAAAATTAATTTGCGTTGGCATTTCATTTCCTACATTATTATCGTTTTTAAAATAGGATGGTTTACTCATATTCGTTTGGGAAACCACCAAAGATGGGTTTATGTTACTCGTTAAAAAGAAATTTTCCATCTGTTGTTGCTGAGAGAATAATGCCGCCGTCAATCCAATAAACGATGAAAACGAAATATAACGCATGAGAGGAATTACTTGAATCAAGTATCGTAAAACACATTCATTAAGTATTTAGGGTTCACTCAATAAGTCAATTTTACTTTTTACTTTCTTTTTGCTTGGCAAAAAAAAACAAAAACCCAAGGCGAAAGACCAACTCTCATTTTTTATCTCACAAAATGTCTCCGCAGTGCCGCCTAAAAAATCGTAGTTCGCTCTCTTTATTCATGTTGTTTTTATTATGCTTTAGGAATAAATGAGTGCTCCGCAATTCGCCAAAAACAGCCGCACTCACGCCATGGCGTGACTAACGTATGATAAATGTGATGCTAAATGATGCGAACCTTTTCAAATATTTTCTGCAAAAGCCTTGCATAAAAAAGAAAGTAAACTCTCTAAAATAGTTGAATCTATTACTATTTCAGTGTTTTGAGTGAACCCTATTTATAGAATTGTTAAGGAACGGTAAAAGACAGAAGAGTTAACGATTTTTAGGAATTCCTAAATTCTCAATAATAATTCGTTATATTATAATCTGTTTCCCAATTCAATCACCGCAAGATCTTTGATCTCTGTTTTATCAATTACGAAACGTAATACAGTTTTAACCTGGTGAAATCCATGAATACCGCAAGCTCCCGGGTTCATATGCAAAACATCATATTGCTTCTGATACATCACTTTTAAAATATGGGAATGTCCGCAAATAAATAATTTTGGTTTTTCCTCTAATAAAATTTCTTTTACCTCTTTTAAATAGTTAGTAGGCTGTCCACAAATGTGGGTAATAAACACTTTTACTTCTTCACAGATGAAAATTAAATTTTTTTGAAATTCTTTCCTGGCATCAGCGTCATCAATATTGCCAAATACGGCGCGCAAAGGTTTTAGTTTTTTTATTTCATCCGCCACTACTAGGTTTCCAATATCACCGGCATGCCAAATCTCGTCCGCAGCCTCAATATGCTTAAGCAATGCCTTATCCAAATGGCTGTGAGTATCGGATATCAAAAGAATGTTTTTCACTAAGTAATGATACTGGTTTTATATAAAATAAAAAAGCGTTGAATAATTATTCAACGCTTTTTATAATAAACTATTTTCTTATTAATTTTTAATCATTTTCTTATAGTAGTCCTGTTCGTTATATTTTACTTTCAACCAGTAAACACCACTGCTCAGATTAAGATCAGTCATTGGCAAAACTTTAGTATACATCCCCGCATTTTCTTTAAATACACGATGCAAAATCTCTTTACCTAAAACATCATATAACATAAATTCAATCTGACTATCTGAATTCAAATTAAATGATACTTGAATTATATCTGAGAAAGGGTTAGGGTTGATTGAAATATAATTTTCAGAATTCAGGATATTGATTCCTGTGCAAATACCTACCGTTAAAGAGAAGGTATTACTGGATGAACAGGAACCTGATGTGCCTGTCGCAGAATAAACTGTATTTACTGTAGGATTAGCAACAACCATACTACCTGAGGATGCGCTCAAATTTGCTACTGGACTCCAAGAATATGAACCTGCACCTGTTGCAGTTAATGTTGTTGATTGGCCTGTGCAAATAGAAGCGTTTGACGCAGATACAGTAACAGTTGGGTTTGGAGTAACAGTTAATGAATAAAAGTTATTACTTGTACAGGAACCTGTTGTTCCTATTACTGTATATGTTATACTTGTTGCAGGATTAGCAATGACAGCATTTCCAGTACTGGTATTTAAATTGGTGGCCGGGCTCCATATATATGAACTTGCACCACTAACACTTAAGGTGGAATTCGCTCCTGCACAAATAGAAGCATTAGATGCTGATACGGAAACTGTTGGATTTGGGCTAACAGTAATGGTTTTAGTTGCCGTATTAGTTCCGGTAGTATTTGATGCTGTTAAAGTAACGGTATAAACCCCCGAATTAGAATAGGTAATGGAAATATTTTGTGTATTTGCTGTAGCAGGGGATGCACCGGTCATATTCCATAACCAGTTCGTTGGGCCTCCGGAAGAAGCATCAGATAATGCAACGGTCTGTCCGGCACAAACTGTATTAACCGCATTAATAGAAGCTGTTGGAGCCGTTGGAACAGAAATTGTAACGGTTTGCCCGTTTGTACTGATCACATTACTAAATAAACCAGCGCCATTTTCCGACTTCACATTAAAATAATAAGTGGTGCCATTCACTAACGTTAAATTTTTTGCAGTAACAGTAGTGTCTCCCCAGTTACTAGTCCAAGTTAGTGTATTAACCGCGCCCGGGCTTGTGCCTATGGAATACCAATATTTTGCGATAGCCGAATTGGGATCCTTAGATGATGACCAGTTAGCCGATAAAGAATCACTTGTTATAACATTGTTTATATCCGATGATTTACCATCTTTAATAGTAGCAATATTAGATGGATTAGTCCAGTCAATATTTACATCTTCGTAATCGATGGAGGATAAATTTCCGGCAATATCATTCACAATTGATTTAACCTTACATGCATATTGCGTAGGGTTTGGATTTTGATAACGGGCGTCATTTGCATTTCCGGCACCAACAGGAACAGTTACAGATGCCGTTGGACGAGAACGATATACTTTTATTTCATCAAGGCTCCACTTACAATCGCCACTTCGAAAAGATATATAACTGCCATTAGCTAGTGGAGAAACATCACCTGCTACTAATGGTGTATTATCAGTCCAGGTAGCAACCAATGTATTATCTTTATACACATCAATTTTACCGGTTGTTCTGTCAAATATTACTTTATAATCATACCACTGATTAGCAACAATTGCTACATTGGCAGAATCTGCTTTTAAATAAAATACATCGTTCACGGTTTTATAAATCTGAACTTTCGGCGCATCTAATCTGAAATACACGAAATAAGAATTTCCCCTGTTTGGCAGTGTTGGATTATCAATAAAAAAGTGAAACCCTGCTCTTCTGTTAGTACCTGTACCATCAATTTTTCCTTTAAAATTATATAAGTATCTATTAGATAAAGTTTGGGTGAGCGTCGCATAAATGCTGGTATTAGAAGCAGTGGTTGTGGTTTGCAAGGATTGTTCCAATGCATTATTTGCAATTCCCCACGTGCCTGCACCTTGCGTCCAGTCAGGATGTATAGCCGAATCAAAATTATCAGAGAAAAAACCACGGGTGTAATTACCTCTCCATTCAGTGCCGTTAAAATCAATTACCTGGTAAAAACTTTTTCCAAGCCCTGAACCTCCGGCATTATCAGCATCCGTAAACGTTGATGTAAATGTTGCTGTTTTCCATGCTCCTGTAGTACTTACCATTGTAGTTGGCGCAATATTATCAACGGAAGTAGTTGAACTTGGAACAGCATTTGTTGTGTAAGTGGCTGCCCAACCCGAAGCAGTTGTGCCACAGTCTGAACGAAATTCAACCAATAAATTTGCCCCTGTGGAATTTATATTTCCCGGCGAAACTGTACTGGTGTATTTTCCTATCAATGGGGCATTTACAGTGCTACCATCATAAATAAACATATAATCATAATTTTTTTCCACGTTAAAAGTCGTAAAGTTCATGCTCACTGAAGTTGCTCCTCCTGCTGGCTTAAACAACCATAACTTACGTTCATCATTTGAGTATGCGGCGGCTGAACCACCGGTATCATAAAAGGTTCCACCGGTTGCAGTAATAGTTGTTGTTACAGGAGTATTATTTAACAATTTATAAAATTTATCCCAATTCCAATAAGGCCCAGGGTCGCTGTGTGTTTGATTAGGAAACATTTGATGTCCTTTAATTTTTACACAGGTTCCTTGCTGACATTGCTGTGTTGTTCCGCTACAACCAGGGCCAAAGTAACAACGCAATGGACTAATAGAATGGCTGCTACACATATCTCTTACTAATGCGGCACTGGAAGTGAGCATCGCTGTTGTGTACCATGACGCGCCACTACTAGCATAACCTTCATGTTCTATACCTAAAGTATATGGATTTTCTGAACCGATGTGCCAGGCTTTATCAATCTCATAAACCATTTGTGTAATTTGTCCGTCAGAACTCCTTACTACATAATGCGCAGAAGCGGAAGCACTACAATTTTTAAACCATGAGATACATCCTGCATAGCTGCCTTCCACGTCATGAATCGCTACCATTGTAATAGCGGCACCGCTCCTGGAACTGTAATTACAGGTGGTTGGGTTCCATAAAGCCGGGGCATAATCAGGAGAAGTTACTGCATTTGTAACTCCTGAAGACTTATAAGAAGCGCCTGATGAGTTAGTAACAGTAGAAGGACTAATAACAATTGAAGAAGAACTTAATACCTCATAATTAGATCCAAAAATACCCTGCATATCAATCTGATAGTCAGGAAAGCCGTAAAAATCCTGAAAATCTCCCTTTGATAAAAACCAATACAATTGATATAAATGCGCGTTCATTGCAAAGTCATTCTGTAGATCGTTTACCAAAGGCAGTTCGCTTAACGCAATAAAAACCGGCAAGTAAGTCTTTAAGTCATCACCGTAAATGGAATTCTGTTGCTGCAACATTGAAAATGCTTTTGCGTAAGCAAGGATATTTTTCTCTACATCCGTTTTTATATCTGAAACAGAGTATCCGGATAACTGGGAAACAAGGACAAGATTATTCCTAAAATATCCCTGTCCGTTTTCCGTTAATCCCATTACACCAAAAGCTGTTGGATATCCTATACAACTTGGCTCCTGCAAATTAGATCCTAACTGAGTAAATCTGCTTTGTGAAAAAGCAACCGATTCTAATACTCCTTTAGGAAGAGAGGGATTCAGGTTATAAGCCTTTCGAAAAGATGCATCGTAAGGATTATTGATTAATAACTCATCAATAGAACTTGCAAAAGATTGCAGAGAAAAAACTCCGATAATAAATAGTAATATTTTTTTCATAAAATGTTTTTTAATTCTTTTAAATCTATAAAAAAACGAATAGACTAAAAAGTTAAAAATTTACTAAATAGGTTTAGAACGAAAATTTTATGCAAGTTCAAGCATTTTTTTATACACTCCATCTACTTTATCGCTTAAATCAGAGGTATAACCTTGTTCTATGATCTCGCCTTTATCCATTACAATGATTTTTTTTGCATGATGGATTGTGGATAAGCGATGGGCTATAATAATGGAAGTTCGGTTTTTAGCTAATTCAAACGACGCTTTTTGAATCAGTTTTTCTGTTTCCAGATCAATGGAAGAAGTAGCTTCATCCAACACAAAAATTGGCGGATCATATACGTAAGCTCTTACAAAAGCAACCAACTGCCTTTGTCCGGCAGACAACATCGCACCTCTTTCCTTTACATTATAATGATAACCTCCCGGTAAACCATTTATAAATTCATGGATCCCTATTTTTTTAGCCGCATCCATCACATTTTTTTCAGTAATGGAAGGATTATGAAGTGTGATATTATTTAAAATTGTATCGCTGAACAAAAACACATCCTGCAATACTACACCAACAGATTCCCTTAATTCGTTCAATCGGTAATCAGAAAGGTCAACACCATCAATCATGATCTGACCTTTGTTTATTTCATAGAACCTGCTCAATAAATTAATAATACTCGACTTCCCCGCCCCTGTTGCGCCAATAATTGCTACTGTTTCACCATGCTCAATAGTAAATGAAATATTTTTGATCACATAATTCTCTTCTTTATAAGAAAACCAAACGTTTTTAAATTCCACTTTTCCCTTTATTTCTTTTGCAGAAACAATTCCTGATTCTGAAATAATTTCTTCCGTATCAATTACTTTAAATACTCGTTCGGAAGCCACGATTCCCATTTGCAAAGTATTCAAACGATCTGCCAACAAACGGATAGGGCGAAACACCATATTAATCATCATGATAAAAAAAGTAATATCGCCCAACTGAATATTGTATTCATTTGATTTTAATCCCGCAAACCATATAAACAAGGCGATTGAAACTGCCGATAGTATTTCAACAACCGGAAAAAAAACTGAGTAATACCATATCGAACGGATATTTGCATCTTTATGTTTTTGATTGATCTCCTTGAATTTTTCATATTCAATTTTTTCGCGGTTAAATAATTGCACGATACGCATTCCTGAAATATGCTCGTTAGTAAAAGCATTTAAAGAAGCCACTGCATTCCGCACTTCTGTAAAAGTTTTTTTAACACCATTCTTAAATAAATTAGTGGCTACCATTAATAAAGGAATGGTACTCAATGTGACTAAAGCTAATGCCCAGTTTTTCAATAGCATGGCCGTGATAAAAATAGTGAGCATTAATAGATCACCGCAAATAACAATAAATCCCTGCGAAAACACATCACTCAAACTTTCAATATCAGATATAGCCCTAGTGACAAGTGTTCCAACCGGTGTGTGATCAAAGTACGAATTTTTTAATTTTAAAATATGGCTATACACTTGCAGACGCAAATCCTTTACAATATTTTGTCCTAACAGGTTGGTGATATAAATATTTGTAAACTGCAGTAGTGCTTCGATCAGCAAAACACCAATCAAAAAAAGACCCATCATATTGATGTAATTAATTTTGTCAGCATCAGGAAGATAACCTGCATCAGAAGAATTTACAGCGCCAATGCAGTTCAGCATTTTATTTATAAGTAAAGGTCTTACAATGGTTAATGAAGAAAGCGTTAAAGTTAAAGTAACCGCTAAGTAAAATAATCGTTTATAAGGCTTGCTATAAGAAAGGATTCGTTTTAAAAGCGTAAAACTAAATTTACTTTTTGGATCTGTCTTAGTCATTAAATATTGAAGTTGGATATTGAATATTGGTTAAATATAATGCATGTCCTGAAACCGACATACCCGCCCCTGACCTGTTTTTATTGGCAACGATCGTTTTAAATTTCTCGAGGTTTATTTTCCCTTTACCAACTTCCAGTAAAGTGCCAACGATGGCGCGCACCATATTTTGCAAAAAGCGGTTAGCCGTTATTTTAAATGCATATTGCGTATCATTCAGTTTAGTCCAGTGAGCAAAAGTGACGTTACAGTTATTCGTTTTTGTTTGAGTATTGACCTTACTGAAACTGGTAAAGTCGGTTACAGATAATAAATGAGCCGCTGCTTCATTCATGGCATCAAAATCCAGATCGCCATAAAACAATAAAGAGCTTTGGGTTAAAAATGGATCTTTAAACGTATGCAAAAAGTACTCATAGCTTCTGAACTCAGCATCAAACCTGGCACTGGATTCTTCTTTTACCAAATAGATTTTTTTGATAGCAATTTCATAAGGCAGTACTTTATTCAATTTATAAATATAATTTGTCCCTTCTGAATGCAGATCTGTCTTTTCCGAATCAAAGTGTGCGTAATAATCTTTAGCGTGAACACCGGTATCTGTGCGGCCACAGCCAACTACGTCAATCGTGTGGCCAATGATCAGGGATAATTTTTCCTGTAAGATCTGTTGAACTGTATTTGGAGTGTTATCCTGCACCTGCCAGCCATTATAGTTGGTTCCATTATAAGCTAACTGTATGAAATAGCGCGGCATGGTGCAAAGATACACATTAGATTTTTCTAATAAAATTAATGAAACCTAATTTCCAGGTACAATAACTTTTTAGAGCGACGATGCCCTTTTTCAGGTTTTATTCGTTTGCTTTTCGTCCAGAATAACCGATGTTTTGAGACACCGATCTTCAATAAATAATTCCCTATCTCAGATTTAACAGAAAGCTCTGTAAATCCTTCTTCCGAATAATAATCAATTAATGAGATTTCCGAGATATGATTTGTTCCGGTTCTTAAAACAAATGATTGAATTATATTTTTGTACTTGTTTAAAACACTATCTGATAGACCCTCATAATAGATTCTGATAACCGTATCCATTAATGCAAATGAAATCCCTTTTGGTCCAGTAATAATTATAGAATCCTTAGCTATTCTATTACTATCAACCGCTGTTTTATTTTTAAAGTCAGGATCTGTAATGCCCGATGGTTTTATATAATCATTAGAACTGTTTTGCGAACCCCTGATCTTTTTCTTTCTTCCGTTAAAGGCAATCTGCATTCTCTTTTTCAACGGCTTCATACTAAATTGCTTTCTCACGCAACTTCCTTTAAAACAAATAAAAGGAAATTCATGATGTATAGCACAGGAACCAAACAAACAAACAATTAATATGTAAATAGTGATTCGCAATTAATTATAAGATTTAGGAAATAATATTATTATATTATAGATAACACCATACGGTAACAAATATTATAACGTTAAAATATCAGGTTTATTAGTGATGATTCCATCAACGCCTCTCTTGGCCAATTTCCTCGCTTTTCGAGGATCGTTGACCGTCCACACATAAACCGTTTTTCCAAGTTTATGAATTTTTCGAATGACTCTTTTACTGCAAAACCGATAATATACATTCACACCATTCCAGTTCTTAAAATCATCTTTATTAAAATGTTTGTCAAAATTAAAACTGACCAGTGGAAATTTGAATACAATTAATTTTTGAAGGTTAATATTACTATCCTGCCTGGCTACATTCAATAAAGCTTTTTTATCAAAAGAATGAATGGTTCGTATCCAGGACTCCGCCTTGTATTTATGGATCAAGTCTACCACATGTTTTTCAATACCAGGATAATAATCATTTCCTTTCTTGATCTCTATTAATAACTGACAGCGGCCATTAATCAATTGAATCGTTTCTTCAAGGGTTGGAAAATGAATGGTATCACTTCGACGCCGCTCAGTGTGACAAATATTTAAATTTTTAAAGTCACAGGAGTTCACGTCTTTAATTAATCCTTTACCATTGGTTGTGCGGTCGAGCGAGAGATCATGCATCACCACAACTACGCAATCTTTAGTCTGATGCACATCTGTTTCGATCACAACTGCACCCATCTCAATGGCTTTTTCAAAAGCTTTTAAAGTGTTTTCTGGCGCATATGCACTTGCACCGCGATGAGCTATGATTATTGGATTTTGGGAAAAACCAATTAAAGAGAATGTAAGGAAGATTATATAAAAATATTGTCTCATTAATTAGTTAAAAATCTAAAATACAAATAAAAAGGTAATGTCACTTCGAGCTTGTCGAGAAGCCGTCCTAATATCTACTTTTACTTTTGGATGCCTTTATCAAAGCTTCCCAATCTGAATCAATTAAAGCTTGTTTCTTTTTAGAGCTCCACTTTTTTAATCTGGTTTCCCATTCTATAGCTAAATTATAATCTGTGAATAATTCACAATAAACTAATATCACAGGCCTTCGTTTATAAGTATACGATCATTCATCTATGCCGGCATTATGTTGTTCTACCCGTAACTCAACATTATTTGTAACACCTGTATAAAAGGTATTATCTGAACACTTAACTATATATACGTATAAATATTTTACCATTTTTTTTGTTCTCGACAAGGTCGAACTAAAAATATTTTAATTTTATAGTTTGCGGTACAACAAGTTCGAAGTCACATCATTGAATTTTTACTGCGTAGTTCTCGACAGGCTCGAACTGACATTTATATTATTTAAATTCTTATTTATAGTTGCTTTTCGAAAAGGTCGAAGTGACAAATTAATTGGCAACTATTCCTTAACAAGTTCCAAATTTTCAATATTAACTGTCATTTTTAAAATACCAAAAGTGATATTTACTTTTTCATCTTTAACAGATTGAACAATACCAATTTCAGTGCTGTTTAATATTTTTACCTTACTACCAACTTTTAATAATGGTTTTAATCGGGCAATTTTTTTCTCAGAAAAATTATCTTTCTTATTTTGTTTCGCCAGATCTTTGCGTTTATTTGTCTCTGCGGTGATCCCATCTATAAAACGCTTCATCACCAGTTTACGATCTTCATTCTTATTCCATTCCTCCATTAAGCGCAAATACTTTTGTCCGAAATCAGCTAAGCGAGCAAGATCAATCTTTTTCTCGCGATCCCTTTCAGTTTTATCTCTCCAGTTATTAAACAACGTGTCATATTTTTCTTTGGCAATTTTTCCCATGAATTCCTGGTGTTCCATGCGCTCAATGGCCTCAGCCATTTTTGTCTTTTGTTGTTGGACTTCAGCTAACAGTATATTCAAATCAACCTTATCTGTATCTATTTTATCTTTAGCCCTTTCAATAAGCTCTTTCGGGAAACCAACTCTTTCTGCAACCTCAAAAGTATAGCTGCTGCCTGGTTCACCAACAGTCAATATATACTTAGGATCAAGGGTTTCTAAATCAAATAACATACTACCGTTTGATACACCCTGTAATTTATTTGCCAGTAATTTTACGTTAGAATAATGAGTGGTAATAACTCCGAATGTTTTCGATTTCACTAATTCTTCCAGCACTACTTCGGCCATTGCACCGCCTAATTCAGGATCTGTTCCACTTCCAAATTCATCCATCAGAACCAATGTATTAGAATTGACCTTCTTTAAAATAGAGATCATATTTTTTAAACGGGCACTGTAAGTACTTAATTCGTGTTCGATGCTTTGTGTATCACCAATATCAATTAAAATATGATCAAAAAAACTCATCACTGAATTTTCGGCAACGCTCACTAATAAACCACTTTGCAACATGACTTGCAATAAGCCGACAGTTTTTAAAGTAATAGATTTTCCGCCTGCATTTGGCCCGGAAATAACTACCAAATGATTTTCTTTCTCTAAATGAAGATTAAGAGGAACCGTATGTTTCTGAAGCTCTTTGTTTTGTAAAAACAAAACCGGGTGATACGCTTTATTCAACTTCAATTCTGTTGTTGCAGAAATTACTGGCAACGAACCGTAAATTAAATTGGCGAATCTTGCCTTCGCTTTTAAAAAATCCAGTTCAATTAATAAAATTTCAAATTGCTTTAACTGAAACGCAAACGGTCGTAAAGTGTCCGATAATTCGCGCAAAATACGGTTAATCTCCCGGCGTTCATCGATTTCTAATTCAGCAATATCATTATTAATATTGATCGTGGCACCAGGCTCTATAAAAATCGTTTTGCCTGTTTCACTTTTATTGTGCACAAATCCTGTTACATCTGATTTGTGCTCCACCATCACAGCCAGAGTTCTTCTTCCGTTAAAAAAACTTTCCTCATTATCCCTGATAACCCCGGCTTTACGAAATTCATTCACCAACCGATCAAATTTAATATCACTTTCCCGGCGCTTTTCAGAAAGATTTTTTCTTATTTTATGTAATTCTTTAGAAGCGGAATTTTTTACGGTGGCATCAAAATCAATGATACGATCAATCTCTTCGATGATCTGTTTATTATCCTCCAATCCTTCGCTTAATTGAGCCAAATAAGGTAATATCATTTTTTTATTTTTCAGGAATCGCACAGCAGTGTTGCTGATCTCTGTTGAATGTTTGATCAATAAAAATTGTTCTTCCATTAACATACTACCTTGCAACGATAACAAGGATGCCTCTTTACTAAACTCATGGAATTGGATTTCAGGGAAGAAAGAATCACCTGCCAAAGTATTTTTTAATTCATCAACGCGATTTAATTCTATCGTCAGAGCATTGTGATCTTCATAAATCGAAATCTGAGATGCTTTCTGTTTAGCGCCATAACAGTAGCAATAATCAGTAACGTACTTTTTAATTTTATAAAACTCTAATAATTCGAGGCCTTCAGATTCAATAATGCTCATTTAAACACTAAAATTAAACTTTTATTTTAATAAAAAAATAGTTTCTGGGTTTTGTAAACTGAAAATTTACTTTATTTTTGGTAGGTTATATTAATTTAAAAAAAGACCTAAAAAAAGGTTCAAAAAAATGAAGCAAGTAATTATTACAAAACTGGAAGAAATACTTCAGCAATCTGAAGTTAGTGCTGTTGCTCACCAAATGCGCACTCTGCAAAAAGAGTATCAAAAATTGTGGACAGCTGAATTCGAAAAAGCAAAACAAGAATTTGTTGAAGAAGGAGGTAAAGCAAAAGAATTTGAATATGCGAAGTCGCCTGAAGATGTTAAAATCTCTGAGCTGATCGATAAAATCGAAAAAAAGAAAAAAGAAGAAGACAATCGTCTTGCTGTTGATCAAAGTAAAAACCTATTGATCCGCCAGGAAATTATTAATAAAATAAATGACCTCAGCCAGGTAAGTGATAATATTGGAGCCGCTATCAAAAAATTAGTGGAACTGCAAGGACAATGGAAAGCCACCGGTTCAGTGTCTTCACATAAATACAAAGAAATTCAGGCTGACTATAGCAAAGCGATAGAAGAATTCAATTATAAATTAAGTTTATCCAAGCAATTGCAGGAACATGACTTAAAACGTAATTATGAATTAAAAACAGAATTACTTGAAAAGATAAAAGGCCTTAAAAACCAACCAAATATTAAAGAAGCAGAACGCTTAATAAAAATCTATCGGAATGATTGGGAGGATATTGGACCAGTGCCGAATGATAAATGGGATGAATTAAAAGGAAGTTTCAGAGCTGCCATTGAAGAAGCTTATTCCAAATTAAAAGCGCATTATAATTCAGTAGAAGAAGAAAAAGAGGCCAACCTTACTGAGAAAAAAACGATCCTTGAAAAGATTAAAGAACTGATTGCAAAAACAGAAACAGCAAGTGTACAGGCCTGGAATAACATGACCAACGAATTGGTTTTACTACAGGCAAGCTGGAAAGGTGTTGGAAGAGCCAACGCAAAAGAGAATGACAAGGTATGGGCGGAGTTCAGAGAATTATGTGATGAGTTTTTTAATAAGAAAAAAGCATTCTTCAATACCGTTCATGAAAAGATGGGCGTGATCAAAACACAAAAACAGGAACTGATTGCTAAAGCGAATACTTTAAAAGAAAGCACCGATTGGCAAAAAACAGGACTAGCCTTAATTAAACTACAGGATGCCTGGAAAAAAGTACCACATGCGGGTGGCGATGAAACGAAATTGTTTAACCAGTTCAGAACGGTATGCAACTATTTTTTTGATGCAAAAAAAGCTCATTTTAGTGCTGTAGACGCGAGCTTCGATAATAACCTAGTTCTTAAAGAAGAGTTGCTTAAAAAAATTACTGACTTTAATTTATCAGAAGATTCTGCATCTAATCATGCGGCTTTAAAACAATTTTCTGCCGACTGGAATGCTGCCGGTATGGTACCAATAAAAGACAAAAAGCGCGTTAACGATTCTTTTTATAATCGTTTGGATGAATTGTACGATAAAATGAATGTGAGTAGTGCTGATAAATTCAAAATGCAGTTTACAACTAAGCTGGAGCGTTTATCGAATGGAGAAAGTCCTGAATTCGCGCTGAAAAAAGAAGCGGATTATTTCAAAAAACAAATTGATGAGATCACTAGCAGGATCAAAACTTACGATAACAACTTAGGTTTCTTTAAAAGCAGCACTAAAGGTGTTAACCCGTTTATGAAAGAGATTGAAGACAAGATCAACGGTGAAAAACAAAAGATCACTGAATTGAACGAGAAACGTAAAATGGTAATGGCAGAGTTGAATAAACTGAAACCTGCTGAACTAGAAAATAAATAAGAATTAAAAAGCTATCACGATGTGGTAGCTTTTTTTGAGTTTGTTTATCACTTTGAGCGAAGTCGAGATGCGAATTCAAGAACAAACATATTATTGCCTTTTCTTGACCTGATAAAAGTCACAACACTATTAAATATTAAAACGATGAACGTAGAAATCTGGAGTGATGTGATGTGCCCATTTTGCTACATCGGTAAACGCAAATTTGAAAAAGCGTTGGAGCAATTTCCTCACAAAAAATACATTAATATTATTTGGAAAAGTTTTCAATTGGACCCCGATTCTGTGACTGACCCAAACCTCAATACAATTGATCATTTAGCAAAACGCAAAGGTTGGAGCAAACAACAAGCACAAGAAACAACAGCGCATGTTACCGATATTGCAAAACAAGTGGGACTTGAATTTAATTTTGATAAAGCAGTTGTAGCTAATTCATTTGATGCGCATCGTTTATCTCACTTAGCGAAGAAATATAACAAACAAAATGACCTTGAGGAACAATTATTTAAAGCTTATTTTACGGATGGCAAAAATACAGCCGATCACAAAATACTTACTAAAATTGGAATGGAAAGTGGTATAGAAGAACAAGAAATTGTAAATGTTTTAAAGAGTGACCAATACGCTGCTGAAGTCCATGAAGATATTGTACAGGCACAGAAAATTGGGGTGCAGGGTGTTCCGTTTTTTGTATTGGATAGAAAATATGCTGTTTCAGGTGCACAGGAACCCGAAGCTTTTTTAGAAACTTTGATTAAAGCTTATGAAGAGCATATTTAGCAATGTAATCTCATCATAGACATTCTTAAAGAGAATTTTTGTTTCTATAATTTACTTTGCGAACTACTTTATTTGCGCCAGGAATAGAACGGAAATCCTTTTGCCTGTCTCCCGCAAATCACGCCTTGGCTTGAGAAGTGATAGCCCGCCCGGGCGCCCAAATAAATAAAAAAAGGCTATCCCAATGAGATAGCCTTTCGTATAATATTCAATTAATCTTATTCCGCTAATAAAGCCCTCGATATAACAATACGCTGTACTTCGCTTGTTCCTTCATAAATCTGTGTGATTTTTGCATCACGCATTAAACGTTCTACATGGTATTCTTTTACATAACCATAACCACCATGAATCTGAACGGCTTCTGTAGTAACCCACATAGCTGTTTCTGAAGCAAATACTTTTGCTTGTGCACCTTCTCTCTCGCATGGTAAGCCTCTATCTTTTAACCAAGCCGCCCGGTAAATCAATAAACGCGCTGCTTCAATACGAGTAGCCATATCGGCTAATTTAAACTGAATTGCCTGGTGTTGCGAAATTAATTTACCAAAAGCTTTACGCTCTTTAGAATAGGCTAAAGCCAATTCAAAGGCACCGCTTGCAATTCCTAATGCCTGCGAGGCAATCCCGATTCTACCGCCTCCTAACGTTTTCATCGCAAATTTAAAACCAAATCCATCTTCACCTATCCTGTTTTCTTTTGGCACTTTTACATCCGTAAACATTAAAGAGTGGGTATCACTTCCACGAATTCCCATTTTATTTTCTTTAGGTCCTATTACAAAACCAGGAAGTCCTTTTTCAATGATCAGGCAATTAATTCCTTTATGGCCTAATTCAACATTGGTTTGAACCATTACTAAATAAATAGAAGCGCTACTTCCGTTGGTGATCCAATTCTTAGTGCCATTTACCAGGTAGTGGTCTCCTTTATCAAATGCAGTAGTTCTTTGAGAAGTTGCATCACTCCCCGCTTCCGGCTCAGATAAGCAAAATGCTCCAATCATTTCTCCCTTGGCCAAAGGCACTAAATATTTTTGCTTTTGTTCTTCATTACCAAAATGTTCTAATCCCCAGCATACCAATGAATTGTTCACACTCATCACCACGCTGCATGACGCATCAATTTTAGATATTTCTTCTATGGCCAACACGTATGAAATGGCATCCATACCGCCACCACCGTACTTGGGGTCAACCATCATACCCATGAATCCTAATTCTCCGAGCATTTTTACTTGCTCTGTCGGAAATTTCTGAAGTTCATCGCGTTCTATAACTCCGGGTTTACATTCGTTTTGAGCAAACTCGCGAGCTGCTTTTTGAATCATTAATTGTTCTTCTGTTAATTGAAATTGCATGGCCTTGTATTTTAAAAGGTGGGACTATTTATACTTACAAAAATAGGAGAAATTTCGATTCAGAATGTCTAAATTTTTGATTTGTTAAAATAATTTTGTTGAGAGTTTTCGTTAAACAAGATTTAAAACCGTTGAATTCTTTTTAAATTTATCTGTATGATACATCAATCAATAAAAATACTAGGATTAATGAGTGGAACGTCATTAGACGGGCTCGACCTGGCGTTATGTGAATTTAGTTTTGCGGATAACAAGGTGAAATTTCAGTTAGTGGATTCAGAGACAATAGCGTACAAGCCAGTGTGGAAAGAACGGTTACAAAATGTGTTTGATGCCACGGCGGAACAATATTTTAAACTGCATAGTTTGTACGGTGAATTTACGGCAGATTCTGTTAATACATTTTTACTAAAACATAATCAAAAGCCACATTACATTGCCTCGCATGGTCATACTATTTTTCACCGACCAGAACTCGGTTTCACTACTCAAATAGGATGTGGCGCTACTATTGCTGCTAAAACCGGTATTTCTACTATTTGTGATTTTAGAAGCTTGGATGTAGCTCTTCAAGGCCAGGGTGCTCCTTTGGTGCCGATTGGAGATAGAGATTTGTTTTCTCAATACGCATCCTGTTTAAATATTGGCGGCATCGCTAATATATCTTTTACCCAAAACGGAATTACTAAAGCCTTTGATATTTGCGTCGCCAACATGGCTCTAAATTATTTAACAGAAACAATTGGCAAAGCTTATGATGAAAACGGAGACATGGCTTCTGAAGGAAATTGTAATACGGATGTATTAAATGCATTTTTGAATTTAAATACTAACGGACAATCAATAGGTCGGGAATGGTTTGAAACATATTTTTTACCAATCCTCAATTCAGTTTCGATCTCTTTAAATGATTTTTTAGCTACTTGCGTTGAGTATATTGCTATGAAAATAAGTCATGTTTTGAATGAACATCATTTGTCATCTGTTTTGATTAGCGGAGGTGGAGCTTATAATTCTTTTTTGAAGAAGAGGTTGAAATTCCATTACAAAGGAAACATCGAAACTCCTTCCGATGAGATCATCCAGTTTAAAGAGGCGATCATTTTTGCGTATTTGGGTTATTTAAGAGTGAATGAAAAAATTAACACATTAAGTTCAGTGACAAAGGCTGATAGAGATAGTATTGGGGCATGCGTATATTTAGGGAATAAATAGATTGATTGGTACAAAAATAAACCACATAGGCACATAGTTGAATGAGTTGAAAAGGTAGGGATAGAAAAAACAAGTTTTTTAACATAGCGCACTATGTGAGAAGCAAAGCGTCTTTGTCAAACTTCTTAATCAATTTTTAGCCTATGCCTCTATGTGGTTAAATTAAAAATAAATTAAATCTGCGATAATCTGAGCGATTAGTTGGGAATAAAAATTAAAAACATGAATTACTTACTTGTATTTATCGGCGGTGGATTAGGAAGCGTACTTCGTTTTATCATTGCATTGTTATTTGGAAAGACTATACTTACCCTTCCCTGGGCAACTTTATCTTCCAACGTCATCAGCTGCCTGATTTTCGGAACAATCATTTACGTTTACAAAGAAAAAAATCTGATCCCTGAAAATTATAGGCATTTAGTACTGATCGGTATATGCGGCGGACTCAGCACTTTTTCTACCTTTAGTTATGAAACCTTTGAACTCATAAAACAGGGTATGACGGCATGGGCTTTAATAAATATCGCCGTAAACTGTGTGCTTTGTACGACGATATTTTTTGTGTTTGCGAAATAGCTTTCAACTGTATTAATTACCATTGATTTAAAAGATTTAACCATTAATTAGGGTTCACTCAAAACACTGAAATAGTACTAGATTCAACTATTTTAAAGAGTTTACTTTCTTTTTTATGCAAAGCTTTTGCAGAAAATAATTGAAAAGGTTTGCATCATTTAGCAGCACATTTATCATACGTTAGTCACGCCATGGCGTGAGTGCGGCTGTTTTTGGCGAATTGCGGAGCACTCATTTATTCCTAAAGCATAATAAAAACAACATGAATAAAGAGAGCGAACTACGATTTTTTAGGAGGCACTGCGGAGACATTTTGTGCGT
>JACMNO010000071.1 GCA_014378485.1 Bacteroidia bacterium
ATGAAATACCTAAAATAGAACAATTTACATCCATTATAAAAAACAACCCGGATTTGAAGGGATTAAACGTTACAATTCCTTATAAGCAACAGGTTTTACCTTATCTGGATAGTCTTGATATATCAGCCGAATTTGTTGGAGCAGTAAATGTGATAAAAATTGGCAGCGACAAAAAGCTTAAGGGTTATAATTCTGATTATTACGGATTTTTAGAATCATTAAAAAGAATGCTGCCTGAAAATTTTAGTAGCATAAAAGCCTTGATTTTAGGCACAGGTGGAGCGGCCAAAGCTGTGGAAGGAGCTTTAAAAACCTTAAAAATTGAATATCAGTATGTGTCACGCCAGAAAGATGGTGTTTTATCTTATGCTCAATTAACAAAAGACGTAATTGAAGATCATAAACTGATTATCAATACTTCCCCGTTAGGAATGTTTCCAAAAACAGGTACATGTCCAGATATAGATTATTCCTTCATTGGACCAGGACATTTCTTATTTGATCTTGTTTATAATCCGGAGATCACTCTTTTTATGCAAAAGGGAATTGATCAAGGTGCTTCTGTAAAAAACGGTTTGGAAATGCTGCATTTACAGGCAGAAGAAGCCTGGAAAATCTGGAATTCATAAAACAAAAAAAGGTCAGATAAATGAATTATCTGACCTTTTTGAATAGGATCTACTTGAACTAAGCAGCCTTTGATTTGATATGGTGTGGCATTTCAATTGGAATGCCCGGAGCCATTTTGATGATCCTGAATGCAGAGAGCATTTTAATAACCGGATATGTTGGATCGAATTCAAACCATTTGGAAGCAAAATTTGAACTTAATGGATTTTTGTGATGATTATTCTGAAACAATTCACCGCCCATAACAAGGTCGAAAACAAGTGAATTTTTCGATTTATCGTTGTTATCATAATTACTATAGCCATACATGTGACCGCACCAGTTTACAACAGCGCCGTGAACTGGCCCCATCAAAAAGTGAATTGGCAATAATAAGTACAAATACCACATTCCGGCAGGAACAAAATACATGTAGAATAATACGTATATAGTACCCCAACCCATTCTTGACATCCATGTATCACCCAATGATTCTATGAATCTCCATTGTGGGATGTCTTTTGAAAAACGGTCTTCTGGCTTACGTGTGTAAGCAAAATAATCGTTATAAATATTTTTTGTGTCCCACATCATTTTAAACAAGTTATTTGTGTTGTGCGGAGAATGTGGATCTTGCGGAGTATCACTGTAAGCGTGATGCATTCTATGCAAAATAGCGTAGGCTCTTGGAGAAAGGAAAGAAGAGCCTTGTGTAATATATGTAAATAAATAAAAGAATTTTTCCCAGAACTTATTCATCGTGAATAACTTATGAGCAGAATAGCGGTGCAGATAAAACGTCTGGCTAAATAAGGATAAATACCAGTGTGCGAAGAAGAAAATTAAGATTACTGTCATTGTTTTACTTTTTACTGTTTCGTTGCTGTGAAGTAACTTTTGCAAAGTTAAATTAAGAAAACTGAATTTCTTAGTATTGATGGTACAAATTGAAACCATTCAAGGCTACTACATATTTATATAACTATTAAGTTCACAAAATGTTATATAATCTACATTTTGAATTAGATAAAAAGAAGAAAAAGTAAATTTCAATTTATAAGCCCGGCGAAGCATTAATTCTTTTTAAGACAATGTAAAATTAAAAAATCAAACCACTTTTATCTTCAGATTCTACCAAAATTAGTGTATTCTTTATCTTAATAATA
>JACMNO010000072.1 GCA_014378485.1 Bacteroidia bacterium
ATGGAGATTAAAAATGGCAATCATACCCTAAACTACACTCCTATTACTATTACAGGAACTTCGCTTATCGTACTAGAAGCAAAGGATGAATTTGATAAAATAGCAAGCAAGAAAATTGAAATTGTTACTTTCGACAATCTTGCACCTGAAGCGTACATGAAAGTTGTTACCCCAAATACGCCCGCGGATAAAGAATACATACTTGATGCCAGTGGCTCATTTGACAGGGATGCAAAATTTGGCGGAACAATTGTGAGTTATACATTTACAATCAATGGGAAATCTTTTGAAACAGTAGATGGTTCTCCGACTGCTCCCTGGATTTTTGGCATTAAAGGAAAATACAATATAAGTGTAAGCGTTAAGGATTCTGATGGAGGTATCGGAATGTATAATTTACCTGAACCATTTGAAGTGAAGTAGTATCATGGTGTAAGAAACCATATCTTCGATCAAGCTTTTTTGGCTTAAAAGGTCGGTATTCTTACAAGAATACCGACCTTATTTTTTCATTCGTTAGATTATTTTTATTGAAAAGCCGCATTACAAATTTGATCTGTATCACACTCGCCCTCAATGCCGTATAGGTTAAAGATTAATTCTGGAACATTGACAAATTGAGAAATAAACCATGGGTCAAAATCACATTTGGACAGACCACTATTCGACTTTCCTTGCATTTTGATCTCTTTAGAAAATGTCAGCCAGGATGCCGAATTAGTTTAGGTAATGGCTACAAGTCAATATCAGGCAGAGATACTTTCTCCCATAGGTAAATGTTCACTGTCTCAATATATCTTTTCCTGTGCTCCAATACTTCGGCTTGCTTTTGGTGGAGGTATTAAAAGTTATTATTTAGTTCCAGGAGTTATCAAGAATTGGTTCAGATGGAGAAAACTAAGCCCATTTTTGAATTTCATTTTTACACAGCCTCAAATCCAAGGCCAGATCAAGATTACTCCTTACTGGAATTCTCATTTAAATCTCTTCTCACTATTAATCATTTGTTCAGTTGCACAAAGGTTTTATGCAGTTCGTAATTTTTCTTCCTTGGATTGTACGTAGGCACAGAAACATTGAGTTTTGAAGGATTATAAGGCTCTATCTCCTCATATAATTTTATAGTCCATAAGCAATCCTTTTCTATTTTAAAAACAGGATTTTAAGGTAAAAATCATCTTTTAAGACAATTTTACTCGAACAATAAAATCAATTTTATTCATAACATTTGTTGATGTAAAACATACATTAATAGTGGGTTATAAGGTTTCTATCACCTCCTATATCCATTAACACAACTTTTTGACAATGATTACATCAGTTTCTACTGGCACAAATTTTTAGTAAAAATTAATAGAAGTACAATAACGATTAAGAAAAGCTAAATGCGGACTTATTAAATTCTATTTCTGCATAAGATTCAGATTGTTAATCCACAAAAAATATAAATACAACACTATTATTTTACAAAATTAAATAATTTGTATATGAAAGCACTTGTTTATTATGGCGCATACGATGTAAGAGTTACAGAGATGCCCGATGCAAAAATTGAAATGCCAACAGATGTGTTGGTAAAA